>PBFH01000052.1 GCA_002719885.1 Rhodospirillaceae bacterium | reverse complement strand
CCTAGAAACGTGAGTCTATCATCATAAAAAACTCATCAGTAATGATAGTGGTGTATATTTATTATTGTTAGTCATAATTGAAGGTTCTGTTCTTCCATTCCCTGAAGGCTTCAAGATCATCAAGATCCAGCTGCTACTTTCACCCTCAAATAAAACGTAACGATGGCCATCCTGAATTCATGAGTCAGAACAACGGCTTATGGGGTGTAAAAAACTCACGATTAAAATTAAAGAATGCCACCCTTCTGTAAGGCGCAGAAACGCTTGATGTCAGAAATCAGAGGCAAAAGTGTGGTATAATAGAGGGACAGAAATTACTAAAATAGTGATCCCTAAACAGGATGTTCTGGCGGTATATAAATAGAGATTGGGAACAAGGACCCATAACTCCACAGATCACACACCACCGCAGGCTAATTAATTACACAGCATACAAGTGAGCTGCTCTGTCGTAGACAAGACAACAGTAAGAAGGATCAAGGCTTGTAGTGAAGTCTTGTTTCATCCGTCCAGATTAGTCGGCACGGTAAGAAGGAGTATAGGTCAACCCGCCTCACCTTAATGGTCGCCGTCACTACCGTCTGAAGTTAGTTATTTTTTCAGATGCCCCTCTCCCGAAGGGGGAAGTCCGTCTGAAATATAGAAGAACAGAAATCTCAAATATTAATATTAAAAATACAATTCAAAGGGCTTTAAGGATAGCCGATAAAAATTATCTTTTATTATTATTTATATTACTTTCTTAAAGATATTTTAAGAATGTAGACCCAATGATGATGATCTCATCAGGGGTCGTCATCAGTTAATTCCCACATTCTTTTTCTATCAATTCCAATGCTTAAGACGTGATGCATAGACAATATAAAACTGCAAACTCGATTTACTATTATTACGGATATTCTTTCGTTTATGGTCGATAAATATTTTCAAACTACCTCTGGTGTCAAAATCTGCAAATAAATCAGAAAAATTACCAATAACAGAAATTTTTGAATATCTACCTTTCAGACATGAGATTTGCGTATCGGGTGATTGAATAGAAGTCGTACTTTTGTAACCACCGTTCATAGAAGATACCGCTTGAACCGTTATTTTGTACATAGATACGAAATTTATTACGCTTTTGGACTCTATTTCGTTTTTAAAACTTATTTTACGTTTAGGCTGTATATATATATTGGCTGTTCCAGACATTACATCGCAGAATGCCTCAATCAAAGTGTCGCCTCGGCCAGTTAAGACGACAAATGTACGTCCGTTTAATTTATTTATACCGACTTGCCATCCTCGCTCATATAAATATTTTTCCCTTGGGTCTGTTTCGCTTAGCAATTGCCCCTTACACACCCCCGCATATCCAAATAGCAGGGCAACAGTCAGGCAGAGTGTGGTGGTCAGTTTTTTCATACCAAAACCCTGACATATTCCATGGCTATTGTGAATACAGACCTACCAATTACCTAAAGCACCCATAGAGTAGCTCATACAGCCCCATAGCGAGTCATACAGAGTCATACAGAGTGTACTGAAGTCCCTGAACCTTCTGTTTGATACGACTCTCAGGAGTCCATACAGGCTGTTCTAGAGGGTGTTTAAATTGATGCTAAAAACTCATCAGTAATGATAGTGGTATATATATTATCACCCCGGTTTAAAAGCTAAATCCTCAGCTTTAAGATGCGTATATCGTTTAAGCATCTTCAGGTCTTTGTGTTCTCTAATAGCTAATACTTCCATGATGTTTAATCTCTTCTCAAAGAACCTTGATGTTGCTTCATGTCTCAGGTCATGAAGTCTTAGATTTTTTATCCCTGCTTTCTTGATAGTTCTTCTCCATTGGCCCCTTAATGCCGTCTCTGAGATTGGAAATACCTTTCCTGAAATATGGACAGGAATATTATTTAAAATTTCTATCGCCCTTGTTGAAAGAGGAACGGTACGACTGTCTCCATTTTTGGTCGTTGGAAGATAAGCAATAAGGGAATCTAGATTTATATTCTCCCATTCCAAAGACAATAACTCACCACGACGCATTGCTGTTTCAATGGCTAAGATAACCAAAGATTTGAAGTAGGGATTTTGTGACGCATTACAGGCCAACAAAATGCAATCTTCTTCCCCAGTCTTGAATCGTCTGTCCCTAGGTGGATTTTGCTTAGGCTTTTTGATTTGTCTCACGGGGTTTCTACTCAGGTGTAAACCCCATTCTTTAATACCTATTTCAATGGCATGACTGAGAAGAGATAAATCCTTTAGTGTTGTGCCACCTGAAACTTTTTTCAGTCTGTTGTTTCTAAACTCAATTATGTGCTCTGGTTTTAAATTACTAAATTGGATTTTCGCTACAGGCTCTGTCATGAGTCGTTTTATTTTTATTGTTTCTATTTCGGGAGATTTTTTTCTTGGCGTAATTTCTTTCAGATAGCGTGTTAGCACATTTCCTAAAGTCTGTTTGGATGATGCAGTTGAATAATTCAAAACACCATTTTCAATTTGTATTTCTTTTTCTTTTATCCATTGGTTTGCATGAGATTTGCGATGGAAAGTTTTAGAGATTGTTGGGTGATTTTTTAAACGGACTACTGCTTGATATCGGATTGTATTTTTGTTTCTTCTTTTTCTGATTGTACCCATTTTATAAACTCCTTGTGTTGGAATTGGACCAAAAGGAGTTTCGGCAAGTTAGCCAGCCTCACGAATTTTATGGAGTGCATGCAGGTAATCCATTGTTAATAACCTTGATCCCTGCGCATTCCCTCAATAGAAGAGGTGACTATTTTGTTGGTGCCCAGGAGAAGACTCGAACTTCCACGGCCTATTGGCCACAGGTACCTGAAACCTGCGCGTCTACCAGTTCCGCCACCTGGGCACTTATTAGAGTGGGGTAAGGCAAAGGTTTGTGTTCTGTCAACAAAATTAAACGATTTTTAATTAGACTTTGGCAAATTGCTTATCAAGGATATATAGAGGATAACCATTTATAAAGTTGACGTTTTGATACTCAATTTGCCATCAAGGGAGACGAAATAGTGAAACACAATGTTGTAACAGTGTTTGGTGGAACGGGGTTTCTGGGTAGATACATTGTACGTTCTCTGGCCCAAGAAGGACTTCAAATAAGAGTAGTATGTCGGCGCCCTGAAGAGGCCTTGCGATGCAAACCGATGGGCGATGTAGGGCAGGTTGTTCCAGTAGCCGCAAATATTCGCAATAAATTATCAATTGCTACCGCCATTGAGGGCAGCGATGTTGTGATAAACCTAGTTGGCGTTTTATTTAAGCGGGGGGTACAAAATTTTCATTCAATTCATGTTGATGGAGCACGTTCTTTGGCACAAGAGGCACATGATGCGGGAGTGAAAAGGTTTATTCATTTTTCTGCCATAGGGGCAGACAATAATTCAAAATCTGAATATGCTCGCAGTAAAAAAAATGGTGAAGACGCTGTTTCAGAAATATTTCAAGAAGCTACAATTCTGCGACCATCACTCGTTTTTGGTTCTGAAGATAATTTTTTTAACCGATTTGCATCAATGGCAAGATTATTACCTATATTGCCGTTGGTGGGTGCTCAGACAAAGTTTCAACCAGTCTATGTCGGAGATATTGCTAAGGCGGTAGTAGCCTGTTTGCATGATAAAATGACGGTTAGTTCCTGTTATGAAATTGGAGGTCCAGCAGTTCATTCATTTCAAGAGCTGATGGAAATGATGTTGATTGAAACCAAGAGAAAGCGTTTGCTGATGCCTTTGCCATTTTGGGTCGCATCTCTAAAAGCGTTCTTTTTGGAGTATTTACGAATACCTTTTTTTCTTCCTAATCCATTGCTCACACGAGATCAAGTCCAACTACTTAAAATCGATAATATCGTTGGTATAACTTCCCTGAAATTAGAAGATTTAGGAATTGTTCCAACGCCGCTTCAGGCTGTATTACCGGGTTACTTAGCTCGATATCGTCCGGCAAAATTTAGGAGTAATACAACTCGCTCCTTATAGAGTTATCAGGCGGCAAACCAAAGGATCACTATACCTAAGAATATTCGATAAATGACAAAAGGGGTATAGTCGTTTTGTTTTAGCCAACTCATCATTATCGAGATAGCAAATATAGCTGTAATAAATGCTACAAAAGTTCCCCAAAATACATGATAAACAAGAAGAGGGCTAGCACTTTCAATAATTTCAATACCCAAAACAACGCCAGCACCTAAGATAGCCGGTATAGATAAAAGCAATGCAATCCTGGCTGCCTCATCTCTCTTGTAGCCTAAAAAGCGGGCCATTGTAATGGTTGTTCCCGCGCGACTGGCTCCAGGGATAATAGCAAAAGCTTGCGCAAGGCCGATTAAGATCGCGTCAACGATTCTAAAATTCGCAAGATTTTTTTTTGTCTTCCCTATTAAATCGGAGAGGTAAAGAAGAATCCCACCAATGATGAAAGACCAACCTATAATGAGAGGTATCCTAATCCCCACACCAATATAAATTTTTACAATAAATCCGACAATGAAGACAGGAAGGCTAGCTATTAGCAATAAATACGCTAATTTTGCTTCATCATCTAAATGATTTTTTCTAATATTTGCTATACTAACTATTATTCGCCATATTTCATGCCTTAAATATATAATCACGGCGCCCAAAGTACCGACGTGCACTGCGACATCAATGATAAGTCCCTGGTCTCTCCATCCTAAAAATATTGGGGCAAGAATTAGGTGACCTGATGAACTTATCGGTAAGAATTCTGTTAGTCCCTGCAGAAAGGCCAGAGTCGTAGTTTGTATTAAATTCAAAAACCCAATTCCTTAAAAATTCAATAATACAATATACAGCCAATTACATTGGTGAAAATACCGTTAAATAGTCCCAAAACGGACCTAAAATATATCAAGAATGTCATTAATTCAATTTAATCAAAAAATTATGGCCCTATAACAACGAAAAATAGGTAACTAATATTGACCTTTCATATATTTTTTTCTCGCCAACACATGAATTTTACTTTATATACCAACTCCCTTTTTGATTCCTTAAGAAAATTTCGATGTCAAATAACAAACTTAAGCTACAGATCTAGGGCTTTAAATTGGGAAAACAATTTGCTGATGATCAAAAGAGTTAAACATTAGTTATGCTAAAATTTACAGATTTAGATCGAAAAACACCCAAGAAAAGGGATTCCAATGAAAGGAAGATGGATTTCGAAGAAATTTATGATCGTTTTGAATCTGATCAGGCAGAGCGACAGGCCAGTCGGTGTTCGCAATGCGGTATTCCCTTTTGCCAAGTCCATTGTCCACTTCACAACAATATACCAGACTGGCTAATGCTAACAGCGCAGGATCGGATGGAAGAAGCATATGAGCTTTCTTCAGCAACAAATACTTTTCCTGAAATTTGTGGTCGAATTTGTCCGCAGGATCGTCTATGCGAGGGAAACTGCGTTATTGAGCAGGCTGGACATGGCACGGTTACCATAGGTGCAGTGGAAAGCCATATAACAGAAGTAGCGTTTGAAAATGGTTGGGTTAAACCACCTAAACCAATCCGAGAACATAAACAGTCAATAGGTATTGTTGGGGCAGGGCCTGCAGCACTATCAGCGGCGGATGTTTTACGAAGAAAGGGCTATCAGGTAAATATTTATGACCGGTACGATAGAGGTGGCGGTTTATTGGTTTATGGTATACCAAATTTCAAGCTAGATAAATCTATCGTTACAAGGCGAGTTAATCTTTTAGAAGATGCCGGGGTTAAAATTCATTATAATACGGATGTAGGCCGCGATATAAGCTTCCAAGAAATTAGGGATAGGCATGATGCGGTGCTTATTGCAACGGGTGTTTATAAAGCCCGTGACATCCAAGCCCCTGGCATCGGACTGCAAAATATTGTTCCAGCACTTGATTTTCTTATAGCGTCAAATCGCAAAAGTTTAGGTGAAAATGTACCAGATTTTGAGAATGGTAAACTCAATTCATTTGGAAAGCGTGTTGTTGTTCTCGGAGCTGGTGATACAGCCATGGATTGCGTCAGGACAGCCGTCCGTCAACAGGCCGAATCGGTAATTTGTTTGTATCGCCGTGATAAAGCAAATATGCCGGGTTCACGTCGGGAAGTTCAATATGCAGAAGAGGAGGGTGTTCAATTCAAGTTTCACGCGCAACCAGAGGCTTTTCTCGGTGATACGGCAGTTTCATCAGTTCGTGCCGCACGTATACATTTGGGCGTTGCTGATTCTTCAGGACGGCAGACACCTGAAGTTATCGAAGGCTCAAGTTTTAATGTGGATGGTGATTTAATCATTAAGGCTTTGGGTTTTGATCCTGAGGAGCTTCCTAAAATGTTTGATGTGCCGGAGCTGGGGGTAACGCGGTGGGGAACTCTTAAAATTAATTTTCGAAATAAAATGACTAATCTTGATGGCGTTTTTGCAGCTGGCGATATCGTTCGCGGTGCTTCGTTAGTTGTTTGGGCTATTCGCGATGGACGTGACGCGGCAGCTTCGATGGATAACTATCTTAAAGTACGACGTCCTATAGATTCAGAGGCCGCCGCATGACCGTTAAGAAAAAAAATCTCGGGGAACAGAAAATATCAAAATGGAAGTTGGAAAAGGAAAGGTTACACCACACTGGTTTGTATGATCCTGCACATGAACATGATGCTTGCGGTGTTGGAATGGTGGTCTCCGTTGATGGTAAAAGACGCAGAGAGGTAGTAGAGGCGGGAATTTCTGCATTAAAGGCGCTCTGGCACCGTGGCGCTGTTGATGCTGATGGTAAAACCGGGGATGGTGCGGGTATCCATGTTGAAATACCACAGGACTTTTTTCACGAACACACAATTCGTACCGGTCATACTCCGGGCCCCGGCCCAATCGCGGTAGGAATGATATTCCTGCCACGTACAGATCTAGCAGGTCAAGAACGTTGTCGCAGTATAGTCGAAGCACAAATATTGCAATTTGGGTATTCTATTTATGGATGGCGACAGGTGCCACTTAACGTGGAGGTTATTGGCGAAAAAGCAAACGCTACCCGCCCGGAAATTGAACAAATTATGATTGCTAGTCGATCCGAAAAGTCTGATGAAAATTTTGAACGAGATTTATATGTAATTAGGCGGCGAATAGAAAATCAAGTCATTCAAGAAAATATACCCGATTTTTATATCTGTTCGCTTAGTTGCCGCTCGGTAATTTACAAAGGAATGTTTTTAGCTGAACAGGTTACGGAGTTTTATCCTGATCTTTTAGATGAAAGATTTGAGTCTCGCTTTGCGATTTATCATCAACGCTATTCTACAAATACCTTTCCAACCTGGAAACTAGCTCAGCCATTCCGGATGTTAGCACATAATGGGGAAATCAATACCTTATCTGGTAATATTAATTGGATGAAAAGTCATGAGACTCGCCTCGAATCAAATCTTTTTGGTGAAGCAATAGAAGATATTAAACCAGTAATCCAACCGGGGAGTTCGGATTCTGCCGCATTAGATGCTGCCTATGAACTTTTGGCGCGCGGTGGGAGATCAGCACCATTAGTTAAAATGATGATGATCCCAGATGCTTGGTCTGCAAAACCTAATATACCAGAAAATCATGCTGCATTTTTCAATTACTGTAATTGTGTAATTGAACCGTGGGACGGTCCAGCTGCAATTTGCGCCACTGATGGTAAATGGGTAGTAGCAGGAATGGATCGAAATGGCTTAAGGCCATTGAGATATTCTCTTCGTGAAGATGGCCTTCTGGTTGTTGGTTCTGAAACTGGCATGGTGGCCATGGATGAATCAAAAATAATTGAAAAGGGGCGTGTTGGGCCAGGCCAAACGATTGCAGTTAAATTAGATGAAGGTCGTTTTTATCACGATAAGGAATTACGTGAATTATTAACTGCAGAGGCACCATTTGTAGAATGGATTAAAAATATTACGCAGCTCGATAAAGTTATTAGATCCGAAATTGATGAAATTGCAGAATTTGATAAAAATGAATTGCGCCGTCGTCAACTCTGCGCGGGCCACACGTTAGAAGAACTAGAGCTTCTGGTTCAACCAATGGTCGAGGATGCTAAAGAAGCGACAGGATCGATGGGTGATGATACTCCGATAGCCGTTCTTTCAGAACATTATCGCGGGCTTCATCATTTTTTTCGACAATCCTTTAGCCAAGTAACAAATCCCCCTATCGATAGTCTTAGGGAATATCGTGTTATGACCTTGAATACGAGATTAGGTAATCTTGGTAATATTCTTGAAATGGATTCGGCTCAAACCAATTTGATGCAACTCAGTTCACCTGTGCTCACAAATTCGGAATTCGACGCTCTTACTAAACATATGGGTTCCACTGCATTTGAGATAGACTGCACATTCGATTCCAATGGTGGAGAGAATGCACTGCGAGATGCCATGGATCGAATATGCAGTGAAGCGGAAAATGCCGTACGCGGAGGTGCTATCCATGTTATTTTATCTGATAAGTCTTTGAATGCCGAAAAAACTCCTATTCCGATGATCTTGGCAACAAGCGGCGTCCATAGCCATTTAATTCGAGAGTCACTAAGGACATTTACATCTATTAACGTACGTTCTGGTGAATGTCTTGATACACAATATTTTGCTGTTTTGATTGGATTAGGGGCTACCACGGTAAACGCTTATTTAACCCAGGAAGCTATAGCGGACCGACATCGCAGAGGACTTTTTGGTGAACTTTCATTGACGGATTGCGTTCGAAGATATTGCGAAGCCGTAAATCAGGGCCTTCTGAAAATTATGTCCAAAATGGGTATTTCTGTTATCTCTTCCTATAGGGGCGCACATAAATTTGAAGTAATTGGTCTTAGTCGTACCTTAGTTTCGGAATATTTTCCTGGTATGACGTCTCGAATATCAGGAATTGGTCTATCCGGTATTCAACACAACTCTATTCGCCTGCATCGTAGAGCTTTCTCCGAGGAAGTTACGACCTTACCTATTGGTGGTTTGTATCGATATCGTAGAACCGGAGAAGCTCATGCATTCCAAGGCGAGATGATACATATGTTGCAGAACGCTTGTAACAATGATTCATATGCAGGCTTTAAAAAATATTCTGATGGTGTTCAGAGACAATCTCCCATAAGTCTTCGCGATCTTATGGAATTTTCGCCTAGTGGTGAAAGTGTGGACTTGGAAGAGGTGGAATCAATTACAGAGTTACGGAAGCGGTTGGTGGCTCCGGGCATCTCACTTGGAGCTCTTGGTCCAGAGGCACATTCGACATTGTCTATAGCAATGAACCGAATAGGGGCGAAGTCGGATTCTGGAGAAGGTGGTGAAGACCCAGCGCGTTTTAAACCACAACCTAATGGTGATAATGCATCTTCTGCAATTAAACAGATCGCTTCGGGTCGCTTTGGTGTGACCGCCGAGTATCTTAATAATTGCCGGGAAATAGAAATTAAAATAGCGCAAGGAGCAAAACCGGGTGAAGGAGGTCAACTGCCTGGCATGAAGGTGTCTGGTATGATTGCACGATTGAGGCATTCCACGCCGGGTGTCACGTTAATATCCCCACCACCTCATCATGATATTTATTCGATAGAGGATCTTTCACAGTTAATCTATGACTTAAAGCAAATAAACCCTGATGCTCAAGTTTGTGTTAAACTTGTTGCACAATCAGGTATTGGCACCATCGCAGCGGGCGTTGCTAAGGCTAAGGCGGACGTAATTTTAATCTCTGGCCATTCAGGTGGTACAGGGGCAAGCCCACAGACATCAATTAAATATGCTGGACTGCCTTGGGAAATGGGTCTAGCCGAAGTTCATCAGGTTCTTACTCTCAATGGATTAAGGGATAACGTGCTATTGCGAGCAGATGGTGGGATCAAAATTGGTCGTGATGTTGTGATAGCAGCACTTCTTGGCGCAGATGAATTCGGTATTGGTACCATGTCCTTGGTTGCTATGGGCTGTATTATGGTACGTCAATGTCACTCTAATACTTGCCCGGTTGGCGTTTGCACACAAGACGATGCCTTGCGTAAGAAATTTACAGGCACTCCGGAGAAAGTGGTGAACTTATTCAGTTTTATTGCTGAGGAAGTCAGAGAAATTTTGGCTTTTCTTGGCTTTCGGACACTTGATGAAATAATTGGCCGCACTGACTTGTTGACGCAAGTTCGTCGGGGTAATCCGCATCTTGATGACCTTGATCTCAACCCCCTTTTGGTGCAAGCAGATCCAGGCGGCATCAATCGCTCAGAAACACGCGGTATGCGCAATGAAGTGCCCAATTCTCTTGATGCCCAAATGATCAAGGATGCGGCCCCGGCATTGGAAGGCGGGGAGAAGATGCAGCTTGCTTACAATATACGTAATACCCAGCGGGCTATCGGTACGCGGATTTCGTCGGCTATTACGCGTCGTTTTGGTATGGAGGGATTACAGCCGGGGCATATTACTGTGCGTTTGCGTGGCTCTGCTGGCCAGTCATTAGGGGCTTTTGCTGTGCAGGGTTTGAAACTTCAGGTTTTAGGTGACGCTAATGATTACGTCGGAAAGGGCCTTTCAGGAGGGACTATAAGCGTAAAACCGGTAACCGCAAGTCCATTAGTGACAAACGAAAATACGATTATCGGAAATACCGTCTTGTATGGTGCAACCGCTGGGAAATTATTTGCTGCAGGACAAACCGGTGAAAGATTTGCGGTACGCAACTCTGGTGCGGATGCCGTTGTTGAGGGGTGTGGGGCTAATGGGTGCGAGTATATGACCGGCGGAACGATAGCTATTTTGGGTCCAGTTGGAGATAATTTCGCGGCGGGTATGACAGGGGGTATGGCGTTCGTTTATGATACTGACGCCAGTCTCGCTGGACATATTAATCCAGATACTGTTTTTCGTTACCGCATTGAGCTATCCCATTGGGAGGAAGTTCTACGAAGCCTGGTTGCAGAGCATTGGCAAGAGACCCAATCGCGTTTTGCAGAACGTTTGCTTGTTGATTGGGAAAGAGAATTACCTCGCTTTTGGCAGATTATACCAAAAGAGATGATAGATAAGCTCTCACATCCAGTACAAAGTCATTCTGAAGATATAGACAGATTGGCTTGAGTATTTTTGTCCTTTCAGGGCATCAGCTTTTTCAATTATACAGTTGTTGGGATGAGTTTAAGGCCCCTATGGCTATTATTTGTCTCGCCAGTCTTTAAGTTAAAGCGATTTTGAGCATAATCACCGGGGCGTTGGCTTCTGACGGTGATTGCAACTGAGCGTTCACCCATTCCCCATTCTGAATGAGGGACCCAAGGCGGCACAATGTCTACATGGCCAGAGGGCGCCGCACTTTTTGCGACTAGCTTTAATTCAGCTTTTCCAACAGTACCTCCATCATCTAATCGTTCGTATACGTGGGTTTGTTCTTTACCTTCAAGTACCCCATAAATTGTCCATGTATGTGCATGATCATGCACATTTGCTCGGTGTTGAGGTTCTCGAATTAAAGCTCCAACAAAAAACTTATAGTCTGAATCGTGGTACAATTCCAATTCAACTCCGCGTTTTGCAATCCATTCTCTCGATTTTGCACGCATTGCCTCATCGGCGCATAATGTTTGGAGTATTCGGCGGACCCCTTCCCAATGCTTTGTTTCTTGATATTCTTTAGAAAAATGTGTGCGAAGATTTTTTATAAAAGCTGTAAAAGCGGGTACAGAGTAATTTGGCATTCTTTAACTTCTCCTAGTTTAACTATCCAAGATTGAAGAATGAAATATTTGTTCCATAGGAATAGGCGCATTTAGCAAGGTTTGATCAACTAAATAGTTCATAAACCTCTCTATGTTATTTTTATTAGCCATTAGCCCTGTAGGCCATGGGTCACATCCGAATAATTCTTGTTCTTCTTCGAGAGCATTTCTGGCAAAAGCTACCTCAGAATAACCTGGATCATCATAGAATTCTGCGGCCTGCTCTTTCGCGTTTTTCCACATCACCATTAAAGTCTTTGGCAACTCAGGATATAAATCTGCAAGGGTCTTTTTGAAGACAAGTAGATGCATTATAGGATAGTCGCCATATTTGTGGAAATAGTGAACACATTCTTTTCGAACATCCGGCCATAAACGATGAACCTTTCCGATACGTAAACCCTGCAGTAACTTTGGGGGCGGGTGTGGATGAATCATCATGGCAAATTCACCTGCTATTAGTCTTTCTGGAGCAGTCGGTTCGTCAATAATTGATAATTTTACTTCCTCGTGCCCTTGGAAGGATACAAGTTCGGGGCTCATTGTATGCCAGTCGAGTTCTCGCCATGGCACACCATATTCAAAAAAGAGATCACCTTTGGCTAAAACCGACATAGTAGTTTGAAAGCTACGGCAAATTGCCTTTTTACCAATTAGGTCGGTTGGCTTTGAAATTTTAGCTGCAGAACTAATAAAAATATGATTTTGACTGAATAAACGGCGTGGAAATACCGGTATCGCGCTATATGACAGCGATGTTTCTTTTGATGTAAGATATGAAGACAAAGACATTTCACAAATATCAAATTCTTCGTCTTCATAAAAACGCCGATGCCGGTCAATCCCCTCACGTCTTGGCGGTGCCATCCCCACTTCTAATGCCTTAATTTTGAATTCTTTTGGTTGTTCAATCATATCCATAAAAAATGGAATATGCCGATCGTATCGTTCAAGTGCCAACGTTAGCTCGGGTGCCATGTTAATTGCCAATTGATAAAGTTATAATTTTCAGAAATAACATGCTAAGCCGGCTCTTGATTTATCGCAATGGTAGCACTGTCATTAAATACCAAAATCATTTAGACTTTTAATATGCGTGTTTTATATCATCTATGGTTATCTCCATCCTGCCGTAAGGTTAGAATTGTACTTTCGGAAAAAGGAATTGACGCGGAGTTTAAGACTGAAAATTTATGGGATAGGCGTCCTGAGTTTTTAGCTTTAAATCCTGCCGGAGATGTCCCGGTGTTGGTTGAAGAGAATGGCCAAGCAATTTGCGGTTCTATAGCTATTTGTGAATATCTTGAAGAAGTTGCACCATTGCCAAGTTTGTTAGGCGCTTCTCCACTAGAAAGGGCTGAGGTAAGGCGATTAGTTTCCTGGTTTGATCGGAAATTCAACGAAGAGGTCAGTGAGAATCTGGTCGGTGAAAAAATTATGAAGCGATTTTTACGCCGTGGTGCGCCCGATGGAGCTGCTATTAGGGCGGGTAAAAAAAACTTATCTTATCACCTTGAATATATAGCATGGTTATGTGAGCGAAGAAATTGGTTGGCGGGGAACGATATGTCACTAGCTGATATTGCAGCTGCAGCACATCTATCCTGTTTGGATTATTTGGATGATGTACCTTGGGGTGAAAATGAAAGAGCCAAAGAGTGGTATGTACGCATGAAATCTCGCCCATCCATGCGACCAATTCTTGCTGATCACCTGCCTGGTGAGCCACCCCCTAAACATTATGCAGATCTAGATTTTTAGTTTTTATCTATGCACAATCTAGTTAAATGAGATAGTAGTGATTTTACGCGGCATCTTCATATAATCCATGATGTTAACTAGGTAAAAACACTCCTTTTCCAGTCTTCTGCTCGTTTAAAAGTTTGTAAGCCTCATCAGCCTGTGCCAGCTTAAATCGATGCGTGAATATACCGTCAACATCGATTTTGCGATCTGATACAAAACGCGCACAATCAGCCTGACCATTTTTTGAAAATGTCCAGTGTCCAACTAGGGAAATCTGCCGAAAGGTCAGGTCAGGTCCTACTTCCACAGTTAGATCTCCTCCGCCAGCGATGAAACAAGCAGTACCCCATTTTCTTGTCCCCTTTACCGATGCAATGCGCGCTTGTTTAACACCGGCGGTTTCAATGGTCTTATGAGCACCTTCACCATGCGTGAGATCATGGATCGCTTTTACGGGATCAATTTCTTCTGGGTCTATTGCAGCGTAAGCACCTTTCTCTAGTGCTAAGGACCTGCGTTCTTGTGAGGTTTCGATAGCAATAACACGTGCTCCCATTTCGGCGCTAAACTGTGTAGTTGATAGTCCAACTGGACCCTGTCCGAAGATAGCAACAGTCTCATCTCCTTCAAGTCCTATCCTTTTCAAAGCCCCGTAGGCCGTTCCGGTGCCACAAGAAATGGCTGCTCCGGTCATGAAGGAAAGATCATCTGGCAAGGGTATTAAAGTATGTGATGCTACACACATATAGCGTGCATGTGCACCATGCCCCTGCCCAGAGCCATAGACAATTGGTCCCTCATCACAGAGTTGAGACCAACCAGATTTGCAATGTCGACAGTTTCCACAACCGTCATAATGATGCACCATCACACGCATTCCTTTTCGTGCTTCTTTCTTTGTAACGTGCGCACCTAATTCAACAACAATTCCGCAGGGCTCATGACCAGCAATAAAATATTCAGTACCGGTGAATTGCCGTCTGTATGCATGTAAGTCTGTGCCGCACATGCCCGAGGCCTTAATTTCTAATATCACATCGCGTGGACCAGGCGTAGGATCAGCAAATTCCCTCAACTCAACTTGGTGGTCCCCTAAAAATGTAATGCCTTTCATATTGTTTTCCTCTTTAAGTGGCCCAAATGGACATTAGTACTGTTTTATATCTATTTTAATGGACTTAATTATATTTGGTAAATAACTTGTTGAAACGGTAGCTAAGTAAATTTTCAGGTGTAGTTGCATATTCCCCGCATACAAATTTAAAAAATTCGCTTATTTTATCAAATTATGTCTCATTTGTTTTGTTTCGGTTTCGGTTTTTCCGCTCAGCATTTGGCTCAAAAGTTAAGCCAAAAAGGATGGGTGATTTCCGCTACGGCGCGTTCAAAGAATAAAATGAAGTTATTAAAACTTCATAATATTAATCTCCAGCTTTTCGATGGTTCAAATCCTCTAGAGGAATTATCTGATTTACAAAATTCTACTCATGTTTTGCTGTCCGTTCCACCAGGCGAAGATGGTGATCCGGTTTATAATTTACACCAAAATGAAATAAGTACTATCAAAGACCTCAAATGGATTGGCTATTTGTCATCAACTGGTGTTTACGGTGATACCAAAGGTGAAATTGTTGATGAAAGTGCGCCCTTGCTTGCAAAAACAAAACAGGGGTTGAGGCGTGTTAATGCAGAACGGTTGTGGACTATATTAAGTGTGAAAAAAAAGCTGCCGATGCATATATTTCGGTTAGCCGGAATATATGGGCCGGGTCGAAGTGCGATTGACAAGGTTCATAATGGGACAGCGAGATTAATAATAAAAGCTGGACATCTTTTTTCTAGAGTGCATGTGGATGACATAGTCGCAGTCTTGGAGGCCTCTATGCAAAAACCGCGACCTGGAGCTGTTTATAATATTTGTGATGAAGAACCAGCAATGAGCTCCGATGTAGTCAAATACGCAGCCCAATTAATGAATATGCAACCACCACCTTCTATCCCTTTTGATGATGGGTCAGTTAGCTCAATGGTTCGAAGTTTTTATTCAGAATTTAGAAGGGTTGATAATTCTCTTGTTAAATCAGAACTTGGTGTAAGTTTTATCTACCCCAATTATCGCGAAGGACTGAGTGCAATTTTAACACAAAATTCTAATTCTTAATTTGACATTTTGATTATAGCATCAAAAATTCTACGCAGATCTTTTTCACGTGATAAACGATGATCACCATTTTTGATAAAGGTTATGGTTACATTGTTGGTGGGAATTGATTTTGAAATTTGCATCGCGTGTTGCCAAGGCACAGTATTATCCTTTTGGCCTTGAAAAAGATGTACGGGACATTTTATTGGAATTGGTTTGTCAAGTATAAGGTTCTGTCTAGCATCCTCAATGAGATTAAGGGTGATTGGGTAAGGTTTGTCGCTGTATTCTGTTGGTTGATAATAAATTTTTTCACGTAATAAGGTTTGTTTTATTTTTGCAGGAAAACGATTCCACATAAGTTGTTCTGTGAAGTCTGGTGCAGCGGCTATGCCAATAAGCCCCCTGATTCGTTCGGGCCGGGCGAGTGCGGCTAGCATCATTATCCAGCCACCCATTGAAGAGCCAACAAGAATTAGGGGTCCTTGAGTTAGTTGATCGATAACGCAAATGGTATCATCAGACCACTGTTTTATAGTACCCTTTATGAATTCTCCAGACGAACGGCCATGTCCACTGTAATCAAAGCGTAAATATGAAAGGCCATGACTTTGGCAATGGTTTTGAAAAGAAATTGCCTTAGTGCCATCCATATCAGACATGTATCCTCCAAGGAATACAATGTTAGGTTCTTTTCCCACAATTTTGTGATAGGCAATGGTAGAACCATTCCTGCAATTTAAAAATTTTGGAATATTAGTCATTGCAAAACCTATTAATCTGGCAGTAAGTCAAAGTTATGAACTCTACTTTTAAAAATATTAGCACTGAAAAACCTCACAAAAAAGCTTGTCCGGTCGTTATGCAGATTTTGCCTTCTTTAGTGACCGGAGGTGTAGAAAGAGGTACCGTCGATGTTACACAAGCTTTAACAGATGCTGGATGGAAGGCTATTGTTGTTTCTAACGGTGGTCCAATGGCCCATGAGATAACTCGCGCTGGCGGTTTGCATATAGATCTGCCGATAGGTAAGAAAAATCCATTGACGGCTTACTTAAATGTTAATCGTTTAGTTAGACTAATCAGAGAGCACCAAGTCGATATTTTGCATGCTCGCAGTCGTTTGCCCGCTTGGAGTGGACTAATTGCTGCTGGTAGGACGCAGATAAAATTTATTACAACTTTTCATGGTAATTATAGCGCAAGAAATTCCATAAAAAGATACTATAACTCTGTTATGGCTCGTGGTGATCGCGTTATTGCAATTTCTGAATTTATAAGACAACAGATTTGTGAAAAATATGAGACAGATACCGATAACATAAGAGTCATTCCCCGAAGTGCGGATATAGATTTATTCGACCCTGTCGCAGTGAGCCCTGAGAGGGTAATTCAATTAGCAGAATCATGGAGAATACCGGACGATGCTAAAATTGTTATGTTGCCCGGACGCTTGACGCGTTGGAAAGGTCACCTAGTCTTGCTAGAAGCATTGGGGAGGTTAAAGGAGTATGAAAATCTCCGCTGTGTTATAGTCGGTGGTCATCAGGGTAAGCGTCGGTATGTTCGCGAATTGTATAAAACTATTAATAGATTTGGTTTGGAACCGATAGTGCAATTTACTGGAAATTGTAGAGACATGCCTGCAGCATTTATGTTGGCAGATGTAGTTGTTTCTGCGTCGACGGAAGCTGAAGCATTTGGGAGGGTAATTGTTGAGGCACAAGCAATGGGACGTCCTATAATTGCTTCTGATCATGGGGCTGCTAGGGAAATAATTACTCATGGTGAAACGGGGTGGTTAGTAACCCCTAATAATGCAAATGAATTAGCTGATGTGTTGCGTGATGCTTTAGTAATAGACTCAAAGGCTCGTAATCTTATTGCAAAACGCGCTATAGAAAATGTCCGCCAGAACTTTACGAAGGATTTATTGAGACAGAGAACGATGGCAGTTTATCAGGAAGTTTTAATGGATTAAATTTCATATGGTTACCAATAAACATCAAAGAATTCTGGTAATAAAACTTGGTGCACTTGGTGATGTAGTTTTAGCACTTGGACCATTTGAGGCAATTCGTAAGCACCACCCTAAAGCACATATAGTATTGTTGACTACTAAAACTTTCAAACACTTCCTCCAATCGAGTGGATATTTTAATGAAATCTGGACGGATAACAGACCCGGTTTTTGGAAAATAGCCGAATGGCTCAAACTAAAATCTAAATTACGCGAGGCAAAATTTACAAGGGTCTACGATTTGCAGACTTCAGATAGAAGTAGTTGGTATTTTAGGTTGTTTAGCCGACAGGGTCGACCAGAATGGTCAGGCATTGCTCGAGGATGTTCTTATCCACACAATAACCCTAAACGGAATTTTATGCATTCCATAGAACGCCAGAGAGAACAACTTGCCATTGCGGGTATTTCTTCAGTTCCGTCCGCTGATTTGTCTTGGGTCAGTTCCGATATAAGTAGGTTTGGTATAAATAATAAATTTTTTCTTTTAATCCCCGGTGGTTCAGCACATCGCTTAGCTAAACGATGGCCGGTTGATTTTTATGCAGAGATTGCTAGCAAAGCTATCGGTAAGGGTTTCCAACCTGTCGTAATAGGATCAGTTTCAGAAAACTTGCTGGGGATTAAAATTAAGTCAAAGTGCCCAGGTGCGATTAATCTTTGTGGTAAAACCAAGTTAGATGATTTGGCTGTACTGGGACGAGAGGCTGTTTTTGCCGTTGGCAATGATACAGGGCCAATTCATATGGTTGCTGCTACTGGTTGTCGCACAGTTGTATTGTTTTCGGCTGAATCAAATCCTGCATTGACGGCACCCAGAGGTGAGGGCGTTAGCTTGTTGCGTCAAGAAAATTTGGCGGAACTTTCAGTAGAAGCGGTTGCCGCTGCATTAAGATTGGTTTAAATGGCTGATGATGTAATCTAGTATAAAATAATTTTTAATCCTAATTTTAGAAAACGTTTTGATTAATACCAAATGACTAGCTCCAGATGAGTAATCCGAAAGATAGTGTGGAGGTTATAAATTCTCCCAAAAAATCAAGAAAAGATGTGGCGCTGACTCTACCAGATGGCAGCGTACGCACTTTTGATCGCCCTGTTAATGGTTTAGATTTAGCAACTGATATTGGACCAGGGCTTGCGAAGGCGGCGATCGCTGTTTTGGTTGACGGTACAATTTGGGATCTGAGTAGAGAAATAAATTTTAATGCAGCGGTTAGTATTATTACCCGAAAAGATGAACTAGCCCTCGATTTAATAAGGCATGACGCAG
This sequence comes from Rhodospirillaceae bacterium, assembly GCA_002719885.1. Taxonomy (GTDB): domain Bacteria; phylum Pseudomonadota; class Alphaproteobacteria; order MPNO01; family UBA2964; genus UBA2964. The sequence continues at coordinate 2,097 of PBFH01000052.1, read as the reverse complement.
CCCACGTAATGGCGCAGGCAGTTCAACAGCTTTTTCCTGGAACTCAGGTGACGATCGGGCCCTCGATTGAAAATGGCTTCTATTATGATTTTGCCCGTGAAGAGGCCTTCACGCCTGAGGATTTAGAAAAAATAGAAGATTGCATGATGGGGATCATCGATGCTGATGAACCGTTTATCCGTGAGGTATGGGATCGCGATGAGGCTGTTAAGACGTTTTCTAATATGGGCGAAAAATACAAAGCGGAATTGATCGAAGGTCTGCCAATTGATGAAGATGTGTCGGTTTATCGTCAGGGTGATTGGTTTGACCTTTGTCGTGGCCCGCATCTGCCATCGACGGGGCATGTGGGAAAGGGTTTTAAGCTTCTAAAGTTGGCCGGTGCATATTGGAGGGGCGATGCCCGTAACAATATGCTTCAGAGAATTTATGGAACTGCTTGGCGCGATCCCAAAGAACTAGGGGCTTATTTGCAACAGCTTGAGGAAGCGGAAAAACGTGATCATCGACGCCTTGGCCGGGAGATGGGTTTATTTCATTTTCAAGAAGAGGCTGTTGGCTCAGCATTCTGGCATCCAAAGGGGTGGACCATGTATCGCGCGATTGAGAGCTACATGCGAGCCCGGCTTGAGCGATCTGGATATCAAGAAGTTAAAACCCCTACGCTATTTGATCGGGCGTTATGGGAAAAATCTGGTCATTGGGATAAATTCCGAGAGCATATGTTCACTGCTGATACACAAGATGAGCGGACGTTGGCGGTAAAGCCGATGAACTGTCCCGGCCACGTTCAAATTTTTCGCCAGGGAATTAAGAGTTATCGCGATCTGCCATTGCGGATGGCAGAATTTGGTTCATGTCATCGTTATGAGCCGTCTGGATCTCTTCACGGTTTAATGCGCGTACGCGCTTTCACTCAAGATGATGCTCATATTTTCTGCACCGAAGATCAGGTGACATCAGAAACCAAATCATTCTGTGATTTGTTGCAAAAAATTTATGCTGATTTTGGTTTTACGGATGTTGCTGTGAAGTTTTCGGATCGGCCAGAAATCCGGGCAGGTGACGACAGCGTTTGGGACAAGGCTGAGGGTGCATTAAGAGATGCTGTGGATGCTGCTGGGTTAAAATATACACTCAATCCTGGCGAGGGGGCGTTTTATGGCCCCAAACTTGAGTTCGTCCTCAGAGACGCTATTGGCCGGGATTGGCAATGTGGGACATTGCAGGTCGATTTTGTGTTACCCGAAAAACTGGATGCAGAATTTGTTGCTGAAGATGGAAAAAAACACCGCCCAGTTATGCTGCATCGTGCAATCCTAGGGTCCTTTGAACGTTTTATTGGAATTCTGATTGAAAATTATGCTGGCCGTATGCCTCTTTGGCTGACGCCAACGCAGGTTGCGGTTGCAACGATAACCGATGCAGCAGAAGACTATGCTAAAGAAGTTGTTACAGCGTTGCGGGCGTCTGGTTTGCGGGCGGAGCTCGATCTTAGAAATGAAAAGATCAACTATAAGGTGCGCGAACACAGCTTAGCCAAAATTCCTGCTATATTTGTTGTTGGGGCTCGGGAGCTGGAAGAACGCACAGTTGCGATACGCCGTCTTGGGGGCAAGGATCAGGAAGTCCTTGCCTTGACAGAGGCGGTTGCTAGACTTGTAGAGGAAGCAGCACCACCATCGGGCTGATGCCAAACTATTAGTGTTTTTTAAGTCAATTATTGAAGGAGTAGTGCCAATCGTGAGAAGACCATTTCAGCCGCCGCAGCCACAAAAGGATGACCGGCGCATAAACGAATTAATTGAGGTTCCTGAAGTGCGGCTTGTGGACCCTGAAGGCGAAGTGCTTGGGGTTGTGCCGACAGCGGAGGCGTTGGAAAAGGCCGAAGCATTTGGCCTCGATCTAGTGGAGATGGCATCTAACGCTAATCCTCCCGTGTGTAAGATTCTTGATTACGGTAAGCTGAAATATGAGGACCAGAAGCGAAAAGCCGAGGCTCGCAAGAAGCAGAAAACCATTGAAGTAAAGGAAATAAAAATGCGTCCTGGCATCGATACGCATGATTACGATGTCAAGATGCGGGCAATGAACCGG
>PBFH01000051.1 GCA_002719885.1 Rhodospirillaceae bacterium | reverse complement strand
GCAGTAAATATTTTTATTTATAACAACTACTTGCTAATAAGCTATTTGTCGACTTTGAAGTATTTCTTAAATGTTTTTGTAGGCTTCTCTAATTAATACCAATCTGTGATAATAGCGCCTGCGTACATGGCTCCTCAGGGTACATCAAGTCGGGCATTGAGGCAAAATGATGTTTTCCCGGAAACTCCATGGACAGGCATGGCCAACCCCGAGACAACCAGGCGACCCTATATAAATCCGATTGTCTTTTAAACTCTTGGGTTTCATTCTCACCCCAACCAATAATTAATGGGCAGGAAGCATTCGGCATATGGTGAATGGGGCTATTTCTGAATGCCGATTCCTTATCAAGTTTCGCCCACTCATTGGCATTTGAGAGGCGAACGGGCTCTAAATCAAATAAGCCGGACAATACGCAAGCGCTCTTGATCAAGTTGTCGGGCAAGTCAAAGTCTTCCCTCCATCCATCTGCCAACATCATTCCCGTCAAATGTCCTCCCGCAGAACGACCTACCACATGAATATTATCTGGATCACCGTTAAAACTAGGCGCATTCCTGAATACCCAATCCAGTCCAGATCGGCATTGTCTAACAATCTCATCAATGCTGGCAACAGGGGCTAAAAGGTAGTTTACAGTGACATATGCACAGCCCGCCGGAACAAAAGACTGAGCATAGAGATCTACATCTTTTTGACTAGATGAACGCCAGTATCCCCCATGGATAAAGTAAACTATAGGGGAACCACTTCGCTCCGCCGGAAATATATTTAGTACTTCAGCCGCTGTGGGCCCATAAGATTCGTCAACCCGACAATTCATTTCCTTTCGAACCCGGGCACTATTTTCTGAAATAAACGTTCGGTATTTATCACCATCAGGCGCCGTGCCACGAGCACTATACTGGGTATTGAGTTCTGCCTGAGTATAATTCCGGTAAACACAATTAGGTTTAAAAAATTTATCAGCCCTAGTGGTAGACACCATTTTTTCTTTTCCCGCCAAATATATTAAAAAGTAACCACCAAAATTAAATCAATCCAACCAATTAAAACTTCAAACAAGTATCACCTTGGCCTTATTCCTTACGCTGATAGACATCTTCATATCTGATGATATCGTCTTCACCCAAATAACTTCCAGTCTGAACTTCTATTACCGTTAACTCCTCTTCTGTTTCATTTGCCAATCGATGTTTTTGACCTGCATTGATAAACACAGAAGCATTACTTTCTAAAGTGAACATTTCTTTATCCCGCCAAATAGTTGCCGTACCTCCAACCACTACCCAATGTTCTGATCTAAATTTATGACTTTGAAGTGACAATCGTGCACCCGGGTAAACATGTAATATTTTTACCTGATAAGTTGGCAAATCAATGAGGCTTTCGAACCAACCCCAAGGCCGTTCGTCCCTGACATGCTGCGTTGCTTGATTAACATCCTTTTTTTCCAACTCCTCAACTATTTCTTTGACCTCTTGAGTGTGATCAGCGTTAGCAACAAGAACAGCATCTGCTGTGGCGACTGCAATGATATTCTCTAGTCCTAAACCTGCTATATGCATTCTTTCCGAAGTCGACCATAGTGTGGTATTTTTACAATCTTTACTGGTGGAGTTTTTTGTTATGAAATTATTATGTTTATCATGGCCAACAACCTCTGAAACTGATTGCCAATCCCCCAAATCATGCCATTCGGATTTTAATTCGATACAAGATAGATTCTCTGCTTTTTCCATGATTCCATAATCAATCGAAACTTCTCCGATGCCTTCCCACGACTTTGATTCAAATCTGAAAAAATCCAAGTCGGATTCTCCATTCTGGACAGAGAGTTTTACAGCCGATGTCATGTCTGGTTGATATTTTTCTGCCAGAGAAAGCATAACATCTGCCCTAAATAAAAAAATCCCTGCATTCCAAAGAAAGTCCCCGCTGTCCAACATCTTCTGTGCGGTTTGAGCGTTTGGCTTTTCAATAAAATTGATTACCTTTCGGCAAAGTCCTATTCGGTCATCGCCTCTCTCTATATACCCATAGCCCGTCTCTGGCCGAGTTGGTCGGACTCCAAACGTAATGATATCGCCAAGTTTTGCCGCATTTTTCGCTTCCAATATACTTTCATGAAAGGCCTTCACGTCAGGTATATAATGATCCGACGGCGCAACTAACATTAAAGAACCTGGATCCCTCTCCTCAGATAGTTGAGCGGCAGCGATTATCGCGGGCGCAGTATTCTTGCCCACTGGTTCTAGATACACATCAGCGTCCGAACAAATTTCTTTAAGTTGTTTTGAAACAAGGAAACGATAGTTTGATGATGTGATAACTTTCGAAGGTTGCAAGTCTTGCCCTTTCAATCGTAACACAGACTCTTGAAAAAGGCTTCTCTTTCCCACTAAAGAAACAAATTGTTTTGGCATACTCTCGCGAGAAACAGGCCAAAGGCGCATGCCAACCCCGCCTGCTAAAATTACTGGAAAGATAGAAACCATTGGGAAAACTCCAATTTTTTATGCCATACTGTGCGCGCCAGATTTATTACCCACATTCTATAATGGCAATAGTTTCATCTCAACGCCGCCTCCATATTTCCGCCATCAACCGTCATAACATGGCCAGTTGTCCGTTCACTAAGAACCAAGGAAAGGAACGCTTGGGCTACATGTTCCGCCTCCACTTCCTTGTTCAAGAGATTACCTGAAAGATAAGTTTTTTCATCAACACCTCTCGCCTTTGCCCGTTCTTTGATTACGTCATCGTTTAACATTCCCGACCTGATACGATCTGCGTTTACCCCGTTTACCCTTACACCATCTTCACCAAATTCTAATGCGAGTTGGCGCACAAGAAAAAAAAGTGCGGCTTTAGGTAATCCGTAAGCACCAAAGTTTTTACCCGGGTTCACCGCTTGTTTTGAAACATTAAAAAGCATTTGGCCACCGAAAGATTGTTTCTTAAAGACCTTGTAAACCTCTTGGGCCAATCTGAAATGCGCAAAGAAATTAAGTTCGAAACTATCTTTCAGCTGGCTTTCATTTATTTCAGCGATACCTGACTGGAGTGCGTTCCCCGCGTTTGAAACCAGCACGTCAATTCCACCAAATTTTGAAATTGCAAAATGGACAACCTTAGACGCTGCATCGGGCTTTGTAAGATCAACTGCAAATGCGGAGACCTCCTGATCAAAATTTTCTAAAGTATTTTCGAGAGCACTCCTATCTTTATCAACGAGTAAAACGTCCGCACCATTTAAATGAAACTTTTCAGCTATACTTGTTCCAATTGTTCCAGCGGCTCCAGTGATAATTACCACACGCCCCTGCAAAATCGGTGGCGTAGACTTCCCCAACTTAGCTTGTTCAAGCGACCAATATTCCATATCAAAAAGCTCGTTCGCCTTAACCGGCTTAAAGCCCCCAGCATCAGCACCATCTGCCATAACTCTAATATTTTGTTGTGCCAAGTCGGTGATTACTTTTGCATTTTTTTTGTTGGAACCAATTCCTATAAGACCAACCCCCTGAGCCCAAATTAAATTAGGCAAAGGAGAAAGCATTGTTTTTGGCACTTGGTCTAACCCGGAATAACGCTCAAAATACTTTTTATAGTTTTTGATATAATCTTTTATTTTTTCAATTAATGCGCCTCGACTATTTTCTATTTGATTTCTTTTAATTAACAACGGGTGCGCTTTGATACGGATCACATGATCCGGCGTTGCAACTCCAGATTTTGAAAGGGCTATAACGTCATCGCGCTCTAAAAATTCGAGCACATCCAAACTATCAATTAAATGTAGAACGGGAGGAGTGGCACCCGCCGCCGCTTGATCCGAAAGCACACCACGTAACGTTAGAAGAAAATTTAGAACTTGGTCCTTCTCCACACGGCCGCATTTAACACCCCTGCTAACGCGGCGACGCACCAACCACTCCTCTAAAAGGTTGTTCTGGTCAATAACTCTATCATATGATTCTTTCGCAGTAGAACCCCAAGTAAAGTGACCATGTTTTGCTAGTAATAGACCTTCTATATTTGGGTTTTTTTCATAGACCTTAGCTGCCGCTTTCGCGAGATCAAAACCTGGCATCACGTAAGGAACGATGGCGAATTTATCTCCGAATATTTCTTTTAAAACTGATTCTGAATTTGGCAAATTTGCTAATGAAAGAAATGGAGTGGAATGAGTGTGATCAATAAATTTATGGGGCAAAAAAGCATGCAATAATGTTTCAATAGACGGATTAGGCGACGACGAATCAACTAGGTTAGCTCTCTGGACATTGACCATGTCCTCATCTGAAAGAGTGCTAAGTTCCCGTAGCCTCAATAAAGGTTCTAGCTTCACCGCTGGCAAACCGGGTGCTTCTATCGAGCCTAGATCCCAACCTGACCCTTTCACACACAAAACATCAACTTCCTCACCAAACAAATTTTTTGCCTTACTTTTACAGGAAGTGTTACCCCCTCCATGCATTACTAAATCAGGGATCCTGCCAATCAAACGAGAAGAGTAAACTCGATATATCAAATCTATATGTAGAAGGCTCTTCTCCCCTTCTTTAAGGATTGTGTTAACGTCTTCATCACGCCAAAGATTTTCAAAAAACATATCCCTGTAGCCTCAATATTTTTCCAGACGTTTCTATTAAAATAGCCTATACCCAACGTGGGTGCATTCAAATCTATTCACCATCAAACGCACAGAGTGATCTAACTTCTATTCCCATTTCAATTATTTTTTTAGATCCCTCTAAGTCCGGCAGATCCACTAAAAATGCACAGCCAACTAGTATAGCTTGCAACTTTTTTAATAACGTAATTGCCGCGATTGCTGTACCCCCAGTTGCAATTAAATCGTCAACCACTAAAACCTTTGACCCTGCGGAAACTGCATCAGTATGTAACTCCAGTGTTGCAGTTCCATACTCCAGATCATAATTTTCTTCTATCGTCTTATAGGGCAATTTACCTTTTTTACGTACAGGGACAAAACCCACACCAAGATGATGAGCTAATGCACCACCAATTATAAAACCCCGGGCATCGATGCCAGCAATATAGTCAATATTTTGACCTTTCCATACTTCTTCGAACGACAAAATCATAGTTTGGAATGCGTTCGGATTTCCGAAAAGGGTAGTAACATCACGAAACATAATACCCGGCTCAGGAAAATCGGGTATGGTACGAATAAATTGGCTTAAATTCATTTTTAATCCTTGGTGAGGTTTAACTATTTCTTTTGAAAAGGCGACCAGCTATTGGGTTCAAAATTTTCTGTTCCTCAAGTGAAATATTTGACCGGTTAGTGATAATTGCATACTCAAGGGCATGGTCACAGCCATGCTCACATTTTTCTCGTTTTTCCGATAAATTTTTTGTAACCTCAATTATGAGATTTTTTGCCGCGGAGGCATTTCGGGATAGCGTAGTAATAATATCCGCTACTTCTACGTTCTCATGATCGGGGTGCCAACAATCAAAGTCTGTGACCATTGCGACAGAAGCGTAACAAATTTCCGCTTCTCTGGCGAGCTTTGCCTCCGGCATGTTTGTCATTCCGATTACGTCACATCCCCATTTTTCTCTATATAATTGAGACTCAGCCTTTGTTGAAAATTGAGGACCCTCCATCGTTATATAAGTTCCAGTAGGATGATAATTTAATTGTAGGTTTTCCATTGCTTCTTTGCAAAATTCTACCATTCTATTGCACACTGGATCCGCTAAGCTAACATGCGCCACACACTCTCGACTGAAAAAGGTTTTTTCTCGCTTGTAAGTGTTATCAATATATTGATCCACCAACACAAAGTCTCCGGGCTTTAAATCTTCTTTAAGGCTTCCACACGCTGATAATGCAATAACGTCTGTAACTCCAAGTATTTTCAAAGCACAAACATTAGCAAGATAGGGGACATTACTAGGATTATGAACATGGCCCCGACCATGGCGTGGAATAAAGGCAACATCCACATCATTTAACACCCCTGTGTAAATTTCATCAGATGGACGTCCAAATGGTGTTTCTACACTTTTCCATTGTCCGTCATGAACCCCGTCAATTTCGTATATCCCCGAACCACCAATTACACCAAGCTTCACTTTAGACATTTTACACCCTCATGTTGCGCGCCAATAAAACACTTAAATATCATATTTTATTAATTACTGATTAAAAGATTAGATGAACTAACTTTGACGAAAACAAATAATCGATAGATGATATCCTGGAAATAATTTTATTAATATTAGGTAACGAATATAATGTTGGTCGACGGCAAACACTTCCAATCTATCTGGAGAGATAATTCTACAGGTGAGATCAAGATCATTGATCAACGATGGTTACCACACGAATTTGCGATAGTAGGCCTGAACTCATTATCTGAAGTGGTGGTTTCAATACGGGATATGTGGGTTCGTGGTGCGCCTCTGATAGGTGTAACCGCCGCCTATGGTATGGCAATTGCCATGTCAGAAGATAGTAGTGATAAGAATTTAAATTCTGCAAGAGAATTACTAAATTCTGCAAGACCAACTGCAGTTAATTTAACGTGGGCGGTTAAAAGAATGGAGGACCATTTGAGACCTACCCCAGAGGCAAAACGTGCTGTCGCCGCTATGAAACTTGCAGACTTGATGGCCGCAGAAGATATCTCAATCAATCGTCTTATAGGAGAACACGGAGCAAAAATAATAGAGGAAATTTATGTTCAAAAATCAGATCAGAGCCCAGTACGTATTTTAACGCATTGTAATGCGGGTTGGCTTGCCACGGTTGATATTGGGACAGCCACCGCACCAATTTATGTAGCATGTGAAAAAAATATCCCCATTGAGGTTTGGGTGGATGAAACGCGCCCCCGAAACCAAGGGGCCGCCTTGACGACTTGGGAGCTAAAGCATAACAAAATCCCCCATACTCTAATAGTTGATAATGCGGGCGGACATTTGATGCAGCGCGGTTTGGTAGACATGTGTATTGTCGGTTCTGATCGAACTACTAGAAACGGTGACGTATGCAATAAAATAGGAACTTACTTAAAGGCATTGGCCGCAAAAGCTAATGAAGTGCCCTTTTATGTTGCTCTTCCCTCTTCAACAATAGACGAAACACTCCATGATGGCGTTTCTGAAATCCCTATAGAATATCGACCAATGAATGAAGTGACACATATACAAGGTTTGAATGGAAATGGTGAATTAGAAAAAGTCCAAATTTGTCCGGATGAAACTAAAGCAGAAAATCCAGCATTTGATGTTACACCTAGTGAATTTATAACCGGCCTAATAACTGAGAACGGTTGTAAATTTATTTAAAACAACAGAATAATAGGTAAAAGTTTTATTATTACAGGAGAAAATTTTGAAAGCTGTGATACTTGCCGGTGGCCTAGGTACTCGCCTAAGCGAAGAAACCGCTGCAATGCCAAAGCCAATGGTTGAGATTGGCGGCAAACCTATACTCTGGCATATAATGAAATTACTTTCAAATCATGGGTTAAATGATTTCATAATTTGTTGTGGGTACAAGGGATATATGATCAAAGAGTTCTTTGATAATTATCACCGTCATGTTGATGATTTTACAATTAATTTGGCAACCTCAAAAAAAACGACCATAAAAAAATCTTCAGAAAATTGGAATGTCACCCTTATAGATACCGGTCCAGAAACACAAACCGGAGGCCGTATAAAACGGGTAAAAAAACATATAAATGATACCTTCTTGATGACTTATGGAGACGGATTAAGTAACGTAGATATTACTGACTTGCAAAAGTTTCACTCAAATCACAAACGAGAAGCAACAGTTACAGCAGTGCAACCCCCAGGACGTTTTGGTGCACTTAGAATAGAAGAAACCGAAGTTAAAAGTTTCCTTGAAAAACCTGCCGGTGATAGTAGCTGGATAAATGGAGGATTTTTTATCCTTGAACCAAGCACTATCGACCTCATAGAAGGAGACGACACAGTATGGGAAGAATTCCCTTTAAGAACTCTGGCGCAAAATTCTCAGTTAATGGCATATAAACACAACGGTTTTTGGAGACCAATGGATACGCTACGTGATAAAATTGTTTTAGAGGAGATGTGGCAGGAAAATGAGGCACCATGGAAAACTTGGGTAACCTAGTATTTTATAATTTAAGGTCACTTTCTCTTAAAAAATCGCCGAATTCCATTATCGCTTTGTATAGCATTATCGATTGTTTTAACCCCAAGGTCTTTTTAGCTTTAGAGACGTCAGGGACATAGAAATGATTAATAGGATTTCCTGGTGAAGTATTATTATTCCCTTTAATGTCAATTTTTATGCTCGGGTTTACACAGTCGCGAACCATTAGGGCAAGGTTAGAAATAGAAATTGCTTCCTCGGATCCTACATTATAATCGTCCCCTGCCTTGCCACTTTCCAGTATTACTAAAATCCAGTAAAGGGCATCTCCCAAATGCATAAAAGAGCGGACGGGTGTTCCGTCACCATTTATTATGAGGTCTTTTTGAAAAACCGCATCTGAGATGAAATTACCAATCGCATAATGTAGGTTTGTTGGCAACCCAGGACCCACAAAACTAAAACATCTTGCAATGCAGGCGTCCACTGTCCCATTACGTACGTAGTCTGCCACTAAAAATTCCCCTATTCGTTTTCCCAACCCTAAACCAATCTGGTCAGATGAAAAAAGCGGTGCGAACCTATTTAGTTCCGTTATAGGTTCCTGTTGAAGAGCCGAAAACCCCCCGTAAATTGCACCCGAACTAGTGAAGATACTTCGGCCATCTACATTTTGTGATGCAAAGTTCAAAATATTCCTGGTTCCGTGATAAAGTTGATCTAACTTTTGAAGATCAGTCATCCCGTTATAAGTGTCACGGGCAGAAGGTGCGGCCAAATTAATAAGACGATCAAATTTAATTTTGGGAAATGGAAAGTCGTGTATGTTGCCTATGACCGAAGTCAAATAGTTTCTTTTTTTCAGGATATCTCGTCTTACCAGGGCAGTAACTTGTGGCTCGGAAATTTGCTTCGAATGACACCAATCAATAAAGGATAAAAACCATGTTCCGAATAAGCCTGTCGCTCCGGTAATAAAAATGTTTTTATTCTCTAAACCCATTCCGACAGCACCTAGTCCCTCGTGTCTATCAAAAAACGACCAAGAATATTTATCGAATAAATTAGAGTTACATGTGTTCATAATGCACAATCGAAAGTTCTAAATATATTTTCGCAACACAGATTGGTTGTTTATCAGGTTTTCCGGACATTCTTCAAACCAACGCCAACCACCGTTAAAGGGTTCTGAAGTCACCTTTGATTTTATATTTGGTGGTTTTTTGAATTTTACTGAGAAAACAAAAGACACAAAATGCCCTCTAATATCTCTCGTTGTATTAAACATTTCATGATAGCCAATAGGCCCTTCAACTTTCAATAATTCTCGATCAAATTCAACAGTGGCTACTTTATGAACCCTTTCAATCATCTTTTCTTTAAAGCGAATTATACCCCCGGGAACGTGCCAACCAGGTCCATAATAAGTATCGTCACGCCAAGTAAGTAATGTTGACTTATTATCTGGAGATTTAATAATCAAATCCACATTTAAAGATGGTGTCATTTGAGAAATAGCCAAAAAAAGCTCCTTCCCAATGCCCTTTCTTGCGTCGATTTTATCAAACCAGTTTCGAACAAGACCTACATCAATATCTTTTTCACTCAACCTCTACTTTCCCTTTATTCAAAAAACCCAGTTTGATAGAACGATCATAATTATTTTTTATAGAACGTTTTATCTCGGGGTTAAATCCGGCTGCTGAAAGTAAAACCTTCTTGATTTGTCCTTCTGCAAGAATATCCGGAGCTACAATAGGAATGCCACTTGCCGGCGCATAGCGCGATTGTTTTTTAGGCGATGAATCGATAATGCAGGATATCAGCCCTCCTAATTCAAGATTAGAAATAGTCGCCAAGCTTTGATGACCAGCGCTCCAAATGGCGTTTTCGGCTTTTGGTGAATCTCCGAAAAATTCTTCGATATCCACCGATAAAGAAGACCTGGCCTCCAAGTAAGGGTCCCAATTTACGGGCTCTCTTTTTTTTGCCGTTGCAGATAAAATATAATCATCCCAGATCGATTCTATGGATAATATTTCAAATCCGGTTATAGACAATAGTAATTGAAAAGTATTTTTGGTGAAATAACTGCGGTGATCTGGTATAAACTCGTTGAATAATTTAAATTCAGCAATCATGTTAAAATTAGGTACTTCTAGTATCGCATAACCACCAGGTTTTAAAAGATCAATCAAACATTGCAGAGTTGCTCTAGGATCTGGTAAATGCTCAATAAAATTAAATGACGTGACGAGATCAAATTGGGTACCTCCAATTTGATTTTTTAAATTGGTTTTTGGAAGAAATCCATCATACACCGAATGGCCCGTTGTCCGGGCATGATTTGCTAGTTGCGCAGAGCCCTCGATACCAAAAGTATTAACACCATCTTTTTTGAAAATATCTAAGTGTTCACCGGCACCGGCTCCAAGTTCAAAGACACTTTTAATATTTTTCTTTTCGACTATTTTTGAAAATTGTCCTCTACGAAACTGAAGCATTGGTTTTGACAGTCTGGTTGACCTGATAACCTCCTTGTAATACGGAACTAAAGGACCTAAATACTGAATTAAACCGCAACTTTGGCAAGCGAACACATTCATCGCTGCCGATGCTCTCAATGCCTCTGCAGAAGTAGTTGTAAAACCCTGCGCACTTGCTGGCATATTATCTAGGGTTAAAGGGGTATCCAGTTCACCTGCACAGAGTATGCAGCGATCACGCATAAGACTTACAAACTCTTAAAACAGGTAATTCCATGTGACCAATATTCAGCAACTTGATCATAGTGGACCCTACGATTAAACATTAAATTGTAGCCATAGGCTTCATAATGGAAGTTCGCATGTTCCCAAGATGTCTGGCAACCTGACATCCAAATCATTGGAGGATAGTGACCCTTGTGGAACAGCAAATCTGGCTGCGCTACAAAAGCCGAACTAAGGTCTATTGCACCAGCAAGACCAAATTCCTCGCCCAAAAGTTTTATTTGTTCACGCGCTGCGTGAATGGAGTATTCCCTCAAAATAAAAAAACAAATTCCTATTACAGGCCCCGATTTCAAAGCACCTTCTAGTCTATCATGTCCCAAACCAGAGATTGATTTTAAATGCCCCGATAAAGAATGAGGAAACTCGTTCTTAAATTCATATTCTGGAAATCTATTTTTATATGAAGCTCCGACTGTCGGTATCAGGACATCCTCCATAACTTGTCCGATATCACTTTCAAGAAGTTTTGGTGTAAAAAAAGGTATTGCGATGATATTCTGATGGTTGTCAGGCCTTAAACTACTAATGCTGTTTTCCATAAGCTGGTTGACTTCTGAGACAAAGGATTCTTCCGAAATTGGTATGTCTAGTACCGCGCTAATCATTTTGTAATTAGCGCCAGGATCAAAATTCAATTCTGGAAACTTGAAGTAGTTTCTAGACTTTAAATGCACCGGTGTCGTAATTGATGCGTGGGGTTCAAGGCGACCATATGAGTCAAAAGAAATTTCTTTACTCACCATTTCTAAGTTCCGGTATACTAGGCAATTCGGTCAAGGGAATCGTCGTCTTTAAACCCTTCCCCATAAGGAACAGGAAGTAACTTATGCTTGGCGGTGACAGTTTGATGAAGTTTTATAAAAGCAGGATCTTCTCCTATTAAACAATCTGGTCGGTGGGGACCCGTCCAGGGATTTTTCATTCCTCTTGCCAATATTTCTTTGAGTGGGGTTTGCATAACATTTCCAAATGACATGTCGATATATGGACATGGAGTAATTTCCCCCGTCGAGGTAACCGTTATAATACCTTTTACAGTTATACAGCCTTTATATGATCCGTACGACGGCGTCATGTGAGAGAAAACAAGGAATTCTTTTTCCATTTCTCTTAGAATATCAGCATCCTCCTTATCAATTACAAATTCAGGATGATCTGTGGCTGATCCGACTGGTTTTGCATAGGAAACGTATAAGCCTACTCCACGATCGGTGCAATATTGGCAGAGGTCCCTAAACTCTTTTGTTTTTGCACGTCCATTTATCAAACAAGTAGAGAGGATCAAGTTCAATCCCGAAGCTGCACAGGCATCTATTCCTCTCATTACCCGTTGATACGAGCCCTTTTTATTACGAAATGAATCGTGTTCTTCTTCAATAAAGCTATCCAGTGACATTTGAACTTTTTCAACTCCAATGGACTTCAAATGAAAGGCCCGCACTTCGTCCAGAAACCACCCATTAGTATCTGTGATGACATAGTGCTTATCGGGGTCAATTGCTGCCACCACTTCATCAAAATCTCTCATAACCAAGGGTTCACCTCCGGTTATGACAAAACGCGCCAATCCTAGTTCGTCTGCTTGTCGCGAAAGCTCTTTGACTGCCTCCATATCAATCTTTGGTCGGTCATCAATGGTTTCTTTTTTCTTAAGATCCCGGTCCATGTAGTATTCAGCAGAACAGTGTGTACACTGAAAGTTACATAGATAGCTCTTCTCCAACCGAATAATCGGACTAATCTCGCCAGCCTCTTCCATATCCGCAATTGCCGCTAGTTTATCGGCTATATACGGCTTTCGTTTCCTTAGATCACCACGTTTCCTAGCCTCTCCAGCTGTAAGAGATTTATCAAACATCAATGCTTCTGTAGCAGACATAATCACCTAACTCTTTGATAAATTATAAAATTTTCAAATTAACCTTAGCATTATTAATGCTGAAGTTCCTAACAGAATTATACCTTTCAATCAATAAAACCATTTATAGAATCAGCTTAAAATGTTTAAGCATCTAAAATTTTTTTTAATTATCTTTGGCGCGAATTCTCAGAGACATCTTATCAACTTTGCCACCCATGATCCCCTTTATATCATCAAGTTCCAATAAAGGGGTCATATCCTCAAGAGGTGCGGATAAAAGTTGATTATCGCTAGTTCTAATTACACTACATTTGGGCATTAACTTCTCATCTCGTTTTAAAAATACTTCGCAAATTAAAAGACCATTAGCTTTTAACGCCTTCGAAATATTATTTTTAATATCTTTTAGGTTAGTAATTGCCATGTATTCAAAGCCAAAGCCAAGAGCTACCTTTTTGATTGAGGGTATTTCTAATTTGGAGGTCGGACCAGTCCCTACAAACCGGCCCTCGAAATAGTTTTCTTGGGTGGCACGTATCGATGCATAACCATCGTTATTTTGTAGGAAAATTGTTACAGGAACATTCAAGGTTTTTAAAGATTGTAATTCCTGTAAATTCATCATCAGACTTCCATCACTCTCAAACAAATAAACTTTTTTATTTGTTGCTGCTGCCACCCCAAGAAGCGCTGGCAAGCCATAGCCCATAGCGCCTAAGCCCGTTGTTAAACCTATCCACTGCCCCTCTCGATTTCTAAAATGTGTATAAAAAACTTCAATAGCTAACCCCGAACTTCCCGTAACTACAATTTCACCACCCGAAAAACTATCTGATAGAATATTAACAAAATCATATATGCTGATGCGCCCTCTTTCTTGAGAACTACTTTTAAATGTTTCGCTTTCAAACCTATCTCGCAAGTTGGCAATTTCTTTAAGCCAGCTCTCACGCGATTTTGGCACTTTATCCTTACTCATAACTGAAGCAAGCAATGGTATAAAATCCCTCAGGTCGGCTTGAATTTTGTGGAACCTGTCTGGCATTTTTTCGAGCTCTGCCAAGTCTACATCAACAATAATAACCTGCGCATTTTTTCCAAAAACATCTAAATTAAACGCGGTCTGAATATTATCTAGTCTACTACCTAGCACCAATATCACATCACTTTTTTGTATGATAAAATTTGCATGTCGTTTTGCAACAATGCCAAATCGACCAGCATTTAACGCATTGTCAAAAGATAAAAAATCAGTTGTTGGCCAGGTCAAAGAAACTGGAATACGCTTTAGAGATATTAATTGTTTAAGTACTTCATTTTGTTTTGATGTTTTTACGCCGGAACCAACAATAATCAGTGGACGTTCTGCTTCTTTAAGCACATTAGAAAACCACAAGCATTCCGACTCAATTGCTTCCATATCGGCCACGTCCTCTGAGGAATTGGCAATTTTTTGATTATCTGAAATTTTTAAATTATGCCAATCAAAGACTGTTGACTGAACGTCAAGTGGAATTTCTAAGACCACAGGCCCGCATCTTCCAGATTGTGCCAATTTTATTGCCGTGTCCAAGTCGTTTTGTACTTCTTCTACACAAAAACAAGTTTTTGCCATTTTAGTTATTTTCTTGACCATCGAAACTAGATCAATCTCTTGAGGACCCCGTTGACGGAGCCTACCTTCAACATTGTAGTCAGCAACCTTCACCTGCCCTGCCAGTACCAAGACCGGCACGGAATCGAACCAAGCCCCAGCAATACCGGTCACGGCATTCGTACTTCCCGGTCCAGTAGTCACCAAAGCAACACCTAATTTTCCCGTTTTACGACTATAATATTCCGCGGCAATTACTGCCGATTGTTCATGATGTGTTGCTATAAACTTTATTCTTGGTTCTGCACCCACAGCGTCAATTAAAAACATATTGCCGCCGCCCGGAACCAAAAACACACATTCTACGCCAATATCAGCTAGGTATGAAAAAATATTATTGGAAATTGTTGTTGAGAGCATATTGGATTCCAAATAGTAAAAAGACTAATTCCGGTACTTACAATTTCTTTAAAGCGAATCGGACAACAATAGAATAATATAACCTGAATTAAATAACCAAGAGTTCAGTAACTCAGTTCAATGGCCCAAACAACGCTAATTATTTCAACTCGTGATCGTCCGAAATATTTAAAGATATTACTGCATACTGTTTTCGAGCAAACGCGTCCCTTTGAATTGGTGATTATATCAGACAACAGCTCTTCTGCGCACTTTAAAGAACTTAATAAAATCATTTTGGAACCGTTCCTGAAAAAATATGAGGAGAACCTAACCCTCATTCCCACTCCGGAAGATTTCGCTTCAGATCGTCATACCAAATATATTCAAGATAACTATGTTGGTGAGACAGAGTTTTGTGTTCTTTTCCACGATGACGATGAATTACTGCCAAATTATCACGAAACAGTTTTGAATATCTTTAAAAGCCGAGCCAACATCGTGGCGGTAGGCTGTAATGCTCTAATTTTAAAAGATCAGAAAAGGGCGTGGGGCACACTAATGCGACATAGGCAGGGAATCAAAATTATTAAAAATAGGGGAGATTTACTGAAGCCTTACATGGAGATTGGACCGTTGGCCTCTCCTCCTTTATGTGGATACATGTTTAAATCCGAAATTCTAAAAATAATATCATTTGATAGTAGGATTGGAGGAAAATATTCTGACGTCGTAGCTTTAAGCCAAACTGTTACACTTGGAGAAATTGTTTGGGTGTTTAGACCTTTAATACGTTATCGGTTCCATTCAACACAAAACAGCCAAGCGGTCAGTACCTTGGACTTTCGAAATTTACTGAATTATATGGTAAAAAAAGGAAAGTTTGAGGTTGAATCAATTTACGCTGCAAGCTATCGATTTAAGCACATGAGATTAAAGCTGCTTTCATTATTGGGGCTTCGTAAATGGCGCTCAGCTCGAACAGTCGGAACCTATATGTTTTGTTTTATAATGAAAAAATTAATCTGGCGGAGTCAATCCTACCGATATATTTGGAATAAAATTACCTTTAAATGACATGATAAATAGAAAATGAATAATGGTCCAATCATATGTGCCGCTGCAAAATATGCCTATAATAAAGAAAGCAACGGCGTCTCCTATGAGTATGAAACAATTTATAAATCGCTTAGATCTGTCTACCCGGATACGATTTTCATTGATGTTTACCAACCGTCTGGCGTTAAAAAATTAACAAACTATATTTCATCTTTACCTGACAATCCTCGTCCAAAAGTTCTTTATATTCCGTTTTTAGGCGTTATTAGCCCAACCGCTTTTCGAAATATTAAAAAAAATGCTGATGTAGGAATTTTTTATCTCGATGATACTTGGCGTCAGGATTTGGTTGCGACATATCAAACTTATTGTGATTGGTTCACCACTAGTGACCCAAGATTTAGATGGAGATATCAAAACCACGTTTCAAAAAAGGTTAGGTTTTTTCCATTTGGGTATAACGCAGAAAAAACTATTTTAGCGAAGCGACCTTTTTCAGAGAGGGACATTGATATTTCCTTCGTTGGAGCCCGCAATGATTATCGACATTTTGTTATAGACCAAATAAATAAAGCTGGAATAGACGTTGCTTGTTATGGCAATGGCTGGCCTAACGGACCACTGAACCCCAATAAATTTCTTGACATAATTGGTCGCTCGAAAATTTCTTTAAACCTTAGTAATTCCGTTCAATGGGATTTGCGACATTTAATAAAGCGTCCGTTATCAATAGCACGAAATTTGAAATCTGGAAAATTATTCGAACAGTTTAAGGCACGGCACATAGAAATTGCCGCTTTAGGTGCCTGCCAAATCAGTTTTTATAATATTGGATTAGAATATATATTTGAGATTGGGAAGGATATTTTATTATATCCCAGCATTGATGAAATTCCGTACATCATTAGATCACTTGACGATGAAGAGGCTGAAAGAATTGCGAAAAATGGGGTAGAGGCCGTCACTAAATATAGTTATCAAAACCAGTTCAAAATTCTTTTTGATTAATAACAATGTTAATCGCAATTATATTAAAAATTAAAAACATATTATGCTTATCTAAAATAGGCTTTCAGTTTAATTAAGCAATTTGCAAGTTTCATTAAGCGCCTCGCTGCATTATTTGGTGCAATCAATACAAGCCTGATAAAAAAATAATACATTCTATTTGTGCAATATTTTTTAATCCATTGGATTAAGAACAAAGGAGCCTCGCGTAATCCATTACCTTTAACTTGCAAAATCATTAACGCTAAGCGTATCGAGTATGCTTTTTCCAATTCCTCTTTTACGAATGACAGGTTTGGATATTTTTCACCGTACTTTATTAATAAATCGCAATATTCAATATATTGCTTGAAAATATCTGTTTTCGTCCACCAACCCCTATCTGTGTGCGGCCTCGAAATTACCGGCCGTGAATAAGACACTGAACCTGAGGCACTTTTCCCTTGGACGTTCAGTGCAATCTCAACATGCGCCCACTCATATGCCACAAACTGCTCAATACCACAGATACCTTGAAGATTTAATGTTCTGAAGATATGACCCGAAAGTACCTTATTGAAGATCCCGGGTTGTGCTGGACACCACACACCCTCCTGTTCCAGTCTTGCCAAATTACTCCCCTGCCCTTCGATGTAAACCGGCAGAAGACCAAAATCGGTATTATTATTTTCAAACGTCAGAAGCGCGTTGGACAAACCTGGTAAAGCCCTCTCACCACAACCAACTATTAAACAAAATTTACTACTAACCTTGGAGAGTAAAAATGTAATTGAAGAGTCATAATCAAGGTATTTCTGCGTTTCAAAAAAACTTATTAAAACACCCGGTTTTATATTTTGTCTTTTTAAAACTTTCTTCTTATCAAAGGTACAATCATTAAGCCCAATAACAATATGAATTTGATCTTTTTTTTTCCTGTTTAATTGTTCCAGAAGGCTTTTCAGAGTCTTTCGCAAACCTTTTAGATCATTATAACAAGGAATACATATCGAAAAATTAGTGTATAAATCAATCATTTATGAATACACCCATTTAGAAAAGGTTTTCCGCGAAAGATAGGATATAATTAAGAGCTCAACCTCCCCATGACGAAGTAGAAAAAGCCTGCACTATCTACATCCAAAAATTAACAAATGTTTTACGATTCTGGTTTTTGGCAATAGATGGATCAGTATAATAAGAATCATCGACATAGTGAGTAGAAGATATCTCTTCGATTACACAGCCATCTCGTGTTGAAAATGCATGCCTAACCTCAGGGGTAATAGTTACTACTTCTCCTGTTTTCACAACCGAAGATACTCCATCAAGCTCAATATCCACTGTACCGAATACCACATGAAATGTTTCCTTCTTCTTCTTGTGGAATTGTTCCGGGTGGGACTGCCCAGGCAACATTACCAAAACCTTTTTACAATATTCCTCATTGATAATAGTGGCCATCGCCAATCCTGTCTTACGAAAATGCTCTATACCATAATGGTGTGAAACTTCTAAAACCGAACCTTCGGGAATTACAACACCAGATTTTTTTACAAAGGACGAGATATCGCTGACAGCTTCAAGGATTTCCTTACGCAAGTCTTCTATAATACAATTTTCTTCACAGACAGCTTGGTTCGCTTTTATTGAACTTTTTGTAACAAATTTCGAATATTTAGAAAAATCATTGGCCACATATCCTCCTTTTGCATACGGAATTGCAAAATAGACGTCATCTATGGATAAGTTTATTCCTGCCTCCACATCATGCTTTACAAATATTGCTCTTTGCAAATCACGGAGCGACGAAATCTCATTTTCCTGGTTCTTAATCTTATCGTCGATTTGACCAGTACTTGTAACTGCGCGTTCCAGAGTTTCAAGCCACGCTTTTAATTGATCCGGTGTAGCCGAATAATCATTTTTATCATATTCCCTTGTCTTTAAAGCAACATGTTTTTCAAATACTTGTGCCCCTAGTGCAAATGCAAGGGCGCCGGTCTCAGTTAAAGACGGATCTTCATGTGTTGAATACCCTACTCTTATTTCAGGGTATCGTTTTGAATAAAAAGCTACTTGGCCAATATTCAATTGCTCAAAGGGAGTGGGGTATAAACCCACACAATGCATCAACGTTGTAGGGATGGTACGATTTGAAAAAAAAGAAACCATATTATCAATTGATCCCAAATGGGCACCAGCTGTGGAAAATATAACTTCCTTCTTTGCATCCGCCACCAATTCGAGTAACGGCCAATCTGCTAGGGAACAACTTGCTATCTTAAGTTTATCTACATTATAGCTTAATGCTCTCTCTACAGACGGCTCATCAAAAGGGGTAATTATAAGAAGAAAATTATTATTACGACCGTGTTGGATTAATTCATCCCATTGTGATTTTCCTAGAGCAGTTTCTTCAAACCGTCTCACAAATTTTAAGTCTGACCCCTTATATTCAGGGTGAATAAATGTCTCCAATTGTCTAAATTGATATTTAATAGCGAAATCAAATTTAAGGCCAAAAGGCTTTGCTACTTCTGAAAGCGCTGTTATCAGGGACTTACCATGGTTTACATCACCCATGTGATTATTTGCCATTTCTAAAACTATTAACGGCTTTTTATTGACATCCTTCATTTATTTCGCCCTCTGATTTAACATAAGTGAAGCAACGACCTTCAAAAATATACGGTAAAGCCTCACTGTGCCTAGTTATTCTTGTCGGCTTGTATAAAAGACTTAACTCTTTGTCATAACCACTATCATAGTGAATAAAGTCTATCCCACATTTTTTAGCGGCTTTAAAGTCTACGATAGTATCACCAATGAAACAGCAACTATCTAATTTTGTATTAAATTTTTTAATTAACTCGATCAACGGTTCTGGAGATGGCTTCAAATATTGAGTATCACCCCCACACATTTCTGCATCGAAGAAAGACTTTAGTTTCAATTCCTGAATTGTTTTTATTGCCAAATGTCTAGGTTTATTGGTGCATATTGATAATTTACATCCTTTTCGTTTTATAGTACCAAGAGTTTCCAACACCTCGTCGAAAACCGTTTCTTGCTCGAGTTTGGAATTCGAATACATCGATCTAAATTCAGATAACAGTTTATCAAATTCCTTATTCGAACTTGGTATAGTTCTTTTAATTAATTCTTTTCCGCCCAATGAAGTCAAAGTTCTTACGTCGCTTACGGTTAAATTTAGCAGTCGTCTCTTTTTCCGCATAGAATTTAGTACTTTAGTTACAGTGATAGCACTATCGACCAAAGTTCCATCTAAATCATAAATAACAAGATCTTTGATAACGTTTTCAACCAAGATTAAAAAATTATATTCAAATTGTTTAAAATAAAGTCTCTTATCAGAAAATAAATAATTCTATTTGATCAACTTTTCATATTGTTCAATTTGTTCTTTTGTAATCTGACACAAATTTTCTCTCGAGAGATAACTAGCATACCACCTTGCCGTATATTTGATACTTTCCTCTGCGGATAAAACTGGCCTCCAAACTATTTCCTCTGCTTTAGAAATATCAAGTCGCAATATCTTTTTCTCTTCAAAATACTGCTCTCCTGCCATTTTCCAATCTGCAGTAATGCCAAGTTCTTCGTAAACTTTACTTACAATCCACTCCACAGTTGCCGATTCATTGTCAGCAGGACCGAAATTCCACCCCCCAGAAAATTTAATACCATCTTGGCACAACCGTTGTGCAAGCATTAGGTACCCTCTTAATGGCTCAAGTACAAATTGCCACGGCCTTATGGCGCCTGGATTACGCAAAGTTAATATTTTTTTATTTTCAATGGCCCTTATCAGATCTGGTACCAGTCGATCTTCAGCCCAATCTCCACCACCAATGACGTTACCAGCGCGAGCCGAAGCGATTGCGCAAGTGTCTTTATGACCAAGACCAGACGAAAAAAAAGATTTTTGAAATGAAGCAGTAACAAGTTCAGCACATGCCTTGCTACTGCTGTAGGGATCATCTCCACCAAGACGATCACTCTCTCGATAGGGACGAACATATTCGTTATTTTGATAGCATTTGTCTGTAGTAACAATTACAACCGCACGTACAGATGAACAATAACGAACAGCCTCAAGCAAACATACAGTCCCCAACACATTAGTTTTAAATGTCTCGTAGGGATTTCGATAAGAGTATTGTACTAATGGCTGGGCAGCCATATGAAAAATTATTTCTGGGCGGGCTAAATCAATCTCTTTTTTTAAAGATTCAAGGTCTGTAACATCAGAAAAAACAGATTTAATTTTTTTATCGAGTTCTAATTTTTCATAAAGATTAGGCGACGTATTTGGAGACAAAGAATATCCAAAGACCGTCGCACCAAGTTGATGCAGCCAAAAAGACATCCATGCCCCCTTAAAACCGGTGTGACCAGTCAAAAAGACAGTCTTATTTCTCCAGAATTCCAAGTCCATAAAGTCAAAATGCCCTCTCTAAACCACCTTAGTTTTGTGATTAACTTGATTATTTTCTTAATATTTTTGTCAAAATGCTCGCCGTAAACCCTAACATTTCTTCTGTGAGTGCAGGATGTATACCAACCCAAAAAGTATTATTCATAATCGTATCTGTGACATCAAGATTCCCTTGAATTTTATATTCCTGATCAAGCATTGAAGGTTGCCGCGTTAAATTACCAGCAAATAAAAGTCGAGAACCAATTTTGTTCTTTTCCAACTCCCTAATCAACTCAATACGGTTCAACGGAGATGAATGTTTAACTGTTAAAGGAAAACCAAACCAGGACGGGTCGCTATCATCCGTAGGTTTCGGAAGGACCAGTACATCCTCAAGTTCAGAAAGAGCATTCTTTAGAAATTTGAAATTCTCTCTGCGAGATTTGACAAATTGTTCAACCTTTTTTAATTGGGCAAGACCACAAGCGGCCTGCATATCGCTAATTTTTAAATTGTATCCAATATGACTGTATGTGTATTTATGGTCATAACCAAGGGGCAGATTTCCCAGCTGCCATTCAAAACGTTTGCCACATGTATTATCTTTACCCGGTTGACAGTAACAATCACGTCCCCAATCACGATAACTTTCAGCTATAACGTGCAAATCATCACTATTTGTAAAAACTGCTCCGCCTTCCCCCATTGTGATATGGTGTGCTGGATAGAAACTTATAGTCCCGATATCGCCAAATGTGCCAACCTTTTTATTTTTATAAGTGGAACCCAGCGCGTCACATGTATCCTCAATAAGCCATAAATTATACTTCTTACAAAGATTGGTAATGACATCTAAGTTGAAAGGATTTCCAAGGGTATGTGCGAGCATGATAGCCTTAGTTCTGGATGAGATTGCCGATTCAACTCTCTCGACGTTAACATTATAATTTTCGAGTGTTACATCTAAAAATACCGGTATGGCGCCAAACTGGAGGATAGGATTGACCGTTGTTGGAAACCCTGCCGCTACACTAATCACCTCATCACCTTTTTTAATTGCTCTCGGCCCTAATTTGGGAGAAGTAAGGCAGGAAAACGCAACCAAATTTGCTGATGAACCTGAATTCACCGTCAATACGTGTTTGACACCAAGAAATTTCGAAAAATGACGCTCGAAGGATCGATTATATCTCCCAGCTGTAAGCCAGCCATCCAAAGAGGCGTCTACCATCGCGACCAACTCCTCTTGACCTATCAACTTTCCTGAAGGAGGAATTACCGTTTTACCCGGTTGGAAATTATGGGGCTTGCCATATTTTCTCTCAAATTTCCTGACGAGGTCAAAAATTTCTTCTCGGTCATTTTTTTCGGACACTCTACTCATAGCGACCCCCGCCACTTAAAAAAAATATACAAAATTCCTTCGATTCTTATAAAATTATAATTAATTCCTGCCACAGTTTCTTTAGATATTTAACCTTTCCTTGAAATAGGTTAGATACTTTCCAACTACAATTTGGGAATCAAAGTCAGATAAAACTCTTAATCTTCCATAATTCCCAAGTCGAGCACATAAATTCAGGTCATATATTAACGTTTTGAGGCCATCTAAAAGAGCATTTTCATCTTCTACCGCTACTAAAAGACCGGATTTTTTATCGGCGATAGCGTCCCTCAACCCATAAATGTTTGAGCCAACACAAGGAAGCGCGCAAGCGGCCGCTTCTAAGGCCACCATTCCAAATCCTTCCCTGAGGCTCGGTAAACAGAGAATATCAGCCGCGGCCATGAAACTTTCTGGCCGCGCAGTAAAACCTGTGAATATTAACTTATGTTGATTTTCTCTATTTATCAAAGATTGTAATTCAACAGTGATACCTTCCTCATCTGGTCCCACAATAATTAAAAAGGTGTCTGGTTCGTCAATTAAAATTTTGGCAAATGTCCTCACTAAGTGTACCACTCCTTTATCTCGGGTGATACGGCCTACAAATAGGAGTAATTTAGCCCCATCATTAATATTATATTGACCACGTATAATTTTTCGACTTTCTTGATTGGGTTGAAATCTTTTTAAATCTACGCCAGCAATTGACCCCGAACCTAAGACTACTACTTTTGCAGCAGGTGCTATGCCTTCTCGAATAAGAAAATTTCTTTGAGAGTTACTGACTGCCAATAGGTTAGTGCTGCATATTGCTGTCAGAGTAGTAGCTAATTTCAGCAACACCCTAGTTGCGCCCACTTTTACAGACCACGCCTCACCCTGAAAAATATTCAACCTAACAGGAATACGACAAAACCTCGCCGCAAGCATACCTAGCAAACCCGATTTGGGAACAAGGGTAATAACCATATCAAATTTATTTTTCTTAAAAAAAATTATCATTGAAATCAGGGCTTTAAAGTCCTTGAAAAATGAAATTCCACGTTGGATATCCAAGTGTTTTTCTAAAACCGGTGCGTTAATTGGTTGCACCTCGGAATTGTAATTCTTGTTGTAGGCTACAGTTATATCAGCACACTTAGACAGCTCCCGCAGATGTTCGGAAAAAAAGAAAAACATTGTCAACGGGGTAGCGGAAACTACACAAACTCTCGGCGCCCTTGATTGCATTAGGTAATTATCCTCATATCAATTTTAAAAATTCCTATTAAACAACAAAAATCCTTCAAAACTACAAAGATATCAATTTTGAGGCATACTCTTCTGCTATAGGGTCATGCGATATAAGAATTATTAGCTTTGATGCTGCCGCTAAATCTTTTAACAAATTAAGTACCTTCCGTTTACTATCTAACTCTAAGCCAGAAATTATTTCATCCAATGCTAAAACATCAGCCCCATGGAAAAGTGCACGAGCTAATACAAGGCGTTGTTTTTGACCTCCACTAAGTTTATCTCCATCAGGCCCAACCGTTGAGTTTAAAAATTCTTCCATGGAAACACTTGTATCGATTAAACTAACTTTCTCTATATATTTAGCCGCCAATGATTTTTGCGAATCTGAAATATTTTCTGATTTTAACATAGTCAGGTTTTCAAGAATTGTCCCCGGGATGATTAAGGGGTCTTGCGGCGCGTAAAATATATTCAATGCTGCGTTGAAATCATTTTTGAATTGAATTCCATTAAATAAAATTTTTCCATCCGTCGGCTTTCTGATACCACAGATAATGTCCATCAGAGTGGTTTTACCAACGCCCGACTTTCCCCTTATTAGAACAAAATCTCCGTCTCGCAACTCCTGATTAAGCCCTTTGAACAAAATCTTACGATAATGGTATTTGAAACCTAAGTTACTTAGCGTAATTGAATAATTAGGATTGTTACCATCAACCGACGGTGTGGTTTCGTTTAGATTTATATTTGAAGTCAGCTCATGAGCAAGAGTTGGCTGAAGCAATACCACTACATTATTTAACACTGCTCTATTATATTGAAAACTTATTAAAGCATTTGATATTGAAGTTATAATGGGCAAAATCCTCAGCCCAGCACCAGCAACAAAAACCAGCTCCGCAAAACCCATTTCTTTTGACCTAGTTACCCAAGCCACAATAATTATTATAAAGACGGCAAGAAAAAGTTCTAAAAAATAGCGCGGGGCCCCAGAAAGTAAATTAGCTAATCTATCGTTCTTTGCAAAATTTCTTGAAGCTTTCAATAGCATTGCAACGGCATTCTCGCGCAAACTACGAACACTAAGTTGTCTCCACCCATTACAACATGCTGCCGATAAATCGCTCAACTCTTCCAAGGATTGATTTGATTTATCTCCAAATCGACGAGAAAGTCTTTTAAATTTTAGTAGATAAATTAACACGATTGGTGTAATGGCCACCACCATTAATAGAAAGAAACTAGGCGAGACAAAAAGAACTACTAAAACAATTCCAAACAAGATAACAAGTTCTCCTAGCACTCTAAGGAATGGCTCAAGAATTCCTTTCCCAACATGAGTGACTTGCCTAACAATAACATCAGACATTGCACCGCTCGCTTTTTGATCTTCGTTTGCAAGATGTCTTCGGCCATCGAGCGTGCTGCTGAACAATAGCAAACGAAGAGATGTTTGCAGTTGTGTAGACTGAAGTAAAATAAAGTTCTGTAAGGCTAGACCCGCTAAAAACCTCAGAAGAAATGCAACAATACAAATAATTGATTGTTCATAAAATGTCAGGGACGAGAATTGCAAATAATCTAAAAACGAAGCACTCGCAATTCCTGTTTTTGGCTGTTGGAGAGCGGTATTTACGAATGAAGCCAGCAACAATAATGCGGCGACCTCAAGAATCGCTAGGGTGATGCCAGCCGCGCTAAGTCGAAAAAACCGGAAATTAAGCTTTTTTAAAACACGAAAGAAAACCAATATGTCATCAATATCGACAATTCTTTTTTTATTTGGGGAGGACGCATCAACTAATGACATTTTTGCATCACCATTAAAATAACTTTACCGCGAGTGTATCACTATTTATGCAATATTTGATCAATTTTCACCTTTGATTGCGATCAGCCAAGTAAAAGTCGGAAAGAAAGCCATGTATACCATTTTTAAACTTTTTAAAGTTATCCGATTCCAAAAACCTATCAATCTCTATCCGGTATATTTCTTTTTCTTCAGAATTTAGATTGTTACAATATGCGACACACTCTTCTATATTTTTAAAGTCATTTAAATCAATAAAACAATTTTCAGGGATATATTCTTTGATATCGGGCGCTCCCCAATAAATCGGTATACACCTCGAAAATAATGAATCAAAGATTTTTTCGGTAATGTAACCAGACATTGCCATATTTTCGAAGCACAATGAAAAGTCATAATTTCTATATACATCTGATTTTTTAGATGGTTGAGTCACTACCACCCTGGCCAAAACTAATCTTAAATACCAATAGGCAGATATAAAAGGACTGCGCAATTGAATACGGTTCCAACCAAATCCAAATAAATCAAGAGAACCTTCAAAAGTAAATTTCTTCACAGCTTCAAGCCGTTTTCCATAACCATTTTCATATTTAGCTTTTGTAAAATGCGCTCCGGCTATTAATGCAATTTTTGACAATCTTTTTTTTTGGTTACTATTTACACAAGCAGAGGGATATTTCCTATTTGTCCAATAAAATTTTTTAAGCTTGCGACCGGAATCATTTGGTGGGAGCGAATACCCATCACCAATGGTATTATGCAGAAATACATTATCAAATGACGCAAGTAGTTTTGGGATATGTTTATAATCTCTAGGTTTAATTAGGGGAGGTTCAAACAGCACAACACCCATTTTTTTTAGTCCCCTTCCGCTAAGCTTTAACGCCCGTGCTGCGGGAGAGCCAAAACCCCAGTAATGAAATTCACAATTACCGTAAACATTCTGAAGACCATGAAATAAATCAGCTGTAAAAACAGGATACCCCGCTCTTTCTAGGGTCTGTTTTAGTTTTAAGTTGGGCTTAAGTGTTTGATCGCGATTTAGAGGGGTGTTGAGATCAAAAAATCTATTATTGTGATAGTGATATGAAGGGGGATCAAGTAAAATTACTATTCCATGCTCTGCTGGTGGCAGTGCCAAATCTTTTATGGAAGTGTCAACATTATTTTTAAACAATAGTTAAATACCTGTTACAGCGCATTCAGCAGATGTAATTTGGAACTAAAGTCTTGATGATGATTGCCGATGAACAATCCGTTACGCTGAATATGCCTCGCATTTTTCAAAGACCCAACACACTTAAAATTCATGTATTCTAAAACTTTTTGTTCTGTAAAATTTCCAGCAACAATTGGACGATATTCAAAGCCATTCTTATCTAGGAATTCCCTCAACTGGTTGCGGCTATAATCAATATCGGGACGTACAATCAGGCTAAAACCAAACCAGCTGCTGTTTCCAATTTCTGTTTGAATAATTATTCTTGGGTGTCCACCCATAATATTCTTGAAAATTTCTGCATTCTTGCGTCGTTCGGCAAGAAATAAGGGCAGCTTTTTTAATTGTTCAACCCCGATAGCACCGGAAAATTCCAAAGGTCTTACATTATAACCGGGAAGAATAAACTTAAAAGATTCTTCAAAAGGATCTTCACTTTTAAATCCAGTTAAAAGGTTTTTTGTTGGAAGGTCACGTGTCCAACCGTGGGCACGCAAACACAATAAAACATGATAAATTTCTTCATCATCGGTTAATATTAAACCTCCTTCCATTGTAGAAATATGGTGCGAAAAAAAACAGCTGAAGCTACTCAGAAAACCGAAGCTTCCTGTCTTTTTTCCAGAAAATTCAGCCCCGAGCGATTCACAATTATCTTCAATCAGATAAATATTCCTTCCTTTTATAATAGCATCAATCTTATTAAAATTATTTGGATTTCCCAGGAGGTTAACGGCTAAAATTAGTCTTGTTTCTTCACTAATAGCAGCGGATAGCTGCTCCAAATCAAAATTCATCGTGTTAATATCAACATCAACAAACTTAATTTTTAGTCCATATTGAGATAATGGCGTATAGGTTGTGCTCCAAGAAATAGCAGGCACAATCACTTCATCTCCTGGTTGTAGCGGGCTATCCTTTTTAAAAAATAATGAGGCAACCATTAACAAGTTAGCCGATGATCCCGAGTTGACCATGACTGCATATTTTCTTTTATGATATTCAGAAAAAATTTTTTCAAAATTTGATACTTCACGACCCATTGTAAAATTGCCACTATTAATGACACGCTTAATGGCCTCATGTTCATCATTATCCCAAGTGTTTGTTGCAAGTGGGTATGGCATATCAATAGAACTCATAAGCTTTTATAATACTCATAAGTTTGTTTTATACCCTGAATAAGCTCAGTATTTGGCGTCCAGCCCCATTTTATGGATTGTTTTGTGCAGGTAAGCTTTCTTTTCATTCCAGTTGGTTGACTAGGGTCAAATTCAAATTGACCATTGAAACCAATCACAGAACTTACAGCTTCATAATATTCCTTGATTGTGTAGTCATGCCCTAGACCAACATTCATAATTTGCGGCAAGCTATCAAATCTATTACATGCTTCCCATAGAAAACCACCAAGGTCACCTGCAAACATAAACTCCCTTCTAGCTGACCCATCACCCCAAACTTTTACTGTTTCATTTCCACTAATAACAGCCTGGTGTACTTTATGTATTATTGCTGGAATTAGATGGGCGCTATCATCCCTGAATTTATCGAAAGGGCCATAAATATTACAGGGGATAATTGATTTAAAATTTAATTCGCTAAATTGATCAGAAATATAATCACACATCCTGATTGCTAGTATCTTCGATAACGCGTAACCCTCATTTGTTGGCTCTAGTGGACCGGTCAGAATCTCAGTTTCTCTGAGAGGAATTATTCTATCATTTGGATAAATACAAGAACTCCCAAGGTTTATTAAACGACTTACTCCACATTCTTTCGCAGCCCTAATGATATTAATTCCGACGGTGATATTTTCGATTAAAAACCCATAAGGGTCCTCAATATTGGCTTTTATACCCCCGACTTTTCCTGCCGCATGAATAATAATATCTGGTTTATTTTTTTTTAAAAATTTTACAACCCCTTCAAAGTCCGACAAATCCAATTCTTGTCTCGTAGGGCCTAAAATATCAAATTGTCTTGCATTTTCATGGGATTTGGCATTGCGCCCGACCATACCGCTCGCCCCCGTTAAAAAAACTCTCATAAAAGCACTCGCTTTTTCTTAAAGTGATAAGTCTTAAGCAATATAGTTCTATAATACCCAAGATAAATAGAATATCAGATAGGTTTTTTTAAATGTTGTTTGATTATCTTCATATCTGATTCAACCATCTCTTGAACAAGCTCATCAAACGTTACTCTCGGATTCCAGCCCAATTTTTCCCGCGCTTTGGTAGCATCCCCAAGCAAAGTAGCCACTTCGGCCGGCCTCAGATAGCGTTTATCAATTTGAATAATAGGTTCAGAAGGATCTCCACTGGTTCTATCAAGCCAATATGCCTTCTCTTCTATCCCCTCGCCTCGCCATTCTATTTTCATTTCAAGACAATCAGCAGTCGCTTTGATAAAATCACGCACCGAGTATTGTTTGCCAGTGGCAATTACAAAATCCTCGGGACTCTCCTGTTGTAACATTAGCCATTGCATTTCCACGTAATCTTTTGCATGTCCCCAGTCACGTAACGCATCGAGGTTTCCTATGCCCATACAGGTCTCCAGACCTGTCTTAATGCGACAAAGCCCTCTGCTAATTTTTCGTGTAACAAATGTTTCTCCGCGGACTGGACTTTCATGATTAAAAAGAATGCCGTTACAGGCGAATAATCCATAACTTTCACGGTAATTAATAGTAATCCAATGAGCATAAAGTTTAGCAACGGCATAGGGACTTCTAGGATAAAAAGGTGTATTTTCAGTTTGGGGACTTTCTTGGACCAATCCATAAAGTTCTGATGTACTGGCTTGATAAAATTTTGCTTTCTCCTCAATCTTTAGAGTCCGCATTGCCTCCAGCATCCTTAACGTTCCCAAAGCATCTGAATTAGCAGTATATTCGGGCTCCTCAAAGCTCACTGCTACATGTGACTGCGCTGCCAGGTTGTATATTTCGTTGGGTTCTACTTTTTCCATTATATGAAGAAGGCTGGAAGCATCTGTCATATCACCATGATGCAGAAAAAACTGGCCATCGGTTGAATAGCGGCTATTAAAAAGATGGTCTATTCTTTGGGTATTAAAACTAGACGAGCGCCTTTTGACGCCATGCACAATATAGCCCTTTTTCAACAAAAATTCCGCTAGATAGGAACCATCCTGTCCAGTTATACCGGTAATTAACGCCGTTTTCATATTTTAATCCTATGTTCTGCTGTCTAAACCCTCAAACCTTTTAGACTAGGTAAAAATCATAAATATCGGAAGCTCCGGTTTTCTGTACAGAAATAACATCAAACCCTATTTGTTCCATATTGCTCAGAACTATTAGTAAGCATAAAACATAGCAATTTGGCAAATTTATAGAATAAAACCTGACAAAAATTCAATCGATGAACTGGTTTAGACAGGAGAATTTTTATTTGACAATTATTGGTAGCGGGAGAGGGACTTGAACCCCCGACACGCGGATTATGATTCCGCTGCTCTAACCAGCTGAGCTACCCCGCCTCAATAATTAATGCCCTAGGCTAATACTAGAGCGAGCCCTATTAGTCCTTTCGGTCTAGTCTAGTCAAGTACCAAGAAACTCAAGTATTCAAATTGTCCCGATTTATCCAACCACCACCTAGTACACGATCACCTTCGTAAAAAACACAAGCTTGGCCTGGTGAGATACCTATTTCCGAAACAGCTAGTTCTACTTCTGCTTTAGATTTTTCCAACATTTTCAATGCGGCCGTTACTGGCGGTCGCATTGACCTGACCTTGACTTCACATTCAATTGTTTGCCCTAAACGAAATTTATCTCCAAGCCAATTAACATCTGATAAAGTAACCGATTTGGTCTTTAATGCCTCCTTGGGGCCTACAATCAATTTTTTTGAATTTGGATTAATCTTAAGCACATAGAGAGCTTCACCGGCACTATCAAGATTTAGCCCGCGACGCTGTCCGACTGTATAATGAATAACACCTTTATGTTGACCGAGAACATTTCCATGAATGTCAACAATATCTCCGACTTGAGCGGCATCTGGACGACGTTTAAGAACAACATCGGAGTAGCGACCTTGCGGGCTAAATCTTGATAGTGCAGGTGAAGCTCTCTATGTCCTTAAGATTGAACCAAATTCAAAAAAATTGATTGTAGGTCCTAAAGAGGCATTGAAAACTAAATCGGTTACTTTATCAGATGTTAATTG
>PBFH01000050.1 GCA_002719885.1 Rhodospirillaceae bacterium | reverse complement strand
TAGATAAATTATTTGATCATTCCGAAAGAAAAGAGTTCGTTTACGAGCATAATTGGAAGGTAGGTGATTTACTGCTGTGGGATAATCGCTGCTCTTCCCATGCTCGCAGGGACTTTCCAGATGGCGAAAGACGGCTCATGTTACGGACAACCATTGAAGGCGATACGAAGCCTTTTTGAGGTACAATTAATTTATCTAAAAACTTGGTAAAAGTAGTTTTGAATGCAGCCAGAAGTTTTTCGTTATGCTATTTAAACTGGTCGGATTTTATTAGCCAACCAATATCTCCCTCACCCCTTTAAATACTAATACAATCGCTCCCGTTATAAGCAGGAGCTGTAAGGTAGAATAGAAAAGGTTGGAACTTGAAACCTTGAAGGCGTGAGCACCTAACCAAGTCGCCAAACAAACAATCGGACTAAGCAGCAATCCTTCAGCAATCAGTGCTGGTGTTATCATTCCTGCTGATGCTAAAGCAGTTACTCTTATAGTCATTGTCACCGTTGCCAACATAACGTTAGTGCCACGGAGCCCCCCTGGTGTGGGACAGGCGTGTTTAAGGTAGACAACAAGAAAGTAGAATGCTCCGGCACCACTTAAACCGCCCATCGTCCCGCTGATAAGGGAAAAGCTCCCAGTTATTTTGGGAGAACGAATATCAAATTTATTGGTAAGTTTTTCCACCATTTTTAATGTATCCATCACAATGATACCTACGATTAAAATGCCTAGGATAATTTGGAGGCTGATCCCAGACAGGAATGTAAAGGCCCAGGTTCCCAATAAACTTCCAATTACCATTCCAGGTATAAGTGTCTTGGCAACCTGCCAGTCAGCAGTTTTGAAACCGGAGGGCATCAGATGTATTTGGCATATAATAGTGGTCATAAGCGCTAATAAGATCGCGTGATGTGGACCAATGATAAATGTGGTAGCGACAACTATTGGCATATTTGAACCAAATCCGTAGGCCCCTCGGATAAAAC
Organism: Rhodospirillaceae bacterium; assembly: GCA_002719885.1. Lineage (GTDB taxonomy): Bacteria > Pseudomonadota > Alphaproteobacteria > MPNO01 > UBA2964 > UBA2964. Next base: position 29,802 of record PBFH01000050.1, on the reverse strand, counting down.
AACCAACAGCATGTACCAGAGCAACCGTAAGTATCATCCACCAAGTTAAACCGTCAAATGGTATGAAATGAGCTAAAAGAAACTCAAACATTTTTTAGAATACCTATACAAACAGGGCGTTTCTTTAACTTAATGACCGGTATTAGTTTATTGAGTGCCTGGTACAGGTATATCCATTTCCGTTCCGCGTCCAAGCTCTTTGGCACGGTCAAATACTATTTTGGCAAGCGCCATATCAGCTGCAGCGGTTCCGTTGTTATTAAAGTGATAGGTAATTTGTTCATCGGATATTCGCCCCGGGTGTCCTCCCGTTAACACAGCACCCAATGAATTAATATCATCTTCTGTAATTATGCCCTGTTGGATGGGGTCATAAAGTCCAGCTTGTTTTTCCATAGTCACTGACTCAACGTGATTAACAACTATTATGTCGGCTCGCCTAACAGTTTCGTCATCGTTTTCGCGTCTCCCACTTTTAAGCCAACCCCCTTCCACCAGGGCACTATTTGAGCCAACTACGGTTACCACGTGTTGTCCCGGCTCCAATAGGGCGCCGTCAAAGACTGGGACATTTGAGTCAGTAGCTGAAATTACAACATCAGAATTTTTGATAACTTCCTCTGGAGTTTCAACCGGTATAATTTCTTTTTCGATCAGCGGGGCCATCTTCTCGCAAAATGCAATTCGGTTTTCTGCATTGCGGCTATAAACCTTGATCTTTTCAATATCTCGCACAGCATCAATGGCCAGAATTTTATTAACTGCTTGTCCACCAGAACCAAAAAGGCCAAAAACTTTAGAATCTTTCCGCGCCAGCGCGTCCACACCGACACCGGTCGTTGCACCGGTACGGAAGGCCATGATACTGGTAAAACCAGTACGTTTATCAAAAATTTCTCCCATCATCATTCCGTCTAGCTTGGCGGTTTCTGAATTCCACAGTAGATACACCGGATGCTCCCTATAGGGATAAGATTGGTTACTTCCTTCGTGGCTAACCATTTCTCCCCTAGTAAGGGAACCAATGACACCAAGACTTGGTATTCCACCTGGAAAATTAGAAACTCTAACACCATCGGGGGAATGTACGCGGCGGCGTGGGGCATTGCCGATGGGAAACTCATCCGCCTGTTTATATCCTTGGGCGATGGCGGCAACAGCCTCTTCCATATTGATTAGACCTTTGATTTCATCCGGCCCTAATATTAGGATTGCATTACGATTTGGTCGATCAACTGCCATTGAATTTTTACCCTGAATTTTTTTTCATTAGGCTGGCATCCTATTTCGGCAGTACCCCGGACGCAAGTTGTTGCTCGTTAACTTTGAAGCATTCACAAATATGGGATACACTATTGATCATGAATGTTTTTAGAAAAATTAAGGTCGAACCACTAGACGCGCCTACGGGCGCTGTAGTACGTGGAGTTAAGATTAATTCAGGCTTGCAGGAAGCTGAACTTCAGGAGATTCATCAGGCGTGGCTGGATTATCAGGTTTTGATTTTTCCCGATCAAGTTATGACAGAAGAGGATCAAATAGCGTTCACGAAATATTGGGGGGATATGCCCCTGCGTAAACGTTATGCGGGACGCCGCGAGGAGGATCGACGTACCCATGAATCCATAATGTTAATAAGTAATATCCGAGAAGATGGTGAGCCGATTGGTTCCTTGCCGGACGGTGATATGATGTTTCATTCTGATGGCCAGTACGATGAGCATCCCTACCGATATACAATGCTGTACGCTTTGGAGGTGCCCAAGTCCGGGGGTAATACATTGTTTGCCAATCTATATAAGGCCTTTGATGCTTTGCCTAATGAATTAAAAAGAGATCTGTCGAATGTCGAAGCACAGCATGGGTATTATGCTGGTCGCCATGTGACGCCAGAGATATTGGATTCTCTAGGTATCGGCCTCGTACCCGACAGTTGTGCGCACCCGGTTTTTACGGCGCACGAGGAGACGGGGCGTCGAGTGCTTTATATCAGTCGATTGTTAACTACCTCACTCGTTGGCTTGCCGAAGGCTGCAAGTGATGACATTCTGGATCGCCTATTAGACCATGTGGAAAAAGACGAGTTCATATATGAGCATAAGTGGACGCCAGGGGATTTTGTAATTTGGGACAATCGGTGTCTTAACCATGCTAGAACAGACTTTTCGCCAGGAGAGCGCCGTTTGTTGAGACGAACAACTGTACAGGGCAAACGCCCAGAAGCGGCATTTCCAAGATTTGTTTAGATGATTTATGGGGAATACAAACATGGAAATTGAGAAACTGACTGATAGTTTTGGTGCGCGTATACACGGTCTTGACCTTTCCATTCCTCTTAACCGCGAGGAGCATGCTGAACTACATAAAGCATGGCTGGATTATCAGGTTTTGGTAATTCCTAAACAAAAGTTAACACAGGAAGAACAAATCAAATTCGCTCGAACTTGGGGGGAGTTTCCCAAGAGGGAGCGTTACGACAAACGTGCCGAAAAAGGCACGGCTGACAAATCAATCATGTTGGTTAGTAATATTAGGGAAAACGGGAAGCCGATCGGTTCCCTGCCAGATGGTGAAATGATGTTTCATACGGATGGTGCCTACGACGAACATCCTTATAACTACACGATGCTTTATGCTCTCGAACTTCCGAAAACTGGTGGCAATACGCTATTCGCAAATATGTATGCAGCATATGAAACTTTGTCAGACGAAATGAAGCTTAAGCTTTCTGATTGCACCGCGCATCATGGTTATTATTCCGGTACAGTCCAACGAGGGCAGCCGGTAGGGCATTTAAATGGTGAGTTTTCGCATCCTGTCTTTATCGAACATAACGAAACCGGCCGCACTGCTTTGTTTATCAGTCGGCTCTTAACACTATGTATTAATGAATTATTGAAAGAGGAAAGTGAAGAAATCTTAAAATTTCTTTTTGATCATTCTGAAAAACCGGAATTTATATATGAACATAGGTGGTCGCTTGGTGATTTAGTGATGTGGGACAATCGGTGCTTAAACCATGCGCGAACTGACTTTTCGACCAGTGAACGGAGGCTGCTTCGGAGAAATGTTATTCAGGGGAAAAGGCCCAACCGAGGTCATGTGCGAGTTGCGTAATAGGGTAATATAGTGAGTATAAAGGTAGAACCAATCTCTGATGCTGTAGGAGCAACGATAACCAACATAGATCTCAGAAAAGAGATGACACCCGATGTTTTGCGGGAGGTGCATCAAGCGTGGCTCGATTATCAAGTCCTTGTCTTTCCAGAACAACAGCTAGACGAAGAAAATCAAATCCGTTTCACCGCGAATTTTGGAGAGGTGGGTGGACGGAATCGTAAGGTACCAACTGCGGAAGGGAATAGTGTATCTCATCCGGGTATTATGCTCATAAGCAATATTCGAAAGGATGGTAAGCCAATCGGTTCTTTGCCCGATGGTGAGATGATGTTTCACTCGGATGGTGCTTACGCTAAACGACCTTTTCGATACACATTACTATACGCAATTGAGGTACCATCATTTGGTGGCAATACGAAGTTTTCCAACATGTATAAGGCTTATGATGCTCTGCCAGAGGATTTTAAACAACGGTTTTCAACCTGCCATGCCGAGCAGGTTTATTACGCTGGCAGTTTGCAAAAAGATAAACCATCTGAATCACTTACCGGACGCAGGATTCATCCCTTATTTATAAAACATGAGGAGACGGGGCGGACAGCACTTTACGCGAGTCGTCTAATTACCACTCGAATAGAAGAATTAAGCAGACAGGAGAGTGATGAAGCCCTAGAACAAATTTTTGAAATATCGGAGAGAGATGAATTTGTTTATGAGCATATTTGGACACCTGGAGATTTTGTAGTATGGGATAATCGTTGTCTTAATCATGCACGAACCGATTTTTCAGGTGGGGAACGCCGTCTTTTGAGACGAACCACGGTATTGGGTAATGATCCGGCACCAGCAACTTTAAGCACTGCATAGAATTTTTGTGAATTCAGGTAAAAAATGCATATAGAAAAAATTTCAGATGCCGTTGGCGCCCGGGTTACCGGCGTTGACTTAGGAAAGCAATTGACGGAAGAACAATATTCTGAGATCCATCGTGCTTGGCTGGATTATCAGGTTCTGGTTTTTCCTGAACAGGAATTGAAGGAGGTAGATCAGGTACGATTTACTCGTTGGTTTGGGGAACCTGGCCAACGCCTTCGGAAAACTGCTGCTCCAGAGAGTGATCGTGTTCGCCACCCCGGCACAATGTTGATTAGTAATATACGTAAAGATGGCAAGCCAATTGGTTCTTTGCCCGATGGTGAGATGATGTTTCACTCCGATGGTGCTTTCGCTAAAAAGCCCTTCAGGTACACATTATTATATGCAATTGAAGTTCCGTCATATGGCGGCAACACTTTGTTTGCCAACATGTATAAGGCTTTTGAAATGCTCCCAACTTTATTAAAGAACAAACTCCAAAAATGTCACGCAGAACACCTATATTACGCTAATAATGGAGCCCACTCGCCAAATCGCTCTTTGAGTGGGATAAGACAACACCCGGTTTTTATCTCCCATGAGGAAACCCATCGTACCGCACTTTATGTCAGTCGGCTAATGACCCATAAGATTGTGGAATTGTCTGATACAGAAAATGAAGAGATTTTAGGAGAGTTATTAGATCATTCCGAAAAATCAGAATTCGTTTATGAACATGTCTGGACACCCGGAGATTTTGTTATTTGGGATAATAGGTGCCTAAATCATGCCCGAACGGACTTTCCAGGTGGGGAACGCCGTCTTTTGCGACGAACAACGGTTGTAGGCGTGGACCCACTTCCAGCCATGTGATCTGTTATGATAAGCTAAATCTTACTGATTGATCAGTATCAGTTTATTAAAAAAATGGGACTAAAGCTAGGCAACTGATAGACGTCCAGTTAAACCGTGTTTATCTATTAGCCGCTCGATTAAACCAGTGCCTCTAGCTTCTTTAACAAAGCGATCAATAAATTTTGCGGCGTGAGATTTCCCCTTTTCTCAACCAATAGCCTGTTGTACGGACGTAAATTTTCCATCGACAACCCTCGTCCTCGACAGTTTCTCTGCCTCGGCGATTAATGCGAGACGTAGACTAGCTAGAGCTTCTAGTTGGTTATTTTTGAAAAGAGATACCGCGGCGGGAAACCCTTTTATACGATTGAGGGTGGCGTTTTTTTTTACGGGGAAGGTATAAACCATAAGCACTACGACTTGACACGGCTACCCTGACATGACTTTGGTCAATATCAGCAACATTCATACATGAGGACTCGTCGGAAACCGAATAGGTAGCATGGATTTCAACGCGCGACCTCGAAAATTTTATGAGCTTTGCACGTTCTGATTCATAGCCAATCATACCGATATTCCATAAATCTTTTCCAGCCATATCGGCAACCTCTTCCGGTGAGGAAAATCCGATTAGTGCAGTATTTACACTTAATTTTTTTTGCCAGTTCCCGAGCTAAAATCGGGAGCAACCCCGTCGGGGTTTCCAACAGATGTAATGCCGCTAACCAGAAGTTTATTTGTCAAATTAAGGCCAACGCGCAAAATGGCGTCAGGAATAATCTCATTCCTTATATTCTGTTTAATCTGCGTAAATATTTAATCCTATATGGGGAAAAAACGGTCCAGCCAGCTTTTGAAGATTTCACGCACGCGGGTATTATCTTCCGCAAACATAAAATGATCGGTTTCGGCAAAAAGGTGTAAGTCACATGGTTGGCCAGCCTTTTGAAAAAGCGCCACTGATTGTTCGGTTGGTGTAACCGAGTCATCTGACGAATGTAAAAGTAATAATGGACGCGGCGAGATATTGGCGACAACATCTTCTGCACAAAAATTATACATGCTTTGGGGCACTTCTGCGGGAAAATTCGTAACCGATTGCTGGGCTAAGTTGTTGCGAAGGTGTTCAGGGATCGGAACAATATCATAACGGTCGACCATCATGGACTCCCCAGTTTTTTCCCTGTGACGACGACCCTCTTCCAGCATGTTTGTAAACTTAAGCCATTCTTTGTTTGATGGGTGTTGACCACGAAATTTTCTCTCTCCATGCCCCCAGCCACCAGATGAAATGACGCATGCAAAACGGTCATCAATGCCGCCAGTGTATATTGCTACTGCTGCACCAAAAGAGGAACCCAAAACCCCAACGCGCTTGCTGTCAATTTTTTCGCGCCCCTGAAGGTAATCCATCGCCGCTTGCGTATCCTCTACTTGTTCCTGGCAAATAACCCGGCCAAATTCCCCTTCACTCTCTCCGCATCCTCGCATATCGAAACGAAATGCGGCGTAACCCCAATCGTTGAGCATTTTGCATGGGCCCATGACATTAGTACTACTGCTGTTGCTGCCAAAACCATGTAAAACTATAACGCACGGTAATTTTTCCTCCTCACAATCCTCTGGAATGTGGAGTGCGCCGGAAAGAGTAAGTTTTCCTGAGGAGAATTTAATTTGATCTTCCATGATGGTCTCCTTGATTTTCCTTTTAAAGTTTATAAGGGCCCAACGGGTAGATACGCAAGGCGAGGTGGACGAATTAACTTCACCCCGCCAAAATACAATTCATAAATATACGGAGTAAATAATGGCAGAAGGCATATGGATAACCCGAGAGATAGCACTCGGACTATTGGTCGAAATTTTTAAGGCCCGGGATTTACCACCTGACGAGGCTCTGCTTGTTGCGGAAGGTTTGGTCTGGGCGGATCTTAACGGGATCGAATCCCATGGCCTAGTCCGAATTCCACAATACATGCTTCGTATTGACAAAGGTGTAGTAAATCCAAGGCCCCAACTTAAAATTATTAAGGAAACCAGTGCCGCTGTTATAATTGATGGAGATCATGGGCATGGACAAATTGCCCTTAATTTTGCCATTGAAAAGGTCCTCGAGAAGGCCAAGAACGTCAGTGTAGGTTGGGTAATTGTTGGAGATACAACACACACAGGAGCCGTCGGCATGTATACTAGGCAGGTTGCACAGAAAGGAATGGCAGCACTGTATATGGGAGCTAGCCAACCAAATATGGCCTATTACGGAGCTAGAGCAGGAGGTGTGTCAACAAGTCCGATCGCCATGGCAGTTCCGCGAGGTAATGGCGGAGTGTTGTCCCTAGATCTATCTACGGCAATTGCCGGCGTAGGTAAGCTATTACAGCATAAGGTTAATGATGAGCCCCTTGGTGAAGGGTGGGCACTTGATGGTGACGGTAATGCAACCACTGATCCCCATAAGGCCATTTTACCCACACCCCTCGGAGGCCCTAAAGGTTCAGGTTTGTCTTTGATGTTTGAATGCATGACGAGTTTAATTGCGGGTCGTGCGATCCTTGAGCCTTGGATAAAAGGAGAAAACCAACGCCACCATCAAAGTGCTTTGCTGGCTGCAATTGATATCTCCCAATTTATTGATATAGAGAAATATTGTGGTGAAGTGGAGGCACTTGCAAAAATTATTAAAACCTTACCAAAGGCCGATTATGTTGAAGAGATTCTGATGCCTGGTGAGAGAAGTGACGCTATTTGTCGGGAGCGAGTGAAAAATGGTTACATGGTGCCAATAAAAGTGTGGGATCGGGTTGTCGAAATAGCCAAAAAATATAATGTGCTGATTCCGTCAGTTAGTTAACTAGGTGATAGCGTCGGCTGCCTTAACGCTATCTATCAGTTGGGCTCGTCGCATATATGCCTTCGCCTTAATAGGGTCCTCGCTCATAGCACGCATCTCGTCAAGCCTACGTTTGCGTTTTGCAGGATCTTTCTCCTCTAGTTGCTTCTTATTTGCAATTGTTTGCGCCTGGGTAAAGTCTGTCGATGCTTTGTGACGTTGTCTCGTATAGAGATCAAGACATTCCATGCCGAGTTCACCTCTCCATAAAGGAACTAATTTTGAGGCAAGGTTGATGGCATCGTGTATTCCTCCATTTAAGCCCATTCCCCCTATCGGATTATTTACATGAGCCGAATCACCGGCTAAGACTATGCGTCCTTTGTTGAAGCTGCTGGCGACGCATTGGCTGACTGTGTAGACGTTGGCGTAGGCTATTTCATAGTCTTCGTCCCTCGGAAAGAAACGTTTTAGCCGTCTTTGCATAGCGTGAGGGGTCTTAGCCTCTTCTTCAGATTCGCCGACACGCATAGGAACTACGAAACGCCAAATATCTGGTTTATCTGGTTCGCCTTTGACCCTAAAGAGATTACACCATTCTTCAGGGTGTGAAAAATAGTTCCGAATAGCTATTCGATTATCATGTGCCGTAAGATCGAAATACGTGCCTATTTTAATGAATTTTTCTGGATATGTGAAACCTTCGAAAGATATGTCGGCGGTCTTACGCACTGTCGAACGGCCCCCATCACAGCCTACCAAAAAAGAACCACGGACCATCTCCGAAGAGCCATCGGCGTTTTCTATTTCGACGATTACATGATCTCCATACTGCTTAAAGCCCTTAACGGCCCGGGAGAACTGGACATTAAAATCAGAGTTATGGCCAAATAGCTCCAGAATCTTTCTAACAAGTTTATATTGTTCATATTGAACCACATACGGAAAAGGCACCTCATCAGAAAGTAGGCCCAAGTCAAACTCTGCTATAACGTCGTGTGTAACGCGATCGTGAAAGCGGTATATCGGTGATTTTAGGCCTTCATTGATCATGTGTTCTGCTAGCCCGATCTTGTCAAGCATTTCCACTGTTGGTGGGTGATGAGACGCTGCTCTTTGATCTACAAACGGCTCTGGAAGTTGTTCGAAGGAGATAAAGGGTACCCCTTGACGATACAATGCGACGGCTAGGACCATTGCTACAGGCCCGGCCCCTGAGATAATTATTGGATCGCTGTAAGCCATTTATTTTACTAACCTTCCTTAAAATCAGTATCAGCTACAGTTTGTAGTTTGGTCAAGGAGTCGTCGGGTGGAACGTAAAATTATCAATTTAAGGGTGTACCCTTTATTTTTGTATGGTTAAATTAAAAGGTAAGTCTTTATTAAACCAAAAAATGAGGACAACAACTTAGGGAGTATATTATGATAAAATTTCGTTTTTGGAGATCTTTTGTAACCGCTGCAGGTGCAACGTTACTGGTTGCTAGCTTAGCATTTACCGCACATGCAAAGAATAAAACACGGGTTACTGTGGGTGTTACCGAGACGGTAGGAGCCTACAATCCACATTCGGACAGTGTTGCTCTAATGTATGCAGTTTGGTGTCAGGTGTACGGCTGTCTAGGCTCATGGGATTTTACCCAAGCCAAAGATGTTGGAGTGTTGGCTGAAAGTTGGAGTATTCCTGATCCGAATACTTGGATTTTCAAACTGCGTAAAGGGATCAAACGTCATGATGGAAAAGCAGAATTGACTGCGGCGGATGTTGTTCATTCCATAAAACGCATTGGAACAGATAAACGCAGTAGTCAGAGGCAAAATGTGAAAAAAATAAAATCTGTAACAGCTCTGGACAAGTACACTGTAAAAATTGTTACCAAAAAGCCTACGGCGCCCTTACTCGGTTATGTGTTTGATCGTGTAATGATAACGAGTAAAGACCTTTATGAAAAACATGGGGCGAGAAAAGCGGATAGGAAATACCATTATGGTTATGGACCCTATATGTTAAAACGTCTGCGAACAGGTGAGTCGGTTGTTATTGAAAAGAATCCTCATTGGCCAGGAGTAAAAAAAGAGTGGCCAGATGAGGTAATTTTCAGAATTATGCGTGAGCCCGAACAAAGGGTGACTGCATTATTAAATGGCGAAATTCAAATAGCGCAATTTATTCCACCTCATCTTCTAAGCAAAGTTCGTAAATCTAAGAATGCCCGCATCGAGGAAATGGGCTCGGTTGAATTAATGATGTTATTGATGAACCCAGCCTTTAAACCATGGGATAATGAACTTTTGAGAAAGGCCGTGGCATACGCAATTGACCGAAAGTCTATTATAAAAAATGTATTGAAGGGTGAGGCTATAAAACTCACAGGGCCAATAGGGCCTCTACAGTTTGGATATAGCAAAAATGTAAAACCAACCTACGAATATAATCCTAAAAAGGCTCGAGAGCTTGTAAAAAAAGCTGGCTATCCAAATGGTATTGACGTTGAACTCTACACGCCCGTTGGCCGTTATGTTAATGATAAGCAGGTTACACAGGCAATGATACCGATGCTCAAGGCAGTAGGCATCAGGGCTAAGCTTAAAACTCCTGAGTGGTCAACGTTGTGGTCTAATGTTCGGAAGGGTAAGGTGCCATTCTTTTACATGGGTCGCGGAGGCATGGTGGATCCATCAGCAGCCTTATCTCAATACTTCGAAACAGGTATCGCACCACGGATAAAATTTTCCAGTAAGAAGGTTGATAGCTTGCTACAGAAAGAAAGAGAAACCTTTGATCTCACCATGAGAAAAAAATATATGAATCAGGCAATTAATGCACTTATGGAAGAAGTTCCGGCCCATTTCTTGTGGCACCAGAAAATTCATTATGGTGTTGCTAACGGAGTACATATAGCCATACGTCCTGATAAACGTATTCACGGATATGAAATGACTATTAAGTAGAGATAGTGTAAATAATTAAACTTTTAAACCCTGCCCGGCCTGCCGGGCAGGGTTTTTCTATGCTCTTTAGTTGGGATAATCAAAAAAATCCAAAAGTATAAATTCAGACGTATGCAAGTGAATATTTTTCATTCAGCCCAAAATGGGCTAGCGTTTATAAGTGGAAGATACTAACGGAGGACTGGCGCATGGTAACAAGAATGGGTGAGACCTATGACGAGTTGGTTCAGGTTCATGGGGTCAGGGATAGGGTCAGTGCGGAAGAGTGGAAGGTCAGAGTTAATTTGGCCGCCTGTTATCGTATGGTTTGGGAATATGGGTGGCATCATCTTAACCTCAATCATATATCAGCCCGTGTCCCTGGAAAGGAGGGTCAAGTCCTCCTCAACCCATATGGCCCGATGTACAACGAGGTTACGGCAAGTAATTTAGTAAAGGTTGATCTTGATGGTAACGTACTGGATGAAACACCTTATCATATCAATAAAGCTGGTTACACGATTCATAGCGCGATCCATGCGGCGCGTAATAATGTTGCATGTGTTCTCCATACCCATACCCCGGCAGGAATAGCTGTTTCTACTTTAAAATGTGGTCTATTACCACTCCATCAGGAAGCACTAAGGTTCTACGGCGGCATCGGATATCACAATTATGAAGGCGTTTCGCTCGAGCTTGAGGAGAGAGAGAGGTTAGTCGAAAGCTTGGGCGATAGAAACGTGTTAATACTTCGCAATCATGGGTTATTAACCTGTGGGCGCACAATTTCGGAGGCATTTGTTTTGATGTATCATTTGGAGCGGTCTTGTGAGGCACAAATAATGGCGGGAGCGATTAAGGAAGATGATAACGTCCATATTTTCCCATCGGAATCGGTTCGGGAGAATGCGCGGGCGCAGACCAACCTTGATGGGCGTAATGCAGGAGAATTACGGTGGCCTGCGCTGATGAGATGGATGGAGCACATAGATCCCTCTTTTCGTGATTAGACGTGGTTTGGGGAGTATACAAAGGTTGACTGGTCGATTGAAAATAAGGGACTTGGCTAATGCCGTACAGTCGGAAATGAAAATACACGGTAGCCGAGCAGAAAATATTCTTGAGGGTTTGCGAGAAATAATTTCCAAATTTCTTATGAGTGATCTCAGTGGCTTAGGTGTAAAGCGAGAGGGTAATCATATCGATGAATCGCGATACCTATACTATGATGGTGAAATGTCTATAACCCTTGATCATTTACCTCAGGGTAAGAAAATTCCTCCGCATGATCATGGCACATGGGAGGCTCTAGCGATTTATAGTGGAAGTCTGCACCATACGGTGTATGAACGTAAGGATGACGGGCGTGTCGGCGGTTACGCCGAATTAGAGGTGGTCGATGAAAGGGTTCTTAAGCCGGGAGATATTTCCATGGTAGCGCCACCGGCTGAAATACACAGTTTCTGCGCTGAGACCACTGATACTTGGTCAGTTACAATAGTCGGTAGCCCTTACAAATTAGAAAGAAACTATTATGAACCAGATAACAATTCCTGTAGGGTCGCAAATCCAAAAAAACAAACAGTGACTTAGAGCACATGGTAAAATTATCTAAATCTGATATTGGTCGCCGTTTTTATGGACCATCTAAAACATTAACTGATGCACATTTTCTAATGTTTTCTGCGATAACAGGGGATGCACACCCTATTCATTACGATGTTGAATATGCTCGCAATACTAAGTTTGGGGCCCCTGTGGCACACGGACTTCTCCTATCGGGTCTAATGGCCCTCGGAGCATCTGATGCAAGGGTAGAGCTTGAAAATATGGCAATGGTTGAACAGGGAACGCAGTTTCTCAAGCCAGTAAAGGTCGGTGATACGGTTCATCCAGTATTTGAGATCCTAGATATCTATGAAGACAAAAATAACCGTTCGTTTTGTCGTTTCGAGACTACCCTTTTAAATCACGTCGGTGAAGCAATGGCTAAAGGGTTTCATGTTTATCAGTTTGTTTCAAGGTTAGAGAAAGGTCAGAATGCCTAAGTTGCGGAGGCCGGTTCATACTGAGGACAATTGGCCAGAAAAATATACCTACGTTCCGGCATTGCGTGTCGGAAATACTATTTGGTTGTCTGGGACGACCGGGACAGATGGATCAGGTATCATTACTGCCCCTGGAGATATCGTAGAGCAGACCCGTCAAATTTTCAGAAAGTTTGAGGTCTTGCTTAACAAAGAGGGAGGGTCGTGTTCGGATATAGTCGAGACGAAAGATTTTATTACGACTACTGAAAACTATAGTGGAACCGCGGAGGTTCGGCGGGAATTCTTTAAAGGACAATTTCCTGCGTCTACCGGTGTTGTGGTGTCAAAACTTTTGAGGAAAGATGCTCTGATCGAGATTTCAGCTGTCGCAGTTTTAGATGGCTCCCCTGGTGAAGGCACAAAAGATAATGGCTAGTAGGGAACGTTTTTGGGAAGATTTTATCGTCGGTGAACGTTACTCAACGAGTACTCGAACTATAACTGAAGCGGATCAGGACCATTTTTGTAAGCTGGTAGGATATGATGTCCCGTTGTTTCTTGATGATAGTCAGGCACCCGACCCCCCCTACGCCGGACGGATTTGTCCTAGCCACTTAATAATGTCCGTTGCGACTGCCATGACCGGCCGGCTGTTCAGTAGCAGTCTCCTTGGCCTGTTGGGAATTGATAACGGCAAGTTTATGGAACCCGTTCACCCGGGAGACACGCTATCGACTAAAGTGGAGGTTATAGAGAAACGGTTAACCTCAAAAGCTGGGAGAGGTATCATAATCTTTCGAGACCATGTATTTAATCAGCATGGCGTTGAGGTGTTTAAAGTCGATAAAATTACGCTTATCCGGTGCCGAGAAGCGAAAACATAATCATGGATTCGGTTCAAAATTTATCGCTTTTAGGAATTGAAAAAATTCAGGGGGAAAAACTCCAACACATGCTCAAGCTTTGTCAGCTTGGTCACAAATTTTATCAAAAATTGTGGAAGAAAAAAGGGTTTAATGTTGAAAATATAAGCAATGTTCATGAACTTGAAAGTCTGCCGTTGACCCAGAAGCAAGATTTAATGTGCACGCCCAATGATTTTCGTCTTAACCTGCCTCTAGATTATCCTTTGCATGAACGGGCGTTATGGGAGGTCCTTTATACTACGGGTAGTACAGCTGACCCGGTGCCGATATTTAATACAACATATGATTATCACGCATATTTGTACCAATCCAAAGCTGTTGCAGAAATATCAGGTATTTATGAATCCGATATTATTGCCAATCTGTTTCCCTTGACCCCCGCCCCAATGGGTGCGTTTGTCAGGTCGGCTGGTAACGCTTACGCAATTGGGTCCAAGATATTTGCAGCTTTGCCGGGTGGTGCTTTTAGTCCTTTCGATTTACAAAATTCCCTCGATCAAGTTGTATCGAGGATTGAAAAACATCGAGCTAGTATATTGTGGGGTGTTCCAAGCTACATACGGCGTTTACTCCTCAGAGCCCTAGAGCTAAGTGTAAATTTATCTTCCATTCGTATGTGCGCGATTACGGGGGAGGCGACATCAGTCGCTCTACGTGAAGATATACGTCGCTGCTTGCGTGATATGGGTGTAAAAAACCCTTTAATATTTAATCGATATGGGTCTACGGAACTCGGAGCTTTTGCGCAGTGTCGGGAAGAAGGGGACTGGCATAACCCAACGCCGGATTTGCAATATCATGAAATCGTTGATCCCGTGACGGGGCAACGTCTATCGGATGGGGAACGCGGAGCACTAGCGGTGACGCACCTTGACCGGCGAGGCACCGTACTGATTCGTTTTCTTGTGGGAGACATAGTTTCTATAGATCGGTCTCCTTGTCCTCATTGCGGGCGGACTAGTGAACGTATTGTGGGACCGGTAGTGCGGACCAAAGATCTTGTTAAGGTGAAGGGGATGTTGATCAACCCTGATGTACTGTTAAGCGCACTGCAGTCACTAGCATTTATCGCAGAGTTCCAAATTGTTATACAGAATGAAAATAAACAAGATACTCTATCAATGGATGAAATGTTAATACGGGTAGAATTAAAGTCAGAGTGCAACATTGATAGTTCTAATAAGATTAAAGAACAGGTAAATCGCGCGGTTAATATTACTCCGAGAATTGAATTTGTGAACCGGGGAGAAATCTATCGTGTAGGAGAACAGATCAAGGCCGTTCGCTTTATTGATAACAGAGTAACCTCTGATCGATCTGTTCGTTAGAATGTTTCAATTGATTGCAGCCGATATTTTCAACTTTGCACTTGCTGTTAGCGCCCTTGTGGCTGTTTTTAACGGGATGATTCACGGTTATACTGGTTTTGGTGGAGCTCTAATAATTATACCAGTTCTGACTTTCTTCTTTGGTCCAATCGAGGCGATAGCCATTGTTGGCTTAGTTACTATGTTTGGTGCCGTTTTATTGGCAAGAAAAACGGTGCATCATGTAAAGTGGCGTGAAATAGTTCCCATCTGTATTGGCATCGCGGCCTTTACCCCATTGGGTGCTTGGTATCTCTATCATATAGATGCTGATTTTGTAAGGCGGTTGATGGGCGGCTTCATTTTAGTCTTTGCTTTTGTCTTACTCAGCGGTTGGAACTATCGGGGAAAACGTGGTTTGTTCTCTAGTTCATTTGTTGGGTCAATCGCAGGTAGTGTAAATGGTTTGACCGGGGTAGGCGGCCCTCCACTTGGGCTTTATTTTTTATCTTCACCCTATTCGGTAGAAGTACAACGTGCGAATATTGTATTTTGTATCGCTGTTCTAACTGTTTCAATGGTTATTGCCAGTGCCGTCGGGGGTGCTTATGCAATTGATGTCATAGCTCGTGCTCTCCTTCTTGTACCAATATATATGTCAGGCGTTTGGCTTGGTTCTTATTTTTTTAAGTTAGCTCCCAAAGATTATTTCAGAAAAGTTGCATTAGTGATCCTAATTATTACCGGTTTATGTACATTGATATTTTGAAAGTTTCTTAAGCTCTTTAAACTTAGAGAAATCATGTTTAGCCCAAATCAAACCCATGGCTTTTAAGAAATGCTTTAAATTCCGGCCGTTCAGGTTTTCCCAGTTGGCGTGATATATGTTCCGACCAGTTATAAAACTCAGCAATGCCCCATAAGTCGGTCCGCGTTTGTCTTTCTTCTGCAATAGGGAAGATAGCGTGTCGGGTTTGGTCATACTCTTTAATTTCTTTTTCAAGATTGCTGTCGTCATACTGGTTTTGGTGTATCACTACAGATTGTGGTAGGCGTTGGTTGATATACCCGTTGTTCATGGGCCAGCCTGCCATTACTCCGGCGACGGGGAATACTCCAGGAGGCAGACCTAAAATCGTCGAGACCGCATGAATGTTGTCGCGAAGGCTACTTAATGGCGCTGCCCCCAGGCCAGAAGCTTCGGCAGCAGTAATGAAATATCCGAGAGCAAGAGCAGCATCAACCGTGGCATTTAGAAATGTGTCCAGGTTATTATTCACGTTTTGTATTTTCCGGAACTCTCCTACACGTTGATTGCGACGAATATCGGCACAAAACACTATAAGTAGAGGTTTGTCTTCAAGGTTATTTGTTCGGGGGCACCAGGGCGCTAGTTTTTGACGGATATTTTGGTCTCTAACCAAGACAATGGAATATTGCTGTAGATTAGATTTAGTTGGGGCAGATTGTGCGCAAGCAAGAAGCACCTCTATAAGGGCGTCAGGAATATTTTTATCCTTAAAGGAACGAATAGAACGTCTCGCGAGTAAGGCCTTAACTTGTTCGTTTGCTTCTTTATCATCTCCAATGCCCGTATCCTTGCCGTAACGGGCATTAAGCAACTGTTTAGTTGTAGCCATTGATGTTTACCTTATCTAATGTTGATTTTGGGCTTTATCCAAAATGTCCTGTGGTGTTTCAGTCACAATTTCTGCGTAAACGGGAACAAATGGTCCGCTGTCAACAAGTTTGACAAATTCCGGAGCCATATCAACCATCTGGACTCGTATGGCTTTATGAATTTCAATGTCTCGCCATTCTCCAATCAAGTAAAAATGATCTTCATCTTCAACATCACGACACAAAACCCCGTCCTTAACTTGGGCATCTGACTTATGCATGGGGTTGTCATCCCCATAATCAAACTCGTTAAACAGGCGAATAAACTTATTGCCCGTCCCTGGTTTTACTCGAAAATCGTATACGTGAAAAAAATTTCCCATTTTTGCAAGTGGTTCCAATGCCATGTATTTTCTCCTCCAATAGATTACAGCTAGACGGTACCCCTGACGGCGAAGAGGATCAATGCAGGGCTTGTTCGTTGGGATAATTATTCGGTAGACTATAAAATGATTTTACGAAAGGAAATAATCAAAAAATGCCTGATACCCATATTGTCAACAATGGCAGCAATAATGTCGCTCTTGATGGCATGCATTGGCCGGATGGTGATTTGTCACGAATTCCCGATTGGATTTATACGTCGGCTGAAGTCTTAGATCGCGAGCGCGAACG
Organism: Rhodospirillaceae bacterium; assembly: GCA_002719885.1. GTDB lineage: Bacteria > Pseudomonadota > Alphaproteobacteria > MPNO01 > UBA2964 > UBA2964. Next base: position 12,650 of record PBFH01000050.1, on the reverse strand, counting down.
TATTTTTTTAGGTGAATGTTGGAATTTTGTGGCTCTCGAGGCCGAATTACCAAATATAGGTAGCTATAAGCGCTCTTATATTGGTGATGTTCCGGTCATAGTTACACGCACCGACGAAGATGTGTTCAAGGTTTTTGAAAATAGGTGTGCACATCGCGGTGTAGAATTTTGCCGAGAATTACACGGTCAAGCGAACGAATTTATCTGCCCGTATCATCATTGGACCTATAATTTATCTGGTGAGCTTATTTCCGTACCTTTTCGTCGCGGAGATAAAGGAAAGGGAGGAATGCCAAAAGATTTTGCTCTGGGAGACTATAATCCCAAGCACTTCCGTGTCGCACGTCGTAATGGTGTTATTTTTGCAACTTATTCGAAGGATACGGAATCACTAGAAGATTATCTTGGTCCAGAGACAATGGAACAGTTCGATGTGGTTTTCTCTGGTAGGGAGCTGAAAATTTTGGGGTATTATAAAAATCGGCTAAATGGTAACTGGAAACTTTATCATGAAAATCTGAAAGATCCGTATCACGCGACACTTTTACATGTATACCTTGCCACATTTCGACTTATGGTAGCCGGTCAGAAATCGGCTATGATTTGTGACCATATGGGGCGCCACGCCACTGCGGCTTCTGCTAAGGATGATGCGATTGAAATCGGTGATGACTTAGTAGATGAAATGAAAGGGGCATTTCGTGTTGGTATGGACCTCAATGACGGTGAATTTACAAGATATGTGCCAGAGTTTGACAGTCCGTGGACTGTAACCATGTCAACAATTTGGCCTAACCTGATTGTTCAACGCGAGTTGAATACTTTAGGAATTCGCCACATTGTGCCGCGGGGTCCGCATGCACTCGATATGTATTGGACGATGTTTGGTTATGTTGGCGATAGCGAAGAGATGACCAGACACCGGATGAAGCAGGGAAATCTTATGGGGCCCTCTGGGTATTTGGGCGTTGATGATAATGAGGCCATTAAATTTTTACAGGATGGTTTTAAAAATTCGATACCAAGTGAGGGTGTCGTCAAGCTTGATCCGGGTAATGAAGGTGGTACGGATACTCTTATATCGGAAGCATCGATCCGTTCGCTTTATCGCCACTACCGTGAGGTGATGAATTTATGAGAAAGACCGAGGATAATATAACAGTAGAGAAGAGGTGGGCCCTCCGCTATGAAATTGAAGAGTTTAATACTGGTTACTCTGCTGTTCTTGACGCTCAAGATGTTGAGAGTTGGCCAAGCTTTTTTACCGATGATGCATTCTATAGGATCACCGCTAAAGAAAACTATGATCAGAATTTGCCGGTAGGTCTGGTTTGGTTGCAAGGCAAGGCAATGTTTCTTGATCGTGTGGCCGCTATAGAGAATACCATGGTTTTTGCTCCTCGTTACCTTCGACATTTTGTGACCAATGTTCATGTAAAGGACTGCAACGATATGGGAGAAATTAGTGCGGAAGCTAATTATCTTGTCGTTGAAACGCTCATGGAAGATTCTACAAAAATATTCCAGGCCGGAACTTATCAGGATTTATTTGTGTGTGATGAGGATGGGAAGCTAAAATTAAAGTCGCGGGATTGTATTTATGATAGCCTCTTAATTCCAAACGATATGGTATTTCCTGTCTAATTTATGAATAGTTTCTAGCGGTTTTATCGCAAGTAATCGGCTATCATATAGGCAAATACTTTCGCTGCGTCACAAGACCTTTGCACTGATGAGCAATCATCGTCAGTGTGAGCAAAACGATCTTCTCCACTCCCGTAATTAGCACAAGGTATGCCAACATGATTTAGGTAACCCTGATCAAATGCGGTTGTGGTATAGAAAGTCTCCGGCGGACTTCCAAGCATCTCGTTTGCTGCTCCACAAATAGCTTTAACGATCGGTGAATTCATTGCCACCAGTGATGGGTACATAAAAGGCCCTTCCTTCATTTCAACTTGCCATTTAAGGCCACTCGCAGGGTCCTCCAAACCATTAACTTCCATTACTATTTTTCGAATATCGTCCCATTTTTCGTGTGGGTCGTCTCCCGGCAAGAGGCGTCTATCCAAGGTAATTTCACATTCGCCTTGAATAGTGTGAGTGGCATCAGGAAAACTTCGTATATGATTAACAGCAAAGGTTGGTTTTCCAAGGGCCTGATGTTCTCCAGTAAGTTCTAACTGGGTTTCTAATCGTTTAATTATTTCTAAAGCCCCGGTAATTGCATTACATGCTCGGTGCGGCGCACTCGAATGCCCGGGGACACCCTTTACCGTTATGAAGGTATCTATGCGGCCACGATTACCTAAAGTTAGTTTCAAACTAGTGCCCCCTAACACAGCCATATCGGCGCGTATACCCTCACCCTCAATTACGCTTTTTATCGCATCATGACGCCCTGTCTCGCCAGAAACACAGCACAAAAAGACAAGTTGTCCGTTTATATTAATATCCGAGCTAATGACAGTTTCCATTGCATGAAGCATCGCGGCCATGGTTCCCTTTTGCTCGCTCGCCCCTTTACCAAGAACGACTTCGCCAGGCAGGTTATACGCGCTCCCGTCGGCCACCTCGCCGTCATATGCATTTTTCATTGTCGATTGAGGTTGGTTCATGGCGTTGCTGATGAGCATAAGCGATTTACCAGTGGTATTTTTCCCATAGCTAGCAATCAGGTTATGCATATTATCGTAACGAATATTACTAATTCCCATCTGCCGTAAACGTGGTTCTACGGCCCTATTTATAAACTCTACGAGGAGGGGTTCTGCTTCAAACTTGTCCGTTTGTGGACTGGGAACTTTAACTAATTCAATGAGTATATCCTTTACTCGTGCAGTTGAAATAGCTTGCTCGAAAATATTTTTTAAATCCATGCTATAAACTGTGCTCCGTAATTGGACCATTTGGGATAATCAGAAATGGTTTCTTATGTGTGGTCTGTTAAAATTCCAATTTGCAAGATTGAACTATAAATCATGCAAACGCGTTGACAAACTGATAAGAGGTTACTATTTTTCGGCCCGAAATTTCCAGCTCTAAAGAGTAAGAAAATGAAAGTTGCTAATTCGCTTAAGACACTAAAAAGTCGTGATAAGAACTGCCGCATCGTGCGCCGTAAGGGCCGTGTCTACGTAATTAACAAACAGAATCCTCGTTTTAAAGCAAGACAGGGCTAAAAAATCTCTCTTTAAGAAAAATTTTGGCGTGCTTCAAGTGCTTTATTCTTTTTATCGAGGTGCAATACTTGCACTTGCTAGGTAGCCTATAGTTTAATTCTGCTTGGAAAAGAATTACTAAGCCGAGTACAGCTCTCATGAAGATGCCTACTCCCGATTCAGGAATTATTGCACGGCGAGCAAAAATAGTCGAAGCGCTAAAGGCTATTGTACCAGCGAGCTCGATTATTGCTGAGAAAGAAGGATTGCGAGCTTATGAATGTGATGGCCTAACTGCTTATCATGCATTGCCCTTGATCGTTGTGCTTCCAGAGAATGTAGATCAGATCTCTAAAGTCTTGAAATATTGTTATCAATCGAACGTTAAAATCGTTCCGCGCGGAGCGGGTACTTCTCTTTCCGGGGGGGCGTTGCCTTTAGGTGATGCAGTTACTCTCGGGCTGGGTAAGCTTAATAAAATTATTGAAGTGGACTATCAAAATCGCTGCGTTGTCGTAGAGCCGGGGGTTACCAACTTGGCGATTACAGAAGCGGTCAAGAACAGTGGTTATTACTATGCACCGGATCCATCAAGTCAGGTTGCTTGTACGATTGGTGGTAATGTCGCGGAAAATGCTGGGGGAGTTCATTGTCTGAAATATGGATTAACTACCAATAATCTTCTTGGGCTTAAAATGGTTTTGATGGATGGTCAAATTATCAATCTTGGCGGAAAACATCTGGACTCGGGGGGGTATGATTTAATGGGTGTTGTCACCGGGTCGGAAGGTCTCCTCGGTGTTATCACCGAAGTCACGGTGCGTATTCTAACCAAACCGCCTGAGATACGGGCCTTACTAATGGGATTTAACACAAGTGAAGAGGCGGGAAACTGTGTTGGTTCGATTATCGGCTGTGGAATAATTCCTAGCGGTATGGAAATGATGGATCGTAAGGCTATACATGCTGCTGAGAACTTTGTTCATGCGGGATACCCTCTTGATGTTGATGCAATCTTAATTGCTGAAATAGATGGTCCATTAGACGAAGTAGAATACTTAACAGATAAGGTTTCAGACATTGCATATGGGGTTGGAGCAACGTTTGTCCGTTCGAGCCTTAACGAAGAGGAGAGATTGCTGTTTTGGGCAGGAAGAAAAGCAGCATTTCCGGCTGTTGGCAGAATCTCGCCGGATTACTACTGCATGGATGGTACCATACCTCGTCATCGTTTGCCCGAAGTCTTAAAAAAGATAGCAGAGGCATCTGATAAATACGGTTTGGGGGTTGCTAATGTTTTTCATGCTGGCGACGGTAATCTCCACCCCTTAATATTATACGATGCTAATATTGCTGGTGAACTTGAAAGTGCAGAAGCTTTTGGTGCAGAGATCCTTAAACTTTGTGTGGAGGTAGGAGGTGTTCTTACTGGTGAGCACGGTGTTGGAGTTGAAAAGCGTGATCTTATGGAAACAATGTTTTCGGAAGAAGACCTAAAACAGCAGCAGAGGGTTAAATGTGCTTTTGATTCCAAGCAACTTTTAAATCCAGGAAAAGTATTTCCAAAGCTTCATCGGTGTGCCGAATTAGGCAGAGTTCATATTAACAAAGGGGAACTGCGGTTTCCGGAATTACCCCGTTTTTAATGTCCCGGTCTCTCAAACCTCGTGATTCTAAAGACCTTGAATCAATTATTGGTGATGCACTTGTTAACCGAACTCCACTGGAAATTATTGGTGGTGGCTCAAAAAGAACTATCGGTCAGTTGATGCCAACAAAGAAAGAAGTCTCGTTATCGGGCTTGAGCGGGATCACGCTCTATGAACCGAAGGAGTTGGTTTTATGCGCATATGCTGGAACCGCGTTGGAGGAGATAGAAAGTGTACTTGGTGAACATAATCAGCATCTTGCTTTTGAGCCGATAAACCTCAGCCATTTATTTTTTTCTAACGCCGTTCAAACTATTGGGGGTGTAATCTCAACGAATTTAGCAGGTCCGAGGCGTATATACTCAGGAGCACCGAGAGATCACTTACTTGGGGCAACAATGATTACAGGTAGAGGAGAAACTATTAAAACTGGCGGGCGAGTGGTCAAAAATGTAACAGGGTATGACCTCTGTAAATTATTTGCAGGGTCCTATGGAACATTGGCAGCTGCAACTAAATTGACAATCAAAGTTTTACCTGTTGGAAGTAAAATTCGGACAGTCTTAATATCATTGGAGAGAGAAGAAGATGCTGTTTCAGCCATGATTGCTTCGTTACAAAGCCCGTATGAAGTGTCTGGTGCTTCGTTCATTACCAGTGCACTCAGTAAGCGATCTGAGGTGTCTTATATTGCAGGAGCTAACTCTTCTATTGTTGGAATTCGGATAGAGGGCTCAGGCCCTTCTGTAAATGCACGATGTAGCAAATTGAAAAATTTGTTAGTGAGTTATGGGGATATCCAAGAACTACATTATCATAATTCTATGAAGTTTTGGCAGGAGGTCGCAAATGTGTCACCTTATAAAAACAAAAAGGGTGCTATCTGGAGAATATCAGTGGTACCCTCGATGGTAATTGAGACATTAAATAAAATCGTTAGAGAATTAGATATAGAATATTATCTAGATTGGGGTGGAGGATTGATCTGGCTGAGATTGATTGAAGACCGCAGTGATGCCGGAGCACGATCTATCCGTAATTCAATAGAGGTGGGCAGCGGACATGCAACTCTAATTAGGGCGAGCGAGGATATTCGTGCGCAGGTTCCCGTATTTCAACCACAAGCGTCGGGCATTAGAGAGCTTGGTAAAAGAGTTAAGGGAAGCTTTGATCCCGCCGGAATCCTAAACCCTAATAAAATGGTGCACTTATTAGAGGCTCACAGTGCAAACTAAATTTCCTCTTTCACAAATCAATGATCCCAATATTAAAGATGCTAACGATATTTTAAGGTCTTGCGTCCATTGTGGTTTTTGCAACTCTAGCTGTCCAACTTATTTACTAATGGGCGATGAGCTCGATGGTCCGCGAGGTAGAATTTATTTAATTAAAGAAATGTTGGAAAATGACCGACCGGCTTCACCGGTTGATGTCAAGCATTTAGATCGATGTTTGGGTTGTCTTTCTTGCATGACTGCTTGTCCATCGGGTGTTAATTATATGCATTTAATGGAGTATGGCAGACGTCATATCGAGCAAACTTATAGAAGAAGTTTCTTCGAACGCTTGGTCAGAAATTTTCTCGGGGTGGTATTACCCAATCCTAAAATTTTTAAATTCATGCTAGGTTTAGCCGTAATTTTTCGAGGATTTAAAAAATTCCTTCCAAGAAACTTGCGGAAAACAGCACATTATGTATCGAATTTAAAGATACAAGGTAAAGTAGTGACCCCAAACAGGTATATGCCGATATCGAAGCATAAGTATAGAGTGGGAATGTTGACCGGGTGTGTGCAGAGCCAACTTAACCCGGAAATAAACAAGGCTACTATAAGGCTTTTAAATCGGCATGGTTGTGAAGTGATTGTAATCGAAGATGTTGAATGTTGCGGTGCTCTGAATTTACATCTAGGTCAAAAAGCAAAAGCGTTCAAACATATTAAGTCAAATGTAGATGCTTGGTGTAACGAAGCCGAAAGGTCTAAACTTGATGCGATTATTGTTAATACGTCGGGTTGCGGCACGACGGTTAAGGATTATGGTCATTTATTAAGGGATGATGAGAAATATTCCCAGAAGGCCAAGAATATTTCCCTACTTTCCGTTGACATAATTGAATTTATTAGTCGAATTGGGTTGCGAGGAACTAGTATAGAAGAAAAATTAACGGTTGCCTATCAAGCCCCTTGTTCACTCCAACATGGACAATTAATCCGGGATGAACCTCTTGAGCTATTAAAGGCATGCGGCTTTGAAGTGGTGGTCCCTAATCATGAGGATCTTTGTTGCGGCGCTGCTGGAACCTATCATATCTTGCAAGGAAAATTATCAGAAGAGTTGCAAACTAAAAAAATTAAGTCGCTTGTGGAATGTTCACCTGATATAATCGCCACTGGCAATGTGGGGTGTATGATGCAACTGAAAACCTCAGAAACTAACATTCTGTCATTTCCGGTTGTTCATACAGTAGAATTATTGGATTGGGGAACTGGTGGTCCTAAACCTCCATCAATGAACTAAAAATTTGGATACCTGTTGTGATGAAAATAAAAGAGTGGATGAAAAGTGCTACTGACCTTCGGTTCAATATTCCGATAGAAGGTGGGCAAAATGACCCTAGGCTCCTTCCTCTTTTTGATGCGTTAAGGACAACTAAAGATCCAGATGAAGCATTAGAGATTGAGGCGGGAATTTGGGCCCTTTGGGGACTTTCGGGAGATGAGGATATAGACCAGTTAATGACAATTGGTATCAGTGCACTTGGGGAAAGTGATGGAGAAACGGCGCTTTTAGCATTTAATGAGGTTATAGAAAAGGCACCTAGCTATGCTGAAGGGTGGAATAAGAGAGCCACATTATTTTATTTGGCTGGAGAGCCTGAACTCTCAATTTCCGATATAAAGAAAACATTGGAGTTAGAGCCTCGGCATTTCGGAGCTCTTTCAGGTTTGGGTTTGGTATACATAGATATAGGTGAAGAACGTAAGGCTTTAGACGCTTTTGAAGAAGCTTTAAAAATACACCCTCATATGGAAGGCACAAAAACGCAAGTTCATGAATTGCGCAGTATTGTTATTGGTCGTGGAACTTAGAGAATAAATTTCATTTCCAAATTCGGTTAAATTATTTAGTCAATTTTAGCAATACGCAGAATATTAGTGGTTCCTGGGGTACCAAATGGAACTCCGGCCGTGATCACAACACTCTGTTCTGGGAGGGCATATTCAAATTCTTTTGCAATCTGGCATGCTCGTCCGACCATATTTGAAAAATTAATTACATCTGGGGCCATTACACATTGAACACCCCAAGCAAGGGCGAGTTTTCTGGCAGTTACGAGACTTTCGGTAAGGCAAAGAATTGGCACGTCTGGGCGTCCCCTAGATGCACGTAAAGTAGTCGAGCCGGATGTAGTATAGGTAATGATCGCCGCAGCTGAAATGGTATGTGCCACCTGCCGAGCGGCATCTGTAATTGCATCAGGGGCGTTAGCTTCCGGGTCTCTATGCTCGCTGTTTGTGCGATACCAAAATTCGGGGTCGCGTTCCACTCGGTGGATAATGCTATCCATCATTTTAACTGCGTCTAATGGATATTTTCCGGCTGCGGTTTCAGCAGATAGCATAACTGCATCTGCCCCATCATAAATAGCGGTCGCTACGTCCGACGCTTCCGCCCTGGTCGGTTTTGGCGCCTCTATCATTGACTCTAACATTTGAGTTGCCACCACCACTGGCTTACCTTGTTGTCGGCATTTTCGTATGATCTGTTTCTGAAGGCTTGGGAGATCTTCTGGTGGAAGTTCAACACCAAGGTCGCCGCGAGCAATCATAATGGCATCAGAAACCTTTATGATTTGATCTAGCTGATCGATGGCGCTGGGTTTTTCTAGTTTAGAGAGGATACTTGCACGTCCGCCAACTAATTCGCTCGCTTCTAAAACATCATCGGGGCGTTGAACAAAACTGAGGCCAATTAGATCTGCTCCTAGTTCGAGTGCAAAATTTAAATCCTGCCGGTCTTTTTCCCCTAGTGGGGAAATAGGCAAAACCGCATTTGGTATATTCACGCCTTTATGGTCGGAAATAGAACCCCCGGTAACAACCTCAGCCTCCGCAATTTGTGATTCGGCTTTGATTATCTTTAAACATAACTTTCCATCATCAATTAATAGTTCAGTTCCGACCTTGAGAATAGTGAAGATCTCTGGGTGGGGAAGAGGAATACAGCTCGAGTCTCCTAAATTTTTATTTAGGTCAAGCTTTACAATATCTCCTACCGACAGTTCGCTGGCTCCATCCAAAAACTTACCCACTCGTACCTTTGGGCCCTGTAAGTCGGTGAGGATTGCTACAGGTCGACCAGTTTCAATTTCTAATTCACGTATCCAAGAAACGCGGGCCGCATGATCTTCATGTGACCCGTGGCTGAAATTAAGCCTAAAAACATCTGTGCCCGAATCAAAAAGTTCCCGCACAGAGTCTAAAGAGTGGCTGGCGGGGCCCAATGTAGCGACAATTTTAGCCTGACGGAATCTACGCATAACATATATATAGAACAGTGTGCTAATACGCGCCAGCGCATATAGCAATACTCCGAAAATCATTTACATTTGTTAACGTGGGACCAGTTACAACATTTTGACCGAGAACATCAAAAAATTCAGCACTTCGGTGTGCGGCGAGCAGTCCTGTGGGGTCCACACCTAATTCGGTTGCTCCAGTGATGCTGTGGGGCGTTAAAAAACCTCCAGCATTTTGACTATTACCGTCTATACCATCTGTATCGCAGGCCAAAGCCCAGATCTTGGGGTCGTGGTTAAGTGCTAGTGCTAAAGCAAGTAGATATTCTGAGTTTGGTCCCCCATACCCGGTTGCGCTATTAAGGGAAACAGTAGCCTCGCCTCCAGAGAGCAGAATAAGGGGGGGAGAGCCCGCACTACGAAAAGTCGCTATTTGGAGGGCTTCCTCCGCATTAATTTTAGCAATTTCAGTAGCTATGCCGGAGATTGAGTCACCTAAATTTAATACTTCCCACCCCCAATTTTTGGCTTGTGTAGCCGCCGCTTCCAATGCGTCCCCGGCCCGGGCGATAATATGAACAGTATCCCCTTCAAAACTTTTTCTGTTTTCAATATTTAGTCTTCTGTTGGTTAGAATCTTCTTTAACTTATCTGGAATATTTAGATCATAGCGTTTTAATATATCAGAAACCGGTTCACTATCAGTTGGTAAAATCGTTGGGCCGGAAGCAATTATTGAAGGGTCGTCCCCGGCAACGTCAGACATAACTAATGTAACAATCTGTGCGGGTAATGCGGCTAAGCGGAGTTGTCCACCTTTAATACCAGACATGGCCTGCCTAACGGTATTTATTTCCTTAATACACGCACCAGAGCTGAAAAGTGCTCGATTAACAAGTTTAATGTCTTGTAAGGCTATTCCTTCAATAGGATATGCCAGCAAAGAGGAGCCTCCGCCTGACATTAAACTAATTACAAGGTCATCAGCATTTAAATTCGAGACTACTTCCAACATTTTATGAGCGGCATTTTCACTTTGTTGATCTGGAATTGGATGACCCGCTTCAATTATTTTTATATTTCTTGTATCTTTTTTATGCTCGTATGGAACCACAACAACTCCTGACAGTGGCTCGTCCCATAATTCTTCTAAAACCTTGGCCATCCACGCAGAAGCTTTTCCGGCGCCTATTACTATTGTTCTACCTTTTGGTTTCTTGGGAAGGTGGCCGGGAATACGTTTTTCAGGGGAAACAGCCTCGACTCCGACGTAGAATAGCTTTTTAAGATTTATTTCTGGTTGTAGGTCCATAAGTCTATTATGACTTATAATTAGTATTTACGGCAAAGCGAATGTGTAAGTTGAAAAAAAAATCTAGCTTGCTGCGAGAGCATTCATATTCATTCAATTTGTTAAAATGGTTTGGTACAGCAGCAGGTGTAATTGGGGCTTTAATCTTAGCACTTAATTTGCCTATGAGTGCATGGGGTTGGCTATTGTTTGCCATTTCATCATCGTCTTGGACGTTTGTAGCCGCAGTGATCAAAGACTACAGTTTAATGGTCCTACAAATAGCCTTCCTTTTAGTAGATTTAATAGGAATATGGAGGTGGCTAATAATATAAAATAAAGTAGTGACCCCTATATTTTGTGTAATGTAATTTGTAAGTTTATATTTATCAAGGATGATATATAAATCGGGAGCAACCGGATTTGAAGATCGCATTAAAACAAAAAGGATAAAATGATGTCAGAAATTGACCCCCAAACACAAATAGAACTAGAGGCAGCTGCATTTAGAGTTCTCACAGGACACCTTTTAAAAAGAAAAGACGTCCAAAATATTGATATTATGAATCTCGCTGGTTTTTGCAGGAATTGTTTAAGTAAATGGTATTTAAATGCCGCCAAAGAACGGGGCCTTACTATGACCATAGAAGAGGCTCGAGAGAAAGTTTACGGTATGGCCTATGAGGATTGGAAAAATAAATATCAAAAGGAGGCAACATTGGATCAACAAGAAGCTTTCAAAAAAGTAATGGCAGATCCAAATCTTACGTCCTGAACTGAAAAGCCATTAAATCTTTTTAGTTTTCGCATACTCATCAAATATTGAATTACGCTTTACCAACTATGCATTAATGTTTTGTAAATCGAGAGGAAAAATATGTCAGAGGAGACTGGAAACGTGGCGCGCAAACATTTACGTGCATACATTGATCGAATTGAAAGTTTAGAGGAGGAAAAGGCAGCGTTGATGGAAGATATTCGTGAAATATACGCTGAAGCCAAAGGAACCGGTTTTGACCCTAAAATAATGCGTCAAGTTGTAAGAATTAGGAAAATGGAGCCTGATCAGAGACAGGAACAAGAATATATTCTGGACACTTACCTATCAGCTCTTGGAATGCTCACAAATTTAGATTTAGATGAAAAAGTTGATAATAGTGTGAAGGAGGTGGGCTCCAATTTAAAATGATAAGTCAAAATAGATCCCCAAACTTGTAATCGTTAAGATCGTTTTGATCCAATAATTTTATCTTGAGTTTTGTTTTCAAAGTCACTTGCGTCATGGCGTTCGTGCAATTGCTCGTCTAATTCTCCACGATGTTTGTTGACCATCCGACCGCGTTTGACCGCTTCCCTTTTGTCGATATCTCTAGCCCAACGCATAGCGTCGGTATAAGTCTCCGCATCAATGAACTCAGCAGCATCATATTGTCTATTTAAAAGTACGCCTCCGTACCAGGGCCAAATCGCTATATCTGCAATCGTATATTCGTCATCACATATATATTGATTGACGGCTAAGTGTTTATCCAAAACGTCCAATTGGCGTTTTGTCTCCATGGTAAAACGGTTAATTGCATATTCGATTTTGATTGGTGCATAGTGATAAAAATGACCAAATCCGCCCCCTAAATACGGCGCACTGCCCATTTGCCACATCAGCCACGATAGACATTCTGCGCGGGTAGCACTGTCACTGGGCAAAAAGGTCCCAAATTTTTCGGCTAGGTACAATAATATTGCGCCGGACTCAAAAACCCGTGTCGGTGGGTTAGTGCTATGATCCATTAAGGCGGGTATCTTTGAATTAGGGTTAATTTTTACAAAATCACTCCCGAATTGTTCCCCATCGCTAATCTTAATCATCCAAGCATCATATTCCGCATCATTAAAACCTAATGAGAGGAGCTCTTCGAGTAGGATCGTTACTTTAACACCATTGGGAGTGCCTAAAGAGTATAGCTGGAGAGGGTGCTTGCCGACAGGTAACTCCTTGTCATGTGTTTTGCCTGCAATAGGTCGGTTGG
>PBFH01000049.1 GCA_002719885.1 Rhodospirillaceae bacterium | reverse complement strand
GGGGTAAGAATATTAGTAGAATCTAATTTCCCACCTAAGCCAACTTCTATAACATTGATATCTGTATTTTCTTTATCAAAAATGTAAAAGGCTAAAACCGTTAAAAACTCAAATAATGTTATTTGATTATCAGGATTTTTTTGATTGTATTGTTGGACTTCAGGCCACATTTTGTAAAATGAGTTTGTAAATTTATTTTTGGATATTTCCTTACTTCCAATTTGAATTCGCTCGGTAATTTTATGGATATGTGGAGATGTAAATAATCCTGTTTTATAACCCGCAGTTTTTAGTATAGAGGATATAAACACTGCGGTACTTCCTTTGCCTTTCGTTCCAGCAATATGTATGTTAGGGGAAGAGTTTTCAGGATTTCCAAATATTGTTGAAAAATTTATAATCCTATTTAAATTATAACGTCTTTTTTTAGTAATATTGTTATTCGCAATAGTTCCAAAATCGGTAAGACTCATTAAATCTTTAAGTGCTTCTTTGTAACGCATTATCGCCCAATAGATAAAGTAAAATTGCTTTAGGTAATTTATATTAAGTTATTAGTTTTTTTTAATCAATGAAGATAAAATTAAATTTGTATAATGTGATAGAATTGTGTAGTTGTTTTATATCTAATATAAATAATTGAAACTAATATTAAATCAAAAATATTTTGGAACATAGATAATATTTTGGAACAAAACGATAAATATCACGCATTAAGACATTCAGCTGCACACATTATGGCATCTGCAGTGTGTAAGTTATATCCAGATACAAAATTTGGTATTGGACCGGTAATTACTGATGGGTTTTACTATGATTTTGTATTAGATAAACGATTATCTGAATCGGATTTAGATGAAATTGAAAAGATAATGCAGCAAGAAATTAATAAGAATCTTTCTTTTGAAAAACAAATTATTACAAGACTCGAAGCTTTAGAACTGTTCTCCGATCAACCATTTAAGCTAGAGATAATAGATGAAATTGATAAAGAGGAAGATATATCTATTTATAAACATGGTGATTTTCAAGATCTTTGCGCAGGGCCTCATGTTGTATCAAGTAAAGATGTAACGGCATTTAAACTTCTATCAGTTGCAGGAGCATATTGGCGGGGAGATGAAAATCGACCAATGATGCAGAGAATTTATGGTACAGCTTTTGATTCTAATGAATTACTAGATGAACATTTAAAATTAATTGAAGAGGCTAAAAAAAGAGACCATCGGGTTTTAGGAAAAGAATTAGGTTTGTTTTTTATGGACCCTATAGCGCCTGCTAGTCCATTTTTTCTACCTAAAGGTACAATAATTTATAACGAATTAGTTAATTATGTTCGCGAACTATATCATCAATACGAATATCAGGAAGTTATTACCCCGCAAATTTTTTCTACTGATTTATGGAAACAATCAGGCCATTATGATAACTACAAGGATAATATGTATTTTGTTATGGCAGAAGATAGAGAATTCGGTATAAAACCTATGAATTGTCCTGCTCATGCAGTTTTATATAAATCAGGCCTAAGATCATATAGAGAATTACCTTTTAGAGTTGCAGATTTTGGACGATTACATAGATTTGAACGATCAGGAGTTGTACAGGGTTTAACTCGAGTTAGACCTTTTTCTCAAGATGATGCCCATATATTCTGCACAATTGACCAGGTAGATCATGAAATTGATTCTCTAATTGCAATGTTCAAACAAACTTATGATATATTCAATTTTAATGATGTCAGGATAGCTTTGTCATTACGACCAGAGAAAAGAGTGGGCGAAGAAGAAATGTGGGATAGGGCTGAGTTAAAACTTCAAAAATGCCTAGAAGATAATAATATTAATTTTAAAGCGTTTCCTGGTGAGGGTGCTTTTTATGGGCCCAAAGTAGATTTTTTTGTTCCTGATGCCTTAGGAAGAGAATGGCAATTAGGAACAATTCAATTAGATTTTTCTTTACCAGAACGATTTGATTTAGAGTTTGTTAATGAAGATGGGCAAAGATCTCGTCCTGTTATGGTTCACCGTGCCATGTTAGGTTCTTTGGAAAGATTTATGGGGGTCTTAATTGAACATTTTGCCGGAGCGATGCCGCCATGGCTTTCTCCATTACAAGTTTTAATAATTCCTATTGCTGATAGACATCAAGATAAAGCATTAGAATTAAAGTCCAGGTTGGTAGATTTGAATGTACGAGTCGATATAGATTCAAGAAATGAAAGAATGAATTCAAAAATACGTGAAGGTCAAATGAATAAAACACCATATATGGTTATTTTGGGCGATAAAGAAATTGAATCAGGTGGAGTTTCTATAAGGCTAAGAACTGGAGAAAATTTACAATCAATATCAGTTGAAGACTTTATCAATACAATTAAAGATAAAATTGATAAACGTGCAATAGAACTTTGGTAATCTTTAAAATAATTCTCTTTCTAAATTGCAGAATGCACTTTACCACAATTAATGTATATGTTAATATTCTTATCCTATGATTTTTGTTGTTTCTATAAGGTAGTTTAATATAGCTAAAGATTACAGAATTAATAATCAAATAAGATCTCAGACGGTCAGAGTTATATCTGATAAGGATGAACAGGTTGGAATAATTAGTTTGCAGGAAGCATTAGATTTGGCTAATCAGCGCGATTTAGATTTAGTTGAAGTCGCTCCTGGAGCAGAACCACCAGTTTGTAGAATTCTTGATTATGGTAAATTTAAGTATGTTCAAACTAAAAAAGAGAAGGAAGCAAGAAAGTCGCAAAAGACAGTTAGTTTGAGAGAAGTCAGGTTCAAATCAGGCATTGATAAACATGATTTAGATGCAAAGATACGAGTTGTAGGTAAATTGCTTGATTCTGGCAACAAGGTTAAGGTTAGTGTTATGTTTAGAGGAAGAACTATAGCTCATCCTGATATTGGGGTCTCTTTATTAAAGACAGTAGTTGAAGCAACTCAAGAAACTGCTAAAATAGATAAGGCTCCAGCTTTTGAGGGAAGAAATTTAAGTATAATTTTAGCCCCTGGTGCAAAAAAAGAAGTAAAAGAAACTACTGCTGTGGTTCAGGAAACTTAGTAAGTTTTGTTTTTACTAGACTGAAAGAGGAAGAGAAATGCCTAAAATGAAAACCCATAAGGGAACTAAAGCTAGATTTCGTTTTTCTGCAAATGGAAAACCACTTAGAATGAAAGGTGGTAGTAGTCATTTAAGAAGAAAAAAATCTAAGCGTGCGAAAAGAATGTATGATGATATTTTGTCCGTGAGTAAAGCAGACGCACCTAAATTAAAACGCTTATTACCATACGGATAAGTTAAAAAGGAGAAATCGTGGCCAGAGTAAAACGAGGCGTAACTAAACAAAAAAGACACTCAAAAGTGCTTAATTTAACAAAAGGACATAAAGGTGTAAGGCATCGCTTATATAAAAGAGCTCATGAATCCCTAGTTCATGCCTTATCATATGCATATGCTCATAGAAGAGAGCGAAAGGGTGATTTTAGGCGTTTATGGATCACTAGGATTAATGCTGCAGCAAAGTTGAATGGCATTAGTTATAGTAAATTCATTAATATGTGTAAAATTGCTGATTTTGATGTTGATAGAAAGATACTAGCAGAAATAGCTGTAAGCGATCCCCAAGCGTTTGCATCGATCGTGGAGCACGTAAGTACTACATCTTCTAAAGCTAGCTAAAACCTTTTAAAAATAGGTCTGTATCATATATGTCGCCATGCTAATCATGATTAAGTTTTCTATGAGAGTCAATGAAGAGAGTGGAAGACTAATTGCAGAGCCCATACATGCACATTGAATTTGTTCAGAACTTCGCAGTGAGTTATAGACTCCTATAGATTGGGATATCATAAAAATCAATGTAAATATCATTGCATACATTAATAATGATTCTGTTAAGAAAGCTATTGCAAGGGCTAATTCAATATATGGATATATTGTTGAGAATACAGGGATTTTCTTGGAAATCAAGTCATATTTTCTAAACGTCATACTAAAACCGCTTACATTTAGTAGCTTTAAAAATGAGAAGAGCATAAAAAAAAGACCCATATATGTCATAAACCATTTATTTATATCAAATGTATTAGTAGGTACTTGTAAAGCCAGTGATGATATAGTGACTAAAGATAGTGCAATAACAATGGGTTTTTTAGAAACAAAATATTCTACAATGTTAGATATTAAACTGGGGTTATTATCCCTAATTCTGTAGTCACCTAGATTTGTTACTACCGAGTTTATATGGTTTATTTCGAAAATTGTGTCCGATTGAATTCTCAATTCTTTTTTCTCTAACGAGACATGAGCCAACAAAACACCTAAATTTGTTTTTATACCAGTCTCAATAGTGTCAGCACAGGCCTGACATGTCATACCTTCTACTTTGTACACAGTTTCATATGTAGTTAATAGCGACTTCATTTGATTACAACAGCTAATTCAATGAGAGTGTAGTTTCAGTGGTAACCTGGTGTTTTTTTGTTCTGTTTCTTATAACCTCTCGTATTCCATAATACATGTCATTAGTCAACATTCGGTAGAGTTTAGCAGGAGTGGGTAGCCACATATTGTTTGGATCGACCCATCTATCTTGGAGTGTTTCATATATATGAGAGATAGTAGTAGGCTTATTGCCATTACATATAATAATACGGAAAATTGCTTCCATAGTAGGCATATGTGATTGTATGAAATTTTCACTAGAAGAACAGCAATTATTTATTTGTTCTAGAGCATTTGAATCATCTTTGTTTGTGCATTTTTCACAAGCTCTTTGAGAAACCATTCTGTTGAGTTCTCGATTTAACTCATTTAATGCTTGATCTGAAATTTTAAATTTCATTTTTGCGTATACAGTTTCTTCTTGGTATTTAACTCTTGTTCTAACCATTTCAGTCCCCCCATATCTTAAATTTGCTACAAGTCATCAACATGCCAATCTATCATTTGTACTTCAATTGTTTGTCCAGATTTAATTTCTAATATATTCTCAGGACATATGGCTAAGCCATTGGCTTTTGCCATAGAAGTAAGGACATGAGATCCTTGGTTTCCGGTTGCCTCTGCATAATAATCGACTCCTTCTTTTTTTACAAGAACCCTAATGTACATTCTTCTACCATCTTCATTTTTTATTGTGTTTTTTAAAATTGCTTGTATGGATGGTTTATTTAATTTTGTATATCCTTTGAGTTTCAATATTGAAGGTCGTACAAATTGTTCAAATGCCACCATTGCACTTACTGGATTGCCAGGTAGTCCTAGCAAAGGTAATTTTGTAGTTTTCGATTTATTGATCCAGCCGAACGCAATTGGTTTTGCTGGTTTCATATTGACCGACCAAAATTCGATATTTCCTCTTTGGCTTAATATGTTTTTGACAATATCGTAGTCACCTTTTGAAACACCAGCAGATGTGACGAGAATATCGTATTCTAAAGCCTTATCAAGGAGTGCATTTAATGATTCTTCATTATCTCTAGCTATTCCAATAATAATCGGAATTCCTCCATATTTTTCGACAGATGTTGCTATACTGTATGTATTGGCGTCATAAATTTTACCTAGTTCTATAGGTTCACCAATATCTGTTAGCTCATTACCAGTAGATATTATTGCAATTTTCGGTTTTCGAATAACTGGGATATCTTTAAATCCAAGTGTTGCCAAAACTCCAATTTCACTTGGTCTGAGAATTGTCCCTTTTGTAAATATATTATCTCCTGATTTAATATCCTCACCACAAAATCGAATATAATCGTTTTCTTTGACAGGTTTTAAAATACTTATTGTGTTTAATTGTTGATGAGTGTTTTTTTGTTGTGTTTCGTTTGTCTGCTCAAATGGAACAACTGCATTGGCTCCCTCTGGTATAGGTGCTCCAGTCATTATTCTTATTGCAGTATTGGGAGAGACTTTCGAGTTAGGCATATCACCTGCATATACTGAATCAATAACATTTAGGTTTACTGGATTAACGTCGCTTGCACCATTGGTATCACTGGCTATAACTGCAAACCCGTCCATTGCAGAATTATTCCATGGAGGTACATTAATTATTGATGAAATATCCTCAGATAATACATGGCCCAAGGATTTTGAAATTGGTAAATGCTCAGAATTTAAAACAGACATCATTTCAAGTATATTGTTTCTTGCTTCTTCAACAGATAACATATTTTCAGAAAAATTTGGATTATTAGTAGTCATAGTTAACTTGATTCTCTAATTGTTGCTCCCGTAGTATGTCGCAATTTATTAAGTATTTTATTAACGCTTTCATTTATTTCATCAGAAGTAAGGGTATGATCTGGATCATAAAAATGAATTCTAAATGCAAGAGACCTATGATCGTCTGGTAAAGAATTTCCTGTAAATTCGTCAAATAAGTCTGCGTTTATAACAAGTTTATGATCTTTGATAATTTTTAATAAATTAGCAGCAGTTATTTCTTTGTTAACGATAAGTGCAATATCTCTGTAAGAAATTGGGAATCGTGGTAGTTTAGTAAACAGTCGAGATGTATTTTTTGTTAATGATAGTAGTTTATGTAAATTTAATTCAAACATTATTACAGGTTTAGTATTTATTCCAAAGTTTTTGGCAATTTCATTTTTTACCTGTCCTACTACACCTATTTCTATACCCTGAACAACGATGGCTGAAGATATGTCATTTTCGAATAATATATCAGTTTTTGGTGTAAATATACTTTCAAGTTTAAGTTCTTTCAAAACTGAGGTGATGACACCTGTGGCATCAAAAAAATTCATAGAGTCCTGATTATTAGTCCAATTAATTTGAGATCTGTTGCCGCAAAAACCGCCCAGAGCAACCCGAACTTCTTCAGGCAAATCGCTATCTTTTGGAATATATTGTTTTCCGACTTCAAATAATTTTAGGTTATCGGCGCCAAATCTAACATTGTGTGCTATAGTCTCAAGCATTCCAACTCTAAGGTTTGTACGCAGGTACTCTCTAAAACCTAATGTGTCAGAAATATTTGAATAAGTAAAGTCATCAGGTTTTTGACTCATCGGGTTAGAAAGTTTCATTGGCTCTATATCTTTTTTATTTTCAACAAATGACAATGCTTCTTTGCTTGTTAAAGGGTATGTAATAATTTCTTGCATACCTGATAATACGAATAGATCTTGTAATTTAAGGGACAAATTGCGTTCTGGTTGTTCTTCTCTCGGTGGAATAGGTTGGGAAATATATTTGGTAGGTATGATTTCATAGCCCTGTATTCTTGCTAATTCCTCAATTAAATCTTCAACAATGTTAATATCACTTCTCCAGTACGGTTGGGTAATTTCTAAAGTTGTTTTATTTATTTCTTTTGATTTAATACCCAGTGAGGTGAAAATTTTCTTCATTTGGTTTAAAGTAAATTTTGTCCCTAACACTTCAGCTACTTTTTTTGTAGTTATTGTTATAGATTGACTAGTACTTTTGTTTGGATAAACATCAATGATGTTTTTACAAACTGACCCTTTAGTAATTTGCTGGATTAAATGTATAGCTCTTTTTTGTCCCATCATTGCTAATTCAGGATTAAGATGTCTTTCAAACCTATGAGAAGCTTCGGTTCTCATTTTTAATTCTGTTCGAGTCTTTCGAATATTTGCCGGAAGAAAACTAGCAGACTCTAATAGAATGGTTGTAGTTTTATCTGTAACTTCAGAGTCTAATCCGCCCATAATACCTGCTAGTCCTATAGGTTTGTTTTCATCTGCAATTACTAACATATCGTTCGTTAAAGTTCGTTTTTCTTCGTCTAAAGTTACAAGAATTTCTTTATTTTTAGCTCTTCGTATTTTTATAGTAGAGTTTTGTATTTTTGTAAGATCAAAAGCGTGTAATGGTTGTCCAATTTCTAACATTACGTAATTTGTTATATCTACCACATTGTTTATAGGTCTTTGACCTGCATTGATAAGCTTTTCTTTTAGCCATTCTGGGGATTCTTCTATTTGTATTCCAGAAATGATTGAAGCAGTGTATCTTCCGCAAAGATCAGGATCTTCTATTTCAACAGATGCTTTTGTATTTGTGTTTTCACCCGATTCTATGTATTGAAGTGAAGGTTCTTTTATATTTGAATCATTTAATGCAGCAATTTCTCTAGCTACACCAAGTACTGAAAGCCAATCTGGTCTATTAGGGGTAGGTTCAGTTTCTAATATTACTTGCCCTAATATAGATTCTAATTTAGTACCCTTTGGTACTTTTGGGGGTAATACAAGTATTCCATCGTGGTTGTCCCCAATTCCAAGTTCTTTTTCTGAACAAATCATACCCTCTGATACAACTCCTCTGATTTTAGCAGCTTGTAATGGTGTTAATTTTTGAGATTCATGGTCTAGTAATTCAGATCCAATTTTAGCAAAAGCAATTTTTTGATTTACTTCAACATTGGGGGCCCCACAAACTACTTTTTTAACTTCATTGTCTATATCTACAGTAACTAAATTTAGTCTGTCAGCATTTGGATGTTTTTCTATTTTAAGAATTTCTCCAACAAGAATACCTGACCATGTTCCTTGCTTTATTGTTTGTAATTCACTTTCTAATCCGGCCATGGTTAATTTATGAGCTATATTATCCAGTGAAACATTTTCATTGAGATATTCTTCTAACCACACAATTGGTATTTTCACAACTACTCCTTAGTTTAGAATTGGTTTAGAAATCTTATGTCGTTTGAATAAAAATGACGAATATCATCAATCCCGTATTTCAACATGGCAATTCTCTCTGGCCCCAGACCAAATGCAAATCCAGTGTATTTTTCTGGGTCATATCCTGCTTGCTCTAGTACTCTTGGATGAACCATACCTGCTCCCATAATTTCTATCCACCCAGTTCTTTTACATATCGAACAATTCTCAGTTGATATAGATCCCGAGTCACTACAAGCAAAACAGTCAATTGACATATCAACGCCGGGTTCTACAAATGGGAAGTAATCACATCTGAATCGAATTTTTCGATTTTCCCCAAAAATTCTTTTTGCAAATTCAAATAATGTTCCTTTTAAATCAGCAAAAGTTAAACCTTGATCTACTGCCAAACCTTCTACTTGATAAAAATGCCATTCGTGGGTAGCATCTGAAGCTTCGTACCTAAATACTTTTCCAGGCACGACAACACGTACTGGTGGTTCTCGATTTTCCATGATTCTTGCTTGCATAGGAGAGGTGTGAGTTCGTAATAGAATATTGCCTTTTTCTTGTTTGTCGCTTTCTAACCACAATGTGTCCCACATATCTCTTGCAGGATGATCGGAGGGGATATTAAGGGCATCGAAATTATAATATTCCCATTCAACTTCAGGGCCTTCAGCAATATCGAAACCCATGGATAGAAATGCTTCACATATTTCTCTAATCATTTGAGTTGTTGGATGAAGTCGTCCGTTTTGTATTGGGCGACCGGGCATTGTGATATCTACATTAGGTACATTTGAATTTTTATTTACTAATTCTCCTGCAGCGTTTACTGCATCTTCATAATTTTTTTCTAAGAGATTTTTTATATTATTTAGCTGTTGTCCTATTTCTCTTCTGGAATCTATAGGAGTTTCTTTAAGGTTACGTAACAATCCTGTTAAAATACCCTTCCTCCCAAGGTATTTGGTTCTCCAAAGAGATAAATCTTGTTCATTTTTATTATTGCTTAGCTCTCCAAGAGCTTTTTGATAAGTATCGTTTATATTATTAATATCTGGAATACTATCCATTGTTTATTTCTCTTCTTATATTGAATAATGGGTACCAAGAAATTGTACTACTGAATTGTATATAATCAAGTCTTACAAATAAGATCACATTAATTTTATAACAGAGGAATAATATTCCTGATAGCTTTGGCTCGATGACTAAGCTTATTTTTTTCATCAGGATTTATTTCTGCAGAGGTTTTTCCAAATTCAGGAAGTAAAAATATTGGATCGTATCCAAATCCATTTTCCCCTGTGGGTGAAAAGTTTATTATCCCTTCCATTGTGCCTTCACTATTCAATATTTTACCATTAGGCCAAGCTATTACTATTGCTGCTTTAAATCTCGCTTGTCTTTTTTCTATGGAGATGTTTTTCATTTCTTCTAGAATTAATTCTACCCTTTCTGAGTCACTTAAATCAGGTCCGCCATATCTTGCAGAATATATTCCTGGTCTACCATTTAATGCATCAATTTCTATTCCAGAGTCATCAGATATACATGGTAATTTAGTTGCGTGAGCATACTGAGTAGCTTTTAATGTGGCATTTTCTAAAAATGTTTTACCAGTTTCAATAACTTCAATATTGCATGAAGCTTCTTTCAACGTAGTTAGTTCATAAGGTATATCTTGTAGTATTTGTTTAAACTCTTTTATTTTGCCTGGATTTGAGGTACCTAATAATAGTTTATGATTCATTAAAGGAGACCTTGGCGAGCGCTACTTGTTAATTGAGCTCTGTCAAAAAAACTTGATTGAGCAGTTGTTTTATTTGTATCTTTGCCAAGCCATGCTTTTAGTGGTGCAGCTTGAAGGCCTCGTCCATATGAAAAACTCAGTTCCCAAGGTGCATTAAGTGTTTTTGCAACTTGGTTTATAGTATTGAGGTTTATAGTGGCCTCTTCATCACTTTGCCCTCCTGATAAAAATACAATCCCTGGCACTGATGAAGGTACACAACTCAATAAACATTCAACAGTTTTTTGAGCAACTTCTGTTGTATTTGCTCTTGAGACTGCACTTTTCCCAGATAAAACCATGTTAGGTTTTAGTAAGGTGCCCTCTAAAAAGATATTTTGCATTTCAAGTTCTGAATATACTTGATGCAAAGTTTGCTGGGTTATTTCAAAACATTTTTCAATTGTGTGTTCACCATCCATTAGTACTTCTGGTTCTACAATTGGTACGAGGCCAGCTTCTTGGCTTAATGCAGCGAATCTTGCCAAAGCATGTGCATTTACGTTTATGGCATAAGGCGTGGGTATAGATTCTGCTATATTTATTACTCCTCTCCATTTTGTGAACAATGCACCTAATTCTCGATATTCATTCAATCGTTCTCGAAGATTATCTAATCCTTCAGTTATCGTTTCACCTTTAGATCCAGCTAAAGGTTTAGCTCCAGTATCAACTTTTATACCTGGAATAATATCTTGATCTGATAAAATGGAAACGAGTGAGGCTCCATTTAAATCGTTTTGGCGCATTGTTTCATCGAATAAAATGACACCGCTTATGAACTGTGATATGTCTTTTGTTGTGAACAGCATTTCTCGATAGTCTCTACGATTTAATTCAGTTGACTCTACGCCGATAGAATCAAATCGACTTTTAATTGTATTAGAACTTTCGTCTGCTGCTAATATTCCTTTCTTAGGGGCCACTAATTTTTTAGCTGTTTCAGCAAGTAGTTTTGTATTCATTGATTTTCCCTCTCGTATTCATCCTATTGTAAATTTATTTACCTCTTTTGTGTTTCCTATGAACAAAGGTGTTCGTTCGTGTAATTCTTTAGGTACGATATCCAGTATATTTTCATTCCCATTTGTAGCACTACCACCAGCTTTTTTCATAACAAAAGTTAATGGATTAGCTTCGTACATAAGGCGGAGTTTGCCGCTTGGATAAAGAAATACTCCCCCTTTGAGAAGATTTCTGTGAAAATCAGCAACCAGTGAGCCGACATATCTCAATGAGGATGTTTTTTGCAATTCTTCTAGTTGAGATTTAGTATTAGAAGAAAATTGATCCCAATTACTATAATTTACACTGTAATATGTGCAGCTGTCAGGAAGAGATATGATTGGGTGCGTGAGTATAAATTCATTGCACTGGTTATCCAAGGTAAAGCCACTCACTCCTTTTTCTGTAGCTATTACCATAATTGTGTTTGAACCATAAACTACGTATGCTGCTGCTATTTGTTGTTTTCCTGCAAGCAATAAAGATTTGTTTGTAATTTCGTTAAGATTTGTGCTAGGCCATATTCCAAATATAGATCCAATGCTTACAGAAACATCAATATTGCTGGACCCATCTACAGGATCCATATTTACTATGCATAGGTTTGGATCCTGTGAAATAATTTCAGGATTTTCTAGTTCTTCACAACCAACTATTGAAACACTTTGTGAGGTACGAAAACAGTCAAGGAAAATTTGAGATCCGAGTTCATCAAGTTTTTGAACAACTTCTCCTTGCACATTGATGTCACCAGTTGCTCCTGTGTGCCCATCAATGCTTAATCGATCAACTTTTTCTTGAACAAGAATTGCACCATTTGCTATTGCATACAATGTGGATTTAAGATGATTGTCTATATCTATTGATTCTAAGTATTCTCTTAGAAATATAATGGTAAGCTCCAATTCATTTTGAATACTAAATCGAATACGGGTATAATATTGGAGATAAGTTTAACAATGCTACTTATTTGTTTCAAGTAATACTTGTTGAATTGACTCAAACTATTATTTAATTTTCTGCTATTATGTTTATTACTAAAATTTTGGGAAATATAATTTAATATTTCATAAGAATAACAGTCCATAAAACAGTATGATAAAAGACATATTTAATAGACCAATTAAGGATTTAAGAATTTCAGTTACAGATCGTTGTAATTTTCGATGTCCATATTGTATGCCAGCTGAGATATATGGTGAACGATATAAGTTTTTACCGAAAGATCAAGTTTTATCTTTTGAACAAATAGAAAGAATTGCTAAAGTTTTTGCCGAATTGGGTGTTTCTAAGATAAGACTCACTGGAGGAGAACCTCTATTAAGAAAAGATCTTGATTTGTTAGTAAAGAAGCTGATTCAAATACCAGGAATAGAAGACTTGGCACTTACTACTAATGGATATTTGTTGTCTAGATATGCCGAAAAACTCCATAAAGCTGGATTGAAAAGGATTACAATTAGCATCGATACAATTGATGAAGATTTGTTTAAAGAAATGAATGGTGTTAATGCTGAATTAACAACTGTACTTGAAGGATTGGATCTTGTAGAAAAACTAGGATTTAATCCAATAAAAATTAATACAGTTGTTCAAAAAGGAAAGAACGATAAAAATCTGATAGATCTTGCAGAATATATTAAGGCTAAAGGCCATATATTGAGGTTTATTGAATATATGGATGTAGGTAATTTAAATGGATGGGATAAGTCGCATGTTGTGCCCTCTGCAACAGTTGCTAAAATGTTAGATGAAAAATTTGGGATTACTCCTTTAGAAAAGCAATATATCAATGAGGTAGCCAATAGGTGGAAATATAATGATGATTCTGCAGAGGTAGGGTTTATATCTTCTGTTAGTGATCCGTTTTGTGGGAATTGTTCGAGGATTAGATTATCAACTGATGGGAAATTGTATACGTGTCTTTTTTCTGATCTAGGTTTTGATATTAAACCAGCGTTAGATTTTGATGATGAAGAACAGTTAAAAAATAAAATAGTCCAAATATGGGGAAATAGAACTGATCAATACTCACAAAAACGATTTGATACAAAAAGAAGGAAACTAACTAAAAAAATTGAAATGTATGCGATTGGTGGATAAATATAGGTCATGATAAAAGTATATACAGATGGTTCGTGTTTAGGTAATCCCGGTCCAGGCGGATGGGGCGCGGTCATAATATTTCCTAATGGAGAAGAAATGGAGTTGTCTGGATCAGAGGAAGATACTACTAATAATCGCATGGAATTAAGGTCTGTAATTGAAGCTTTACATTTCATTGAACCTAGTTCAATTATTGAACTTTTCTCTGATAGTTTGTATGTAATAAATACAATTACAAAAGGGTGGAAAAAAAAAGCTAATATATCGCTTTGGAATGAATTAGAAAAGGTTATACAAAAACACAGTAATATTTCTTGGAATTGGGTTAAAGGGCATAGCGGTGATTTTTATAATGAAAAAGTTAATGATTTAGCTCAAGGAAAGGCTGAAATGGTAAAAAAAAATAAACTTTCTCACATTAGTGAAGAAGGCAAAGTGCAAATGGTAGACGTAGGTCAGAAAAGCGACACAGAACGTATAGCTTTTGCTAAAGGATTTGTTAAAGTAAGTCAACAAATTATTTTGCAAGTTCTTAATGCGAATAACCCTAAAGGCGACGTTTTGAGTGTGTCTCGAATTGCAGGAATTATGGCAGCAAAAAGAACTCCTGAATTAATTCCTTTATGTCACCAAATTGATTTAAACCATGTAGATATTACAATAGAAATTGACGAGGATAATAATCGATTTGTAATTGAAGCAATGGCAAAAAGTAATTCCAAAACAGGCGTAGAAATGGAATCTTTGGTTGCAGTTAGTATAACCGCATTAACAATATACGACATGACCAAATCTATAGATCACGATTCACTTATCAGTGATATTCAGCTAGTAAGTAAAAAAGGCGGAAAATCCGGAAATATCATTAGGGAAACTAGTTTCTAAATATAGTTTATTTTGAAACCTCGGAAGTGGTTTTCGACTTTCTTTTTTTAGGCGCGTCATTACTCTTTTCAGATTCAATGTCATCACTTCTTTTGAGTGTTCCCAAACCATTTTGTACAGTAGTAATTATAGATTGTAAGCTGGCTTCTAATTCAGAAAGAACTTGATAAGAATAGGCATCAGCGTCTTTTAGCATTTGGACTGCTTTCTTGTCCGCAGTTTCAATAATTCGTTGTACTTTTTGTTGTGCTTCTTGAATAATTCGCTCACCTTCTTTTTCAGCTTCTTTGGTCAATTCGCTGTCTTCTACTTTATTGCGAAATTCAGTTTCAGCGGACGAACGAATTTTCCTAGCTTCGTCTAGTGATTGATTAAGTATGTCATCTTTTCTTGCAAGTACTTCTGTGGCCCTGGAAACATCTTCAGGTACAGCCATTCGCAGTTGATCAATGAGTAATAGAGCCTCAGGTGCATCAACTAGGTTCTTTTTAGTTAATGGCATCTTTGATCCAGCAAGAATGATTTCTTCTAATTTATCTATGATCGGTAGAATATCTATGATTTCCTCCTTTCATGAAGTTAACTTCCATTAGCATACTTCATTTTAATAGCATTTGCTACGTGTTCAGACACAAACTCGCTTACATCACCTTTGTATTTTGCAACTTCTTTAATAAGAGTTGAACTTACAAACTGATATTCTAAACTAGTATATAATAACACAGTATCCAAATTTGGTTGTAGTTTTCTATTCATCATTACCATAGTGGCTTCATAATCTGCGTCGGTTATACTTCTGACACCTCTTATAATAGCTTTGGCATTTATCGATGCGGCGAAATCTACAGATAGTCCTGTATAAGGTTGAATTTCCACGTTACTGAGATTTTTAATTGATTCTGAGAGCAACTTAACTCTTTCATCAGTATTAAACAATAGTGATTTTGCTGGAGTATCAAATACTCCTACGACAACCTTATCAAATAATTCAGAAGCTCTATAAACTAAATCTTCATGACCTTTTGTTACTGGATCAAATGTTCCGTTATATAAAACTGTTACCATAGTAGTGAAGTAAATTATTTTATGTTTTTATAAAAAGAAATTTGGGTATCCCCATATTTCCTTACGTCAAATTTTTCTATATTTAGCAATGTTTCATTTATATTCTCATTTGATCGATGTTCCAATATTATCATACCTTCAGGATTTAGCAATTCCGATTTTTCAATTATGGATAATATTTCTTCTTTGTTTTTATATTCATAAGGTGGGTCAGCAAATATAAAATCATATTTTGAGTTCAATTGTTTTAATATGGAGATTGCGTTACCTTGAAATACTTTGCATGAATTTTGTAGTTTAAGCTTTTCTAAATTGTTATTGATAATATTGCATAATTGAGGGTCTTTTTCTAAAAAATCTACTGAAGACGCTTTTCTACTGAGAGCTTCGATACCTATTGCACCACTTCCTGCAAATATGTCTAACAGAGTGGTATTTATAATTAAATCACCTAATGTATTAAATAATGCCATTCTGATTTTTTCAGATGTTGGTCGGATTGTTGAACTTTTAGGGAGTATAATATTTATCCCTTTATAAATTCCACTGGTTATCCTCAAAGAAGCTCCTCAATAATGTATTAATTTTAATAACTATATATACTATTGATAAACTTTCTCAATAGCTATCTCTAAATTTAATAAATATATTCTTGACATGATCATTAATAGTTATTTAACATTTATCAATAGTATACATTTTACCTATTTTCTTTTCGATTATTGATGCTCTATGACTAAATATGTTTTTGTAACAGGTGGTGTTGTAAGTTCCGTTGGGAAAGGTATTACTGTCGCATCGCTAGGTCGTTTACTAAAACATAAAGGTCTCACGGTTTCTGTTATGAAATTAGACCCTTATCTTAATGTTGACCCAGGTACAATGTCTCCTTATCAACATGGAGAGGTTTTTGTTACCAAAGATGGTTGTGAAACTGATTTGGACTTAGGACATTATGAACGATTTATTGATTTAGAGCTGACTGCATCATCTAATGTAACAGCTGGGCAAATTTACAGCACTGTAATCCAAAAAGAACGACGTGGAGATTACCTTGGTGGTACTATACAGGTAGTTCCACAAGTTACTGATGAAATAAAAAACCATATTAAGACTTTAGCGAAAGAGAGCAAGGCAGACGTAGTAGTAGTAGAGGTTGGTGGTACTGTTGGCGATATAGAAGGGTTACCTTTTCTTGAGGCAATAAGGCAGATAAGGCATGAGGTTGGTAGGGAGAACGTCTATAACATTCATGTTACTCTTCTTCCGTTTATACAAGCTACTGGCGAAATCAAAACAAAACCTACACAACACAGTGTAAAGGAGTTGCGAAGCATTGGTATACAGCCTGACGCAATAATTGCTCGCAGTGATTTTGATGTTTCAAATGGAATATTAGATAAATTAGCTTTATTTTGTGACGTGCCAAAAGATTCAGTTGTAGTGCTTCCTACAGTTAAAAGTATTTATGAGGTTCCTTTAGTATTAAAAAACAGCGGTATTGATTCAGTGCTTACAAAACATTTACAGTTAGAGTTAGAGCCATCATTAATGGATGACTGGGGCGATATGGTGTCTAGAATGTCTGCCTTAAAAACCACACTTACTATAGGTGTTGTTGGGAAGTATACAGATTTACCCGATGCTTATATATCTGTCAAAGAAGCATTAGTTCATGCTGGTGTTTATAACAATACAAATATTGAAATTGTATGGATTCAATCTGAAGATATTGAAGAGGTAGGGTGCGAAACACTTCTTTCAAATTTGGATGGTATTGTAGTTCCTGGTGGATTTGGCCCTCGCGGTATAGAAGGAATGATCAAAACTGCTCAATATGCTAGAACAAATAATATCCCTTATTTAGGGCTATGCCTAGGGATGCAAATGATGGTTATTGACGTAGCTCGAAATGTTCTTGGTTTAGCTTCTGCTAATTCTACAGAATTTGAAAAAGACACAACGAATCCAGTTATATGTCTTATGGAAGAACAGAAAGATGTAGTTAATAAGGGAGGGACAATGAGGCTTGGTAATTATCCTTGCGAATTAAACCCTGATTCTTATCTCAATGAAATTTATGGCATAAGTTCAATTAATGAGAGACATCGTCATAGGTATGAATTTAATAACCAATATAGAGATATCCTTGCAGAAGGTGGCTTAATAGCTCAGGGTACTTCTCCAGATGGTGATCTTGTAGAAATTTGTCAGCTAGATCAGCATCCCTTTATGATAGGTGTCCAGTTCCACCCGGAATTTTTATCTAGACCTCAAAGACCACATCCTTTATTCAGAGAGTTTATTGGTATTACCAAAAATGGTAATCATAAGGATTAGAGCGTTTCTCTTATTGTAAGAGTAGACTAAATAAAATACATGTGATAGAGTGATCGGGAATTATCTCATTCATTTACGACGATTTCACAACAAAAAATATATACTCCTAGATCCAATTTGGTTTTTTATCGTAAATGTAGGGTGATTTTAACTGGGGGTATTATTCAAGATATTTTTATCCATATGAATATTATTAAGGATAAATTATGTCTGATACACATGAGGCAGGTGTTTTTTTGACAACAGAAACTATTATTACATCAGAATCACTAAAAGAAAAAACAGATAAGCAGCTTTTTCGAATGGCAAAGAAGCTGGGAGTTAAGGATATTTCTGAATCAGATGTAGATCGTGATGATTTAATAGACAAAATTGTTAAAGCTTCTGAATCAGACCAAGAGCCTGAAGAGTTAGAAGCAGGCGGAATACTCGACATAATGTCAGATGGGTATGGTTTTTTGAGGCAAAATGGAATGGCCTCACCAGGTAAAAAAGATGTTTATGTTTCACAATCCCAAATACGTAGATTTAGCCTACGAACAGGTGATTTGGTTTCTGGAAAGGTTAGACCACCAAAAGACGGAGAAAGATATTTTGGACTAATTCGAGTAGAGGCAGTAAATAATCTAGATCCAGATAAGGCAAAAAAAAGATTAGGTTACGATAAACTTACACCTGTATTTCCTAATGTACAAATTACTCTAGAAACAGAACCTAAAAAACTATCTACAAGAGTTATAGATATGATAGCACCTATTGGTATGGGACAGAGAGGACTTATCGTATCACCACCAAAAGCCGGAAAAACAATGTTGTTAAAAGATATTGCTAACGGTATTACTAGTAATCATAAAGACATCCATTTGATTGTAGCATTAATTGGTGAAAGACCTGAAGAAGTAACAGATGTAAGAAGGTCTGTAAGTGGCGAAGTGTTTGCTTCGACATTTGACGAACCTGTAGAGGATCATTGTCGTGTTGCAGAACTTGCCTTGGAACGTGCTAAAAGATTAGTTGAATTTGGAGTTAATGTTACTATTTTGATGGATAGTATTACTCGTTTAACAAGAGCCTATAATTTATCTTTGCCTACAAGTGGAAGGACTTTATCTGGTGGTATTGATCCAGTAGCTCTATACCCGCCAAAACGATTCTTTGGCGCTGCAAGAAATACTGAAGATAGTGGTAGCTTAACAATTATAGCTACATGTCTTATAGACACTGGTAGTAGGATGGATGATGTCATATACGAGGAATTTAAAGGAACTGGTAACTGGGAATTACATTTAGATAGACGATTAGCTGAACGAAGAATTTTCCCAGCTATAGATATTCAGAGAAGTGGTACCAGGAGAGAAGAATTAATTCTTGAAGAAATGACATTGAAAAAAGTGTGGTTATTACGTCGAATGGTTGGTCTTATAACAGCTAATGCTCAGGATAGTATTGATGCCACTGGCGAAATTCTAAAGCGCATGTCTGAAACAAAAGCAAACACTGAATTTTTAGATAATCTAAACAGTCCATCAAAAAAATAATTTTTGATTTATACTTTCCAGATAATTTGTACATACAAAGTACTTGACACTTACATCAAGATTATGTATATTTCGATAACGTTAGTTGCATTGCAACTGACAGAGGATTTGACCGACGACGCGATTAGTTTGGTGATATGAGGGTATTGCTAGACTGTATTCGGGTCTTCGCATGTTTTTGGTCGATGAACTGATTCATGTGGGTTTGACCTTTTAAATAAGAGAGTATATTATGTACTCGACTATTTTTTTTTATTTTTAATATTAGTTCCTGTGGGGACGTTAGATTTACTGACGTTTCCAAGGTGGTTTCCCCACCAAATTTAAAACTTTATACCGTACATTATTCTTTTTAAGGGGGTAGCAAGTGAAAAAGAACTTTCGTATTTTAAGCCTATTTGGCGTAACCACTATTATGTTAGTGGCTATGCTATCTAGCATCAGTGCGTTTGCAGCACCATCAGGTGCAGTGACCGGTACAATCACAGTTGATAAGGATTGGTATTCTAATGATACTAATGCAAACTCAAATGATGACGTACTTATTAAGGTTACAGACGCTGATGCTAACGTAACAAAAGCAAGTACTGCTTTGGCAGCTAGCGGAGCCGGCGATCAACGTGCAAGAAATCTAGCTCAATATGCATCTATAAATCTTGTTGTTGATGCTGCAGAAACACCAATCGTTGGTACACCAAAAGTCTGTGACAAAGGTGATGCTATTGGAGCATGTGATGGTGAAGTTGATAGTAAAACCATATCAGTAACAGTGGTAGACGCTGCTGCTGGTATCGTTCGATTAACTAACCAGGACGCCGCAGTCGGTGGTGCAGCTGACATTGCATTATTCTGGAATTACAGTGATGTTGACTATGTAAAATCAACATTAAAGAGTACTCAGGAACCAAACGGTAACACAATTTGGTTGAAAGAAACTGGTAAAGATACCGGTATCTTTACAGCTATTGTTGATTTAACAAATGATAGTACAGCAACTGACTATGGTACATTGAAGACTGTATACTCTAACGCTGCATCCGGTGACCTCGCAGCAGGTGCACAATCAGCTACATTAAGCTTCGACGAAGCTTTAGATCACGTTGATGAAGCTGCTTTGTTGAGTGTCGGTGGACAAGGTAAAGCTTGGTGTGTAAGAACAGCTGCTTCCACAGATCATAACTGTGCTGACGGTGCTGCTAACTCCTATATTGCTGCTACCATGGTTATGGTAACCAATACAGGTGTTGCTACTGATACTCCATCATTCAAAATTACACCTACTGGAGCATTAAATGCTAACATTGACGTTAACGTTCCTATTGACGTAGTTACTGGTACATCTAGTACAACTGCAGCTTCAAATACCGTTAATGACAATGGTTTGAAAGCATTAAACTTAAATACAGTTACTGCAAGTTATAAAGACTCTACTCCAACTAGTGGAGCCGCAGTAACATTGACTGACACAGCAAGTGTTGAAACAACAGGTGCTACTTTTAGTAACATATTACCTGTTACTGGCACTTCTACTCAGTCAACTCAACCAACAATTTCTGGTACAGTAACTGATACTGGAGGATCTGGTATAGACGTTTCAACTGTTATGATCAATATCGATGCAGATGGTAACTCAGCTATTGCTGGTGGTTCTGAAGTAGATCAAGCTGTTGTTGTTACAGGTGCTGATGGAGATAACACAGTTACCTGGACTTATACAGCAACATTAGCTGTAAACCTAGGTCATAACTTCTATGTTGAGGCAACAGACATGTCTGGTAACCTCACTTACAGTGATGCTACTCCTGCAGCTACTAACGAGAATGCAGCTGTTGGTCCTAATGACACTGCTGACTGGTACCAATTCACTATTGATAGTACACCAGCAACATTCAGTTCTGCAGAAACTGGTAAATACTGGGATTCATCCCTTTCAACACCAGCAGAAGCTTCTGATAAAAATACAAGTGTTGTACTTATATTCAACGAAAACATTGACGGAACAACAGTTCAGGCAAGTGACTTCTTAGTTGATGGTGTACAACCTGTAACTGCATTCCATACATCAAGCGCTAAGACCAAAGTTTACTTAGAACTTGGTACAGCAATCGCATCTGATAAGAAACCTGTTGTAAAAATGGGTGCTGCAGGTGCTGTTAGTGACGAAGCTGGTAACACAACAAATACCGGTTCCGTAACTGCTTCAGACAAGATTGCTCCTTCATTCACAGTTACATTAGACTCAACACTTACTAAGAAGAACGTTGTGGTAACGGTATCTGCTGATGAGCCAATTTCTGGTGCTCCAACAATTACTGTTGGTGCATTAAAAGGTGGTGCAGGTTCTAGCTTACCTTCAACTTCAACACCTCTATCTTCACAGGTAGCAACCAGTACTTCATGGACTGGTAAATATACAGCTACAGCTAACTACGAAGGTACAGTTGGTGTTACCGTTGCTGGTAATGATATGAACGGAAACTCTGGAACAGCTGGTAATAACACAATGGGTGCTGCTACTTTAACAGCTAACCAGTGTGACAAAGCTCACAATGACTACAGTACTGATTGTAAATTTACAAGCACAAAGAATATCTCATTCACATCAGATACTACTATGAATGATGCTACATTTACATCTGGAAACGTTTCATTAAGTGATACTTCTCCTGGTGCAAACGTAACTAACTCTGCTCCATACGTTACAGCTACATTTGATGAAGCTGTCACAGTGACTGCTGCTACATTCGACTTGAAGTCAGCTACTACTCCTGCTGATGTTCTTGCCTCTGGTAGTTTAGCTTCTGATGGTAAGAAGTGGATTTATAAAGCAGAAGGTTTGACTGTTGGTTCTGAATACAAAATCAACATTACTTATGCTGACGCTGCTGGTAACGAGGATAAGAACATTGATGCACTCTTGACAATCAAGGCTATTAGTGACACTTCTATTCCTTTGAATCCAGGAAGTAACTTGATCTCAATTCCTGTTGATCCAGCTGATACAGCTATCAACACTGTTATTACATCAAGTGCTGTCTCCGCAGTAAGTACCTATGATAATGGTGCTTGGATTTCAGCAACAAGAAGTGGTGATACACTTTCTGGTGCATTAACTACAATTGAATCTGGTAGAGCATACTGGGTAACAACAACTGACTTTACACCAATTAAGACAGCAGTTGTAACACAGGATGCTGGCGATACCCCTCCAACTGTTGCAGTTGAAGAAGGTTGGAACCTACTTCCAGTGATCAATATCACATCTACCAATGCTTCAATTGGTAATACCCTAACTGCTGATACTTACTTCGGTAGCATTAGCTGGGTAACTGCTTACAGCTACAGTCCTGTAACAGATGTATGGAGTAAGATTACTCCTAACACCTTTGCAACAGTTGCTGTTGGTACAGGATACTGGGTATATGCCGATGCAGCTGGTACACTTGTTCCTTAATTGACAAACATATAAGTGAAATCATTAAGAGGGGACCTATTTGGTCCCCTCTTTTTATTTGGGTCTTTTGGAAAAATATATTATAATTACTACTATCCAATTTAATTTAGACAATACGTAACATGGTTAAAAAGAAAGATTATTATGAACTTCTCGATGTCACACGCAGTGCATCAGATGAAGATATAAAAAAAGCGTTTAGAAAATTAGCTTTAGAATATCATCCAGATCGTAACAAAAATCCGGATGCAGCTGACAAGTTCAAAGAAATTAATGAAGCTTATCAAGTTCTTTCTGATTCTGATAAGCGTTCTATATATGATCAATATGGCCACGCTGGGCTCGAGAGTAATGCAGCTGGACAATCTGGCTTTGGCGGTTTTAGCGATATAGGTGGTTTTGGTGATATTTTTGATACTTTTTTTGGTGGATTTGGCGGTCGCCAGCGATCAAGAAAACGTCGCGGAGATGATCTTGAACTCACGAAGAATATTTCTTTTGAAGATGCAGCACTAGGCGCTGACATTCCTGTTAAACTTGACCGCCGAGAATTTTGCCAAGTATGTTCAGGTAAAAAAATGGAACCTGGGACTAATATTTCTTCATGCGGTACTTGCGGTGGTACAGGCCAAATAAAACGTAGTCAATCTAGTCTTTTTGGACAATTTATGCAAGTAGCTGAATGCTCTCAGTGTAATGGATCTGGTGAATGGATCGAAACACCCTGTAAACCTTGTAAAGGACGAGGATATGAACGACAAATCCGCGATTTAAATATCAAAATTCCAGCTGGTGTCGATGATGGTTCTAGAATTCGTCTAACTGGTGAGGGCGATGTTGGAGATCTGGGTCAACCTGCCGGTGATTTATATATACTTTTACAAGTTTCTAATCATAAAGTATTCAAACGTGAAAACTTTAATTTACTCTATACATTAGATTTATCTTTTCCACAGGCTGCACTTGGGACAAAGGTTAAAATTCCAACATTAGAGAAAACTATAGATTTAAAAATAGATCCCGGTGTCCAAACTGGTAGTTTGTTTCGCATTAGAGGGGAAGGTGTACCAATGTTGAATAGAAAAGGACGAGGCGACCTTCTTGTTGAAATAGTTTTAAGCACACCTAAAAAACTAAACAAGGAAGCAAAGGAATTATTTAAACAACTTGCTGAGCATCTTGATATACCTCTCGATTCAAAAGAAGGCTAAATGTGGCATCAGTATCAAAAGAATGGATTGAGTTAACAATTCAGACAAAAGATGAACTCATAGAGCCTCTTACCGAACTTTTACGAAAATATACACTTTCATTTGCTGTCGTATTATATGATAAAGGAGAACGAATTTCAGAAATCTTTCAGGTTTCTGATCTCATACGT
Source organism: Rhodospirillaceae bacterium (assembly GCA_002719885.1). Lineage (GTDB taxonomy): Bacteria > Pseudomonadota > Alphaproteobacteria > MPNO01 > UBA2964 > UBA2964. Next base: position 14,742 of record PBFH01000049.1, on the reverse strand, counting down.
GTCTATGCATATATTCCTGTTGATTCTAAGTCTCAAAATATACGCGAAATGGTAGATGTTGGTTTAAAAGTTCTCAGTATAATTCACGAAACTATAATTATAGATGAAAAACATGTTAATCAAGCTTATTGGGAGCAGATATGGAAAACTCATTTTTCAATATTACCGATACTAGATAAACTCGTTATTAAACCTGTTTGGCAAGAATTAGATTATAAAGATGATCGTATAGTAATAAATTTAGACCCTGGTATGGCATTTGGTACAGGTCATCATCCAACAACAAGGATGTGCTTAGAAGAACTTTCCAGACAAGAATTAACCGGGAAGTCGATACTTGATATAGGATCAGGTTCTGGAATTCTTTCTATTGCAGCAGTTAAATTGGGTGCTTTATCTTGTATTGGTATAGATATTGATGAAAATGCAATCGATTCAGCACTCAACAATATAGAAATGAATGGTGTATCGGAAAATATAACTCTACAAACTGGAGTTTTAGACGATCTCGATAGTACATTTAAATATGACGTAATTGTTGCAAATATCACAGCACAAATAATTATTAATTTAGTACCTTCTATAAGTTCGTATTTAAAACCTAATGGAATAGTAATTACATCGGGTATTTTATCAGAACTTTTTCCTGAAGTTGAAAATACATTTAATCAATTAGGATTTGAATGTAGCAGTTTAATAAATTCAGGAGATTGGTCTCTCGGTTTATTTTCACTTATTTAGATACTAAAGAACGAGTATATAAAATATATTCCCATTAAGAAGAGAAATATTCCACATGATAACAAAAGGTAATGATAAATTTTATTTGATAAGAATTTGAACCCAGACACCAATATTAGTGATACAGCAGTGTACCAAACAATATCAGCTAATATATGTCCAATATACATACTGGCAATACCCAAAATACCGTGATCAGAGGAATTTATAATTAAGGTAGCCCCTATAGTCACCCACCAAATAAACCAATAAGGATTACTCAAACTAACTAACGCACCTTGAAGAAGTAAAGTTTTAGAATTTAGATTTGATGGTTCTTTTGTATCGTTTATATTGACTTCTTTATTAGAAATTATTGTTTGTATACCTAATATAATAAGCATTATACCGCCAAATAAACTAATAGTTTTAGCTATAAAATCTGAATTTAATAATTGATTTATACCTATAGATATACCAATAACAATAAATAACTCTAGGATAGAATGGCCTATGGCAATCAGAGGACCTGCTTTCCAACCATTTTGTAGTGTTTCTTTGATACTCAGTGCTAGTAAAGGCCCTGGTGAAGCTGCTCCTGAAAATCCGATTAGAAGTGATCCAAAGAATATAGTCACTATTACAAATTGATCTTCCATATCTTATTCAGCGGTGAGTTCTCTATCCATTAATGCGGAAAATGCATCCATTGGGGGAAGGTTTTCAAATATAATTTGGTAGACCATAGAAGTGATTGGCATTTCTATATTTTTTGATTGAGATATTGAATATATTGCTTTTGTAGTGTTTATACCTTCTGCAATGTTTGTCATATTGTTGGTTATGGAATCAATATTATTTCCCATTGCCAGTTGTTCTCCAACATACCTATTTCGACTGTAGTCGCTTGATATAGTAGTCATGAGGTCCCCAATCCCTGCGAGACCATAAAACGTTGTTTCTTGGGCATTATAGGCCATTGCAAAGCGTTTTATTTCTGCAAGACCTCTTGTAACAAGAGCAGATTTAGCATTATTCCCAAAATTTAATCCATCTACTATTCCTGCCCCTATGGCAATTATATTTTTAAGTGAACCACATAATTCTATGCCTGTAACGTCTGAACTTCTATAAATGCGAAATGTTTTAGTAGTGAGTATATTTTGTATATCTTGTGCAGTTTCATTACTTAGGCTTGCTATTACGGAAGAAGCAGGAAGGCCATTTGCAATTTCCTTTGCTAGATTAGGACCAGATAAAACTGAAAACGTGTTATTTTGCTTATAGCTAATATATTCAGCTGCAACTTCACTCATACGTTTATTAGTTTTAATTTCTATACCTTTTGTTGCGCTAATAATAATCTGATTATCATTAAGATAACTTATAAGATTAATCATGTTATCTCTGAAACTATGAGATGGAACAGCAAGTAGAATATATTTAGAATTTTTCATACAAGATTCTAAATCATGATTGATCGTTATATTTTTGGGTAAAGTGATACCTGGTAGATGTCTTTTATCTTCTCTATCGTTTTGAATTGATTGAGCTTCAATTTCAGTTCTGGTCCAAATATCTACAGGTATATTATTATTGGCAAGTAGGCAAGCAAGTGTTATTCCCCAACTTGTTGTACCCATAACTGTTACCTTATTTTGTATACTTGTCACGCTTTTTCTCCAAATTTATTTTCATTACCCTTTAGTAATCTTCCGATATTTTCATAATGTTTAACTACTAATAAGGGACCAACAATTAAAGCGTAAAGATAATTATAGTCATTTATAACTGAAATAGATTGAACAACAAGGATTATCATTGCAGTTATTGCTCCAAGTATAGATCCCAGAGACACATATCTTGTGATAAATAAAATTGGTAAAAATGTTAAAATAGCGGCTAATGCTGAAAGAGGATTTAAAACTGTAGCTATTCCTACAGCAGATGCAACACCCTTACCTCCTTTGAATCCAGCGAAAATAGGCCAATTATGTCCAAAAATGATGGCGATTCCACATATGGCTATAAGAATTGCATTGTTTGAGTTAATTTCATTTACGAGCATTAGGCAAAAAATTGGGATAGCTCCTTTTAGGAAGTCTAATATTAGTACTAATATTGCTGATTTTGTACCAAGTATTCTTAAAGCATTAGTAGCTCCAGTTGACTGGCTTCCATGTTTTCTTATATCTATCCCTGCTTTTAGTTTTCCAATGATCAAACCGACTGGAATACTGCCTATGAGATAAGAAACAGGTACTATAAGTAATAGTATTTGTTGATTCATTTTATAACCTTAGTAAAAAATTAAATTAAGGTGTGTCCATTGAAAATCCAATTCTTTTCGCATTTGATTTTCAATATACCGTTTATAAGAAAAATGTATCAGATTTGTATCATTAACCTTAAATTTGAAAGTTGGTGGATTTATATTATCTTGGATAACACTTCTAATTACTAAAGATCGTTTACCTTTATGTGGTATTTGATGAGAACCAACAATATCCCATATTAAATTAGATAACATTGATGGCTCTATTCTTCTCATTCTTTCTTCATGAATTATTAAAACAGTATCTAAAATATCATCGATACCAGTATTTTCTTTAGCAGATATAAAAAAGATAGGTGCATAGGGTGCAAAACCAAAATGGGTATTTACTGCATATGATAGTTCATTTTTTTCTTCATCTGAAAGTAATTCAGATTTATTTACTGCAATGATTACACCTTTATATGATTCGATTGCAAGACCAGCAACATGAGTATCTTGAGCGGTAATAGGTTCTTCAGCATCGAGAAGTATACAGACTATATTGGATCTTTCTATTGCTTGCTCAGATCTAATAACAGAAAATTGTTCGATTCCAGGTTCTACTTTACCTCTTCTTCTAATACCAGCGGTATCAATGAGGTTTATTGATGTATTTTTGTATTCAAATAAAGTATCTATTGCGTCACGGGTAGTACCGGGAATAGAAGAAACAATTGATCGAGATTCTTGTGTTATGGTATTAACTAATGTTGATTTTCCTACGTTTGGACGCCCTATTATTGAAAGTGATATAGATGAATGATTAAAATCATTGTTGGTTTCATTTTGCGGAACTAATTCGGCAATCGATTGTTTTAAATCATTAATTCCGTGGTTATGATAAGCACTTATAGATATAGGAGATCCAATTCCTAGAGAATAAAATTCATTTGATAATAATTCTGATTTTGGTGTGTCTGCTTTATTAGTAATTAAGATTATTGGTGTTTTAGTTTTTCTTAGTACATTAGTTAAATCTTGATCAATTGGTGTAGGACCTTCATTAACATCAGTCACAAATAGAATTACAGAGGCTATATCTATAGCAAATTCAGCTTGTGATTGAATTTCTGATTGTAATACATCAGAATTGGCTGAAATGCCAATTCCACCAGTATCTGTTAGTAAAAATCGTTTATTTTCAATAGTTACCGGTGTAGTTATACGATCTCTTGTAGTTCCAGATTCTTCTGCTATAACAGCAACCTTTTTACCAGCTAGACGGTTAAAGAGTGTAGATTTCCCTACATTAGGCCTTCCTACTATAGCTACAATTGGAGTGTTCATATTATTAATCTCTATTATTTAAATAAATATTCCATTGCTGCTCTTTGAGCATGAAGTCTGTTTTCTGCTTGGTCAAAAACCACTGATTTTTTGTGATATAACAGATCTTGGGAAATTTCTTCACCATGATGTGCTGGTAGTGGATGCATTAATATTGTGGTATCTTTTGCCGAGTCTAAATCCTTTTCACTTATTTGATATTTTTGAAAAGCATTTTTTCGGATTTCTGATTCTTCTTCTTGTCCCATACTTGTCCATGCGTCTGTATATATAACGTCTGCAGCCAACATAGCTTTTTGAGGGTTTATTTCATGAATTATAGACTTATTAATCAATTCGTCACTAATTGTTAATTTATATTCTAGTGGAGATGAAGAAATAAAAGGCATTCCCATATGATAAGCACCACAAGCTAAACTTCGAGCAACGTTATTACCATCACCAATATAGGCAATCGTTATATCTTTCAATGTGCCAAATTTTTCTTGTATTGTTACTAAGTCAGCAAGAGTTTGACATGGGTGTTCTTCATCTGACAAAGCATTAATAATAGGAATTGTTGAATATTTAGCAAATTCAGTGAGTGTACTATGTGCAAAAGTACGTGCAATAAATGCGTAGATATATCGTGATATCACATTAGCAACATCTCTAATTGGTTCTCTTGAGCCGACACCAATGTTATCCTTGTCGAGATAAACAGTAGTGCCGCCTAATTGTTCTACCCCGATTTCAAAGCTTAGTCGAGTTCGCAAGGAGGGTTTTTCAAACCAGATTCCAATGGTTTGATTTTCTAATAAATTGTTGAAAGGCATAGGTTTGCTAGAAATGGCACGAGTAATTATCGATGATATTTCAGAATCATTTAAATCATTAATACTGAGCAGATGTTTTATTGACATTTTTTAACCTTTATAAAGTTATAGAAATTATAACTATGAGACAATAAGTATTTAGTTTAATAATTCTTTTGTCAAATGTGCTCTTTATCATAGCGAACCTATATATAAGTTAGATTTAATTTTTGTTATGATTATCAAACTTATATTAGAAGTTATAGGTTTAGTCGAAGGAGAATATAATGGCAAAAAAAAGATGTTTATTAGAAATGGGAATGGGCACTGATCTACATGGTAAAGACTATACAAAAGCTGCACAAAGAGCAGTACGAGATGCATTATGGCATAATAGTGTTTCTTTTCCAGGCATTTTTGCTGATGGTGCTAATTCAATGTATGTAGATGTTACAATTGCTGTCCCTGAACCAGAGCAGGTCAATGGAGATGAAGTTTTATCAGTATTACCATATGGAATGAAATCAATTAATGTAGTACAAGGTGGATTAAACGTTCCTAGTCCAGATGGAAGTGACGTGACAATCATTGCTAATGCAGCAGTTATTGTTAGCTTAGAAGTAGAATAATTACTTACTTAATGTCAGGGGTTTGATATGTCATATATGATTAATCATATACACATAAAAACAGATGATCCAGATAAAGTTGCAGAATGGTATGCAGAAGCATTTGGTTTTGAAATTATAAGTAGACGAGTAAGGGATTTTAACTCTAAATTAATGGATTATTTTATTGTTACTCAATCTAGGGATGGGACTAGAGTTAATATATCAGGTGCTAGATCAAATGAAACACTACCAGAGATTGGTTCTGGTGTACATGAGGGGCTTGAACATTTTGGTATAACAGTTCCTAACATCAATGAAGAACTTGAAAGATTACAAAAATTAGGTGCGGTATTTAGAACAACCCATAGAAACTCCTGAAGGTGCCTTTTTGGCTTTTATACAAACACCATATGACAAGTCTCGAGTAGAGATAGCTCAAGTTCCAGATTCAATATAATTAGTCTGTTATTTATCCCAAAGGTGCTCTTTCAAAGCATCTTCATTCAAGTCTGTTCCCCATCCTATTCCAGAAGGTGTTTTCATATATCCATCAGTAATTTCAGGAACATTTGTAACCAAATCATCTTTCCATGAGACTTGATCGACATCAATTTCCATAATTTTTATGTTTGGTAAAACAGCACATAAACTTGCGCTAATAAAGCTTGAAAGGTGACTGTAATAATTATGTGGTGCAACATTAAACTGGAATGTTTCTGCTAAGTCTCCTACTTTCTTACCTTGAGAAAAGCCCATCCATGGTACATCAATCATAAATATATCTGCTGATCTTGCTTGGAAATATGGGAGGTATTCCTGCATAAATAATAAATTTTCTCCTGAGCAAATAGGTATATTAATGGAATCTTTTAATTCACGTAATGCGTCAGGTTGATACATATCAATTTCAAGCCACATAAGGTTATACTTTTCTACCACGTCAGCAATACGTTTGGCGCTTTCGGGTTTTACATGAAAATTAAGATCTAAATTAATATCTATATCTTCTCCAACTGCATCTCGGAATGTTCCTATTTGATTATCAAGATGCGTTAATATATCTTTTGGAATTACACCATCAGTACTGCCTATGGGACCTGCAAATCCACCTCCCCAAGTTTGAGCAGGTTTACCAGGTATAATGATATTTGTTTTGAGGGCGGTATATCCTTTTTCAATAACTTCTTTTCCAAGGTTATAAATATCCTTGAGTGATTCTAACGGTGGCGTATTACATAGTTCGTAATTTCTTGCACGATATGTTCCACAATGTGACCAATATAGTCGTATATTTTCTCGAGTTGGTCCTCCAAATAATTCAACTACAGAAATATTTAAAGCCTTAGCTTTAATATCTAGCAGGGCTAATTCAATTCCAGATATAGCTTTGTATGCTATTCCACCCCTACTTTGTATAGAAATCCGTTTTAGATCTAATAAAAGCATTTCAAATGATCGAGGATCTTTGCCAATTAATAGCTTTGAAAAATCTTCAATAGATCCTACAACTCCATGTGGCTGTCTCGTTTCAGTACATTCTCCGTATCCAGTTATTCCTTCATCAGTTTCAATTTTTACAAATAAAAATGGCCACCATCCAGAATCGACTAAAAATGTTTCTATATTTGTGATTTTCATATTTGTACTTTTCTTCCTATATAAAAATTTATGATAATGAGTATAATATACAAACTTACCCGGAAGATGAATATAGTTATACTTAATTATATGAGATAAGGAGATAGAAATGCCTTTAATAAACCATAATGACTTAAGAAATTTTATTTCACAATTAATGCAATCATATGGAGCAAGTGAAGATGAGGCTACACTTATTTCAGAACACTCTGTTGAAGCTAATCTGGTTGGCCATGATTCTCATGGAGTAATTCAAATTCCTACTTATATAGATCGAATTCAACGTGGACATATTAAGCCAGGTGCAGAAATAGAAGTAAATAATGAATCTCGTACAACAGCACGAATCAATGGGAATTGGGGATTTGGGTATTATGTATCTGATTTTGCTATGAAATTGGCAATAAAGAAAGCTCGTCAAGATAATATAGCTGCTATTACTGTAGTACAACAAAGTCATGTAGGAAGAGTAGCAAGTTATCCACTTATGGCTGCAAAAGAAGGTATGATAGCTATTATGACCGCAGATTCAGGTAGAGGGCCTAAAATGGTTGTTCCATTTGGGGGTAAAGAAAGAAAATTAGGCACTAATCCTATCTGTATTGCATTTCCAAGTAATCTTGAAGGAACCATGTTTGTAGATATGGCTACATCATCAGTTGCTGCAGGTAAAATCAATTTAGCTAGAAGTAGAGGAAAAGATATTCCATTTGGTTGGATATTGGATAAAGACGGAAATCAAACAAATGATCCAAATGATTTTAGTCAGGGTGGTGCAATTTTGCCCTTAGGAGCTGATCAAGGTCACAAAGGATATGGTCTTTCTGCTGCTGTTGAAACTTTTTCTGGAATACTCACTGGTTTAGGATTTGGGGTTTCAAAAGATGGAATTCATAACGATGGTTGTTTAATGATTGTAATGAATGTTGAAGCTTTTAGAGATCTCGAAGTTTTTAAACAAGAAGTCACTGATTTTGCTTTGGATTTAAGTTCCACTGAAGTAGCTTCGGGCTATGATCGGGTTTATTATCCTGGTGAAATTGAGCATATTACTAAGCAAGATCGTATACAAAACGGAATATTTGTAGAAGATACTACAGTTGCTAATATCAATAAATTTGCTGATGAATCTGATATTAAAGGTAATTTAGATACTTTTTTACATTAATTATAAAGTTGGTTTCATCTTATTCCATTCAGTGTTGGATTCGAATATATGAGCTATCTGTAAAATTGTCATTTCATCAAAATGTTTTCCAACAATTTGAAGTCCAATTGGTAACCCTTTTGTATCGAATCCACAAGGAACACTTATAGCTGGCAATCCAGATAAGTTAAATGGTGAGGTAAATTTTGTTAACAATGATTGTATGGTAACTTCCTCATTATTAATAGTCGTAGTGGTTTGACCAATTTCTGGTGAACATATTGGTTCAGTAGGTGTTATTAAGGCATCTACAGTTGACATACAATCAACCATGCGGCCAATAAATTGTCTTCGTAACCGTTGTGCTTGAATATAATTTACTGCTGGAATAAATACACCAGATTCGAGTCTTGCTCTAACATCAGGTGCTATTCTATCAATATCATTTCGTAACCTGTCTTGATGAAAAGCTACTGCTTCAGGATTGATAATATTTGTTTGAATTTTACCTGCCTCTTCCGGAGTAGGGATATCTACTTCTACTACAGTGAAACCAAGCTTTTTCAGCGTTTCTATTGCTTCATTTACTTTTGTTTCAACCTCCGAGTGAATATTAGTAAAATATTGATTTTTGGGAATACCTATTGTAAATTTTCGAGTTTCTTCATCGAAAGCTTTAGAAAATTGAGGGACATCTTTTGTGGAAGAGGAATCATCATTAATATCAAACCCGGACATTACTTCAAGCATATAAGCACAATCTTTTACACTTCTTGTCATTGGGCCTGCAGTATCTAGAGACCATGATAATGGAGTTAATCCATATCTACTAATTCTCCCATACGTTGGTTTTATGCCAACAATTCCACATACTGCAGATGGAATTCTGATTGATCCTCCTGTATCTGATCCTGTAGCACCTGGGATCATACCAGATGCAACAGCTACTCCTGAACCACTACTTGATCCTCCTGGAATATGAGATGTATTCCAGGGATTTGGAGGTGTTCCAAAATCAGAATTGGTTCCAAATGCACCAAATGCAAAAGGATGCATATTTAGTTTGCCAATAATAATTGAACCTGCATCAATTAATTTTTGAACACTAGTTGCATTCTTGTTCGATTGATAATCTTTGAAAATAACACTTCCTGAAGTTGTAGGCATATTGTCAGTTTCATACAAGTCCTTTAATCCAATGGGTATACCATGTAACGGTCCTTTATAATTCCCCAATGATATTTCTTTTTCGATTCTAAGGGCTTCTTTTATACTCTCTTCTTCGGCTATATATAAAAAAGACTTATTTGCGGGATTCAGTTTTTTAATTGTTTTCAGTAATTCTTGTACAATTTCAATTGGTGAAAGTTTTTTTTCACGAATATTTTCTGATAATTCAGAAATTGTCATAAAATTAATAGAATTATTCGACATAACAATTCTCCCCTTTATTTATTGTTTTATTATTTCACCATTCTTTAGATGGATAATATTGTTTGCATAAGTTGCATCTATTAAATCAGGCTCTGGTGTAGTAACTATTGATTGATTATACACATGCATTTTTTCAATAATTTTTTTTCTTCTAAATTCGTCGAGTTCTGAAAGTATATCATCAAGGAGTAGTATAGGTTGTACATTTATTGTTGATTGAATTATCTTTGCCTCAGATAATCTTAATGAAAGTACTATATTTTTTGCCTGACCTCTAGAAGAAAAACTATATGCTGATATTTCATTAATGTGAATTAGAACATTATCCCTATGAGGTCCTATATCAGTGATTCCCATTACTATTTGTTGCCTTAAAGTAGAATTTAAGGTTTCCTCAAAATTTTCAATACTAACTGAAGGAATATATTGGAAAGATAATTTTTCCGTAGGAGAAAATTCAGAGTGAATCTTTTGTACTTCTCTATGAATAAGTTTGATAATATCTTCACGTTTATTAATGATAAATTTGCCTAATTCAATTAATTCAGTGTTCCAATATATTAATTCGTCTTCTGATGATTGATGATCTCGTATTGCTTTTAATAAGGAATTTCTTTGAGTTAATATTTGTTGATATTTTTGTAATTTGATTAAATATTCTTGATTTACTTGAGAAATTAATATATCTAAAAACTGCCTTCTTTTACCAGGGCTACCTAAAACTATATCCATATCATGCGCAGTAAAAAGTACAGTTGGGGTTTTGCCAACTAATTGCGAAGCAGATATATGGATTCCATTAAGTTTAATTTCTTTTGATTGGTTATTGTCAAATGGAAGCGCTATGACAATATTATTTTTTTCATCATCAAATTTAGTGACGCCATGAATAGTTGTTTGCGGTACAAATTTATTTACTTGGTCAGACGATCTGTGACGAATTAATTCAAAATCATTTCTTGCTCGAAATGATTTTCCTATAGAAATTAAATAAAGAGATTCAAGTAAATTTGTTTTACCTTCTCCATTATTCCCAGAAATTATTGAGAGTCCGGGAGTAAGCTCTAGATGAATATTAGAAAAATTTCTATATTGTGTTAATTCTATGTCTGATACGTACAATTTGATCTCTTAATAATTTATAATGTAATGAATATCGTAGTGTCTTGACTATTAATTTCATTATAAAAATTTTCGATAAATAAAAGTATTAAATATTTAGGAGTAAGTTGTGGGTACTGAAGAATTGAAAGCAAAAGTGGGGGAATTATTTCAATCAGTTTATAATTTTCACCATAGATTTGATTTATTAGATACTTATAGTCGTGAAAAACTTCTTGATAGAATTCCTATCCAAAGTGAAGAAGTTGATGAGCTTAAAGTAGCTTTAGAATCTGAATCTATGCATAATGTTGCAAATGAAGCTGTTGATGTATTATATGTAGCTTTAGGAACGATAATTTCTATTGATAATGAATTAGCAGTCAGTGCTTTAAATGAAGTGATAGAAAAAAATAATAATAAAACTGGTAGAACGCATTATCTTAACCCTGAAGGAAAAGTAGTAAAGTTACCTAACTAAGACTGAATAAGAACTTCTCTTGATTTTCCTGGCTCTTCTGGTCCAATTACTCCAGCATCTTCTAATTGATCAATCAATCTTGCAGCTCTTGGATATCCGATACGTAACTTTCGTTGAAGGAGTGAAGTTGATATATGCGAGTATCTTCCAGCTAATTCTGAAGCTTTACTAAATAGTTCATCTTGAGGAAAATCTCCTGAATTAAGATCTGGATTAGTTATATCATTTACTGGTAATTCTAATGATACTTCAGGCAGTGGTGGGCCTTCTTGAGTAGACCAATAGTTCACAAGTCTATTAATTTCGTCATCACTTAAATATGCGCCTTGAACTCGTTGAGCTTTAGGAAAATCTGAAGAGAGAAATAACATATCGCCTTTTCCTAATAATCTTTCTGCGCCACTAGAATCTAAAATGGTTCTTGAATCTACTTGAGATACAACAGCAAAGCTAATCCTACTAGGGAAATTAGCTTTAATTAGACCAGTTACTACATCTACTGATGGTCTTTGGGTTGCTACCAGTAAATGTATTCCAGTTGCACGTCCTAATTGAGCTAATCGTGTTAGGGTTTGTTCAACCTCATAAGGAGCAGTCATCATTAGGTCTGCTAATTCATCTATTGCTATAACTAAGTAAGGCATAGGTTCAATTGCTTTGGGATGATTTATATAACTATCAATATTTCTTACACCAATTTCTTCAAGAATTTTATATCTTCTTATCATTTCTTCAAGAAGTCCTTTTAATGATTTAACCGCATCTTCAGGCTCAACAACTACTGGAGAAATTAAATGAGGAATTCCGTTAAATGGTGTCAGTTCTACACGTTTAGGGTCAATGAGTAAAAGTCGTAGTCTATCTGGAGTCATTTTGGATATCATTGAAACTAATAGAGTATTAATGCAGACACTTTTACCACTACCAGTAGAACCCGCAATTAATAGATGAGGTAACTTTCTTAAGTCAGTAATTGTTGCCTCTCCACTAGATCCTTGACCTAAAGCTAGAGGGATACCCATTTCTTGTTTAATATAGTTTACTTTTTCATGTTCTAATGTTTTTCTTAGACTTACCATGAGAGCTTTTTTATTTGGAACTTCTATACCTACTATAGATTCTCCAGGAACAGGTGCTTCTATTCTTAAACTAGGTGCTGCAAGAGCTAATGCTAAGTCTTTTTCTCTTGCGACAATACTATCTACTTTTACACGTGTGCCTTTGTCACTTTCTTCATCCAAATTATCGTTTTCGCTATCATTTTTTTTAGGTCTTCTGGATTTTCTTGTCCAACCAGGTGTGAGACCATACATAGTAACTGTTGGGCCAGGTTTAATTTGATTAACCCTAACTTCAATACCATGGTTTAATAGAGTTTCTTCAATTTTTTCAGCTACCAATTTTGATTCGTCAGATGAAATCGAAGCCTCGGGTCCATATTCAAGTAATGACATTTCAGGTATCGCCCATGGTTTTCCAAAAGTAAATGCTGTTGTTGGTTTTTTAGGTGTATCAATTTTTTCTTCAATTTTATTTATTTTTTGTTCAAAAAGAAGTTTATTTTTAATTGGTTGGTAATTATCCTGAAGGGGTTTTTTTCTAGGTTCTTCTATTTTTTGTTGTATAGTATCTTTAGTTTCTTGATAGGGTTTTTTTTCAATTATTCTTGGCTTTTTGGATTTTGATTTAAATATTTTCCTTAAAAAATATAAAAAAGAAAGAAAATACAATTTAGATAATTTTAATTTAGCCAAAGAAAATTTTGGCCATGAAATGTAAAATGCAATTAAAAGTAAGAGTAATAATAATAGTGGACCTGGAATATAAAAATCCTCCCATAGGTATTTTCCAAATTTCCCCCCTGTGGTTTCTTTAAAGACAATTCCTTGTGGTCCTTTAAAAGCTCCCATTATTAATTGAATAGAAATAACTGTTAATAGTGTGGAAACTAATTGTGGCCAAAATATTAATGAATCTTTTCTGAAATGGTTTACTGTTGCTGTTACGCCAATGAAAAATATCGAAAGAGTTACAAATCCGTATCCTACATATGTAAGAACGATGTCATTGATATTTGGTATGAAAGTTTCAATAATATAGTTTCTTTGGAGATAAATAATTATAACTGAAGCTGCAAAAAGAATTGTAGCTTGCGCGGACGGGTTGTCTGAAAGTTCACGTATGAGCTTCTTTATATTTGTTAGAATGCTGGTGAACATCTATCATTCTCATTTTTTATGTAATTCTTGATAATTTTAGACAATAAAGTGAAATATGTCTAATTAGTCTAAGTTTACAATAACTGTAGCTGGTCGTTAACATATTTGGTTTTGTCTATTTGTTTAGAGATTTGATTAAGCTTGGAATACGTTGGAATTCTTCGGAAAGGGTTTCATGGAATCTTATTTGTCTTAAAGCGGCGGCAGGATGATATGTTGGGTAAATTGTATAGCCACTTTGGTTGATAATAGTACCATGTGCTTTGCTAATAGGAGTTTTGGGAGCAAAGTATGACAAAGAATGCCTCCCCAAAGTTATGATAAGAGTAGGATTAATAAGCTCAATTTGTTTGCTAAGGTATGGTGAGCATTGATTTATTTCATTTGGGGAAGGATCTCTATTATTTGGTGGTCGGCATTTTACAATATTTGTAATAAACACATCATCTCTTGATAAACCAATTGAATTAAGTAATTTTGTTAGTAGTTTACCTGATGCACCTACAAATGGTTTGCCGCTATTATCTTCAAAAGAACCAGGTGCTTCCCCAATAAGCATTATCTTAGATTGGAAAAAGCCTTCTCCAGGTACAGCATTTGTCCTTGTTAGTGATAACTCACAATTTGTACAATTTTTAATTAGTTCTGAAATATCTGTCAGATTTTTCATAAGACTAAGAAATTGAGTTTATTTAATCTTGAATCCCTTTAGATTGGATATAATCTACAGCACTTTGTACAGTTACAATTTTTTCAGCATCTTCATCAGGAATTTCTAATGGGTCTCCGTCTTTTGAAAATTCTTCTTCAAGTGCCATAATCAATTCTACCAAGTCTAGTGAATCTGCATTTAGGTCATCAATAAAGGAAGCTGTAGGAACAACCGATGCTTCATCGACTCCTAAACGTTCCGCTGTAAGTTGTTGTACTCTTTCTAAAATCGTCGCCACAATATTCCTCCTCAAGTAAATTTTAAGTTTTATTTAGTGTTTT
>PBFH01000010.1 GCA_002719885.1 Rhodospirillaceae bacterium | reverse complement strand
ATCAAAGTCTTTAGTCTTATTAAAAAATGCTGAATTCTAATTTTCTTTCCCATAATCCCAAATGCTGGGTTCTAACCGATGGTAAACCGGGTATGGAGAGCCAGTGTATCGCACTCGCTGACACTCTCGGATTAAAACCCATAATTAAAAGGATTTCCGTCCGATCACCTTGGACTATTTTACCTCCGCACCTGTGGATCTTCCCGTTAAAAGCACTCAAAATCAAAAGCGATAAACTTGAACCGCCATGGCCAGACATTTTAATTGCAACAGGCAGTAAAACTGTTGCCTTAGCACTTTCAGTCAAAACCATTAACCCGGCCACTTTTCTGATTCAAATTCAAAACCCCACTAAGTCTATAAGTAAATTTGATATCGTAATTGCTCCAAAGCATGATTGCCTCTCCGCTACGAATGTAGTGAGTACAGTGGGTGCCTTAAATAGCATCAACAAAAGAAAACTAAACGATGCCTTCACGGAGTTTGAATCAGAATACCTTGACCTTCCAAAACCGTTAATAGGTGTGCTAATTGGGGGTAATAATAAGAATTTTCAGTTGAATCAGAATAGAACAGAACACTTTGCTTCGATGTTACGAGAGGCCGTCAAAAATATCGGCGGCAGTCTCGCCATAACACCGTCCCGCAGAACAAGTAAAAACAGTTTGGAAATTATCAAAAGTACTTTAAGTGATATACCAAAAAATATATGGAATGGATCTGGAAAAAATCCATACCTTGGTATACTTGCCCATTCTGACTGTTTTATTGTCACCGGTGACTCAGTTAATATGGTTTCTGAAGCAATGGCTACTGGGAAACCCGTTCATGTTTTTAAAGATTTTGGGGGTTCTAAGAAGTTTGATCGTTTTCATACCTTACTTGAAAAACTCGGAGTAACCCGACCGTTTTCTGGAAAAATAGAAAAGTGGGAGTATGAACCAATTGATGAAATGACTCTTGTGGCCGATGCAGTTAAAAAAGCATGGAATTTTTCCAAGAATTGAAATATGACAGCAACACTACTAAAAAAGTAATCATGATAAGGTTTGATATATAGGATTTCCAAATGTCGGCGCTCGACCTTGATAGTTTTAATGCAACGCCGCTACAAAAAGACCCTTTTGATTTTATAATAGTCCCCTCTTTTATAAAACCAAATTTTGTCCCATTGATTAACCGCGACTACCCTCAAATTTTCAAAGCAGGCAGTTTTCCATTGCAGGAACTCAAATTTGGTAAAGCCTTTCAATCACTAATTTCCGAACTGGAGAGTCCCAAAGTTCAGATGGCTTTTGAACAAAAATTTAATATTGACCTAGAACATCGACCAACCATGATTACAGCTAGAGGGCATTGCCAAGCAAAAGATGGTAAAATTCACAACGATAGTAAAACTAAAATTATAACAGCGCTTTTTTATTTGAATACGGAATGGGACCAAGACGGCGGGCGTTTGAGAGTATTGAATTCGCCGGATTCTTTGGAGGATTATGCTGCAGAGGTGCCTCCTATTTCAGGAACTTTGCTAGCATTTAGACGAAATAACAGATCCTACCATGGGCACAAAACCTATATCGGAGAGCGCCGTGTTCTGCAGATGAATTGGGTATGTGATGAAAATGTGGTTAAACGTGAGAAAAGGAGACATCTTATTTCCGCTTGGATCAAATCTATCCTTCCCAACTCCTAGTGTATATAACGAATAATTATGGCTTTAACTATAGAAACATACAGCAACGTGGAGGGGGGGAACTCATTTTATAAGGCAATTAGTCATCCTCACACTGCGCAAAAAATGTCTAACCTAATTAAGCGCCTCAAAGAAGCTGGCTCAGTTGCTATTTATGATCCGCTCAACCTCTATTCTGGATTTACAGAATTTTACAATTTATCAGAAATTAATATTACAGAGTCATTTGTGCGAGACACGAAAAAAATTGGCAGTTCTCTAGCTGGATGCAGAGCTAAACCGATTACTGATTTATCGCAATCCTCGCCAAACACACTCTTTATATCAACCTTTGATTCAAAAAAATTTAAAGAACAAATTAAACACTTAATTGCACCTAATCTAAAAATTATAAGCTTTGACGACTGTCGATTAGAAGATAGTTTATTAACTAATAAATCAAGATATCTAGATAACCAAAACTTTGCTACAAATTTTGCCTTTTTCCGAGATGAGGGCGGTGCTCGTACACGCCTCTCCACAGCAAATTACTGGTCCGGTTATGGCGCAAAAGAGGTTGAAATGAATCTCACATTATTTGGAGATGATGGCAGCGTTTTAGCCGACTGGAGACAACCACTAGTCGACGGCGACACCGGAGTGATTATCGACAGTCGAGAAATCCGAAATAAATTCTCTCTCGGTGATTTTATTGGCCAATTATTCATCCATGTAACCGGTATCGCGGGTCACGATATCGTAAAATATGCATTAGATACTTGGGACAGTTCGGTGCCAGAACTATCCTGCACTCATGACGCTAACGCTTGGCCCTCAGATTTATACGCGGGGTTACCCGCTCCACAGGAAGGAGAACAGGTTTGCTTGTGGGTGCAGAACTCTCACCCAAATCCCATCCCTCCGAATCAAATTGGCATTAATTTGATGGGCGATGATAAAATAATAAGAGTTAATAAATCTATTCCGGGGTTTGGGACAGAAAAATTAATAGTCAATAAGCTACTTCCCGGGGCTAGTTGGCCACAACAAATCGAAATTCAGGCTGGAAAATATTTTGTCAGGCCACGCTACGAGATTACTTCACCAACAAATACGAGACGTATTGCGCATGTTAATGTTGAACGGAATGATCTGAAAGTTGATCCGGAAATCCCCCGAATAGGAAGAAAAATGGGAAAAGGGTATATTTTGCCAGCCCCAATATTACCCATTAAAGATTGGTCGAGCGCATTACTTCCGTCACCAATGGCAACATGCCAAAACAAACTATCTATCGCAGCTTTAATATATGATGCATCTGGTCAAGAAATTTTTCGATACAGATTCGGAAAATTAAACCGTGATCACCAAACTGTTTTGGAAATAAACGATTGTATCAAAGATGAAAAGCTCCTTCCCAGCGACTACGGACACGTAGAGCTGACCTATGACTTCACAAATGAAGGAGACACAGATGGCTGGCTTCACGGTATTTTTCGTTATAAAAATCTAAAGTCAAGCCACGTTGCTGATACCAGTTTTGGAGCCCACATTTATAATACCCTGTTAACCTATCGTAATGAGCCTCAATCCTATAATGGGCCGCCTCCAGGGCTTTCTACTCGACTTTTTCTGCGACTAGGCCATTCACCGCATGATACCATCTGTCATTTAATTTACCCCGCGTCTACTCCATGGCATTCTCGATCGGAGACTGTTCTGACGTTAGTTGCTCCTAATGGTTCTAAAATAGCACGAGAGAAAATTCAAATACCATGTGGAGGATCCATATACCTGCAATATCATAGTCTTTTCACTTCTGAACAAAGAGAGAAAGCAGGGGATGGAGCTTATATAATTGTAAGAGATTCTACATGCCGGCTTTTTGGATATCATGGACTGCTAGCAGAAAATGGTGCATTTAGTTTAGACCACATGTTTGGATTCTAGGATTGTAAATATCATGACAAAGGAAATTCGTACGCCTGTATTAATTATAGGTTCTGGACCAGCCGGATACACGGCAGCAATTTATACCGCACGCGCGAGCCTAAACCCTCACCTTGTGACAGGAATGGATACTGGTGGGCAAATGACTATAACAACCGATGTCGAGAATTACCCTGGTTTTGCCGAGGTTATTCAGGGGCCATGGCTGATGGAAGAAATGCAAGGTCAAGCCTCTGCGGTTGGAACACACATTCATACTGACCTGATCACGGAAGTTGACTTCACTACCAAACCATTTAGGTGTATAGCTGATTCTGGGGATATTTATATTTCTGAAACTGTTATTATATCGACAGGAGCGCAAGCTCGTTGGTTGGGTCTTCCCTCTGAAGAAAAATTCATGGGATTTGGAGTTTCCGCCTGTGCAACTTGTGATGGATTTTTTTACAGGAACAAGGAAGTAGCTGTTATCGGGGGAGGAAATACTGCAGTAGAAGAAGCGCTTTATTTAACTAACCACGCAACAAAAGTAACCCTCATCCATCGGAGAAACGAGTTACGGGCTGAAAAAATTTTACAAGAACGTTTATTCGCTCATGAAAAAATTAACGTGCTTTGGGACACAATAGCGGTGGATATTATTGGTAACGAAACACCCTTAGGGGTAACAGGTTTAAAACTTCGAAATATTAAGACAAAACAAAATTTTAACCTAAAGGTCGATGGCGTTTTCGTTGCGATTGGGCATGATCCAGCGACAAAACTTTTTACCGGGCACCTCGAAATGGACGAAGAGGGCTATATCATTACGGCTCCAGACAGCACAAAAACGAGTATTCCGGGGATTTTTGCAGCGGGGGATGTTCAGGATAAAATATATAGACAAGCAGTTACAGCGGCTGGCACCGGATGCATGGCTGCCCTTGAAGCCGAACATTACCTCGCTGATAATAGTCTAAAATAGATTTTCTGAGAGATATGTGACCTGTTAGATCAGAACATCAAAAGGAGGCGAGGGATATGGACTGGGATAAACTAAGAATATTCCATGCTGTGTCAGAGGCAGGCAGTTTCACTCATGCAGGCGACAGATTAAACCTAACCCAGTCTTCCGTAAGTCGTCAAATAAGCGGACTAGAGGATGAGCTTGGTGTTCCCCTATTTCACCGTCACGCCCGCGGTTTAAAATTGACCGAACAAGGTGAAACCCTCTACAGGGCAGCCCAAGAAATTGCCGGAAAATTAACCACTGCTGAATCTTTGGTGACCGAGTCAATGGAGAGGCCGCGTGGGCCCTTAAGGATAACTACAACAGTAGCGTTCGGCTCTATGTGGTTAACGGAACGCCTGAAGGATTTTTTAGAGATGTATCCAGAAATAGAAGTATCATTGATACTTCGTGAAGATGAACTAAATCTTAGTATGCGCCAGGCTGATGTCGCAATAAGATTGGCACTCCCACAGCAACCTGATCTAATTCAGCGTCACTTATTTGATTTACGCCACGGCGCTTTTGCAGCACCCGCATATTTGGAACAGTACGGCATGCCCCATTCCCTTGATGATCTCGAGGTACACCGATTGATCGCTTATGATGAAACTTATCATCCCCCGTTCACAAATATAAACTGGCTTCTAGATGCGGGACTTGATGATAACTTCCAAAGGAAACCTGTTATACGCGTAAACAATCTTTATGCGATGTATAGAGCCGCTGCAAATGCGATGGGCATCGCTTCTTTACCGGATTATATGGTAAGCTTAACTAGTGGTCTCATTCCAGTATTACCAAAATACAAGGGACCCGTTCATCGAGCATATTTTGTTTATCCTGAAGAATTGCGGCACTCAAGGCGAGTGGCAGTATTTCGTGACTTTCTATTGCGCCGTATTGCTGAAGATAAAAAATAACTCATTGTTTTAATTACAAAAACTACCCAGCTATGCATAGTATGCATAGCTGGGTTGCTTATTTAATTATAGCCTGAAAATGCAAAACATTTTATGTAAGCGCAGTTGTTACCAATGTTTCATTATAAATGTTTGTAACTACTGTTTTCTGACAATATTCGTTGGTGAATACGTTGGAAATTTTATCCGGATGCAATATTCGGACCAGGGTCTTCTGATCCTTCGTCAATAGACGTAAAGCCTCCCTGTTACCTTGCCGGGCGTTCGCGCCCGGCATTTTTTTCACATCAAATAAACCTGCTAAACGAAACCGTAGACGAATTGAATATAAAATTGTAAAAACACTTGTTTTTAAAAAATAATAATTATCAGGCCAATATAATGATTAATGTAACTCCAGTTTCCGATGTTATGGGTGCGGAAATCACTGAGATTAACTTGGCAAATCCGATAAGCCTGGATTTAAAGGTAGTGTTGCAGAAAGCCTTGCTCAAATATCAGGTGTTGGTAATTAGGAAACAAAATTTAACTCCTGATTTACAGGTTAAATTCTCGAGTATTTGGGGTAAATTAGAAACGCCGTCCAATATTGAATACACAACAAAAGAATCTTCCAAAGTGATGATACTTTCAAACGAAATAAACCCGGACGGCTCTGCTGTTGGGGTGGTAGACGGAGGAGATTTTTGGCACTCCGACTCTTCACATATTGAAATACCATCTATGGTAACAATTCTTCAATCTATCAAGAACCCCGAGAAAGGTGGCGATACGGAATTTTGTAACATGGTTGAGGTTTACAACTCTTTGCCCGAAACTTTAAAAATTAAGATCGAGAATCTCTATGGGATTCACCACGTCAGTAAGGTAAAAAATAAAAGGGTTACAATTTCACCCGACCGGCCGGGGGCAAAAGATTTTTATGAATCCCAGGCTAAAACTCGACCATCAGTGCTCCAACCTCTTGTTTTAAAACACCCGGAGACTGGTCAGAAATCTCTCTATTGTTCTCCGCGTTTTACAATTGGAATAAAGGGTATGACCGAGGATGAGGCGGATCCAATTCTTGAAAGATTATTCGCGCCCATTACTGACCGCAATCGACCCTACCATTACCGGCATAAATATAAGAATAACGACCTTGTTTTGTGGGATAACCGATGCGTATGCCATCGCGCAGTAGGAGGATATGGGCTACCGGATATTAGGCGGATGCACCGAACTGTCATCGCTGGTACCGGTGCTTATAATTTACAACAAACCTCACCTACTCAGTAATATAAACTTTCCCCCTTCAAATTACGATAGAGACCGGCGACCTGTTCCTCATAGCCATTATAAATTAATGTTTTTATTCTCTTGCCTCCACCCCCGAGGACTCGTTCGGTTTCTTGTGACCATCGAGCATGTGGCACCTTTGGATTCACATTAGCCCAAAAGCCATACTCTTCGCTCTGCACTGTTTCCCAAAAACTCACCGGGCGTTTATCTGTAAAACTAAAACGAACAATAGATTTAATTGATTTAAATCCGTACTTCCAAGGCACCACTAATCGAAGCGGCGCACCCATTTGTTTGGGAAGCGGTTTCCCGTAAGCCCCTACTCCAATCAGCGCCAACTCATTAGTAGCCTCACCGATCGTCAAACCCTCGCGATATGGCCAAGGATACCAAAATTGTTTTTGCCCCTTTGCAATAGCGGAATTCATAAATGTTTCCATGACAACATATTTTGCTTTTTTGAGTGGTCGAGAAAATTTTACAAGATCCCGCATGGGAAACCCTGTCCATGGTAAAGCCATCGACCACGCCTCCACACAACGAAACCGATAAAGTCGTTCTTCAAGCTGCATTTTAGATATAAGAGTGTGTGCATCGATTATGATTGGCTTTTCAACCATTCCATCAATTGTCACCGTCCACGGCTTCGTCTGCAGTTTTTGCGCATCTTTGGAAATTAACTTGTGCGAACCAAACTCGTAAAAGTTATTGTAAGTTGTGACATCTTTTTCGGTATTTAAAGGCCGGTCAAGTTCGTATTTGAGATTGCGTTTTGCTGAAAATAAATTGGGGTTTAAGCCTCCTGTCGATGCAACGGCACTGCCTACAACATTTGGAGAGATAGTCGTTAGTATAGACGAAATACCAATCGTTTTTAATATTGCTCGTCTATTCTTAAAGGCAGACTCCGGTGTTATTAAATTTTCGGAAATTGACCAAGAAGGTTTTGATTTAGTTAGCATAATTAGAATCCTCAATTTCTTATGCTGGAAAAGTCCGGTTGACTCGGTATTACGATGAAAAACCCTTAAACGTTTAAAGTCCCTTTATTTTTTAACTCAGCTAACCATAAAAATACCGCAGTCAAAGTTTATTTTTCCTCTAAGGCTTCGATGTATATTGATTTTATCTATTGAAATTTATGTTAAGGAATCACAAAATCGCCGGATCCTTTTACAGGCCTCTCGTAGAAACTCCTCCGAGGTGGCATAGGAAATTCGGAAATATGGTTCTAGCCCAAACGCTGCTCCCTGCACTACTGCCACGCCTTCTGCTTCGAGAAGTTCAGATACAAAAACAGTATCATTTTCAATATATTTTCCATCTGGTGTTTTTTTTCCGATTGTTCCTCTACAGCTCGGATAAACATAAAATGCACCTTCAGGCGTAAGGCAAGAAATTCCTTCAGCTTGATTTAACATTTTGACAACCAAGTCACGGCGCTTTTGAAATGCTCCCAACCATTCCGGCAAGAAATCCATAGGCCCATTTAAAGCTGCAGTAGCGGCCGCTTGGCTTATTGAGCTAGTATGCGTCGTACTCTGTGATTGAATATTATTCATTGCCTTAATCAACTCTATTGGCCCAGCCCCGTAGCCAACGCGCCAACCGGTCATCGAGAATACCTTAGAATGGCCATTCAAGGTAAGAGTTCGACTTGATAGACCTGGTTCTACTTCTAGGGGAGTAGAAAAACTAAAATCGTCATAAATTACATGTTCATATATATCATCAGTCATTAACCACACTGAGTCATGTGACATTAGGACATCCGTTAACTCTTTTAGCTCCTTCTTGGTGTACGCAGCCCCCGTAGGATTACTCGGTGAGTTGAGCATGACCCACCTCGTTCTAGGGGTAATCGCCGCCTCTAACTGACTAGCAGTAATTTTAAATCCACATTCTTCCCAACCAGTAACGAAAACAGGAGTTCCCTCCGCTAAAGCAACTATATCTGGATAAGAAACCCAATATGGTGCGGGAATTATAACTTCATCCCCACTATTCAAGGATGCCATAAAGGCATTAAAAATTATCTGCTTACCTCCACATCCCACCGTTATTTGATCAGATGTAAAAGAAAGGCCATTTTCCCGTTGAAATTTATCGCAGATAGCCTGACGTAATTTCATACTACCTGGTACGGGTGTATATTTTGTATCCCCGGCTTTTAAAGCTTCAATGGCTGCCTCTTTTATATATTCCGGCGTATCAAAATCTGGTTCGCCTGCACCGAGACCAATAATATCCCTCCCAGCCGCTTTCAATTCACTAACTTTTCCGGTCAAGGTATTGGTAGCCGAAGGCTTAATACGGGACATTCGGGAGGCAACTATAGACATCGGTTTTTCCCGCTAAATATCAAAAAACAACTAAAAACATAATTAAAAAATGAACCAAAGCCCCTCAAAATATCTTTTACTCGCTTTCTATAAGGTTATCTAACAATCTGCGAGCCTGAAGCACCCCTGCATCTGCGTTTATATCTACTGTGACTTTATGAGAACCTAAGCGTTTTATTCGATCCTGTTGTGTTTCAATGATAATAACATCTTCAGCAAAGGCTGTACTAGTGGCGTTAGCTAATTTTTCGGTGAGAGTATCATCTTCAAGTCTAAAGTTACGCGCATGATGCCAAAAATAATGTGTGGTATTTTCAGTCTCAGGAGTCAAAGTATGATTGGAGAACATTGTAACACCCTGAGATCTCTCTCCTTCTTGTGCCCCTGTTCCAGCCAATGCACAACCAACGTCTATCATAAAATGTGTTGGCTCTAGGTAATTTATCAGTTGCCATCGATCAACTTTATCGTCCTCTTTGAAATCGCCAACCATTCGAAACATTGCCGGGGCCGGTTCATCAAATATCCAGCGTTCAACATGAATTTGATTGTCATCTCGGGTCACTTTTACCGGAAAATTGGCCACACCATCTGTTCCCAACGTGGAAGCATGTACATATGCAACGTGGGAGAGATCAAGTAAATTAGCAATTAGAAGCCTATAGTTCCCTTTTACATAAAAATAATCACCAACGGCCACCCAGTTTGGGTCTTTATTCCAATGAAAATCAGGTATTAAATCCTCATCTGCGAGCTTTGGATCCCCTGGCCAGATCCAGATATAACGCCATTTTTCTACCACCGGGTAACACCTAACGCTAGCTCCGGGAGGAATATTTTTTTGTCCTGGCACCAAAACACAATAACCATTTCTATCAAATTCAAGCCCGTGGTAGGGACATTGGATATGATTATTTATTACTCGGCCCTCTGAAAGAGCCATGTAACGATGCGCACAGCTATCCTCTAGAGCCGCAGGTATACCATTTCGGTCACGAAACAATACCACTGGCTCGTCCATAATTGTGCGAGCGAGGGGTTGATCCGTAATTTCGTGATTCCACGCAGCCACATACCAACGATTTTTCAGATAAACAGACATGCCCTTAATCTTATAATTAGAAATTTAAAATAAACCAGCTATCGTTATTATAAAATTATAGTAGGCATATTGACATAAATTTTTTACGCAGCGTTGTACTATAATCTAAAAAATTTTTATAGAGACTGGAAATTGACTGATCAACATGCATATAAAAGACGATGAGTGTACATTTGAATAGCCAACCAACACAAACTCCTAATGCTAATTTTAAACTTGTTTCCAATTTTGAACCAGCTGGTGACCAACCATCAGCTATATCGGAATTAATCAGAGGTATCAAAAATGAGGAGAGAGACCAGGTGCTACTAGGTGTCACTGGTTCAGGAAAAACTTTCACGATAGCAAAGGTCATTGAATCTCTTTCTAGGCCTACTTTGATACTGGCTCCCAACAAAACATTGGCTGCGCAACTTTATGGAGAGATGAAAAATTTTTTTCCTAATAATGCTATAGAATATTTCGTTTCTTATTATGACTACTATCAGCCAGAAGCATATGTTCCACGAACTGATACCTATATTGAGAAGGATGCTTCAGTAAATGAGCAAATCGATAGAATGCGTCACTCTGCCACCCGTGGCCTTCTGGAAAGAAGGGATGTAGTGATTGTTGCCTCAGTATCCTGCATTTATGGTATTGGTTCAGTAGAAACCTATTCTGAAATGACTATTCCTTTAAAGGTTGGGGACCTGGTCAAGCGCGAACAATTACTCCGGCAATTTATAGAACTTCAATATAGGCGCAATGATCAAAACTTTACGCGGGGTACCTTTAGAGTGCGCGGCGATCAACTGGAGATCTTCCCAGCTCACTATGAGGACCGGGGTTGGCGCCTATCTCTATTTGGAGAGGAATTAGAATTCATACATGAGTTTGACCCACTGACTGGCAGTAAGACTGGTGAGTTGGATTCAATTACCATTTATCCAAATAGTCACTACGTAACGCCAAGACCAACGTTGCAACAAGCTATCAAGGGAATTAAACGGGAGTTAAATAGTCGGGTTAGGGAGTTACATGATTCAAATAAGTTATTGGAAGCGCAACGAATACAACAAAGGACTAAATTCGACTTAGAAATGATCGAAGCAACGGGCCATTGTGCTGGAATAGAAAATTATTCGCGATATTTAACCGGTCGGGCATCTGGTGAGCCGCCACCCACATTGCTTGAATATCTTCCTGAAGATTCTCTGCTAATAGTCGACGAAAGCCATGTTACTGTACCTCAGCTTGGAGGAATGTTTAAAGGAGATTTCAGCAGGAAAACCACCTTAGCAGAATTCGGATTTCGTTTGCCTTCTTGCGTGGATAACAGACCCCTGAAATTTGAGGAGTGGGAAAGAATGCGCCCGCAAACAGTTTTTGTCTCTGCTACTCCTGGTCCTTGGGAACTCCAACAAACCAGTGGATCTTTTGTTGAGCAAGTCATTAGGCCCACAGGGCTAATCGACCCCCTATGTGTTGTTCGTCCAGTAGAAAACCAAGTTGATGATATTATGGCGGAATGCCGTGATTGTTCACGAAAACAACAAAGGGTACTTATAACCACACTTACAAAAAGAATGGCCGAAGATCTTACTGAATTTATGCAGGAGGCAGGGATAAGGGTACGATATCTTCACTCTGACATTGATACTTTAGAACGGATTGAAATCATTCGGGAGTTACGTATAGGATCATTTGATGTGCTTATTGGTATCAATTTATTGCGCGAAGGTTTGGATATACCAGAATGTGCTTTGGTCGCTATTCTTGACGCAGATAAAGAGGGTTTTCTAAGATCAAGGACGTCTCTCATACAAACAATTGGGCGTGCAGCACGCAATATTGATGGCCGGGTTATCCTATATGCAGATAATATGACTAGTTCCCTAGAGTACGCCATTCATGAGACAAACAGACGCCGGATAAAACAACAAAATTTTAATCTAGAAAAGAATATTACTCCTCAAACGATCCGAAAAAACATAGGAGATATACTCGGATCGATTTACGAAGGAGACCATTACACTGTAGACACAGGGGACAACCTACCGAATCAATTTATCGGAGAAAATTTAACAAAACATCTGCAACACCTTAGAAATGATATGAAAAAAGCTGCTGGCGATTTAGAGTTTGAAGAAGCAGCGCGGATAAGGGATGAAATTCAGCGACTAGAGGCCCATGAATTAGGATTAATAGAAGCAGAACCGGCGGGGCCTAGAGGGCTAGCCGCGCTTATTCGTGCCGCAGAATCCCAAAAAAGTAAAAAGTCTTATCATAAGGGGAAACACTAGAATGATGATTTTCTTACGAATTATTGCATTTATATGCCAGTATAAAATTGGAAGTTAAGCTTTAGTTTGTTTTTAATTTAACATTGTGTGCAAATGACAATAAAAGAAAAAAATGTGCTAATTACTGGGGCAGCCCGCAGAATTGGTGCGGCAATCGCTTCCGATTTTGCTGATAACGGATGGAAGGTAGCCGTCCACTATCAAAATTCCAAAAAAGAGGCCGTTAATTTAGTAGAAAATATTAATGAGAGTGGGGGCAATGCTATAGCTATTTTTGCTGATCTAGAGAAAGAGGATCAAGCCCAATATTTAATTGATGAGGCCACACAAAAGTTAGGCACCCTTACCTGCCTTGTTAACAACGCATCCGTATTTGAATTTGACTCCATTGATACAGCCACCATCGATAGCTGGCAGCACCATTTAAAAACAAATTTACAGGCTCCCTTTTTCTTAATCCAACAGTTTTCAAAATTATTACCAACAGATATAAATGGAAATGTAATCAACCTGATTGACCAGCGAGTGTGGAACCTAACACCGCATTTTGCTTCATACACTATTAGCAAGGTCGGACTTTGGGCTCTCACTCAAAGCCTTGCATTGGCTTTGGCACCCCGAATTCGCGTCAATGGTGTGGGGCCAGGTCCTGCCCTTCCTAGCCCGCGGCAAACAAATAAGCAATTCAAAGAACAATGTATAAACACTCCACTAAATCGTGGGACGACACCCGAAGAAATCTGTCAGGCAGTAAAATTTATTTTGTCATCTCCATCAATGACTGGTCAAATGATAGCATTGGATGGTGGCCAACACCTTGAGTGGGCGAAACCTACCAACACTGATACACCCGCAGAATAATGTTATTTTGTGAACAATACACTTAATAAACGAAATCATTTATAAAGGATAAGATATATGAGTACATCAAACTATGTTCAAAAAACTCAGAGAAAAGAGGACCTGAACATTCGTCATGTATTCATTCGTGAACTAGTTCTGCCTGCCCTTATCGGTATTCATAAACATGAGAAGAATGGCAGACAGAATATAAGAATTAATCTCGATATGGCTGTTCCGGAACCAAGTACCTCAATTAAAGATAGGCTATCGGATGTTGTATGCTATGAAAATGTCGTTGAAAAAATTCGAGCTATTATTAATGCTGGTCACATTAATTTAGTAGAAACTCTTGCTGAAAATATCGCTGAGAGCATCCTAGAGGACAAAAGAATTTTAGAAATAAAAGTACGAATTGAGAAACTTGATATAATTACAGATGCAACAAGCGTGGGTATAGAAATCATTCGAAAACGCCTCCGATAAAATTTCGTCAGCAACAACACCCATAATTTAATTTACGCTGTCCAATAAAGCCATCAAACGTCAATCGATAAAATTCTTTCTCTGCATGATTTTTTAATATTAATTCCAAATTCACCACTTTTGGGATTTTTAAAAACTACCTGCTTAGTGCCTAAAATACAGACAATTTTTGAAAACTTGATTAATTGCAATAGGATTAGAAAAATTTATACTATTTATTTACAGACATATCCACAAAACGGGTGAAAAACCTAAATAATTATTATTTATCAAATGATAATGGACTTATGATCCTAATATTTATAAAAAATTGTTTACCACACAGAATATAAAGTGGTCCAGATGAAGGATAAGATCGAAAAACCATTTTCCCCACCACCATCACTGGAACTTGGCATTAATGTTATCACGGATGTGGTAAAAACTCTCACTAACTGTCCCGGTGTCTATCGAATGATTGACGATGATTCTAACATTCTTTATGTGGGAAAGGCCAAAGGACTAAAGCGACGGGTAGCAAGTTATACCCGGCCATTCAAACTACCAATCCGAATGCAGCGTATGATTGCGGCAACACGACTAGTTGAAATTGTCGAGACCCATACCGAAGTAGAAGCTTTGCTTTTGGAAAGTAATTTGATCAAAAAATTGAAGCCCCGGTACAACGTAATGCTGCGAGATGACAAGTCGTTTCCATATTTATTGCTCACCGATACAAAAAATTGGCCACAACTAATAAAACACAGGGGTGGCCGTAAGCAGGCGGGAGAATATTTTGGCCCATTCGCATCCGTTGGAGCAGTCAACAAGACACTCGCTAGTTTACAACGGGCATTCCCCTTAAGAAATTGTTCCGACAATATATTTTACAGCAGAAAACGCCCCTGCCTACAGTATCAAATTAAAAGATGTGCTGCCCCATGCGTAGATCGTATTAGTAGCAAAGATTATGATTTAATTGTTCAAGAAACACGAGATTTTTTGACTGGTAATAGTCGAGACCTACAAAAAAACTTATTAGAGCGTATGGAAGAAGCAGCCGAAAATATGAAATTCGAGCAAGCGGCCATTTATCGTGATCGAGTTAAAGCCCTTTCCCAAATTCAAGCACATCAAGAAATTAATGTCCAAGCCGTAGATGACGCAGATATAATTGCCGCTTATCAGGATGGTGGTTTAGCTTGTATCCAGGTCTTCTTTTTTCGTAATGGACAAAACTTGGGTAACCGCACTTATTTTCCAAACAATACGAGTGACCTTAAGTCCTCGCAGATAATTTCTTCTTTCATCAGCCAATTTTATATAGATAAAAAACCCCCAAAAACTATTCTGGTTAGCGAAAGATTACCGGAATGCAAATTAATAACCGATGCTTTATCTGTCCGTGCAGATGCTAAAGTTACAATAAAGAACCCCCTAAGGGGAAGTAAGCTCTCTTTGATCCAACATGCTTTTACTAACGCTCGCGAAGCCTTGGCAAGGCATTTGGCTGAAAGTCGAACTCAGCAACGTTTACTTAAATGTATTGCGGAGGTTTTACATTTGACTTCCTCACCAAACAGAATAGAGGTGTATGATAATAGCCATATATCAGGCACTAACGCGGTTGGAGGAATGGTAGTTGCAGGACCCGATGGATTCATTAAACAAGCCTATCGTAAGTTTAACATCAAGGGAGAAAACTTAACACCTGGAGATGATTATGGAATGATGAAAGAGGTTATAAAGCGCCGTTTCAGACGGTCCAAAAGCGAGGCAAACCAGCTTTTATCACACAATTGGCCTGACCTCTTGATCATTGATGGCGGAAGAGGTCAATTAAATGCCGTTCACCAAATAATGACAGATCTTGATATTAATAATATTCCTATAATTGCTATCGCTAAAGGACCGGATAGAAATGCCGGACAGGAAAAGATATATATGAAGAACAGGGCACCACTTGAGTTGAAATCAACAGACCCTATCCTCTACTACTTACAGCGCCTGAGGGATGAAGCCCACCGGTATGCTATTACAAGCCACCGCACCAAACGAAAAAAAGCGCTGGGCAAATCTCCTCTAGATGAAATATCTGGAGTTGGTGCCAACCGCAAGCGGGCCTTGTTGCACCATTTTGGTTCTGCGAGAGGAGTAGGTGATGCGGGCGTAGCCGATTTAGTGACTGTTGAAGGCATTAGCCACCCTTTAGCACAAAAAATTTATGAACATTTCCANTCAGACAATTAANATATATTTTTAAAATAGTAATTGACCGTAANNCATAGAAACAGACACGNNAGGATCAGGGCTNANCAATGCTAAGAAATATTCCAATCGGACTGACCTTATTTCGGATTGCGGCTATTCCGGGAATTGTAGCTTTGCTGTTTTTAGAGAACAATATTGGGCGTTATCTTGCCTGCACACTTTTTGGAATAGCGGCTATAACAGATTTTTTTGATGGGTTTTTAGCGCGTGCTCTAGATCAACAATCACGTCTTGGACAATTTCTAGACCCTATCGCCGACAAGCTACTAGTGGCGGCGACCTTGCTCATGATGACTGGATGTGGCCAAATAACTGGCCTCGNAGTGCTACCGGCCATTGTTATATTATGCAGAGAAATCTTAGTTTCTGGCTTAAGAGAATTTTTAGCCGGAAATCACGAACACATGCCGGTAAGTGCATTGGCCAAATGGAAAACAACATTACAAATGTTTTCTATAGGTTTCCTAATTGTGGGCGATGCGGGTCCAGATTTTTTGGAGACAAGATTGATTGGAGAAACTGGGCTCTGGTTTGCAGCTCTTTTAACTCTAATTACCGGATATGATTATTTAAGGAAAGGATTACGTCATATGGATATGAACGAGAAGTTTAAAGACACCTCTGAGGAAATCAAAAAGATCGAGGAGAGTACCAAGGAACCATAATAATGAAAATATTTGGGTTTGCCGGCTGGAGTGGCAGTGGAAAAACAAGTTTAATTGTTAAGTTGATACCGGAATTAATAAATAGGGGATATAGCGTCTCTACTCTTAAACATGCTCATCATAAATTTGATATTGATAAACCAGGAAAAGATTCTTTTGAACACCGACATGCTGGTGCATTAGAGGTCATGATTTCGTCAGAAAAGCGTTGGGCCCTTATGCATGAAAACAGAAACGTTACTGAACCAGACCCAAAAATATTGTTAGACAAAATGAAACCTGTAGACATTATCCTCGTTGAGGGTTTTAAACATCACAGTCACCCTAAACTAGAAGTACACCGGAGTAAGTTAAAAAAACCTCTCCTATATCCAAATGACCCCCACATTATTGGAATAGCCAGCGATGGATTTCTTGAGACGAATATAAAGCAGTTAGATATTAATGACTTTCACGCTATTGCAGAGTTCATCGAGGAAATTTGTGAACTCAAATTGCAACCCTCAGAGGTGNTGTAGATATGGGACAGTTAAAAGATGACTGCTTTGCCTTTGGTGAAGACTTAATTAACACCGACACTGCATTAAATGAGTTACGTTTAAGACTTACATGTATTTCTAAATCAGAAGAGGTGGAATTAGCAGATGGTATTGGGCGGATCTTAGCCGTAGATTTAAAATCAAAGCAGGAAGTACCCGCCCATGACAACTCAGCTGTAGACGGTTACGCCGTATACTTTGATGACATCTCCCAAACCGGAGAGACTAAACTTCCAATAAAGGGACGGATTACAGCTGGACACCCATTAATAGAAACGGCAGATATGGGAAATGCCTATAGGATATTTACTGGAGCACCCATGCCAAATGGGCCTGACACAGTCTTGATGCAGGAGGACTGTTTAGTTGAGGACAATAATGTTATAATTCCAAAAGGTGTCAAAAGAGGGGCCAATCGGCGCTTTGCGGGGGAAGATATTAAACCTGGTAATATTATAATAACGAAGGGGCAACGCCTCCGCCCCCAAGAAATTGGATTGTCTGCCTCTATCGGTATANAAAAACTTTCAGTTTACTGCCCTTTACGCGTTGCTCTTTTTTCTACAGGCGATGAAGTTTGTGATATAGGTGATAAATTACGGCCGGGAACGATTTTTGATTCTAATCGCTATTCCATATCAGCCCTTCTACGTCAACTCGGATGTAAGGTGANTGATTTAGGTATCATCTCGGACGACATTGAAGTTATTCGTGAAACTTTAATTAGTGCCGCCTTCGAACACGACGTTATAATATCCTCCGCAGGCGTCTCAACAGGTGAAGAAGATTACATTCGACGGGCGGTAGCCGGGATAGGGGGTTTATATTTCTGGCGAGTTGCCATTAGACCCGGAAGACCCATCACTTTTGGCCAAATCAAAAATGTTCCCTTCATAGGTCTCCCTGGAAACCCTGTAGCCAGTATGGTTACTTTTATGCGCTTTGCTAGACCCGCTTTATTATTACTCAACGGTGCAACCCAAATTGATCCAAAAATTTTTCGAGTACCAGCCGCATTCAATTATGAAAAGAAAAGAGGTAGGAGAGAATGGGTTCGCGCAGCGCTTACCATTGGGGAAAAAGGTGTTTACCAAGCAGAGAAATTTCCTCTTAGCGGTGCAGGAATTCTGACTTCTATGGTTCAATCAGATGGGCTTGTTGAACTAAGCGAGGAACAAACAACAATCAAAAACGGGAATATGGTAGATTTTTTACCATTTAACGAGGTTAGTTAATGCAGTTATTATATTTTGGATGGGTACGCGCTCGGGTTGGTATGGGAAAGGAAACGGTCAATTTACCAACCCATATTAAGGATGTTAGCGCTCTGATTGAATGGCTTAAAAAAAGAGGGGATGGATATCACGACGCTTTCCAAAACCTAAGCTTAATACGGGTNGCAATTAATCAAGAAATCACCACTTTAGATGCTCGAGTTGATCCAGAAGATGAGGTTGCACTATTTCCACCGATGACAGGAGGGTGAGTAGGTGATTAGGGTTCAGGCAGAGGATTTTGATGTCGGTATTGAACTCTCCAAAATGACGGATGAAAATTTTGAAATAGGAGCGCA
Source organism: Rhodospirillaceae bacterium (assembly GCA_002719885.1). GTDB lineage: Bacteria > Pseudomonadota > Alphaproteobacteria > MPNO01 > UBA2964 > UBA2964. The sequence goes on along the minus strand of PBFH01000010.1, from coordinate 168,572 downwards.
GAGTTGTTTTATCGGCTTTGTGCGGGACATGGCTAATGAGGAACAGATTAGTGCAATGACACTTGAACACTATCCTGGGATGACCGAGAAACAACTTAGAAAAATTGAAAAGGAAGCAAATCAGCGATGGCCTTTAAATGATGTATTGATCATTCATAGATTTGGTAAACTCCAACCCGGTGACCGCATCGTTCTCGTGGCAACAACTTCCGCACATCGAACCGCCGCAATAGAAAGCTGTCATTTTCTTATAGACTGGCTAAAAACCAAAGCGCCATTTTGGAAGGTTGAATCTAGCCTGTCCGGTGATAGCTGGGTTGAGGCTCAGGACGATGATGAAAGAGAAGCTAACAAATGGGAAACTGAAAATACATAAGTAAAAATTAATTGGCAGCAACCGTCTATAATTACTTAGGTTTATTGTGACTGACGTACGAGGTGATCATATTCTTCGAGCAATAATTTGGTAACTGAACCGACCTTGAATTTCAGCTTATCAATTTGACATACGGGGGTCACCTCCGCTGCAGTGCCCGTCACAAAAACTTCATCAGCCTTAGATAACTCTTCAGGAAATATTGCCCGCTCAATAATCTCAATCCCATGGCCACGCGCAAGATCTATGACCGCTCTTCTAGTTATTCCATTTAAGAAACAATCCGGAGTAGGGGTATGGATCGAACCATCAATTACAAGAAAGACATTTGCCCCCGTTGTTTCCGCCACCTGCCCACGCCAATCTAGCATTAAGGCATCATCAAANCCCTCCGCCTCTGCCGCNTGCTTNGACAATGTACAAATCATATACAAGCCCGCAGCTTTGGAATGAACAGGGGCACATTCCGGGGAGGGCCTTTTGTATGGTGCCCAGCTCAGTTTTATACCTTTCATTCTAGCCTCTGGAGAAAAATAAGAAGGCCATTCCCAAACCGCTATAGCCAAATGAATTGTTGATTCTTGTGCCGAAACACCCATCATTTCACTTCCACGCCACGCTACAGGTCGAACATATGCATCAGAGAAACCCTGCGCCAAAACAGTTTCTGCGGTTGCATCTTCAATTTGTTGTAGAGAATAGGGTATAACAAAACCTAGTGTTTCCGCTGACTTAATAAGTCTTTCAGTATGCTCCCTTAGCTTAAAAATATTCCCGTTATAAACTCTTTCACCTTCAAAAACACAACTGCCATAATGAAGACCATGGCTCAGTACATGCAATCGAATATTCCGCCATTCTTTTAGCGAACCATTATACCAAATCTGCCCATCTTGATCATCAAAATTCAGCATATATTTAAAACCATGATAAAGTTAGGTGACGAAAAAAAGCGTTAAAAGTTTAAATTTCGGGTTGCCCTGCGTATCATTCGCAGTCATATATGTCAACATGACTGACATAAAGGCAGGGGCAAACCCCTTATTTCTGCGAGACGAAGAATTAAGGCAGGGAATGGAACTAGTGTTTTATGCCTACCGTGATTTNACCGCGGAACCCGACGCCATTTTAGCGGCCTATGGGTTNGGGAGAGCACACCATAGAGTAATATATTTTGTCGGCCGAAATCCGGATATAACGGTTTCGGCACTTTTAGATATCCTTAAAATCACTAAACAAAGTTTATCGCGTGTATTAAGCCAATTGGTACGCGAGAAGTTTATAACACAGCGAACCGGAACACGCGACAGACGTCAACGGCTTCTAGAATTGACTGAAAAAGGTGTAAACCTTGAGAAAAGACTTTCCCAAAACCAAAGAGAAAGAATCGCACATGCTTATCGGGCTGCTGGGGCTGAGGCTGTTGAGGGTTACCGTAAAGTAATTTTAGGAATGATAAACGAGACCGACCGAGCCAAGTTCCTAAAACGAGGTCTTTTTTAAGAAAAGCAAACGATAAACGGAGACCCTAGATCAAATATCACCAAGAGCCTAGCTAGACTGAACTGTATGAAGATGATTTATGGGTCCATGACCTTTGCCAATGCCTGGTGCAGTTTGAATTGCTTTATTTAAAAAGGTCTCCGCTTGTGTTACCGCTCTCTCAATAGTTAGGCCGTTTGCTATACCTGCGGCGATAGAAGAAGCAAGAGTACAGCCAGTCCCGTGAGTATGTGAAGTAGCTATTCGTTCATTTTGATAAAATCGAGACCCATCATTTGAGATTAAAAAATCCCAAACTATCGGCCCTTCCATATGACCACCCTTAAGCAAAACTGCTTTTGAGCCAAGATCAAAAAGNTCCTCCCCCATTGCCTGCATGTCATCTCTGCCTTTAAGCTTCCTATTCAAAATAGCTTCTGCTTCTGGAATATTAGGAGTAAGCAAGGTTGCTCGTGGTACTAGTTCCTCGCGCAGCGTTACAATAGCCTCTGCCTTCAATAAAGGTGCACCCCCTTTAGCAATCATCACTGGATCAACAACTACAGGGACATCACTCGCTTTATGTTCTAGCGTCCTTAAAACCGTGTCAATTACCATTGAGTCATGAAGCATTCCCGTCTTTATACAATCGGCCCCTATATCATCTAACACTGCAATTATTTGCTTATCAATAAACTCTGGGGAAACTTTCATAACGCCGTGTACTCCCAAAGTGTTCTGAGCTGTCAAAGCCGTAATGGCACAAGCAGCGTAAGCTCCGAGGGCACTTATTGACTTAATGTCTGCCTGAATACCGGCCCCTCCCCCTGAGTCAGAACCCGCAATAACTAAAACTCTTCCGATCATTTTGCCTTATTCACTCTGAAACTTTTTCAATTTCGGAACATACTTCATTAACAACTTCTTTTAATATTATTTCATCGCTGCCTTCTGCCATAACTCTTATTATTGANTCTGTTCCAGACTGACGTATTAGCAACCTTCCGGCACCCTCTAATTTCTTTTCTCCACTCGCAATAATCTTTTTTACACAGGCCATATTCATTGGCGATGGACCAGTAAACATCACATTCTTGAGAATTTGCGGGACAGGCTCAAAAACCCTGCAAACCTCACTAGCTGGTCTATTGGATTGCACAATAACAGAGAGGACCTCTAACGCCGCAACTAGTCCATCACCTGTTGTATTGTAATCGTTAAGAATAATATGGCCTGATTGCTCACCGCCAACATTAAAACCATCTCGTAACATTTTTTCTACAACATAACGGTCACCAACTTTTGTCCGCACCACTTTTAATNCCAGATCATTTAGGAACCTCTCTAATCCAAGGTTAGCCATTATGGTCGTCACTATTCCNTCCCCTTTAAGCCTATTATCACGCTGCCAAGAATTTGCTATCAAAGCTAAAATTTGGTCGCCATCAATAATATTACCTTCCTCATCAGCAAGGATTACTCGATCTGCATCCCCATCAAGCGCGATGCCAAGATTAGCCCCCTCATTTACAACNGTCTTACGCATTAANTCCGTATTAGTACTACCGCAGGCCTTATTAATATTTAATCCATTAGGAGAAATTCCCAAAGCGACTACATCGCTACCTAGCTCCCAGAGTGCAGAAGGAACTACTTTGTAAGCAGCACCATTGGCACAATCCACTACTATTTTTAGACCATCCAGCCTTAAACCCTTCGGAAAGGTGTTTTTAGCAAACTCAATGTAACGCCCCTCCGCATCTTCTAATCGTCGAGCTCGTCCGAGTTTATTGGGAGTAGCCATTTTATTTGTATTTTTTTGTTCAACTAGAGACTCTATTTCCGCTTCGGCTGAATCCGAGAGCTTATATCCGCCCGGTCCAAACAATTTTATACCATTATCCTCAAAGGAGTTATGTGAAGCCGAGATCATCACTCCAAGATCTGCTCTAAGACTTCGAACCAGCATTGCTACGGCCGGCGTTGGCATAGGACCAACAAATATTACATCCATCCCCATACCTATAAAGCCGGCAGCTAGAGCTGGTTCAAGCATATAACCAGATAAGCGGGTATCCTTGCCTATAACCACCGTGTGACGCCGCGCTCCACTCGTGAATATTGCTCCTGCCGCCATACCAACTTTAAGGGCTACTTCGGCGGTCATGGGATTAACATTAGCTTTTCCCCTTATTCCATCAGTACCAAANAGTTTAACCACCATTAATGCCCTGCCCTATATTTTGACGATGTTCCATACTTTATAAATTTATCATAACGCAATTTTGATAAGAAAATGTAATTTTTGTTTTAAGCGTTTTGAATTTGATTCCAAATCGTAAGTGCCTGTTTGACCTCACAAACATCATGAACGCGATGAATTTGAATGCCGTGTTTCATAGCTTGCACAATGGCCGCAATTGTCCCGGGCAATCGGTCATTTGTAGACATTGTATTAGTTAACCTACCAATAAAACTTTTACGCGAAACACCAATAGCTACAGGAGACCCGACACCATGTAAAATCGATAAATTTTTTAAGATGGCTAAATTATGCATATCAGATTTCCCAAAACCTATTCCAGGATCAATTGCCAAGTTGGAGCGCGGTATTCCCATTTTTTCACAACGGTTAACCATTTTTGATAAATATGTAGTAATTTCATATGGAGCATCGCCATATTGTGGGCTTTTTTGCATATTTTTTGGGTGCCCTTGCATATGCATTAGAATAGCAAATGCTTTTGCCTGTTTTACAGCTTCTAAAGACCGGACATCGGACAATGCACTTATGTCATTAACAACTTTGGCTCCTGCTGCCAAGGCTACATGCATTACATCAGCACGCCTTGTATCAACAGAAATTATAGTATTTTCCTTTATAAGACCTTCTATGACTGGAATGATGCGGTCAATCTCTTCTTGCTCTGAAATCGCTNTTGCACCGGGTCGAGTAGATTCCCCCCCAATATCAATAATCTCCGCGCCGCATTCAATCAACTTCAAAGCATGTTCTATTGCAGCCTCAATATCGGAAAAACTACCCCCATCATGAAAACTATCTGGTGTGATATTTAAAATGCCCATCAAAATTGGGTGATCCAATTTAAGTCCCGCGAAGGATAAACCTTGTCTTGAGGTGGAATCAATAAGTCGAATCATCACCTTTTCTAGATCTGCATCAATCTTTTTAGCCCATTGNAGGATTTCAGCAATATCCGCTTNGACCTTCAAAGCNCCTTCACCNGCNGGTATATACAANTCTNCCCNATTTGATTTACNCATACCNGTTGGGTCGGGATTGAGTNGNAAGCCAGATTCTAANTCNGAAAAATATTCAAAGGTCTCCGGCAAAGCGGAGGCGTTTTTAATTTGCATTAAATCNTTACTATTGNTCAGGAACCTGGTTGTGGCTCCGGCTTTAGATCTGGCTCGCCACCATCTTTTTTATTTTTTATGCCTGAAGTTGGCACAGATGTGCGACCCTCGTTATCTGGTGTGCTGTCATCGGGATCTGGCCTAATTATTGTTTCCCCCCGAAGCAAAGCTGAAATTTCTTCGCCAGACAAAGTTTCATATTCGAGTAACGCCTGAGCTAAAACTTCAAGTTCATTATTATTTTCTGTTAAGATACGCTCAGCAGTTTCCATGCCTGCATCAACAAGTTTCCTAACTTCTTCATCAATTAATTTGGCAGTAGCATCGGATACATTCTTCTTTTGTGCCACCGAATGACCCAAAAATACTTCTTCTTCATTATCCGTATAACGTAATGGTCCCAGTTTTTCACTAAATCCAAATTCTGTTACCATAGAGCGTGCCATGCCCGTCGCCTGTTTAATATCATTGGCCGCACCAGTCGTAACGTTTTCATTACCAAAGGTTATTTTTTCGGCTATGCGGCCGCCAAAAGCCATCGCAATCTTTGACTCTAGTTGAATTCTAGACATCGACAAAGCATCACGTTCTGGTAAAGACATCGTGACACCTAATGCGCGACCCCTGGGAATAATAGTTACTTTATGCAACGGGTCGTGCTGCGGCACATGAAGTGCGACAATTGCATGACCGGCCTCATGATATGCGGTTAGCTTTTTTTCATCTTCGGACATTACCATGGAACGACGCTCCGCCCCCATCATTACTTTGTCCTTAGCATCCTCAAATTCCGCCATCGTTACCAATCGCTTATTGCGTCTAGCAGCCATCAATGCCGCCTCGTTTACTAAATTTGCCAAATCTGCACCAGAAAATCCGGGGGTGCCACGTGCTATAACCCTAGCGTCAACATCTGGAGCCAAAGGAACTTTGCGCATATGGACTTTTAAAATTTTTTCACGCCCCAAAATATCAGGATTGGGCACCACTACTTGCCTGTCAAATCGGCCAGGCCTCAATAAAGCGGGGTCCAGGACATCTGGACGGTTAGTGGCGGCAATGAGAATAACTCCTTCATTGGTTTCAAAACCGTCCATTTCGACTAAAAGTTGATTTAAGGTCTGCTCACGTTCGTCGTTTCCACCTCCCAAACCAGCTCCGCGATGACGTCCCACAGCATCAATCTCATCAATAAAAATGATGCATGGTGCGTTTTTCTTACCTTGTTCGAACATATCGCGTACCCTAGAAGCACCAACACCTACAAACATCTCTACAAAATCAGAACCAGAAATTGTAAAAAAGGGCACGTTAGCTTCACCTGCGATAGCACGGGCCAACAATGTTTTCCCGGTCCCAGGAGGCCCTACCAATAGAACCCCTTTGGGTATTTTACCACCTAGTCTTTGGAATCGTTGTGGATCGCGTAAAAATTCAACCACTTCCTCAAGCTCGGTTTTGGATTCATCGATGCCTGCAACATCCTCAAAAGTTACCCTCCCTGATTGCTCTGTGAGCATTCGTGCGCGGGACTTTCCGAAACCCATCGCCTTGCCACCCCCACCTTGCATTTGTCTCATAAAGAAGATCCAGACACCAATTAATAGCAACATTGGAAACCAAGAGATTAGGATTTGTATAAGCGAAGGCGAATTACTTTCAGTGGGTTGCGCATTTATGACAACACCACGCTTAGTCAATTTTTCAACCAAATTAGGGTCATTCGGCGCGTAAGTTGAAAAACCTCGATTATCATTAAAGGTACCGGAGATGTCGTTACCTTTAATAACAACCTCCCTAACTTGACCGTTTTCAACCTCTGCAAGAAAATCAGAAAATGGTATTCCTACTTGGCCACTTCTACCACTCGATCCTTGAAAGAGATTAAAGAGTGCTACAAGCAACAGACCAACAACAAGCCACAGAGCAAAATTTTTACCTAGATTGTTCACATTAAAATTCCTACGAGATCTAAATTTCTCAATTTCTTTATTTCTTTATTTCTTTATTTCTTTATTTCTGTCCTAAATTTTCATTTTCTTATAGATTAAATAGTTAATTACATCGGTTATACAATAGAAAATGAGGCATTGGTTGCAGATCTTCTTGGCTGAAATTGTGCCTGAACCATGAATACGCTAGCAGGATTTGCCTCTGTACGTCTATAGCCTAAATGAGGAACGCAAACCAAACCGCCTTTATCCCAAACTGACGGCAGAGACTGACGAACCGGCCGTTTAATATCGGTATACCTTTGATCGCCCTGTAATTTTATAAGTCTTCGCGATAAGTTATCTCCAAGGGCCTTAATAATATAACTTGTAGATTCAGTTTTTTCACATTTGGAAAGTCGAATTCTGAATCGACCATCCCAATGAACCCAAGATCCCACTTTTGCTTTCTTCTCTTCACATCGCGCTGCTTCTCTGATGACTAAAATATTGTTTTTATCGCATTGTAATTTGCATCCAGCAAGCGTTCGTGAAGCAAACAAACCTTGTTTTTGGAGTTTTTTCATTACGTTATTAATTCCATTGTGACTAATAGGGTAAAAATGTCCTCCGATAGTACCCAACAACCTCTCCAAAGCACGTATTGCTAATTCTCTATCGACCTCTTTCAAAATTTTAGATTGAATTCTTGCATATCCTAAATCATTAAGTTCAGCTGCCCTCGCCAAAACTTGAGTTGTTTGATCATCCAAAATATTACGCACCTTTGCCAAATGCCTTGCTGTAGTTCCAAGTGCACCTGATGAAATTTTTTCTTCTCTTAAAACGGGTAATAATTTTCTTAGCCTTACCCGAGCGAAATTACAATTTTGATTTGAGGGATCCTCCACCCAGCGAATACCATGATTTTTAGCTGACCTTTCTAGCCTAGCCTTTGGAATGGAGAGACAAGGCCGTAATATTCTAACATCTCTATTTTCTCTTATAGCTGAAATACCAGCCAAACCATCTACACCCGTCTTTCTGCCAAGTCTATGCAGTAATGTTTCCGCCTGATCTTCTTCGTGGTGGGCTATTAGTAAATGGAGAACACCTCGACGGCGACACCATTCCGACAACAGCTTATAACGAACCAATCGAGCGGACTCCTGAACCCGAGTATCGGGTTTTGGGCCAATCCACGGCAAAATATACATGGGTACCCTTAAGATTCTAATATTATTTTGTGCGATTTTAGCTTCAGACAATGACGTGGCTCTTAAGCCATGATCAACAGTCAACGCGTAAGTTCTACCTTTACGTCGCTTAGCCCAACGGGAAGCTAAAATCAGCAATCCTGTACTATCGGCTCCACCTGAGAATCCAATTGCCAATTCCGGGCATTTCTCGAATGGCCCAACAGATTGCATGAGTCTAGAGAATTCTACTTCTCCGATTGGTTTGTGTTTATCGACTGTCATAATACCTTAATGGAAAATTTTACCCGCGTATCAGCGCCTACAACCTGATTTCTTACGTTCTCGATCTAGGCGCCTATTGACCCGGGATGTCAGATTCTTAAAGGTTTTTCGCAATTTTTTATATGTCATACAGGCTTCCTGTTCTTTTCCCAATTTAGATAACGACATTCCCAAATTTAACAATGTTGCTTGTGCTTTTTTACTATTAGGAAACCTTTGAAACCCTTGGGCAAAGGTGCTCGCTGCTTGCTCAAAATTATCTCTCACAAAAAACGTACGCCCAAGCCAATAAAACGCATTGGATGCAAAAGGATGAGTTGGATGAGCTCTTATAAATGCGGTGAACGCTTGTTCGGCAGCCTCATGGTTTTGTTTAATAATTAGTGAATATGCTTTCTCAAATTGATGTTTCGGTGTTTCCTTGACGCTTATTATATTCTCCGAAGAACTTTTTTTAATCCCAAAGGGTTTGACTCCTTTATCTGCCCCTTTAATCGACGGTTCAGACGATCTAACTAAAGGCTTGAGGTTAACGCTCTGTTGAAAGGGTTTAGACGAAAGTGAACCGTTTTTTATATTGGGAATTAAACGATTTTCTAGGGATTCTAATCTCAAAGCCACGTCTTTATCGAGAGTATTAAGACGCTTTTTTAAATTGGAAATTTCATAATTTAGTTCTTCATTGGTCCCAGTTAAACGCCTAATTTCCGCATCAAGCTGGGTGATGGTATTAGAAAGTCTGGCCAAGGCCGTATTCAATGACTTGCTCTCCGGGGGACGAGAAAAATTTTTAGCAGGCAAGACCTTACCCCGATAAACATATTTTTGCAGTGTTGTAAGATCATTTTGCATCCGTTGCAAACGCTTAATAATTTCCGGTGAGTGCTGTGCCTTCACGGGCTGAGATAAAGCACCCACAAAGAAAACGAATGAGATAACCCCAAATAGTTTGGTATAATTAATGCTAGACAATGCAACTCTCATTATTAATTCCACCGCCAACAATCAAACAATTATATGACAAGTTCTCGTTAAGGACTATTTTACTAATCTACTGTAGTAACACTGCGGCGATTCTTAGACCAAGCATCCTCAATAGAACGTGCATCAATCGGTCGCTCTTTACCATAACTNATGGTTTTGATTCTATTTTGATCAAGACCAAGAGCCACNAAATAATCACGGGCTGCCGTCGCACGNCGCTCACCTAATGCAAGGTTATACTCTCGCGTACCCCTTTCATCAGCATGACCAGCAACAGTTACCGTAACATGTGGGTTTTTGCGCAACCATTGGGCTTGTTTTTCAAGTGTAGATCGAGCATCAGATGATAATGAGACGCTATCTAATTCGAAAAATACCCTGTCTCCAATATTAGTGACAAGGTCTTCCTGGCTGCCAGCTGCAACTCCGCCAGGGGCTAGTTTCGCTAATTTACGATTTTTGATAACACTAACAGGGGCTAGGGAAGTTGTAGCCGTTTTGCCACTAATACTTCCAGTTCCCTTGACTGAACCAACATTATCTGGAGTTGTTTCACAGGCACCAAGTGCGAGCGCAAATAATATTATAGTAGGAATTTTCCAGTCCATATTCGACTTTCCTCTCATTAAGAATAAAAAAATAATAAGCCTTACGCCCGATTCAATAAAGACCCCTTCGCTATCAAACTCAAACTTTCTTTNAAAGTTAACAACCAAATAGATTCCGTATTTCCTTACTTAGGAGGAGACCAGGCAGGGTCCGAAGCATCTGTCGGTGTCCTGATTTCCCTTTCATTAACTCCCGTTAAGTCAATAGAATAAAGTTTTGGCCTACCTCCTTCTTTACCTGCAGGAGGCTGACGAAAAAACATCAATACTCGTCCATTAGGAGACCATGTAGGACCTTCGACCGCGAAACCCCTGGCCAAAAGTCTCTCTTCTTTGCCATCTGGTGTCATAACACCAATAAACCATTCCCCCGGGGTTTGTTTTGTAAAGGCTATTTTATCCCCACGGGGAGACCATACTGGAGTAGAATATTTTCCTCTGCCGAAGGTAATTCTTTTTTTATTCTTTCCGTCGGAATCCATTACATAAATTTGCCCCTTACCTCCGCGAGTTGAGGTAAAAACAATTCTTTTACCATCCGGGGAAAAACAAGGNGATGTATCAATAGCTGGGTGACTCGTTAATTGCTGATACCGTCTTGTACGCAGATCCATTACAAAAATATCTGAATTACCATTTTGGGCCATCGACATAATGACGCCCTTACCGTCTGGAGAATAACGGGGTGCNAAAGTCATTCCATCGAACTCACCAAGTTTTTCGCGTTGGCCGGTATCAATATTAAATATATAGACCCTTGGTTTTTTGCCAGGCGGATATTCAAGATATGTTATTTCCTGTTCCGTAGGCGAGAACCTAGGAGTTAACACCAAGTTGCTTCCACTAGTGAGATATCTGTGATTTGCGCCGTCCTGGTCCATAATAGCTAAACGTTTGATACGCTTCAAAGCCGGGCCACTTTCAGCCACGTATACTACCCTAGTATCAAAATAGCCTTCTTCACCTGTAATTCGGCTGTAGATTGCGTCAGCAATAATATGAGCAACACGTCGCCAGTTTCGTGGCTCTGTGTCTGTTCGCAAACCAACAAGTTGTTGTCCCCTCAGAACATCCCAGAGCCGAAATTCAACTCTCAATTTCCCGTTTAGTCTTAATTCTGCACTCCCCACCACCAACGCTTCCGCTTGAATTTGGCGCCATGCGGGAAATCTTGGCCTCACCCGAAGCGAATTTCGTCCTTGTATGAAAGCTCTCGAGTCAATTAAGCGAAATAAACCTGACCTTTGCAAGTCGGAAGATATCACACTCGCTATATCCCGACCGAGCGTTATGGCCTGTGTACCTGACCCAAAAAAATCTGGTAGTGCTATTGGAAGTGGTTCAATTTTACCACTATTGATATCAACTTTCAGAGTGGCTTGTGCAGGCATTACTGCAAATCCAACGTACAATATCGATATAAAGAACAGCTTTTGTAAAATATTTACAAAAATTTTAAAGTTAAATTTCCTCATTTTTAATCAGCTCCATTTCGACATCAACGTCCCAAGGCCTCACTTGGATCGAAATTAAATGTAATATCATTCCAAAATTCATATTTTCGATAGGGTAATTTTAAAGGACTACAACGTTGTAGTGCACGCATGGCACTTTCAGCTACCACGCGAAAAGAGTTGTCTGTTTCAAATTTAAATTTATCTATAACTTCGGGGTTCGCTAGCAATTTACCATCTCGCCCTAATTTTATTCGCACGCTAATTTTCATTTTTTGAACATCCTTAGCACCACCTGGGATATGCCAACATGGCACAACTTGCTGCCTCACCAATTTAACTAGAGCATTCTCCACTCGGCGAGCCGAATATNCCTCCTCAACCGGTTTTGAATTCGATTTAATGGATTTTCTTGTTTTAGAAACTGGTTTCGATAAAGATTTCTTTCTCTTGGTCAAATCTTTTAATAGTTGTCTGAATTCGTCTTTTTTGACTGGCTTCCGCTTTGGTTTTGGTGCAATTCGATTGATTCTTTTTAATCGTTGTCTCTGTGGTTTTTCCACCTTTTTTANTTTGGGTTTCATCTTCGGTAGTGGTGCAACNACCCTCTCTAAAGGTTTAGATAAAGCTTTTTCTTTAGGAACGACCGACCTCGGCAAAGGTTTAGGTGTTGCTAATGGTTTAGGTATAGATGGCGCCTTTTGTTTTTCCTGCTGTTTTTTTAATTTTACAGTTTTAAGCGGAGCTTTGGGCACTAAAGTTGCGGTATTCTTTTTTAACTTTTCTTCCTTCATAATTATATCAACTGACATTGGCGGCGTGTANTGAACTTTNGGCGTTTCGAACAAATTTGGAAGACCAAAGTATGCAAACGCTATAACTAAGAAATGAAGTACGCCTGAAATTATTGCACCACGTTTCATAAGTCACCGCAAACTCCGACGAGTTTTAGCTCCTTGCGCTTTCGTTATTAGTGCAACACGATTAAACCCCGCCTGATTAAGTGCTCCCATTACGGACATAATTTGGCCATAGGCTATTGTCTCATCTCCACGCAAAAAAATACGGGTATCTTTTATATTCTTTGTGATTGCCGCTAAACGCGGTAGAAGTTTATCTCGTTCTATTTTTGTATCCTGAAGATATAAGAGACCTTTTTTATCAACAGTAATCACCAAAGGTTCATCCTGCCCCACAATACGATTCGCCACTGTTTTAGGTAGATCTACGGGGACACCAACTGTAAGAAGTGGTGCCGTCACCATAAACACAATAAGTAAAACTAACATTACATCGACAAGAGGAGTGACGTTGATTTCACTCATTGGAGAGCGGCGCGGCCGGCGTCCAAAATTTCCCTGTCTGGTAGATCGCTCATGGCCGATACTCATGGCCATTTTTAATCATTCTCCTCAAACTGCCGCGATAGGATCGCGCTAAATTCACTCCCAAACCCTTCAAGCCTTGCCGCATATCTCCCTAGGTCAGTTGAAAGTTTATTATAAGCCACCACCGCAGGTATAGCCGCGACTAGACCTAGTGCAGTTGCAAATAACGCCTCGGCAATTCCTGGAGCAACAACAGCAAGCGAAGTATCCTTGGAAAGTGCTATGGCCTGAAAACTATTCATTATTCCCCAGACTGTTCCAAACAAACCAATAAATGGAGCAGTAGAACCAACAGTTGCCAAAAATGTCATATTACGCTCCAAGACATCAATCTCNCGCCCCATTGTTACGTGCATAACCCGCTCAATTCTTTGGGCTAAACTCGCTTTTTGTGCGTTTTCGGAAAGGCCTTTTGAAGTGGAACGACGCCATTCATGCATTGCCGCTTGAAATATAGAAGACATTGGTTCTTTGGGACGATCTTGTATTCGGTCATACAAATCTTCTAAAGAGCCTCCAGACCAAAATGCCTCCTCAAACTCTTCTGCTTGGCTCCACAGTCTTCTAAACCGAATAATCTTTTCAAAAATTATCGTCCAACACCAAAAGGAAGCAAGCACTAAAACCACCATAACCAATTTGACAATGATATCGGCCTGCAGAAACAATCCCCATATTGAAAGATCATTTGCAACTGAGCCAGCTATTGCAGCGGATACTACCGCAGTTTGTTCCATTTATTGATCCAATCCTTATATTGTTAAGACACTCTAACATCCAAAAGTGGCGAAAGTGCGTCACAAAAACTTTTTGGTAATCTTGTTGGTTTTCCATGTTTATTAACGCCAACCAACTTAACGAGAAGTTTCGTAATCCGAGTAGTTCTCCTCATAATTTTCTGTTCTACCTGCAGACTTGCCGGTTCAATTAAAATTTTACCACTAGAGATTATAAGTTCATCATCCAAATATGATGATGCGAAATAATCAGCTTCACAATGTCGAACAACAAAATTTATCCCATACTTCTTGATTAAAATGGTGTTGGGAAAACCAATACACCTTAACATTTCCGTTCGTGCGCGTTCTGCATACTTAAGGTAGTTAGCGTAATAAACGATGCCACCTGTATCTGTATCTTCAAAATAAACCCTGATAGGCAATTTGTGTGCTCCATTTTTAATTACACCAATTTCAGGAGTCATTATTATCACTCGAAACAGTGTCTCTTTCATTTGTCGATAAGAGCTCTAATTGGGAAATTATTTCTTGATTTGGCTTAAGGCCTATATGATCAAAACCTCTTTGTGTTANNAAACGGCCACGTGGNGTTCGTTGAACCAANCCTTGTTGAATAATGAANGGNTCAATAACCTCTTCTATCGTATCCCTTTGCTCCGACAAGGCCGCCGCAATTGTTTCCACNCCAACGGGNCCTCCACCAAACNTTTCNCAAACACATCGTAAATANCTTCGATCCATTTCATCCAAACCGATCCCGTCCACNTCTAGTCTATTCAGAGCANCATCNGCCATATCTGCATCCACNGCACNNCCTTNANCTNCAGCAGCAAAATCGCGTACACGACGAAGTAGTCTCCCTGCAACTCTTGGGGTACCTCTNGCTCGGCGGGNGATCTCGCGTGCGCCCNCATCNGTTAGATCAAGATTAAGAAGATGNGATGCACGCCTNACNACTTTCTCTAACTCNTCAGCACTATAAAAATTTAAACGCAATGGAATTCCGAANCGCTCGCGTAGGGGNGTTGTAATTAGCCCCGAACGTGTGGTTGCACCAANAAGNGTAAATGGTTTTAGATCAATTCGAACCGAGCGCGCAGCTGGACCCTCNCCNATGATCAAATCAAGTTTGTAGTCCTCTATAGCGGGATAAAGAATCTCTTCAACAACGGGAGTTAATCTATGAATTTCATCGATAAACAAAACATCGTTGGCTTCAAGGTTGGTCAAAATTGCCGCAAGATCGCCGGCTTTAGCAATCACGGGGCCCGATGTCATCCGAAAACCAACTCCCAATTCTCGGGCCACTATTTGTGCTAAAGTTGTCTTACCAAGCCCAGGTGGTCCATGAAACAGGACATGATCCAGCGCCTCTCCTCGGGTTTTTGCAGCATTAATGAATACACTCAGATTTTCGCAAATTTGTTGCTGTCCGATAAAATCGTCTAAGGCCAATGGCCTCAATGAATTTTCGATTTTATCATCGGTATTTGTATCAGCGTCTACAATACGATCCGTTGTCATGCACTTAGTTCCTTAAGAGCGGACTTCACTAGTAATTCAACACTAGTAGCATCTGACGAATTCTGTGCAATTTTTGAAACAGCAGCGAATGCAGCACTTCGTCCATAGCCAAGATTAACTAAAGCGGAAATAGCATCAGATACCGCATTAGGCTGACCATTTGATAATTTAGAAGGGCCAGCGTTAGAAACGGCATTAAGGTCAGCAGTTTTTTCTCTTAACTCAGCCAAAAGTCTAACTGCGAGGCGCGGACCTACACCCGGTGCTCTAGTTAAAGTCGCTTTATCCTCAGCTATCATTGCATTCGCGAGGTCATCTGGTGACAATGTCCCCAGAATTGCAATTGCTACCTTCGCTCCAACACCCTGCACTGTTGTCAGTAACCGAAACCAATCTCGTTCAACTTGGTCAATAAAACCAAAAAGATGAATGTGATCCTCCCGCACATGCATCTCTACAAAAACTGTGATTGGATCTCCTACCTTATCAAATGACTTAAGCGTACGCGACGAACAAAATACCAAATAGCCGACGCCGCCAACATCAATGACAACTTCGTCTAGCCCTATGGTGTCCAGTAGGCCGGTCAGTTTAGCTATCATAAAAACCTTACACTCAGCTTAGAATTTTGAATTGGTTTAAGTCGCAACCTTACTCTCCTCCCACAAACTCAGACTTCGGCGATGATGAGCATGGCAAACCGCAACAGCGAGGGCATCTGCCGAATCTGAACTATCTATGATTGCATTCGGCAACAGCATTTCTACCATCATCTTGATTTGGTCCTTATCCGCATGACCGGCACCAACCAAAGATTTTTTTATGACATTCGCGGGATATTCTCCAACCGGCAAACCGGCCATGGAAGGCACCAACAAAACCACCCCACGCGCTTGCCCCAATTTTAAAGTTGTCTTAGGATTTTTGTTTACAAAAGTTTCCTCAACTGCAGCTTCTTCTGGACGATAATTTTCTAGGACCGCAGTCAACTCACGAAATAGAACTGCTAACCGCTCAGCTAGACCCAATCGTGAAGGAGTCCGAACCGTGCCGTCGGCAATATAAGTTAAATTATTACCCCTTTTATCTATTATACCCCAACCAGTAGCTCGAAGCCCTGGATCTAAGCCGATTAGCTTCATAAATTCTCCTTCACAGCCCACAGTATCAGGTAAGTTTAGCCAGCACTGATTCTTCTACCTCATAATTTGCGGAAACTGAGCGGACATCATCATTTTCATCAAGAGNNTCGAGAAGTTTAAATAAAGTCTGCACGTGGCCCCCATCTACTNTCACCGTAACTTGNGGCCTCCATTGCAATTCAGCNAGAAACGGNGTCCCNAATTTTACTTCCAGACTTTCTCTTACAANATGGAAGTCTTNTGGTTCACATATAACTTCGTGACCGCTANCTGAGGANTTAACATCACTNGCCCCTGANTCCAGNGCNGCCTCAAANATTTCGTCATCNGTCATTTCACTNGCGGTATAATTTATCGNACCNACNCGANTAAATTGAAAACTGACACTATTGGTTTCTCCNAGNGAACCCCCATGCTTCGTAAAAGCCGCTCTTACCTCACTAGCNGTCCTGTTACGATTNTCAGTCANNGTCTCAGCTATTATGGCCACTCCGCCNGGCCCGTAACCCTCATAGCGAATTTCNTCAAANGCTTCTCCNTCTCCTGNCCCTGANCCCCTTTTTATTGCTCTNTCAATATTATCTTTCGGCATNTTNACNGCTTTGGCNGCAGCCACCGCGGTTTTNAAAGCTGGNTTCATCTCAANATCGGGTAGACCACCTCTGGCCGCCACCTGTATTTCACGAATATGCTTTGAGAAAANCTTCGCACGCTTTTTATCCTNTGCNCCCTTCCTGNGCATAATATTNTTAAATTGAGAATGTCCNGCCATNGTCTTCTTTTTCCGTAANCCNAAAANAACAATTAAAACCTNCATTTTGNGATTTAGTGTAATTAAACNACNANTTACAGTCATTATAATTATAATGGGCNTAAATTTATATATTTTCTGTTNNCTAAACCTTTTTACTCTNTAGTCGNCTCCAAACGCCCACCGCGCCNAAAAGGAGNAATTNTAGTTGNCANCCCNGTNTCATCNTCGGTATCAATTATTGCNCCNCACAATGTTGNTTCNCCCTCCGCNGCTTCTAATTTCGGGGCTGGAACTTNTTTTCGAAATCTAGCGATTGAACCCTCTTTTTTCATTCCAATCACAGAATTATAATCACCGCACATGCCTAAGTCAGTTATATACCCTGTACCCAACGGCAAAACATGATGATCAGCAGTGGGAATATGGGAATGTGTTCCAACAACTGCAGAAACTCGTCCATCTAAATTATGACCCATAGCAACTTTTTCACTCGTAGCCTCACCGTGAAAGTCAAGTATTATTGCGGAGAAATCTCTGCCAAGTTTTTTATTTAAAAGTGCTTGATCTATGCCTCTAAAGGGGTCGTCGAGTGTCGGCATAAATAACAAACCCATAAAATGAAGAACAAACACCTTACGACCAACAGAATCCTCGTATACACCAGTCCCTCTCCCTGGAGTTCCCATCGGATAATTATGGGGCCTGAGCAAACGCTTTTCCTTATCAATATATGGAATGATTTCCTTCTGGTCCCACACATGATTACCGGTGGTAACCACATCAGCCCCTGCAGTTAGAAACCGGTCACAAATCTTGGGAGTTATGCCAAAACCTCCAGCAGCATTCTCGCCATTTACAATAACAAAATCTATGGATAATTCACGACGAATATACGGTAGCTCTTCACAAATGCCTCTTCTACCGCAGCGGCCGACAACATCGCCAAAAATAAGTATGCGCATAGTATTAAAATCTCATTCTTATTTTACATTAAGATTTAAATTGAATTACATGTTTTTCAGTTATTAACCAGTCCAATTTGGCATCACTGAGATCATGTGGCACATTAGAAGTGATTTGTGCTTCATAAGCCAAACCAACAGCGATGACCGGACGTTCCCCCTGGAGTCGAAATCTTAATAATGTAAAATCGTAGTAACCACCACCATAACCCAACCTATTACCCTCAAAATCAACAGCCAGAAGAGGAACCAACAAAACATTAGGCTCTAAACAGGGTTTATCCTCGGCAGGTTCCGCAAGTCCGAAACGTGTCTCTCTAAGTACATCCCCCGGCCGCCATTGACGGAATATCAGCATTTTATCTTTACTGCCTAGGACAGGCAATGCACACCGAACCCCATCTTCATGGAGGGCCTGCAGCAAAAACCTTGTATCCAGCTCGTCTCTCACTGGCCAATAGGCTGAAACGATTGTATTTGCTCCTATTTCTAGACCCAATCCACGTGCGATTTTAAATTGATCAATAATTTTGGTAGCAACTATCGGTCCAATTTTTCGATGAGTTGAAGTTCTTGCCCCACGCATTTTGCGGGCTAGGTTTTGTTTAGCTTTATCAACTCTAGAGACACGCAAAAACACTCTCCAAACTGATTTGTTTACCCATAGAATTCGGGTGGTGCCGCATTAGCCGGTTAACGATTTCATCCTCTAAGGCCCGCATAAGCAGGTGGGCGCCGTATTTCGAGACCAAGACCCCGAAAGGAACAGCTCCCTAGAAGAATATATTGGCCCAAGGGATTTATTGTCTCTCGCACTACGCAGCACCTGCAGAATACTATGCCGGCCCGAGGGTATCTGCAATCCGTTCAATACGATTTGCTAATTCATTTGTAAGCCGCACAAGCCTTTGTTCAAAAACTCTTTCATGATTATCGTCACCGGTATGGGCTTTTTTCTCATCGGAATAAGCTTCTGCAAGTTCATCTGCAATTAAAAGACAAGCCATCACTAAAATCCGAGCATCACCCACTTGACCTACAGATTTAATAAGCTCCTGTACACGTTGATCAACATACCCTGCCAGTTCTAATAAGTGATCCTCTTGACCATCATCGCAGGAGACTTTGTAAGACTTGCCATTTATTTGCACATCAACCTGAGACATTATTTTCGCTCAGTATGTCACGCAATCGCTTAATTATAGTATTCAACTTTTTTGCTGCTGACTGTGATTTGTTTTCCAACTCAGCACATCGTAAACGCAACGCCTTTAACTCACCCTCCACATGAGCAGCTGAAACACTATTGCCGATTCTTTGGGAAGCCGCTTCTAGACGCGCTATTGCATTTTCCAACCGATGATTTGCTTCCTGTAGCTCTCCCATGTATTTTTTCACGCATATGATTGATTCGAATAAACCCATCCTGAGAGTATGACGGGTCCTGCATAAGCGTCAACTATAGTTGCCGGCATAACTCTATTATGGAAAATTACTGAATGACAAGAATGTTTGATAAAGCGGCAACAAAACCAAATGTAAAAAGAGTTGCCATACATGGCATAGATCAAGCCCGACTAGTATGCCAATTTATAAGACAAAAACGCTTCAAAGAAGATTATATAATTGAGCTCTGGAGCGCAAAAAATGGCTCTGGTTCTATTGGTCCTGCTTGGTTTAAGGGTATAATTAATATTATCAGCAACGATTTTCCTGATCTCAGGGTCATTGGTGTTCTGGACTGTGGTAAAGCCGCAGGGCATTCTCTGGCAGCGCTTCGGGAAGGTGTTGACTGCATATACACATCCACACGTCCTTCCGTTACAAAAAAAATCAAAATGATTGCAGATGTAGCACATATAGAGGTTCGAACCAGGCGACCTAAAATGCCAGATTTGCTCGAAGCAAACAAATCTGAGAAAATTTTATTAAAATATTTATCGAAAGTTTTATAGATTCATTTCCACCTTTAAAAGATTCCTTTATAAATATCATTTTAAACTGTGAAGTCAGAAAGAGGATTAAATGACTAAGATCACACAACGGGTTAAAAAAATCTTAGCTGGTTATGAATCAGATAATGCAGGCTCTAAGGGTAATCTTGCTAAAATTCTTATGCATGGAAAATTAGGCGGCACAGGAAAAATGGTAATTTTGCCTGTTGATCAAGGATTTGAGCATGGTCCAGCACGCAGTTTTGCACCAAATGCCTCCGGCTACGATCCACATTATCATTTTCAACTTGCCATAGATGCTGGCCTATCCGCCTACGCTGCACCACTGGGAATGCTAGAAGCTGGAGCTAACACATTTGCCGGCGCAATTCCGACTATTTTAAAATGTAATAATGCAAATTCCTTAGCTTCAAATAAGGATCAGGCAGTTACCGCCTCGGTTGCCGATGCACTCCGCTTGGGATGCTGCGCAATAGGCTTTACAATTTATCCAGGTTCTGAACATCAATACGAATTAATAGAAGAAATTCGTGATCTATCGGAGGAAGCAAAATCCTGTGGTCTCGCCGTTGTGGTTTGGTCTTACCCCCGTGGAGGTATAGTTACGCGTGAAGGTGAAACAGCAATGGATGTATGCGCATATGCCGCTCACCTTGCATGCCTTATCGGTGCACATATTATCAAGGTAAAACCTCCGACGGATGCCATGTTCTTAGAAGCAGCAGAGAAAGTTTATTCAAATCAAAATATCGATATTTCGACATTGACATCGCGAATTAAACACGTAGTTCAAAGTTGTTTCAATGGCCGTAGAATCGTTGTCTTTTCCGGGGGCGAAGCAAAAGACTTAGATGGCATTTTTAATGAGGCAAGAGCAATCCGTGATGGCGGGGGCAATGGTTCGATAATCGGGCGAAATACGTTTCAAAGACCGCGCGAAGAAGCCCTAGCCATGCTGGACTCAATTGTTAAAATTTATCAAGGAAAATTCTAGGTGGGATGACAGACGGAATTGAGCCCCTACGCTGCAGGCTATACCTGATTACACCTCCTGAATTTAGCGATAGTTCTTTGAAGCTATTTTCAGAGACCTTAGGCTCAGCTCTCTTTGGCGGCGATGTAGCATGTTTGCAAATTCGTTTAAAAGATGTTCCCGATGATTTAGTGCTTGAAGCGTTAGACCGCCTATCTCCAATCTGCCATGAGCACGACGTGGCCATCATAATTAACGACCAACCCGAACTAGTTTTAAAATCTGGCTGTGATGGTGTCCATTTAGGACAAACAGATACACCTTACAGTGAAGCGCGCGCAATTCTGGGTGATGACGCAATCATTGGTATTACATGTCATAATTCTCCACATCTCGCGATGGAGGCGGGCGAAGCAGGCGCCGATTATGTTGCTTTCGGCGCTTTTTTCCATAGCAATACCAAAACTCGCAAATTCACGGCCGACCCAAAGCTGTTATCCAATTGGCAGGAGAGTATGTTGGTACCTTGCGTTGCAATTGGAGGCATTACCGTAGAAAATTGCCAGCCAATTGTTAAAGCTGGGGCAGACTTTATTGCGGTTTCTGCAGGGGTTTGGAACCATCAGGAAAGCCCTGCCGCCGCTATAAGGCAGTTTAACGATATTTTTGATAATTTAGTGAAAGCAGGCAACATTTAGTTAAATATCCCCAGAAGATCCAACGCTTCTCTAGGAGAGCTCCCTGCCCTTTATGGTTACACGCCGAAGCGTCCTGCGTTGGTCTCGAGGCCAATCAGTGCGCGCATGTAGGCAAGAGAGATTATCCCATATTATGATATCGCCTGGAGTCCAAACATGCTCGTATATATTTTCCGATTGTTCCACAATATCTGAAACATCATTAATGATGGATTGACTTTCTACATCACTATATCCCTCGATAAGCCGCGACATTAGCCGACTTATATACACCGCCTTTCTGCCTGTATCAGGATTGGTTACAAAAGCTGGCTGCCAATAGTGCAATATATTTTCTAGAGGCTGATCCAAATCACCGGGCTCCGTTTTTGTGTAATCATACATTTGCAAAACTTTTCGTCCCATTAACTTATTTTTCAGTATTTGAGGCAAGTTTTGGTAACCCCTGTAAAGACTTGCAAATTTGGTATGCCCTCCCTGACGGGGTATTTCAACTGCGTACAGGAAAGAGGCTCGATGGGGCTTCCTCACATAACATTTATCTGTGTGAAACCACATTTCACCATCTCCTAAAGAGCCCAATGGCCTTCCATTATTATCAACAGCATTTGTGACAAGCTGCATCGGATTATCTGGATCTGCACGATATGACCTCTTTTCTACCGGCGGTCTTACTCTTTCAGCCACCTCCCCAAATATTTTTGCATATAAAAATTGCTGATTTTCTGTCAACCTCTGGTTTCTTAACAAAAGAATACTATTTTCCGCCCAAATTCTGCGAAGAGTTGGAGCCTCCCTTTTAGGAATATTCTTAGTAGCGTCTAGACCACGCACCTCAACACCAATTGCAGGCGACAATGGAACAACATTAAGTTTCACGCTTTCCTTCACTAGAATAGCCCTCCCCTCAATAAAAATTTAAAAAAAATTTTATCAACATAATCATGGCATCCCCTTAACAACGGGAGCCCAGAGAACATCCTCTATTCGTTTGCTGTTTGTGCAAAGCATAACTAAACGATCAAAACCAAGTGCTATACCTGAGGCCTCTGGCATACCCGCCTCCAATGCATTTAGAAAATCTTCGTCTATAGGATAACTTATTCGATTCATTTTCTTTTTCTGTTGGATTTCTCTCTCAAATCTTTGGCGTTGTTCAAATGCGTCTGTTAATTCACCAAAGCCATTTGCTAATTCAATGCCGCAAACAAATATCTCAAATCTCTCAGATAAACGCTTATCTAACGGGTTTTGTCGTGCCAAGGCCGCTAGAAAAAGCGGCCAATCATATAAGACGGTTGGCACACCTATGCCAAGTTGAGGTTCGATTTCTTTTAAAAATAAGCGATAGAAAATTTCATCCCATTCTTCACCATCTTGAAATCGTATACCCAGCTTCTTGGCCTCTATGGACAATAAGTCTTTATCCGGCCTTAATGGATCCGGAGTAGTTTTAAGAATATCAAAACTACAAAACTTCTTGAATGCTTCTGCCACACTAAGATATTCCCACTCGTCAAGAGGATCGCATTTAAGACCATTCCACTCAAAACATTCTAGACCATTTAATTTGCTAACTCGGAGGACTAATTCTTTGAATAATTCTTCACATTCATTAGCTATCTCTCGCCAAGATACACCTGCTCTATACCATTCAAGCATAGTAAATTCCGGATGATGCAACCTAGAACGTTCCCCATTTCTCCATACACGAGCTAGCTGAAATATTTTTTCCACACCTCCACAGAGGATCTTTTTCATAGAAAACTCCGGTGAAGTATGAAGAAATAATCTTCTAGTCATTTCTTCATTAAAAGGCTCAAATAACTCTGTTGAGAAAGCTGTTAAATTTGGCTCCATCCCTGGTGAAACCTGCAAACAAGGAGTATCGACTTCAAAAAAACTTCGATTGTTAAAGAAATTTCGTGTGACGATAAACATTTCCGACCTAACTTTTAAAGCCGGAAAACGTGCGTTAAGTTCTTCCCGTCGCCACCACTCATTTTTATTATTGAGTATTGCGGATCCCTCACTCGATAATGGGGTGTCATTCATATTATTTATCCCGTTACAGGAAAAAGGGTTATAAAACCTCAAATTTTATATCACGGAGCCAATACCATGACGGTAAGGAAAAATGTTGTCCATAGCGAAAAAAAACAAAGCCACTATTTAACCAAAAAATTGATGGATTTGGAATTAGTTCCACCGGATCAGTTGCAAAGTATTGAAAAAGCCTGCAAAAATTTACCTTTCAATATTACATCCCACTTATTAAAAATTTTGGAACACCAAAATGAACATTCGCCAATATCAAGACAATTCATCCCTTCACCCCTAGAATGTAAAGTTGGAGAAGATGAGCTTTCAGATCCAATAGGTGACGAATCTCACAGCCCCGTTAAAGGTATTGTTCACCGTTACCCTGACCGCGTTCTTCTCACTCCGACACTCACATGCCCTGTCTATTGCAGATTTTGTTTTCGAAGAGAAGCCGTGGGGCACGGTTTGCTAGAAAAATTGGAATTAGAAAGGGCATTGGAATATATTAAAACTAATTCTGATATTTGGGAGGTAATATTATCTGGGGGTGACCCCTTCACACTTTCTGCTCGCAGATTAAATGAACTAATCAGCAATTTAGAAAAAATAGAGCATGTTGGAGTAATCAGAATACATACACGTGTACCGATAGTAGACCCTGACAAAATAACAGGAAAGTTAATATCTGCCATTAAATCTAGA
Source organism: Rhodospirillaceae bacterium (assembly GCA_002719885.1). GTDB lineage: Bacteria > Pseudomonadota > Alphaproteobacteria > MPNO01 > UBA2964 > UBA2964. The sequence goes on along the minus strand of PBFH01000010.1, from coordinate 143,997 downwards.
AAACCCGTGTTTATTGTAGTCCATTGCAACCACTCCGATGAGCTAATTCCAGAGACAGAACAGGCAATAGCAAGGTTAGTAGACAATGGTTTCCCATTGTTAGCTCAGACGGTCCTGCTAAAAGGAATAAACGATAATGCCAATACCCTTAAAACATTGATGAAGAGGCTAGTTAAATGCAGGGTTAAACCTTACTACCTTCATCATGGTGATAAAGCAGAAGGAACAAGTCATTTTCGGACTACAATCGCGACCGGACAAACACTAGTAAAAAAACTACGAGGTTCTGTGTCAGGGCTTTGCCAACCAAATTACATGCTCGATATTCCAAATGGCCACGGTAAAGTCCCCATCGGCCCAAGTTATTTGGAAGCCTCCGAAGACATGTATTGGAATATTACTGACTGGAAGGGTGTGAAACATCGGTATCGAGATGAATAAAGAGAAATACTGTACGTTGATACGAACACAGTAACCTGTTATTTTGCCCTGCTCAGACTAACTAAAAAAACAAGGATAAAATCATATGAAGGTCCTAGCCAATACGCTTAGACCCGGACATGCAATTGAGCATGAAGGTAAAAAATATGTTGTTGTCAAATACGAGCTCATACTCCCTGGTAAGGGAAACGCTTTTATTGCTGTCGACATGCGAGACGCTATCACTGGTGTCAAAACAAATGAACGATTCAGAACTCAGGAAACAGTCGAAAAATTAATGACATCCGAGAAAACCTGTACCATGTTATTTGCCGAGGGTGAGCTGATCAATTTGATGGACACAGAAACTTTTGATCAATTCAACGTCCCAGTTGATATGGCAGGGGAAGCCAAGATATTCTTAACTGAAGGAATGGAAGTAACTGTTGATACTGTAGATGATGTACCCGTGGGTGTCCGGCTACCAATGAACATTACACTTGAGATTATCGAAGCAGATGCCGTGGTTAAAGGACAAACTGCATCATCGTCCTACAAACCCGCAGTACTAGAAAATGGGGTTAAAACAATGGTACCCCCACATATAAGCGTCGGAACCCGTGTGGTTATCAATACCGCAGACGCAACATACGTAGAACGAGCAAAAGACTAACTATATTAGAAAAAATTCACTTTCACAATCAAAGGGCTTCTGCCAAATGTTGCCACCAATAATTAATGTTATGAATGCAGCGGCGCGAAAGGCTGCTCGAAGCCTACTGCATGACTTCGGCGAGGTGGAACAGTTGCAAGTTTCACGCAAGGGTCCAGCTGATTTCGTTTCAGAGGCTGATCGAAGGTCTGAGGAAATATTACGTTTTGAATTGAACAAAGCCCGCCCATCCTTTTCGATGTTGTTGGAAGAGGGGGGGGTCGTTGGCGAAGTAGATAACGCCGATAGGTGGATTATTGATCCATTGGATGGAACAACCAATTTTCTTCATGGAATACCACATTTTTCAATCTCTATCGCCCAGGAACACAATGGAGAACTTGAAGCAGGTATGATTTATGATCCCTGCAGGGATGAAACTTTTTGGGCGGTCAAAGGTAGCGGGTGTTATCTCAACAATTCCCGACTTCGAGTTTCTGCACGTGACAGTCTGAATTTAGCTATTCTTGCGACCGGGATACCCTTTGCTGGCCGACCCGGCAAAGAAGAAATGTTAGCAACATTAGCCCCCGTTATGGATCAAACCGCTGGCCTGAGAAGATTTGGCGTTGCTTCTTTAGATCTTGCGTATGTAGCTGCCGGTCGTTTCGATAGTTTTTGGGAAATTGGCTTATCACCCTGGGATGTAGCGGCCGGAATTTTATTGGTTCGAGAAGCAGGGGGATTCGTAAGCGAAATCAACGGCCATAGTGATCCACTAAATAGCGGTAGCATACTCGCATCAAACAGCCTACTGTTCGATCAAGTCGGAAAAATGCTAAGAAAAGCAATAAGTTCAAAAAATTAGATAATAATTTTATGATTTATATTTATTAGCCACAATTTTGCTTTAATTAAAAATAAAAATTTAAAATATTATTAATAAGAACTCTATTGTCTGACGCTAAAATACCAATTTTTTAGAAATGTATATAAATGAAAAAAACTCAAATTAAAATTTTTCTTATATTCATTTTCTGCGCATTAATAGTGAACACCCAAGCGATTAAAGCACAGCAATATATTGGCTACCATGTCCAACCTAATGTTATTGTTAATAACGATGTTATTGAATCAATTGCACCGCTTCCCAATATTGCACGAAGTCTCCTCCAAATTCAGCGCAAAAAACCAGTGGCTGCTTCAACCAAATTGAAACAACTCAATGAATATGAAAAATATTTAATAGAAAAAAAGCAGCATAATCATCAATTGATGATCCTAGAAAAACCAGCATTAAAAAATAAATTCAAGACATATAAATTTAAAAATAAAATCCGTCCTAAACAACAATTAAAGAAACATCCGGAAAAAGTCAGACAACTTGGAAAATCTCGAATATCCACGTTCAACGAGACATTTAATGACAAGAAAATTAAAGAACCAATTGATTTGACAAAAACGAATCAGACACCTCGTTTAGCAAGCCAAAAAACGAGACATCAAAAAACAAAGCGAAAAAACCGATCCCAAATTTTATCCGCCGCCATCGATGTGGAGGAAAAAAAACTAAGACCTAACTCAAAATTTACATTAAAGTTTGTTGCAGAATCCTCCTCACTTGGTGACAATGCAAAAACACAGCTTGCTTTAGTTTTAGACACTTTAAAAAGAGACCAATCTTATCATCTGCAACTATTTTCATATGCTCAAGCCACAGACAAATCTGTGCTCCAGGCGCGGCGTATTTCTCTACGTCGGGCAATTGAGACTCGGGCCTATTTTATAGACAATGGAATAGACAGGGTTAGAATTGGCGTAAAAGCTCTTGGAAATAAATCCGACAATCAATTTCCAAACCGTATTGATATCATTGTAAAGAAACGTTAACCCGTTAAGGTGGTCTTCGCGCTGTAATGTTCTTTGTGTCCCTAATTTTTATAGGAATTGATGGATGAGTAGTCCCCAGCGTTACNTAATAAGGATGCTCCTATTTATTTTAGCGGTATTGCTCTCAGTAGCAGGCCTCTACCCTACCTTAGCCAAAGCGTTCATGGCCAACCCAGGTCTAAATGGTTTAATTATTGGAGTTCTAATACTCGGTATATTTTATATTTTTCGGCAAGTAATGTTGTTGATGAAAGAAGTTTCCTGGTTAGATAATTTTCGTAATAGCAAAACCCGGATAATGCATCATCAGAAACCTCCTCAACTATTAGCTCCAATGGCAGCGATGTTAGGGGAACGCGGCGAACAGTTTAGCTTATCTGCATTATCCTTAAGATCCATATTAGATGGTATTTCATCAAGGCTAACGGAGTCCCGCGACCTATCTCGCTACCTCATTGGCTTACTTATATTTCTCGGTCTTCTTGGTACCTTTTGGGGATTATTACAAACCATCGGGGCTGTGGGAGATGTTATTAGTGGCCTCTCAGTAGGAAGTAACGACCTAACAACAGTATTTGCTGACTTAAAATCAGGTCTGAAAGCACCGCTTACAGGTATGGGCACAGCGTTTAGCTCTTCCCTGCTTGGCCTCGCTGGATCTTTAATTCTTGGTTTTCTCGAATTACAATCCGGCCAAGCACAAAATCGTTTTTATAATGACCTTGAAGACTGGTTGGCTGGACAAACTAAGCTGTCTTCCGGGCGCCTTTCAGTTGTTGATGGAGAGGAGGCCGTCCCTGCCTATGTTCAAGCCTTACTCGAACAAACTGCNGTAAGCCTAGAAAATTTACAACGTACACTGGAGCGAGGTGAGGAAGATCGTATTTCCGCTAGCACTGGTGTAATTGCACTCACAAAACAACTTGAAATACTTACTGATCAAATGAGGACNGAACAATCTTTAATGATCAAACTTGCTGAAACCCAATTAGAAATCAAGCCCCTCCTTTCAAAGCTAGCAGAAACCTCCGTTGTTCGCCAGACCGATGAAACAACCCACCATACAATGCGCAGTATTGATACTCAAATAACCCGTCTAATCGAAAAAATAGAAACCGGTCGCAATGAACTAGTTTCAGAACTTAGAAATGAAATAAGAGTCTTATCCCGGACTATGGCAGCAATTGCTGAGCGCTCCAAACAATGAATTGTGGGGCGACGTATAGCTAATGCTTGGACGTTCACGCATACGTGAGAATTCCCCAAATATTTGGCCCGGTTTTGTCGATGCTATCTCCACTTTATTGATAATTATCATATTCGTGCTGATGGTTTTCACAATAGCTCAATTTTTCCTATCTGAAATTTTAACCGGCCGAAACGACGCCCTTGATCGACTAAACCGCCAAATTGCACAACTAAGTGAGGTTTTAGCATTGGAACAAAAATCAAATGAAAACCTCAAAATTGAAATTGCTCAATTATCCACAAGATTACAAACGTCTCTTGATACTAATGATAAATTAATGCAAAACCTAACTAGTCTGACTGCAGATCGGGATGAGTTATCAAAAATTTTAGTCAAAAAAGAGACTGATTTAAAAAAATCCAAAAATAATATATCCAACCTGATAAAAGAACTAGGTATCATGACCAAGAATCGAAACCGGTTAGAACAATCCTTAGTTTTAAAAGAACGAAAAATAAAAGGCGGCCAAGCCAAAATCCGATTACATCTTCAAAGTATAGAGAGTTTAAAACAGGACATTGAAAGGCTCAATAAAGTGCGCCTTTCCCTAGAAAATAGAATAATTTCATTGGTTAGAACTCTTGAGGCCGGAAAGAAAGAACTGACAACAATTCGAGATAAAAGCAAAGCACTTAAAGCAGAACTTGCTAGTCAAAAGGAACAAACTGCCGTGGCACAAAAAGAAATTACCGAGAAAAATTTTGTGCTTCAAAAACTACAGAATGGTTTAAAAAAATCCTCTAAAAGACTCTCAGCAGAACAGCTTATTTCTAAGAAAAATAAAATACATATAGATAAAGTAAGTAGACAACTTAGTGATTTAAAAAAACAATTAGCTAAAATTTCTTTAGCTCTTGAGGCTTCAGAAGAAAAAGCCAAAATTCAGAAATTTCAAATAGTCAATTTGGGTAAACGGTTAAATCAAGCTCTCGCTCACAAAGTTGAAGAGCTAGCGCGTTTCCGTTCAGAGTTTTTTGGTAAATTACGTAAAGCTCTAGGAAACACTCAAGGTGTTACCGTGGAAGGGGATCGTTTCGTTTTTCAATCGGAAGTCTTATTTCCTTCAAGTTCCACCGCACTTTATGGAAGTGGCGAAAACCAAATTATTAAACTAGCCAGAACTTTAAAAGATATTTCTGCCCGAATTCCAGCGGATGTCGACTGGATTTTAAGAGTAGATGGGCATACTGACAGTCGCCCTATTCAAACAGCAAGCTACCCCTCTAACTGGGAATTATCCGCAGCCAGAGCTATTGCAGTAGTAAAAAAACTAGTAGCGCAGGGTATCCCNCCTCACCGTTTAGCTGCNGCGGGNTTTGGCGAGTTTAGNCCAATTGATTCGGGTAAACGAAATATCTCGCTTGAANGGAATNGNAGGATAGAATTCAAGCTTACTGGTCGCTAAAAAAAAGCCCCACAAAAGTGNGGCTTTTTNAACTTTANNNAANTCAGTNTTTAACTCTTACAATCTATCTTCTTTGCCTCCGAGCCTGGTGAAGGGTAGATAAAAGTACAAGTCATACCTATTTTTACGGCTTTGCGCTTTACCTTCTTGCCATCCACAGTAACTTTTGTCCTTTTTCCGGACACTTTTGCTTTGACATCCTTGCCTTTATAAGAAATCCATATACGGCGATTACCCTTTTTAGTTTTAGTAACTTTGCCAGTNTGGCTCACCATTTTAAAAACAACTTTNCCTTTTTTACCTTTATAAANAAGGGCGTCTTTTAGATTTCGAATAATTGTTTCATCGGCCTTCGTTACCCGAGAGATCAANGCCTGAACGTCTTGNCCTGTCACGGGATTNAGCTCTCTNCCCAATTTAAGAATTGCNTTTACAAATTGCTTATCTTTGACCATTTGGTTAAAAGCTACTCGGAGTGCCTTCACTCGCTCCTGCGGTACACCGGGAGGCGCAACAAATGGACGACCCATTTCGAGGCGAGCATCATTTAGCTCCATAACCGCCTTATCTTTCGAGTTCCTAGCTAAATCTTTCGCAAGAGGTACCTGAGGTATCTTNGCATGCTTTCGTGTNGANGCTTGCACNAAAATATTTACAAANTCCTTGCCNGGTTTNAACCANCGTTTTTGTGCGGATGTTAAAGAAGAATACGAACCACACATNCCATCNAATTCTTTACGCTCAACAGCAAGGGCTGTTTCCGTGGAACCNGGATAACCTGAAACAACCTTAAATTTAAATCCAAGCATATTATTTANAAACGTTGGNACAGTCTCACTGTCAGACGCTATCCCGGANCCCCCCATTATTGTTTGGTATTTTCGAAGGTCCTCAAAAGTTTTTGCNTTAGCCCCTTTTCGNACNACACATATTGTAACCTCATTATTAAGNCTACCAATCCANTTAAACTTATTGGGNTCGAANGCCGCNCCCGGACGCCCCATTATNGCATGAAATGGCGCGGTTCTNTGNACATGTCCGAAATAGGTTCCATCTTTTGGNGCNCGNACATACAAAAAGTTNGCNGCCCTTAATCCTCCAGCCCCNGGCATATTTTGTACTACTGCACTNGGGTTNCCNGGNAGAAANCGNACAATATGTTCACCCAAAACTCGGCTATANGCGTCATAACCTCCACCCGCACTTGACGCTACAATAACTNTTANNGTCTTACCTTTATAAAATTNAGCTACGCTATCTGCATTAGAGGNATTAGCANAANTACCNACCCCNAACGCTAAAACGGCTGCTNCAGATANGCNATTNTTNAAAAATCCCATTAACTTTTCTCCCNNTCACATTATAATNAAATNACAACNTNGAGACTAACATTTACNTCCTCGGTTTCAAGNCCAAACAGNGTNAAAATTTATTTTGGAGNCCAGANTCATGAAAATTGACGGNAACTGTCACTGTGGCNCTATTAGTTACGAAGCCGAAGCCGACACNGAAAAAGTAGGAATTTGNCATTGTACAGATTGCCAAAAATTTTCGGGTGGTCCCTTTCGGATAGGCATCCCTGTTTCGGAGGAAAATTTTATACTCCTATCAGGAGATCCTAAAACTTATATTAAGACCGCTGAAAGTGGTCGAAAGCGTGCTCAGATATTCTGCCCCAATTGTGGTACACATATCTATTCTACTTCAGTAGGAGACGAACCAAAAATATTTCGAATTCGTACCCCTACATCTAACCAACTAAACCATTTAGTACCAACAACTCAAGTTTGGCATAGGTCTGCTCAAAAATAGATGAAGGCACTAGGAACTATACCCAGTCGCGAAAAACAATAACAAAAAAGAGGGATCTTATATATCATTTTCTTGACGGTGGAATTGAAGAGCGGCCAAACGCGCATAAAGCCCACCCTTTGATAGCAAGCTTTTATGTGTTCCACTTTCCACAATCTTACCTTTATCCATAACAATTATTCGATCGGCTTTAAGAACTGTAGCTAACCTGTGTGCTATAACTAATGTTGTGCTTTTAGACATAGCTTTTTCTAGAGCCAATTGAACACTAAGTTCGCTTTCTGAGTCTAGTGCGCTTGTGGCCTCGTCTAATAGTAGCAAAGGGGTATTTCTAAGAATTGCACGTGCTATTGCGATTCTCTGCCTCTGTCCGCCTGACAGCCGCACACCTTTCTCTCCTAAAAAGGAGTCAAAACCTTCTGGAAGCCTATCTAGAAATTCTGAGGCCAAGGCTGCGTCTGCGGCAAAACGGATTTCTTCAGTCGAAGCCTCGGGACGCCCATAACAAATATTTTCCCAAGCATTTGCTGCAAATATTACCGCATCCTGAGGAACAATAGACATATTAGAGCGCAAAGCTTGAAGGCTGATTTCCCTTAGATCAAAATTCTCAAGCAAAATACTACCCTCTGATGGATCATAAAACCTTAATAAAAGTTGGAAGACTGTAGACTTTCCGGAACCGGATGGCCCAACCAAGGCTACAGTCTCTCCCGGCTTAACCTCTAGATTAAAATTAGAAAGTGAGGGAATGTCGGNCCGNGAGGGGTAGTGAAAAGTAACATCATTAAATTTAACCCCGACAACTTTAAAATTAGGAAGTTCTTTTGGGTTGGCCGGCAACGTCAATTGAGGTGTTGTAGTTAACAACTCGACCAATCTTTCACTAGCACCTCCAGCACGTTGAAGGTCACCAATAACTTCACTGATAGCTCCTAAAGAGCCCGCCACAACTATTGCATAAAAAACGAATGCTGATAATTCTCCCGCGCTAATCCTGCCAGAGATAACATCATGCCCTCCCAACCAAAGAATTACTCCAATCGAACCAAAGACGAGCAACATTACAGTTGCAGTCAAAAAAGCACGCGCCCTAATTCTTTTGACTGCTGTCACGAGGGCGTCATTAACTCGGCTACCAAAAAGGATACGGTCGAATTTTTCATGCCCAAAAGCTTGAACGATACGAATAGCATTCAAGGTTTCTTCAATAAACGCTCCAACGTCCGCTACCCTGTCCTGACTTCTACGCGATAAATATCGCACACGCCGCCCAAATAATATGATTGGTATTAACACTAACGGCACCACAAGGAATACAAACCCCGTCAGCCGTGGACTAGTAATGAAAAGCATTGCTGTACCGCCGAAAAAAAGTAATAGATTACGTAAGGCAATGGAAATTTGTGAGCCAACAACAGATTGTAATAAGGTTGTATCTGTAGTAAGCCGAGTTAAAATTTCTCCTACGCGCGTCGTTTCAAAAAATTGTGCATCCAAATGCAGCACATGATTGAAGACATCTTTACGCATATCAGCGACAACTCTTTCACCTATCCATGAGACCAAAAGAAAGCGCGCATAAGTGGCCGCAGTTAGGCTCACTATTATTATAAACAACCCAACCAAAGCGTGGTCTAAAAGTTCCTCATTTCCGCTACTAAAACCATGGTCAATTAACGATCTAAGACCTACTCCCATTACCAAAACCGCAGAGGCTGCGATCGTTAATGCAATCAATGCTCCGGCTATCGCAACGCTATAGGGCTTCAAATAGGGAAGGATCCCGCGCAAGGCTCCCACGGAAGCGCGCGGTCTTTCCTTTCCTTCATGATTTCCAACATTAAGATTATTATGCTGAGCCATTTGTTTTTAATCTTATCATCATTTTGTAGCGTCTGTCCTCTAAGAAGCATTACAAAGTCTCTGCGTCAACGCAGAAGAAATACCCATTTTATTTCACTGAAAGGCTTGCCCTCTATTGTATAGTTGATATATAACTCGCTTCCGTTTTGGAGGAAGAAATGAAAGATGGTATCCATCCCGAGTATCATGAGATTACCGTAGTAATGACAGACGGTACCAGCTATAAGACGCGCTCAACTTGGGGCAACCCCGGCGACACTCTTAAACTGGATATTGACCCAAACTCTCATCCAGCTTGGACTGGAGGGGCACAACGGATCAATACACAAGATGGTCAAGTTGCAAAATTTAATAAGAAATTTGAGAATTTCGGTATTAAGTAATAATTTAACTTAAGTATCTATGATTCATAGATTACACCTTTTCCGATAATTCGGATTTATTTCTTAAATATGGCCTCTGCAGCTGTCGCGAAGTTTTTCTTCGAGTTAATATCGGATTCGACCCTATCGATTTCTTTCTTTAATTCTGAAATATATTCCTGGAGCTGCATTATAGATAGTTTTTCAATATCACGCCGTGTCCAGTCTTTAGGCTTTGGTATGTAATCCTCTTCGTCCATAAAATTTTTTTCCTTATTCTTGCCAGTTCGATTTTAGAGTATTAGACCTGTAAATCCTTTTAATCAAACAACCTTTGTCTAACCACATGTCACAAGCATTACCTACCGAAATGACCGCCATCAAGATATCCCAGCCAGGCGATCCTGAGGTTCTGATCCCAACCATAATTCCTGTTCCATTGCCTAAAACAGGGGAGGTGCTAGTAAAAGTAGAAGCTGCAGGTATCAATCGGCCCGATATAATGCAACGTAGAGGAAATTATCCTCCCCCGAAAGGTGCTCCGGATACACCAGGGCTAGAAATAGCAGGAACAATCGTCAAAATATCTGATGATATAGTAAATTGGAAAGTTGGTGACAAAGTCTGTGCTCTAGTTGCGGGAGGTGGGTACGCGGAATATTGTATAGCGCCAGAATTGCAATGCTTACCAATACCTAAGAGCCTGACCATAGAGGAAGCTGCTGCTCTCCCGGAAACTTTTTTTACAGTATGGGATAATGTTTTTACACGGGGAAAACTAAAACCCGGTGAAACTATACTGATACATGGAGGCTCCAGCGGAATTGGAACGACAGCAATCCAACTGGCTTCTGTTATGGGGGCAAATGTAATTACAACTGCTGGTTCGAAAAAAAAATGCGAAGCTTGTATAAATCTTGGTGCCATAGCCGCTATCAATTATCGCGAATTTGATTTCGTAGAGGAGGTTGACAATATCACCAAAGAAAAAGGTGTGGATATTATCCTAGATATAGTAGGCGGAAATTATGTTGCCCGAAATTTACGTTCCCTCTCCAATAAAGGACGCCTAATTCAAATTGCGGTTCAAAGTGGCAGTAAAGCCGAGATTCCTGTTCACATCATTATGACAAAGCAAATAACTTTTACAGGTTCAACACTGCGTCCTAGGTCTGTAGAAGAAAAAGCGTTGATAAAAGAACAACTTCATGACAAAGCATGGCCTTTAATAGAGGCTGGGAAGATTAAACCAATAATATATCGGTGTTTTCCATTGAAAGACGCTGTTAACGCGCATGCATTGATGGACAGCGGCGAGCATATCGGTAAAATTGTTTTAACCGTTTAATCGTGTGCGTCTATCTTATGTTAAAACGAGTATGGTATATCATGGAAGATATTCCGCATGGCCGCTGAAACCTTCAATGCATTGGTAGAAAACTAAATTGTTTATTATGAAACTAGAGGAGAGACCATGAGCCAGGTCCTAATGCCAAAAGCAACCGCTGTTTGGTTAATTGAGAATACAGCACTGACGTTTGATCAAATATCAGATTTTTGTGGATTACACTCGCTTGAAGTTCAGAGTATTGCGGATGGGGAGGCTTCTATCGGAATGGTAGGATACGACCCGATTACAAATGGTCAACTCACAAAGGAAGAAATAGATCGTTGTGGAGCCGACCCTGAAGCAAGGTTACAATTAGCCGAGACAAACATTCCACGACCAAAAATCCGAACAAAAGGGCCTCGCTATACACCAGTAACGCGCCGACAAGATCGACCAGATGCCATCGCATGGCTTGTAAAAAACTTTCCAGAATTATCAGATGGGCAAATATCTAAACTTGTAGGCACTACGAAACCGACCATAAATGGGGTTCGCGACAGAACCCATTGGAATATCAACAATATCAAGCCAAGGGACCCTGTGGCCCTAGGATTAGTTGCTAGAGAAGATCTAACTGCGGCTATAGAAAAAGCTAAACGAGCTGCAGAACGGGCGGAAAAACGCGAAAATAAAGAGAGGAAGGAATCTTCAGCTCAAATAGAGGCTGTTGAAATCGAAAATACTGATACAGTTTCATTGACGTCTTCTGGACCGAAAATATCAAATAAAAATATAGCCCTTACGGAATCAGAGGAAACAGAAAACACGTCTTCAGAAAATAGCGATAATCCATTTGCAGCCTTGGGGCAGTTGCTGCCCCAAAAAAAAGAAACCGAGACAAAAGACCCTAGTGAAGAACAATAGCTAAATATATTATTTATAAGCTAATTTAATTAGAACTTTTGCTCACAAGGCGCTTATTTCATGGAGAAAAAGCCAGAATACCCTTTTGACACACTTGGTTATGGAGAAACAAAGGAGGTTGCAGAGGGAATTCACTGGATAAGAATGCCCCTACCGTTTGCCCTTGACCATATTAATTTATGGCTAATCGAAGATGGAGAAGGGTGGACGATTGTTGATACGGGCTATAACTCGGACGATACTCGTAATATATGGAAGCAGGTCTTTTCCGAGCTTTTGCTTAATAAGCCCGTGAAAAGGATAATTATTACCCATTTCCATCCAGATCATGTGTCTCTGGGCGGATGGCTGAATAATATTTGGGATGCGACTATTTGGATGACTTATTCGGAATGGATGCAAGCTCAACTCAACCGATATGGCGGCCCCACCTCTGACATAGACACAAGGATGGATTTTTATAAAGAGCATGGAATGGAGCAATCTGGAATTGATGGTTACCGAGAGACAAGACCAGATTTCTCAAAAATAATTACTCCATTGCCACCAAATTTTCGACGTATAATAGATGATGAAAACTTTTTAATTGGCAAAAATGAGTGGAGAGTAATAACTGGGGCCGGGCACTCCCCCGAGCATGCGGCTCTATGGTGTGAAAACCTAAACATATTAATCTCAGGGGATCAGGTTTTACCAAGAATTTCGACTAATGTTAGTTTGCAGTGCAATGAACCAGATGGAGACCCATTACGACTATATTTACAAAGCTTAGAAAAGTTTCGATTTTTACCAAAAAATGTTTTTGTTCTTCCTTCACATGATAAACCATTTTTTAGGCTTCATGATCGTATCGACGCCTTGACAGGACATCACACCTCAAGGCTTGAAGCGACGGCGGAAGCATGCCAAGAACCTAAAACATCAAGAGAGCTTATACCCTATCTTTTTCGGCGAGACCTGGACAAGCATCAAATCGGTTTTGCAATAGGCGAAGCAATGGCTCATGCAAATTTTCTTGTTTATGAAGGTCGACTAGCCAAAAGTCGTTTCCCAGACGGGTATATTCGTTATTCCCTGTTATAAGTAATTTTCAGAGACCTTTGGTATCCAATGCCCTTAGGGCACGGCGATCAATCTTCATTAAAGTTGTTCGCGGAAGGGTGTCTACAAACTCTATTTCTTGTGGCACCTTGTAACCGCCAATTTTACGGACGCCATTCTTGAGCTCCGTAACCAAAGAGTCGTTTACTTCAACATTTGGTTTTAAAACTATATAGGCTTTCGGCTGCGTTAGACCTTCTCGGTCCTCAAAAGAGATGACGGCCGCCTCGAGAACACTATCATTTTCAGTTATTGCAGCTTCCACCTCAATCGGAGAAACCCACAATCCTTTTACTTTAAATACGTCATCGCTACGCCCGGAAAACCAGAAAAAGCCATCCTCATCAAATTTTAAGGTGTCGCCTGTGCGGGCCCACTCACCGATGAATGTTTCCCGACTTTTTTCTAGTTTCCGCCAATAGAAAAAGCAGGTTGTTTGACTGCTAATCCACGCTTCGCCGTCGGTATTGGGCTCCATAATTTCTTTACCATCATCATCAACCAGTTTGATGTTATAACCAAAAACCGGTTTACCAAGACTGCCCCGACGATATTCCTTTGGACGATTAGCAATCCACTCATAGGTAATTTCTGAGGAACCGATCGAGTCCAAAATCTCTAAACTGAAAAGATCTTCAAATTGTTCAAATATCTCTGGCGGCATTTTTTCCGAAGCAGATGTCACAAGATTAAGTGATGAAAAATCAGGAACCCTCTCTTGTTCGGCAAATAATAATAGATTTTTTATTATGGTAGGAACAGTGATCAGTTTATTGGGTTTATATTTTTCAACTATTTTGACAACATTCTCAGCAGTGGGCGGCAAACGGGAGATGACGCTTGTAGATCCGAAATAAAAAGGAATGAGAACAGCGGGCCAAATGCCATGGGTAAAATATTTTTTAGAAGTAGCATGGACTATATCTTTAGCTCCATATTCCATAAACGCACCATGGCGCTCTGGAACCAATAAAAAATCATGCGCCAAATGAGTAATACCTTTTGCAGCGCCCGTAGTACCTCCAGAATAAAACATATAAGCAACATCATTATGATGCAGCGGTAAGGGGGGAAAGATTTGGGCAGCGCCTTCGACAGCCTCATTGCATGTCAGGATACAACGATCACCAGATTCTGGGGTATTACCGATGTGCGAGCCGCGGACGATAACGTTTTCTAATGTATAAGGAATATCATCAGAAATTTCGTCTAACTTCGCCGTTTGTTCAACATCTATAAACAAGGTTTTAGCGGCAGTATCATTTAAAAAATAAAGAAGATTAGATGCTTTATATGCGTCAGACACTACAACGGGTATTATACCTGCACGTATTGCTCCAAACCAAAAAGCAAGAAATTCGAGACTGTCGGTTGCAAATAGCAAAATTCGTGACCCTGATTCGATATTGAGTGCCTTTAATCCATTTGCCGCCCTACAAACCTGATGCAAAAATTGTTCATATGTATACGATTCATTGTCTACGATTAATGCTATTGAGGATGCCACGTTTGTTTTCAGATGTTTATCAAGAACGACTGTTGTTGGATTGAAATATTCTGGCACCTCAGGATCAATCCAGTTAGACCATTCCTCTCCAAAAATTTTATCTTTATACTTACTCAAGGCTCTCTAATCTCCACTTTATACAACCCGTCAACCATACTAGTCACTAAATTGCGCCTTCCTCGCGCGCCAAAGCAATTTCTTTATCCGAAAACCCTATGACATTTTTAAGGATCTCCTCCGTATGCTCACCTAGCAGCGGCGAGCGTTTTACCTCCGATTTTGACTGGGACAATTTTACGGGATTTCCCACAGTTAGATATTTTCCCCGTTCGGGATGATCCACCTCGACTACAGTTCCGGTCGCTCTCAATGAAGGTTCCTCTGCCAGCTCTTTCATAGACAATATCGGACCGCACGGTATATTGAGAGGGTTGCACCTTCTCATAACCTCTAATTTATCGAGGGTCATGGTCCACTCTTCTATGGCATCGAAAATTGGCTTAATCTTATCCAATCTTGCTTCCGGCTTAGCATATTCAGGATCATCTTTCCATTCAGGCTTACCTATTAGGTCACAAATATTTTTCCAAACTGCTGCTTGTGTAATGAAATAAACATAGGCATTAGGGTCTGCTTCCCAACCTTTGCATTTTAGGATCCACCCAGGTTGTCCTCCACCGGAATCATTCCCAGCTCGTGGGGTTGCATCTCCAAAAGGCAACCCCTGACCATATTGGCTATATTCCTTAAGTGGGCCATTTTTTAACCGTTGCTGATCTCGCAGCTTCACTCTGGACAGATTTAGCACGCCATCCTGCATAGCACATTCTACCCGCTGTCCTTTACCACTGCTTTCTCGGTGAAATAAGGCCGTTACAATACCAAATGCCAAGTGAAGACCCGTGCCTGAATCTCCGATTTGTGCGCCGGTAACCAACGGTGGGCCATCAAGAAAACCCGTGGTTGAAGCTGCCCCTCCGGTGCACTGGGCTACATTTTCATATACCTTGCAATCCTCATAAGGCCCCGGTCCGAATCCTTTTACTGAGGCATATATCATCCTCGGGTTAATTTTCTGAATCTTTTCCCAAGGAAAACCCATACGGTCGATCGCTCCCGGAGCAAAATTTTCAACCATCACATCACATTCTTTTATCATTTTCGTAAAAATATCTGACCCAGTTCTAGTTTTTGGATTTAAAGTGATACTGCGTTTATTGTGGTTAAGCATCGTAAAATAAAGGCTATCAACATCCGGGATATCTCTTAGTTGCCCTCGCGTTGCATCCCCAACACCCGGCCTTTCCACCTTAATAACATCAGCTCCAAACCAAGCTAGTAGTTGGGTACATGTTGGGCCTGATTGAACATGTGTCATATCCAAAATTTTTATACCTTCTAGAGCTTTACTCATCTCATCAATCCTGTATTTGATCTTTGATTATTTAAAATTTTATTGTTTTTTCTTTACAATGCTTTGCGGGTTGAGGTTACCAATTCTGCCACTTTCTGTTCCAGCCCCCGGATCTATTACTGCATTTATCAATGTCGGTTGCCTAGATTCCAACGCCTCATTAACTGCCTGGCTAAGTTCATCAGGCGATTTAGCGTTAAAACCCTTCCCCCCAAAAGCCTCCATCATCTTGTCGTAACGCGCGTCTTTAACGAATACGGTTGTAGCAACTTCTTCCCCGGCTCTGTTTTGATCGGTGCCACGGTAAATTCCTCCATTATTAAAAACAACAACGCATATGGGTAGGTTGTATCGACATATGGTTTCAATCTCCATACCAGAAAAACCAAAGGCACTATCCCCTTCAACCGCCAAAACCTGACAGCCTGTCTCCACTGCGGCTGCGATTGCCGTACCCATCCCAACTCCCATTACGCCCCAAGTGCCAACATCAAGGCGTTTCCTCGGTTTGTACATATCAATAATGCTGCGTGCAAAATCTAGAGTATTGGCGCCCTCATTAACCAGAACCAGCTCGGGATTCTCTTTTACAATCAAACGAAGCACTCCAAGCGCTCCATGGTAATCCATAGGAACATTATTGTTCTTTAATCTGGGTGCCATGAGGGCGATATTATTTTCTACTTTTTCTTTTACGGCTCTAGTCCAAATTTCTGGTGGAGCCTTCCAGCTTTGGTTCATATTATCGATTAGGCTCTTCAAACACGATCCAATATCTCCCACGATCGGACCTATGATCTCAACATTGCTATCCATTTCTCTCGGTTCAATGTCAATGTGTATAAATTTTTTCGGGTTCTCTCCCCACGCCTTACCTTTTCCATGAGAGAGCAACCAATTGAGGCGAGCACCCACCAACATCACAACATCCGATTCTTTTAAAACAAGAGAACGGGCTGCACTTGCTGATTGTGGGTGCGTATCAGGAAGAATTCCCTTTGCCATACTCATAGGCAAATAGGGTATACCGCTTTTTTCAATCAAAACTCTAACTAGCTCATCTGCCTGCGCATAAGCAGCGCCCTTTCCTAGGATAATAAGAGGTCTCTTGGCACCCCTGAGCACCCCGACAGCACGCTCTATAGAATTAGGTGCCGGTATTTGACATGGCGCAGGGTCAATTACCTTAATCAAGGACTTCTCGCCTTCATCAACTTTCATTATTTGACCAAATAATTTAGCTGGAAAATCGAGATAGACCCCACCGGGCCGCCCCGACACAGATGCTCGAATAGCTCTCGCTATACCAATTCCTATGTCTTCTGCGTTCAAAACTCGATAGGCTGATTTACATAATGGCTTTGCAATTGCCATCTGATCCATCTCTTCATAATCACCTTGCTGAAGGTCAACAATCTCACGCTCGGAAGAACCGCTGATTAGAATCATTGGAAAACAGTTTGTTGTTGCGTGAGCAAGGGCCGTCAAACCATTAAGAAACCCTGGGGCAGAAACTGTGAGGCACACTCCGGGGGCTTGGGTTAGAAAACCAGCGATCGCCGCAGCATATCCCGCATTTTGCTCGTGTCGAAAGGACAATACTCGCATTCCTTCCTGTTGCATAAAACGACCCAAGTCAGTAATCGGAATTCCCGGAACATTATAAACCGTCCTGATACCATTTAGCTTCAACGCGTCGATAACCAGATGGAAACCATCCGTGAGGTTATCACTTCCTTCATTTTTTTCGCCCATTGTGTATTCCTACTTTAGAAATTTTTCATACTACTTAAGTAAAACTAGCCCAGTCTCATGCTACAAAAACTCTAAGTCTAGGCAATCAATATTTAACTCCCGAACACGCTCTCTTTAGCTCAACAAAGTTCAACCCTTGGTAAATATAACAGCTCTTAGATGACAAATAAAAAAACGTTGTCAAAAAAAATAATAAAGTAGTTTGTCTATATCTTCGAGTGACGATAAAGTGTACTCGCTGAAATTAATTATTTATAGGGGGAGATATCGTGAAACGTATTATTACAGGATTTGTTACAGCGGGCATGATGCTAACCGCAATTTCTTTAACGGCGAACGCCGCAACCATAAAGGTCTTAACCAGTTGGAATAAAAATGTTTGGCCCACGTACGTTGTACTCGACACTTTTGTCAAAAATGTGAAAAAAATTGGTGGGGATAAAATTAAGATTAGAATAAGCGGTCCAGAAGTTGTGCCGGCTTTTGAACAACTACAACCGGTAAAAGCCGGTGTTTTTGACTTACTTTTCACCCATGGTGTCTATCACATGGGATCTAAGGGTTTAGCCGCTATAATGGATGCTATGAATTCAGATTCCGTGGGTAAACGTACATCTGGTGTGTGGGATCATCTTGACAAGTTTTATCAGAAAACCCACGGACTAAAGTTAATCGCCATATCTCCTAACAGCACTAAAGGTTACCACATTTTTCTAAAAAAACCTCTTTCTAATGCCGGCGACTGGAAGGGCAGAAAAATCCGTGGAACTCAAACATATCACGGGGTAATTAAGCTATTCGGCGGTGAACCGGTTGTTATGCCTGGATCGCAGGTTTACTCCGCTCTTGAGAAAGGTGTCGTTGACGGAGCCGCATGGCCAGCCGCTGGAATGCTCAGCATGAAGCATTTTGAGGTAGCAAAGCATAAGGTTAGGCCTACATTCGGTACATCAACACTGCCTTTTTTAATGAACCTCAGAAGTTTCAACAAACTTAGTAAAGAAAAACAAAATATCATTTTACAGGCTGGCTATATGACTGAACTAGAAATGCCTTGGATAGGTGATAAGGTTCAGGCAAAAGAAGATGCAGAATTAGCTAAGCGAGGTGTGAAAGTCACACGTCTTCCAGAAAATCAAGTGGCGAAAATGCGTAAGGCTTTTTCGTCTAGTATCTGGGCTTTAGGTGACAAGTGCTGCGGCGCGGATTCAAAAAAATTGCGTGAACTCGCCGAAAAAGCTGGTCTCTCCTGGTAACTCCGATAAGGAGGGTCGCCGATTTAATCAAATCTCGACCCTCCACCTTTGGATTTTGGTATGAGTTTTTATCGCACAATTATACGTTGGCATGACCAGCTTACGGTGGTGGGCTATTACCTTGCCTGTGCGGCATTAGCTATTATTTTCGGAGCATACGTTATCGAGGTTTTCGCAAGATATTTTTTCAATGCCCCCCAATGGTGGGCCAGCGAAGCGGTTTCATACTCGCTTTGTGCGGGGACATTCTTGATGATGCCTTACGTTACATGGAAAAAAGGCCACGTAGCTGTAGCGTTGATTTTTGATATGTTACCCAGAAACGGAGCAAAGGTTGCTCTATGGTTAACCTATCTTTTGGGTACCCTTGCGTGTGGATTTGCAGCATGGATTACAATGGAAGAAACCATTCGTCAGTACGTAAATAATGTCCACCTTATGGCTGTAAAGCCAGTCCCAAAATATATTGTATCAGTGTTTATTCCGTTTGGTTTTGCTAGTTCTACATTGCACTTCATGCGTTTAATGGACTTTAAAACCATTGATCCGGATAATATTGGCAGCGGGTTCAGTGAAGGTTAGATATGGGTTGGGAAGCAATATTACTTACAGCTATTCTTCTTCTTCTCGCCGCCTTTATGTCAGGTGCCCCACTATTTGTCGCTTTTTTGGCAATAAACCTGACAGGCGTTGCGGTATTTCTTGGTCCTGCTGGATTTGGAATGGTGGCAAACTCCATCTTCGATACAGGTAATAATGCTGACTTAGCAACAATACCCCTTTTTATTCTGATGGCCGAGGTTTTATTCCGCTCTGGAACTGTGGATATCTTATTTGATGCCGTCGATAAGCTAATTGGGCGAATGAAAGGACGACAATATGTATTAACAATTTCGTTATCGACAGTGTTTGGCGCGCTTTCTGGAGCCGGAATGGCTGTTGCAGCAATGCTAGCTCGCACCGTATTTCCGACTATGCGGGATCGAGGATATGATTCAAAATTGGCCATTGGAAATATTTTAGCTGGCGCAAGTCTAGCGCCAATAATCCCCCCAAGTGTGCTAGCTATCGTTATTGGAACACTCTCCAATACTTCAATTGCGGGTTTGCTTATTGGTGGGATTATACCCGGCCTGATGCTATCAGCGATGTTCCTTACATACACAATGTTACGAGTAAAGTTAAACCCTTCATTGGCACCAGACGATGGTATGGATGAAGCACCCAAGATTTCAACTGGAGAAAAATTACGTGCCATAGTTGGCTGTATACCGTTCGCCCTAATAATTTTCGCCGTTATGGGCTTTATTATGTTCGGAATTGCAACACCTTCTGAAGCGGCAGCAACCGGTGTGCTTGCAGCGCTGTTCACCGCTGCATATTACCAACGTTTAAGCTGGAAGATGATAATAGATTCCCTCGGAACTGCTGCCTTTATAACTAGCATGATTCTATTAATCATGGCCAGTTCTCGTATGTTTAGCCAATTACTCGCATTCACAGGAGCCACAACAGAGCTAACAAATCTCATTGTTAACCTAGGGTGGCACCCCATGCTGATGCTTTTCATTATGATGGCAATACCCTTTATATTGTGCATGTTCATTGACCAAATTGCACTGATGCTCGTTGTAATACCAATCTATCAACCTCTACTAGCTACTCTCGGATTTGATCCAATCTGGTTTTGGCTAATCATGTTATTAAATGTAACGGTGGGCGGCATTTCTCCCCCATTCGGCTATGTAATTTTTGCATTTCAAGGTGCTGCAGATAAAGTGCAAATTTCAGAAGTCTTTAGAGCTTCATGGCCATTTGTAGTATTATTCCTTTTAGGAATGGTAATCCTTGCTACCTTCCCATCGCTAGTTACTGCATTACCTGGACTTTTAAAATAATCCTCGTAGGCCGACTAAGGGCAAGAAAATTTTAAAGTTCAAATAACCAAGCTAGTCGACTTGACTACACACAACTGTGCCCTCACACTTTAATATCCTTTTGTTTTTCATTGGCTAGCTGCTGCCCCTGCCGAATATCCGGCAAGCTTTCCAAATACAGACCCGGCAGTTAGACCCGATCCCCCGGGATAATTGAAATAAAACAAACCTCCGACGCATTCACCCGCCGCATAGAGCCCTTCCATAGGGACTAAGTCCGTATCTATTACCTGACCATCGGAATTAATCCTCAAACCACCAAATGTGAAGGTAACACCGCAAGTCACTTGATAGGCTTCGAACGGAGCTGTATCAATTGTCTGCGCCCAGTTTGATTTATTGACCTCTAAACCTTCAGTACATCTACCGTCCTTAATGTTTGGATTATATTCTATATCCTGACGAACAGCAGCGTTATATTCTTCAATTTCTTTAAGGAAAGCGCCCTTATCGACGCCCTCCAGTTTCTCAGCTAATTCCTCAATGGTATCAGCCGAGACCTTTGTCACCTGACGAATTGAATATTCATCACGTTTTAGATGCGCCACCTTAGCATCGAGCACCTGCCAGGCGAATTGGGCTGGTTGTTCAAGAATGACTCGACCATATTTTGCATACGTATAATTACGAAAGTCTGCACCCTCATCAACAAAACGTTTCCCAGTTGCATTAATCATTATAAAAAATGGGTAGGAGTGTTTTTGGAATTGATCACCTACTGCCAGATCACCAAATTCAGGAGCATTTCGATCCCAGCCCACCGCATGGCAACCCGACCAATTACCATAAGTTGCGGCACCAATATCGGTCGCCATGCGAATACCATCACCAGTATTAAAACGTGTTCCCCGAATTTTTGCGAGATCCCATCCGGGTCCTAGGTACCGCGTACGCCATTCTGGATTTGCCTGAAAACCTCCCGACGCTAATACTACGGATTTACAACTCAGTTCCTTAACACTCGCACCTTGTTTTACACGAACCCCAGTGATTTTAGCACCATCAAAAATTAGATCCACAGCACGAGCTTCAAACATTGTCTCAATACCGTTCTTTTTTGTAATTTCTTGTTGAGCTTCATAAAGCCCGGGCCCGCCACCCCATGTTTCGACAGTCAGTCCACCCCAAAATTTAAATTTTCCATCAATTTTAAAAGCCTGACGACCGTAAATTGGTACAAAACGTATCCCCTTTTCCCGCATCCAGGTGAGTGTTTCAAGACTTTTTGTTACCAGCGTTTCAGCCATTTCTGGGTCGGTACGAAATTGAGTCACCCTAAAGATATCGTCAAAAAATTGATCCTTCGTATAGGTACCAAAATCTGTATCGGCAATTTCTTGGTCAGAAAGTTCGACTAGCTTCTTAATATCCTCAACTCCGTCATATACCACCCGCATAGCCCCAGCGGTAAACCGTGTATTACCGCCAGCCTCGTCCTCAGGGGCACGTTCTAACATGACAATCTTTTCAGAACCCGCATCTTGCGCAGCTAAAGCCGCACAAGCCGCCGCATTACCCGCTCCGACAACTACTACGTCATAAATCCCATCAGCCATTTTTACATATTCCTTTGATCTCGCTGGTCAATTGATGCTTTTGGATATACCGGCTAACAGCCGGTGCCACAAGGGAATACAATCCAATAAAATACATTTTGTCACTATATTTGCCAATATTACATATTTTGAATTAACTCCAATCTGAATCAATCTTGTTGATTTCCGTATAATATTGCGGCAAAGATTTTTTAATTCGAAAGAAATTTTTAACTAAAAAGGAAAGTCAAAATGCAGTTCGGCCTTGCAATTCGTGGCCAATATGAAACCAACCAAGATATCCGAACGTGTTTTGAGGAGCTAATAACTGAGTGCAAAGCAGCGGAAAATTTAGGTTTTGATTCCATCACTAAAACATCGCACTACAGCACAGCGCCCTTTAAGGCATTTCAACAACTACCCATTTTGGCCAGATTAAGCGCAGAAACAAAACGAGTAAAACTAAATGCTGGAGTGATTCTCCTATCTTTACACAAACCTCTCGATATTGCCGAACAACTCGCCACCATCGATATAATGTCAAATGGCAGATTAATTTGTGGAGTAGCTTTAGGGTACCGTGAGGTAGAATTTGCAGCATTTGGCAGTAACGTGAAAAAACGCGGCAAACTCTTGGAAGAAAACTTAATTGCCCTCAAACGCCTTTGGTCTGAAGAAAAGGTTACAATGTCTGGCACTCATTTTAGTTTAAATGAAGCATCTTGTTCTCCAAAACCACTTCAGAAACCTTTTCCTCCAATTTGGATTGGCGCCAATGCTGACCCAGCCATTAAACGCGCCGCAAGGCTCGGTGATTGTTGGTATATTAATCCTCACAATAAAATTAGTGATATAAAACAACAAATAGAGGTTTACAAAAGAGCGCTCGATGAATGCAAAAAACCCTTCCCGACAGAACTGCCTATGAGAAGGGAGTTATTTGTTGCAGAAACAAGAGAGGAGGCAATAAAATGGGCCGGGCCTTATCTTAAAAAGAAATATAATGCCTACCAATCATGGGGCCAGGGATATCAATTACCGGAAGGTGATCAAAACCTTGCACTAGACTTTAATGAACTTGCCGGGGACAGATTTATCATAGGTTCACCGGAAGAAGTCACGGAACAAATCATAAATCTCCATAAAGAGATTGGTACAAATCACCTTATTA
Organism: Rhodospirillaceae bacterium; assembly: GCA_002719885.1. Classification (GTDB taxonomy): domain Bacteria; phylum Pseudomonadota; class Alphaproteobacteria; order MPNO01; family UBA2964; genus UBA2964. Next base: position 120,411 of record PBFH01000010.1, on the reverse strand, counting down.
TGAGTATTCAGTGGGCCGACCTGCCCCATTCACTAACGATGGATACTCTCTCAATACTTGGCGAAAGGGTTTTTCCACAAGTGCGAGAGGTCTTGGGATAAGGTTTATTTATTTTCTGCCTCGATATCCCGGTCGAGCATCCGACGGGCAGCGATGCCCGGAGCATCAACATTGATATCTATAAATTCTTTATCTGGATGATCGGTGATCCTCTTTTGCTGTGCCTCTAGAATTACAACATCTTCGTCAAAAGTTTGAGACACCATCTTAAAAAGATTTCCAGAAACGTCTTGATCTCCAAGGGCAAAGTCTCGGGCATGCCCAAAAAAATAAAAGGTAGAATTCTCTGTTTCAGGTGTAGGGGCATTTAAACTTCTAATGTGCATTCCAATATCAGGTTCCCCAAGTTCAGGATTACACGAACCAGCGTCGCATGCGCCCGCACGGATTTGGGTAAGACAAGGCGAAAATGTCTCTACAATTTGCCAACGATCGACTGCTCCATCAAAATCACCAAGTGATTGGAACATCGGTGGGGCAGGCCTATCCAATATCCATCTTGTCATCCGCACAGCGTCACCTTCACGATCAGTCTTAATAGGAAATTCACTAATATCATTGGTCCCCAGTGTGTTCAGGTGTACGTAGGCTAAATGTGAAAGGTCTAAAAGGTTGTCTGTAATTAGTTGATAATTACATGCCAGCTTGAGATATTTACCCTTCACAATCTCCCATTCGGGGTGATCAAACCACCAATTCGGGATTAGGCTATCGTCTGCCAATTCTGGATCTCCCATCCAAATCCACAACCATTTCCAGCGCTCAACAAGCGGATAGGATTTAACCTTGGCGTTAGGAGGTATTTTGTCTTGGCCAGGGATTTTGACACATTGGCCCAGTGAATTAAATTCGAGCCCGTGATACCCACATTGCAAGTGATCACTGATAACCGCCCCCATCGAAAGAGGAAGAGCACGGTGACAACAGCGATCCTCAAGGGCCACAGCTTCACTATCTTCCTTTCGAAATAAAACAACTGGTTCACAAAGCAATGTCCGAGCAAGAGGAGTTTGCGTCACCTCATGATCCCAAGCCGCTACATACCAACAGTTTTTGCGGAACATTGCCAATACTCCTTACCCAAATGACCCGTGATTAGGGTCCATACCAAAAAGATCAAAAAAATCTGCGGCGGAATAAAAAATCTTTGATCAATTAAAACTAATACAATAAAAACTTTATCTTTTCATTAAAACCAAACCATACAATTATGTTCAATACCCAACAATTACCTCCCCCGAATTAGGGCTAATAACTTGGCCCGTTATCATTTCAGTTTCATCTGAGGCGAGCCATGCTACGGCATAGGAGATATCTTTTGGTGTTGTCAAACGACCAAGAGGCATATTTTTACCACGTTCTTCAATCATTTCCGGTGTGTTACTACCTTGGGTCATACCTGTCAAAATAAAGCCCGGGGCAACGGCATTTACACGAATTTTTTCCGCTGCAAATTCTCGCGCCCACGCTTTTGTAAACCCAGATAATGCAGCCTTAGCTGCGGAATAGTGTGAAGCAAAATCGCTACCTCCCATAGCATAGATAGAAGAAATCATAATAACACTGCCATATTTTCTCTCTTTCATTCCTCGAAGCACAGCCTGGGTTGCAAAGAAAGACGCCTTCACTTGAATATCAAACATTTGATCGTAAGTTTTCTCATCAATTTCTTCCATCATAAGCTTATTACCACTAACGCCTGCATTATTTACCAGAATGTCTATCTTGCCATGATCTACTTCCGCCGCCTTTATTTTGCTGGTGAAATCCTTCACATCTAAAACATCTGCAATTAGCACTGAAGCTTTTTGGCCGTTTGCACGAACCATATCTGCAGTTTCTTTAGCGCCATCTTCCTTGATATCATGGACAATCACATCGGCACCACGCTTGGACATAATATTTGCGTGGCTACGACCCATTCCACCACCTGAACCAGTAATTAGCGCCGTCTTCCCCTTTAAACTTAGTGCCATGTCTTTGCCTCCCATTCTTTCTCTTGTAATGTCCCTGCATATTTTAAACGCGATACCTTTCCAATTGGAATGGTAACCGCGGTAAAAAACATATTTGGGAGAAGAAAAATGGCAGTACAACCCGCCTCTGGTGTTGGTAAGTATAAACCGCAGGCCCCTAAATTACGAAGTTTCAATGATCAACGAGAAAAATTCTTCGTTGGACAAGACACTCCACGTGATTATCTTGAGCGCTGTCTAGAAGTCATTGAGGGGTGCAATGATGACGTTAAAGCCTGGGCCTATCTTAATACTGACAAGGCCCGACAAATGGCAGACCTGTCAACAAAACGCTATGCTGACGGTAAACCGCTCTCATTGATTGACGGCATGCCCATAGGAATTAAAGACCTTATAGAAACCTTTGATATGCCGACGGAATACAATTGTGAATTGTTTAAAGGTAATCAACCCATTCGAGATGCTGCTTCAGTATATTTTCTACGTCAAGGCGGCGCCGTACTGCTCGGCAAGACTGTAACGGTCACTCTTGGTGGTGGTGATCCTTCGATGACACGCAATCCTTATGATTTACAGCGCACTCCCGGTGGTTCATCAAGTGGAACATGTGCGGCGGTTGGCGCAGGTATGATACCGGGCGGCCTTGGAACCCATGCTAGAGGTTCTACTATCCGTCCTGCAAGTTTTTGCGGAAATTACGGTCTCAAAGCGACATTTGGAGCCCTGAATCGTCAGGGTGGATTTTCTGCAGCGGAGACTATGGACCACCTTGGTATTTTGGCTGGATCTATCGAAGATATGTGGATAATGGCAAGATACATTTCCAGTACTGCCGGCGGAGACCCGGGACATCCCGGTCTTTATGGTGGTTCTTTGCCCCCAATATCGAAAAAACCAGAACGTCTAATAGTTTTAGAGACGGCTGGGTGGAATGAGACAGATGATGCCAGTAAAGAGGCTTTCAATTGCGCTGTGAGCAAGTTGTCTGATGCAGGTTGTGAAATTTATACTCGGAATGATGATCCGGCGATTGAAGCATACGAGACGGAAACTGCTCACTCGCCCGAACTTTGGAGACAACTTTATCGGTTTGAAATGCGCTTTCCGATGTATCAATACCTAGATTATGACTCCGATAAAATACCGCCTCGCTTAAAAGCGGGAATCCAAGAAGGAGCCGGCCTCACTCAAGCTGAATATCGTTCGGCACTCGCACGCAGAGTTTACTGGCGTGAGATGCATGACGCGATTGCTCGACGATGTGATGCCATGATTACACTATCTTCACCGGGACCCGGACCAATAGGAAAAGATCAAGGTAGTGCAATTTTTAATGAGGCCTCTTCCATCATCGGTATGCCGGCCATTTCCCTGCCCGTACTCGCGGTAGAGGACATGCCTCTTGGTATGCAAATAATGGGCCGAGTTCATTGTGACGAGGCGCTCACCGCTGTAGGCAGCTGGATCAGCAAAGATTTACTTCAATAGCATATTTTGAGTTACATCATGGAGAACGCTTCCTTGGCAAAGTATAGACTGGGTGTCGATATAGGGGGCACACACACCGATTTAGTGCTTTCTAATTTGAATACTAGAGAGATTCTGATCGAAAAAGTACAATCCACACCTGCAAACCCCTCACTTGCAGTTCTCGAGGGCATCCAACGTTTTTTAGATAATGGTATTGAACCGAATTCAATAGATTTTTTCAGCCACGGCACAACAGTAACGACCAATACCCTTCTGGAAATGAAAGGTGCTACTTTAGGGATGCTCATAACAAAGGGGTTTAGGGCAATTCAGATAGTGCAAAGCCAAGCTAGAGAAAGTAACCAGTTCGAATTAAAATTTAAACGACCGACGCCTTTGGTGTCTCAAAAAATGACTAGAGAGATAGGAGGAAGGATTGACGAGTCTGGAACTGAAATTGAAGAATTGGACAAAAATGAAATCCGGAATGCCGTCCAATATCTGAGGTTGAAAGGCGCAACCTCTTTTGCTGTATGTTACATTTTTTCTTTTATGAATCCGGAGCATGAAAAATGCACGGCCGAGATTATAAAGCAAGAATTTCCTGAAGCATACGTCTCCCTATCCTCGGAAGTACTCCCACGCATAAGAGAATGGCCACGAATGTCGACGACAATGCTCAATGCCTATCTTGAACCATGCCTTACCCGATACTCTAGAGATCTTGATCTAGGCATTAAAAAGCTAGGAATTACAACTCCAAAATGTTTTCTAATGCAATCAAATGGTGGCGTGATGCCTCTAGATCAAACTGGGGTTGGGGGTCGCACAGTTCAAACGTTGTTATCTGGGCCCGCTGCGGGAGTGCAAGCAACAAGCCATTTGCTTGGAGAACAACAGGGCTGGAAGCATGTCGTGACGATGGATATGGGGGGTACTAGTTGCGATATAGCCTTTATTCAGGATAGCAAACCCATAGAGATGACCGAAGGAATGATTGCCGAGCGGAGGCTAGATGTTCCCGCCTTCGATATAAGCACTATCTCCGCGGGGGGCGGCACCATTGCCCGATTAACCTCAGCTAACTTTATGAGTGTTGGGCCAGATAGTGCGGGTGCCGACCCTGGTCCGGTTTGTTATGGAAAGAGTGGCGAACACCCGACCGTTACGGATGCTGACCTTATTTGTGGCTTCCTAAACCCTAGCTTTTTACTTGGTGGAAATACTGATTTGGATAAGAAACGCGCTCAACATGCTATCAGAAAAACTTTTTCTGGCCCCATGGGACTATCAGTTGAAGAAGCAGCGGCAGGGATTGTAAGACTAATTAATGCCCGCATGGCAGATGAAATACGTGTTCAGGCTGCTAAAAAAGTGATTGATCTCACCACCCTCACTCTCGTGCCGTTTGGCGGCGCAGGGCCAGTACACGCCGCTATGGTTGCAGAAGAACTTCATATTCCACGTATACTTATTCCACCAAACCCAGGTGCTTTCTCTGCCCTAGGCCTCTTATGCAGCGATGTAGTTCATGACTATATTCGCTCAGATATTAATATACTTTCTAAACTAGACCCGGCTCGTGCTGAATATTTTTTTGAGGAACTTGAAAACCAAGCGATCAATGATCTGAAAAATGAGGGCCTATCCGCCCAACCATATGAATTTATCCGTGACATAGATTTGCGTTATGCCGGACAAGGGTATGAAATTAAGACAACTTTAAAAGGACTGTACAATACTTCCATTACCCAAGAAGTAATAGCGAAAGTCCAGGACAGATTTCATACACTTCATCACAATCTTCACGGGCACTCTGCTAGAGATCAAGAGATTGAGGTTGTCAGCTATCGGGTAAGACTGCAGGTACCTGTTACTAAACAAAAGCCTATATACCAGGTTTTAAGAGATGAAATTTCGACACCAGAAAATACTCGGTCAGTGACCTTCAATGGCCGAGAATTTTATACCGCTCCTGTTTATAATCGGGTTCAACTTAATTCCTCCATTATTAAAGGTCCTGCAATTATTGAACAGTTCGATTCAACTACGGTCTTACCCCAAGGGTGGAAGGCGAGAACAGATGACTTTGGGAATATTATAGGAGAAAGGCAAGATTAATATGGCTACTGACCCGATTACCGTAGAACTTCTCCGTAATAGAATAACCAGTTTAATGGAGGAAATGGATTATCATTTCTATCGATCCGGCTACTCCACAATCGTGCGTGAGAGCCGCGACTTTAGTTGCGTAATTGTTGACCCCAGGGGCCGCCTATTGATCTCACCATGGATGTTTTTTCACTCACCCGTTTATTTTCATCTGGTCCAGAAAATCATCGAAGTTTATGGCTTAGAAAATCTTGTCGATGGTGATGTTTTCGTGAGCAATCATCCCTACGAGGCTAACATGCCTCATGCTTCAGATATGGGTTTCATCTCCCCTATTTTTTATAAAGGTACTTTGGTAGCGTTTGCAGCGACGATAGCCCACAAGGCTGATGTAGGTGGGACTGTTCCCGGAAGCACTTACGGGTCAGCAACCGAGCTATTTCAAGAAGGAATGATGCTTCCACCAATTAGAATACATCGGGCAGGAAAGCCAATCGACGAAATTATCAGACTTATAGCTGCCAATACCCGTGCACCATACGTTGTGCTTGGAGATATTTCTGGGCAGATCGGCGTTACTCGGATCGGGCGAAAGCAAATTCATGATATGTGTGAACGATTTGGCGTTGAAACTGTTTTAGAATCTATGGACTCAATGGTTGTAGCTTCAGGGGAAGAGTTCCGTGCCGCCCTGAAAAAAATACCTGATGGTATTGCAGAAGCTACAGGATACCTCGACCATGACGGCGTAGACGAAACAACGAAGGTAAAACTCCATGTAAAGATAAGCATAACTGATGGAGGTATAGATTTCGATTTTACGGAGTGCGACCCGCAAACGGAGGGGCCTGTAAACTTAAGGATCGCAATGGTGGAGGCATGCGTTTTTTACTGCCTTATCGGATTGATAGACCCAGAACTTCGTTACAGCGACGGCATTCGTGACTTTGTTACCCTTAAATTTAAAGAAAAGAGTGTAGTTAGTGCGGAACCACCCCGTCCCTGTTCAAGCTATATGAAATGCTGTTTAAAGCTTTGTGACATAATCCTCGAGGCTATGGATCCACTTCTACCTGGTAGAGCGATCGCCCACTCAGGAGGTAGCGGAGGCTCAATAATTGTTTCATGGAAAGGTGACACAAAACCAAAACGTGGTAACCAATACGAAATATTTGGATCAGCGTATGGAGCTGGTAGCGGAGCCGATGGGGCCTCAGGTGCGAGCGTCATGTTAGCAAATCTTTTTGCGGCTCCAGTTGAAATCATCGAAACTGAATTTCCCTGTAGAATTCGGAAATTTAATTTAAATATAGATTCCGGCGGTGCAGGTAAGTTCAGAGGTGGCCTTAATTTCCTGCGTGAATATGAAATGCTGGAGCCTGGAGAGATTGTTTATCGAGCTGACCGGTCAATCGAACCACCAGCTGGGTTGAAAGGAGGCCAACCAGGGGGGCCTAGCCGATTTATCGTAAACCCTGGTACGAAAGACGAGAAAATTATGCCATCTTCGGCTCGTATGTTATTATCAGAGGGCACTATATTTCAGGTAAACGGACCAGGAGGAGGTGGTTATGGTAACCCCAAAGAACGTGATCGCCAGTCATTAGCAGATGATATTGCGGAGGGTTATGTATCGGAGGAAGCTGCTGATAAATTTTATAGATGATTTCCTTAAATCTGCTTAAACCTCGATAGAGATTCGGGTAAGAAAAACTTAAAGATGTAACAATGCAAATATTTCTGCCGCTCCACACTCGTAATTATCTTAAAATGGTATTTACCCATTTTTAATTAAACTTTCATACTTTTATAATCTTTTGCAGTCTCCCGCCTTGAAAAACAAAAACCCCACTCGCCCAAGAAAAAAAGACCTTCACGCTGTATATGCTTTTGGCATTTTCAGCATGGCACTAATTGATATCTTTGTTTTGCTTATCCCAATATTTGCTAAGGACACATTGGGAATGTCCGACGGGCAAATAGGGACTCTTGTAGGCGCCCGATCCCTTCTATCACTTTTTTTATCAATCCATGGTGGAGCATTGATGGATCGATATGGAACACGCAGGATCACATTGATCTTTACCGGTTCAGTTATTTTATGCGGACCAATTTTTCCACTACTCTCAGCCTTCTGGTCCCTCTTCTTACTTCAAGTCTTAAGTGGTTTTGCAATTTCTCTTGGTTGGTCCGGAGCGCAGACGCTTATTGCAAGAATTGCCGAGGGAGACGCTGAGTATATTGGCCGTTTCAGTACATTCGCCCGAATTGGCACCACTATCGCACCAATTTTTGCTGGATTTTTATTTGATTTAGGCGGTGCATGGCTCGCTTACGGATTTGGCACACTCTGGGCCATAATTGCTTTTTACACACTATGGAGGGTCCCAGAACCCAACCCCCCAAGCGAGAGGAGTATAAGGGTAAACAATCTTAAACTCGCCGACATTATGCCAAAATTATCGGATTACACAGCTACGTTTGCATTAATGGCTATTCCTGCGGTCGCGTTTACCGCAATCGCTATGTTAGTCAGAAATTCTACTTATGGGGTCCAAACTACAATTTATGTCACCTACGCACAGGATGCAGGCCTGACGGCAACCAAGATAGGGCTTCTATTTGCAGCAATTGAATTAGCCGGTGCAATTGGCTCCTGGTACTCGGGCCGAATAATGAAGCGTTTCGACCCGGTCAGGGTGCTCATTCTCACTACCTTTGTTACGGTCACGCTGGTTAGTGCTACGCCGCTGATAGGAGGAATCGGGACAACGGTTTGGAGTATCTTCGTTCTGCTTTTTATTGGCCAAGTTTTCCGCGGAGTAACACAAGGCGTTTCACAGCCAATACTGTTTTCGATCCAAGCTATCTCTGTTACCCGTAAACAGCAAGGGACCGTTGTTGGGTTGCGACAAACCATGAACCGGTTAGGGGGAGTTATTCTTCCGCCAATTATTGGCTTCGTTTCCGACTACTATGGGCGTGAGGAGAGTTTTTTCATCATAGGCGCCGGCCTCCTTATATTGCTATTCGGACTAGGGTTGTATGGTCGATTCGTCCCAAAAGTTACCCAGCCTTGAAGCAAAAGACTTAACATGAAAGACAAAACATTAGAAAATGTAAATAATTTAACTGGAGAATGTAAAAATGGACGCCGCAGAGGAAGCTATTCAAACCGTGGAAGCGTTAAGAAAACGGATCAGCTCTTTAAGTAAAGATTCTATCGACCTGTTGTTTCGTGAGGCCCGGACACATAACGCCTGGACTGATCGCCCAGTGACTGATGAACAAATTAAATTACTACATGAACTTACCATCAACGGCGCCACTAGCGGTAACTGCTTACCGGCGCGATTTATATTTTGTCGTTCGATGGAATCGAAGGCGCGTCTTACACCATGTGTTAATCCCGGCAATATTAGCAAAATAGAGGCAGCACCCGTATGCGTTATAATTGGTTATGATTTAATGTTTTGGGAACACCTTCCACGCCTTTTTCCTCATAGAGACATGGGTGCACAATATCGTGATAACGCTAAACACGCTGAAACTAACGCATTTCGCAACAGCACACTCCAAGGTGCTTACCTCATGCTAGGGGCGAGGGCAATGGGCATGGATATTGGTGCAATGTCGGGATACAACTATGAAGCTGTCGACAAAGAATTTTTTTCTGGCACCACAATAAAATCTAACTTTCTTTGTAACATCGGTTACGGTGACACATCCGGATTATTTCAAAAATTACCACGGTTTGAATTTGATGAAGTTTGCACAGTTATTTAATATTGTGACATATAAATTCATAAAAATTTCTCTGGCATAGGACGATTGTGATTATCGAGAAGTTCGCCATTTCAACTATCCTAAACGAATAGAGTATCCCGAAAATATGAAAAATTTTGTATTACCTTCACCTTTAAAGACGATCGACATTACAATGATTGACAGTGCCGTTATTCGGCTTCGGCAACATGGAAACCTAGAAGGTCCGAGGTTGATTCTTGCTCATGGAAACGGTTTTGCAACTGACGCCTATTTTCCTTTCTGGAAACTTCTTTTACAGGATTACGAACTAATCTTGTATGATCAGAGAAACCATGGACAAAACCCCCGGCACGATAACATAAGACATCATGACGTTTCCTATTTTGTGAGTGACCTTGAAGCGATATTAGATAATATCCAAGAGATTTTTGGTCAAAAAACTACCGCAGGATTATTTCATTCAATTTCAGCTGTCACATCCATTTGGCACGCCCTTTCAAATGGATGGCGTTGGGATGCTCTGATACTTTTCGATCCGCCCTTAGTTCCTAGTATCGGCCACCCATTGAATGTAATTGCTAAAAATTTTGAATTGATGCTTTCTGACTGGTCTAAGAATCGCCCGGAACGATTCCCCGATCCAGAAACATTAGCTACTCAGTTTTCCAAATCAAAGAGCCTCAGCAGGTGGGTAAGCGGGTCCCACGAGCTAATGGCGAAATCAATTCTCCGTGAAGACACCGAAAGTCGAGATTGGGTGTTATGCTGTCCACCTGAAGGTGAAGCTCAAGTTTATAAAACAAATTCAGAACTTGATTTATGTCCGGGGTTTGGAACCTTAAAGGGACCATTAAAAGTTATTGCAAGCGATCCAGATGATCCGAATGCAAGATCTCCCGGCCTCGTAAATCGAGCTCTACATGAAGAGTTTGGTCACCCCTATGAAGCAATACCGGGTGCTACTCATATGGTACAAATAGAAAAACCCAATGCTGCAGCTAAAATAGTAACCGAGTTCTTCAAGGAAATCGGATTTGGTTCATAAATGAACCTAAAGGAGAAAGCTAGTCATGTCAGATCGACCTAATTTCTTATTGTTCATCACCGATCAACATCGAGCGGATCATCTAGGTTGTTACGGCAATAAAATCGTGCAAACCCCAAATATTGACGACATCGCCGCAAGAGGTACAAAATTTGAAAGATTTTATGTTTCATGCCCGATCTGTATGCCCAACCGTGCCACCCTAATGACTGGGCGAATGCCCTCGCTTCATGGCGTTCGGCAAAATGGGATTCCGTTGTCACTTAATGCAACAACCTTTACTCATTTATTGCAATCTGCCGGATATCGCACCGCTTTGTTTGGCAAAAGTCATTTACAGTGTATTTCTGCTAACGCCGTCGAGGTGGGGCTTCCTGTACCAGATCCAGAAAAATTCCAGCCCCCTGCAGTTCTTGCCGAAGCTACACGAAATATTTGGAACGATGGGAATTATGAGCAGGAGCTGCCGCCAACTTGGAAAGACAATCCAAACTTCGAACCCGAATTACCTTTTTATGGCTTTGAAAAAGTCGCATTGGCCATCGGCCACAGTGATCGAGTTACCGGACACTACTCTCAATGGCTCGCCGAAAGACATCCAAAACCAGATTCATTAAGAGGGCCTGGTAATGCCATTCCGAGCAACCGCAAACTGAGCGCACCGCAAGCATGGCGAACCGCGATACCGGAAGAACTTTACCCCACTACCTTTGTAGCTGAAAAAACTATAGAATTTCTTAAAGAGCAGGGTGACAAAAATAAAAAACACCCATTCTTTGTACAATGTTCTTTCCCGGATCCCCACCACCCCTTTACTCCTCCCGGAAAATATTTCGATATGTATGACCCTGCAGATATACCAATTCCGGAGGCTTTTTTTCACCCGATGGAAAAATTACCGCCTAATGTTGCTGCCTTACACAAAGAACGTGACGAGGGTAAAGCCAACAAAAATGGACAGCGGGGATTTGGCTGTACCCAAGAGGAGGCCCGCGAAGCCATTGCGCTTAACTACGGATCTATTAGTATGATTGATGATGCCATTGGCCGAGTCCTCGCTGCGCTGGACGCGTTTGGCCAAGCCGATAATACTGTCGTAATCTTCACTACTGATCACGGGGACTTCATGGGNGACCATCAATTACTGCTAAAGGCNGCCATCCACTACCAAGGCCTCATTAGGGTACCTTGTATATGGTTTGATCCAAAAACAAAGACNGAGAAAAANANNTCTTCGGCTTTGACCGGTACAATTGACATGGCTAGCTCATTTCTTGATCGCGCCGGTATTCAGGATTTCAATGGANTGCAAGGTCTNTCTCTNGGAANAATTGCAACCGGTGCCCCTGGCCACGATTCTATCGTAATCGAAGAAAGCCAAAGACGGGGTTATATGGGTTTTNAGCCGAATTTTCGAGCCCGCACACTCGTTACAGAAGATTGGCGTTTAACACTTTACTCTGACACNAACTGGGGNGAACTTTATAATCTCAAAAATGATCCAAATGAGTTTGACAACTTATGGAATGATACTGAATACCGAAACGTTCAGGCCGAAATTCTGGAACTCCTATCACGNCGCATGATGGATCTTTCAGATTCNAGCCCGCTNTCTATAGGTCATGGCCCCTAAAAAAAACANAAAGTCCCGGGTTNAGTCTTATTAAAATTTCTGCGTCGCTTTTTAATTACAGTGCTCTGCTGACTCCCCCATCAACGTCTACCAAAGAGCCATTAACAAATCCTGCTTTTTCTGAGCAAAGATATGTAACCATATTAGCAATATCCTCCGGCAACCCGATGCGCCCTAGAGGCACATTTTTAGCAGATTCTTCTCTAATTTCTCTCTCCGTTTGCCCGGTAATTTTCATACGCTGTTTGACAAGTGTGTTCCACCTTTCAGTCGCGGTCGCGGCCGGGTTAACGCCATTGACCAGAACATTGTACGGTCCGCATTCCTCAGCAAGCGCCTGAGTAATATTTAAAATTGCAGCATTTATTGCCCCCCCGGCTATATATTTAGCGGTTGGAAAATGGCCGCCACGCCCGATTATATTTATAATTCGTCCCCATTTCCGTTTGCACATACCGGTCATTACAGCACGGGAGCATCGCACATAACCCATCAACTTTAAGTCAAAACATTCCTGCCAAGTTGCATCTGTAATATCCCGAATTCTCCCTAAAGGAGCTGAACCGGCATTATTTACTAGTATGTCGATTTGCCCCAAAGCTTCTTCAGCTTCTGCGAAGACCCTTTCTATTTCTGCTCCTTTTGTGAGATTGCCTGTTATTGGGACAATATGGCCTTTAAGATTGGATGACATTTCCGCCGCCGCAGATTCCAAGGACTTAGGGTCCCGAGCCACAATTGCTATATTAACTCCTTCAATAGCTAACGCCTCCGCACAGGCGCGACCAATACCTTTGCTACCACCTGTTATTAGGGCATTACGCCCTGATATACCTAAATCCATGTTTTTCTCCCTGCATTAGTTATTTTTTAACTTCTCAAAAAATATTTGGAAAGGGTGGAGACATTGTGACTTTAAGTTTCACATGTTATTTTTGGGGTATCGAATTAAATGATAAAGGGTATTTTAATGGATAAAAATACACTTCCAGCATTCAAAAAGTTTGTAAACGATTTACGTAAAATTTGGTCGGAAAACACTGATGATGGCGACCGAATGAAACGAGCCCACTTATTGATGGAAAATGAACTCCTAGTAGACCCCGCCTTGCGTGAACATTGTAAAAACTGGCCATCAACGGAGGGACGAAAGAATTTGCTATTCTATACCGACCCCAATTATGGTTTTGTGATTAATGGAGTGGTCCGAGTGCCCGGACGCACCGGAAGTGTCCATGATCACGCCGACGGATGGGTTCTATATGGGCTTCTCGATGGTACTGAGTCTCTCGAGCGCTTTAGAGCGGTTGAGTCGCGTAAGGAAGATGGGTATGTCAAAGTCGAATTAGTCAGTGACACTAAGGGTGAAGCAGGCAAAGCGGACTTGGTTCCTCCCTATGACATTCATGCGGAACAAGGAAGCAAAGTCAGGTCGGTAGCGGTAATTCTTCGAAGTCGTGTTCTTGTTGGCGAGGTAATGCAAGGACGCTATAATCGAGATACAGGCGAATATTACGAGGGATCAGGTCCCGAGCAAATTCCGTATCAATTAACTGCCTAAAAAGACGGTATAATCCAAAAATGACCGTTGCACCCCTTTGGATTACTGAGGAAGACGTGACCTCAATGGTTAGTCTTCCTGATGCAATTGCCGCACTTGAGAAGATTCTGCCTCTCGAAGCCGCTGGTGAGGCTCAGAACATGCCAAAAGGACANCTTATGGTGGCNAAAAATGACGCCATGCATGTACTGGGTTCATCTGTTAGTGGNGAAGGAATTTGCGGCTTTAAAAATTGGATAAATGTTCAAGGTAAGTCCNAGACTATAGTTGANCTTTTTTCAATGGAGAANGGCGCACACCTCGCCGTAATTGAAGCCACTGCACTTGGACAAATGCGAACTGCAGCCATGACCGGAATAGGNACCAAACGACTAGCCNCCAAAGAGGCANACGAGATGGNCATTGTTGGTTCGGGAAAGCAAGCCCTTCCCCAAGTAGCTGCGTGCCACGCCGTTCGACCNCTTAAANAATTGCGAGTGTTTAGCCGAAACCCGGAAAATCGCAATGCCTTTGCTCAAGCGGTTCGTAATGAGTTTGATTTTGNAGTTACCGCCTGTAATACCCTAGAAGAGACAGTAATTAATGCCCCCATCGTTACANTTNTCACCAACGCAACGNAACCGTTTTTAACTGCTGATATGCTTTCTAGAGGGNCACACNTGAATGCTATGGGAGCNATTGTTCCAGCAAGNANCGAATTTACCGATGACGTTTTNGANAGAGCAGATNTNATAGCGGTGGACAACCTTAAAACAATAANAGAAATGTCATCGGAATTCATCAANCATTATGNAGAAAATAAAACTTCATGGTCTAANATTCACTCTNTATCTGANNTANTAANNAAAGATATAAAGCGACCNTNAGATGCNGATATAACTTTGTTTAAAGCTATGGGGATGGGTCTTTCTGATCTTTCACTTGCTATTGATATTTACAAGCGAGCGCGTTCGGAGGGTCGNGGAACTAATTTACCACAACGGATAAAAATACCCCCGCGCCTNCAATAAAAANTTNTNNTCAAAANTTNATAANCTATTNGATTTCTATTTTTTGGATAACNACGTCCTNAAGAGGNACATCGCCCATACCATCACGTTGCCCGGTTTGNNCCCCNTCAATCTGACGAACAACTTCCATACCGGAAATAACCTTTCCAAATACCGCNTANCCCCAGCCNCTAGNACTTTTATCCGTNTGATTAAGAAANTGATTATCAGCAGTATTTATAAAGAATTGTNCCGTCGCAGAATGNGGATCATTNGTTCTAGCCATCGCTANNGTGCCAACCAAATTNTGCAANCCATTATCNGCCTCGTTNTGAATAGGATCTTTGGTATCTTTTTTATTCAGACCTGTTTCAAANCCNCCNCCTTGGATCATAAAACCCTCGATTACNCGGTGAAATATTGTTCCGTNATAAAAACCACTCTTAGCGTAATTTATAAAATTNTCAACTGTACCTGGCGCTTCCTTAGCCGACAGCTCTGCTTCAATTATTCCTAGATTNGTAGTTATTTTCACNCTCTTAATCCCCTCTGCTGCAAATACACCNATTGTGAATGAAANNGCCGCAANTGCGACTATGGCTGCNATANATTTTTTGAACATNNAAATTCAAACCCAAGTNAATAATAATNNNGGNAACCACTTACCGNANCCCNGTATTTCCATCTAAATGACTTAAAAGAACTTTAATCACAAGCCATAAAGTGNGCGCGCGTTGTCCTCTAAAATNTTAGCNGCAACATCTGGGGATACCTTGCCATCGGAGCTTAACTTCCGAAGCGCCTCAATCTCTGTCGAAGTATCGGCGTGACCGTAATCTGTTCCTACAACCAATTGCGTCTCTCCAGCATATTGCAATATATAGTCTAGGTCATCTGTCACCTGGCATGNCACCCAAATATTGTTATCCGCCATAATCGATTTGGAGATATCTTCACCACGGCGCGCTAACCGAAGACCAAGATCATTCAACGCATAAGGTATCCATTGTGCACTGACCTCAACAAAAGCCCAACGAAGGTTTGGGAACATTGCGGGGATACCCTTAAACAACAATTGATGAAATGTGGCTACCAGGGGTAATTTTGCTTTCGCAAAACCGCTGTCTTCACGATACATGTTTTCTAATAGAAAGCTATTATTTCCTGCATGAAAACAAATGGGCAGATCCAACTCTTCCGCCATTTCATAAAGTTTAAAAAATTTTTCTGAAAAAAGTGGTGTATCATGCTCAATCCCATGCATATAAACACCGCATGCTCCGTTGGTTTTGCCAAATTCCAATTCTTCACGACATTTATCCACATTTAAAAGATGAGGCATCACTACCCATTTTAGTCGATCAGGTGCCTGCTTCCATATACTGACAAGCCATCGGTTATATGAACGGATAAGGGCATATTCAACTTGCGGCGTCTGTGTCCAGGGCCTTAAAAATACCGTGGGATACAAGACCTGTACATCAATGCCTAACTCATCCATGTGTTTCAAACGACCGGAGATATCCTCCATTTCTCGAGAGGTCTTCGCTGTATCAGCACCCACATTACCTTCCTTAGGTAACATTCTGTTATCGAGGTACCAAAACTCTCGTTGATGTACGCCTACCTGACTTGAAATAGATCTATTATCTTTGGATTGGACAACAAGTGGGCGATATCGCTCATATTCTGGTTCTAAAAAATCAAATGTCGCCTCACACTCAACTACATGCGCGTCAGCATCAATCGATCCCATCTTTCACTCCTCTTTACTTAAACTGGTATTTGGTACACAGAATATAGAAAAAAACTTAATAGAAATACCCACAGTTTATTTAAACATCGAATGACATTATGTTATGAGGAAAATCAAGATTAAAGTCTGTTGAATGATTAAAAAAATGAAAAAAAGACCTAATTTTGTTCTCATCATTACAGACCAGCATCGGGCTGATTATTTAGGATGTGCTGGACATGCCATACTCAAGACACCTCATATTGATTCAATTGCAAGATCCGGTGTCCAGTTTAACCGATTTTATGTTTCTAATCCTGCTTGCATGCCAAACCGAGCAACACTAATGACTGGTCGCACCCCTTCGGCCCATGGTGTACGTCAAAATGGCATACCCTTACCTCTTTCGTCTAACACCTTTGTGGAGATGCTCAGAAATGCCGGCTACCAAACAGGGCTTATAGGTAAAAGCCATCTCCAAAATTTTACTTCCCATCCACCAATAAACTCTAATAAAGAAGTAAGGGATGGCTACGTAGTGCCCGCTGCAGAATTAAGAGAGGCGTTGAAAAGCACTTTTATGGACGGCAAATATAATCAGGAACGACCCGATTTTTGGGATAACCCTGATGCGAGCTTAGAACTTCCATTTTACGGCTATGAGCATGTAGATTTATGTTTCGGACATGGTGATGAGTGCGGTGGAGACTATTACTGGTGGCTCAAGAGCCAGAGAAAAGATGCTGACGAACTCATTGGTGCCAAAAATGGATTAGAACACCATTATTCTGTTCTTCAAGCTTGGCGAACCAAGGTACCCGAGAAGCTTTACCCAACCGCCTGGATTGCTGATCATGCTCATAAATATATTCGAGAATATGCTAAATCTAAGAGGAACCGGCCCTTTTATCTCGTAGCTTCCTTCCCAGACCCCCATCATCCGTTCACGCCACCCGGAAAGTATTGGGACATGTACAAGCCAGAACAGATGGACGTTCCCGAAGCATATAATGTTAATGACTGGGAAGCACCGCCGCATGTTAAGGCCTTACTCGATCGTCGCGATGAAGGTTTAGCCCCGGAAGACGGAGTTATGTCTTACGGTATTAATTTGCGGGAGGCCTTAGAGGCACGGGCGTTAACTTGTGGAATGATTTCAATGATTGATGATGGTGTTGGTAAAATATTGTCTGCTTTAAAATCCAATGGTTTAGAGGACAATACAATTGTTATGTTTACTAGCGATCACGGTGATCACCTTGGGGATCATTGCCTACTGCGCAAAGGTCCGGCGCACTATCGAGAATTAGTCCGGGTGGCTTTTCTCTGGTCTGATCCAGAGAGCGATGTTGCCGGCGCTGAAACGGAGGTGCTCTCTGGTACAATTGATATATCTGCTACCGTTCTGGATAGAGCAAAAGTTCTTCCTTACAATGGTCTGCAGGGGCAAAGCCTTTTGTCAGTCGCAGACAATCCTCAATCTCCAGGACCTCGTGACGCAATTTTGATAGAAGACGATAATCAACGAATTTTACCAGTACTCGGACAGGATCCAAAGGCTCGCACATTAATAACCCAACAATGGCGCCTCTCCGTTTACCATGGGCATGATTGGGGCGAACTGTATGACCTTAATAATGACCCAGGGGAGCTAAAAAACCTGTGGGATAAACAAGACTACCGGGATATAAAAATGTCTTTATTTGAAAGACTAATTCAGGAACAAATAGCTTTGAACGACACCTCGCCTTTACCCCTCGGTCGAGCATAAGGAGCTTAATGATGGACGCGTTAACCGAAGATATACTGCTTTTCTGGTTTGGCACAACCGATATGAGCTCTGCAATAGAAAAGCGACAAATATGGTTCCGTTCTACGCCTGATTTTGACAAGGCATTGATTGAAAATTACACCGAAATACACGAGAAAGCATGCACTGGTGATTTTGATCACTTGAAGGCTACCGGAGTTGATTGCTTGGCATTAATTATTTGTCTAGATCAGTTCCCACGTAATATTTATCGTGGCACCCCACGCGCATTTTCTGCCGACCTTAAGGCCCGTCAAATGACCAAGTATGCTCTTGATAATGGGTTTGATAAAGGGTGGAGTAAATGGCCACGTATTTTTATGTATTTGCCACTCGAACATAGTGAAATACTTGCCGACCATGAAATCGCGTTACCGCTATACAAGACAGTGGCAGAGAATGAGTCAATAAAATCTGCCCAAGGACACTATGATACCATCAAACAGTTTGGTCGATTTCCACATCGCAATGAGGTGTTGGGGCGGAAGAATACACCAGAGGAAGAGGAGTATATGAAAAATCCTCCGACTTGGGGAAAGACTGCAGCTGAAGTTGAAGAGATGGAACGGAAAAAAGCTAGGGGTAAAAATTTCTAGCGGGGAAGGTTTGAACCCCGTTCCGGCAATCCAAACTCACGATGGCAAATGTCAGCAAGGGCAGCCACACCCTCCCGAATTTGAATTTTGGAAGGAAGACCAAAGCAAAGTCGCATCTTATTTTTACCGGTTTCAGCATCTACAACCCATTCTGCTCCCGGATTAATCCCTACACCTTCTGCAATAGCAACCTCAAATAATTTCGTTGTGTCAACACTATCAGGTAGTTGAACCCATAAAAAAATACCGCCTGCTGGTTTTCTAACATCTGCAGAAGTTCCAAATTCTGCTTCAATTGTCTCCAACATAACTTGGCATTTTTCGTTTAAAGTGTCTCGAAGCTTAATAACATGCTGTTCAAAATGCATGGGACAATATTCTCCAAGAACCATCTGTTCCAATGCACCAGATCCGCCATCCCGCTTCATAGCCAACATCTGCGAGAGAATTTCCCAGTCTGCTACCACGTAACCAACCCGGAGAGCAGGGGCGATAGTTTTGGAAAACGTACCACAAAAAATTACGCGCCCATCTTCATCTAAAGCTCTAATAGCCCTTGGTCTTCTGCCATCAAAAGTCAGATCCGCATAACAATCATCTTCAAAGATGGGAACCTCAAATTTACGAGATAAATTTAGAAACTCCAATCGCCGTTCTTCTGGCATTACCGTTCCGGTTGGATTTTGAACCGTCGGAACAGTATAAAGATACTTGGGTTGAACACCTTCACCTTTTAATTCATCAAGTATATTGCTTAGAATATCCATCCGAATACCAACTGAATCAAGAGGGGCTCCAATAATTTTGACGCCAAGGCGTTTGATGCGTTGAATAGCGCCCTGATACGCTGCTTCTTCTATTATTACAGTATCACCTTTTGAGAGCAGCACATCATTAACAAGATCCAGCGCTTGTAAAGAGCCAGAAACTAACAAAATATTATCCGCTGAATCTTGCATACCATTGGTCTTATTGAGATATTCAGCAAGAAAAACTCTTAGGGGAAAATATCCTTGGGAACCACTTTCTAAACTGTATGTCGCTAATGTGGTTCCCTCTCTTTGAAGGACCTTAGCAGATGCGTTTATGAAATCTTCTACAGGGACACTAGCTCCATCGTTATGCCCGCCAACAAAATTATACTTGGGAAAACCAGACCAACGGCTTTCCGCTGGCGGCAATCCAGACCTAAAAACTCTCGAATAATCAAAGGTCATTAAATTCTCCGTAATTTATGCGGTTTTTTATTTATGTTAACGGGTAGAAATAGCCTCCCTATAAAAGCTAAGGTCGAGATATTTATCCACGTCAGTAAGCGTCTTTCCTTGGGGAGCATACTGACTACGAATTTCGAGAACCGTCTTCAGACCATTCATATCAACTGTTCCCATAGGAATTAGGCCGGTTTCTGGTACTAAAAGTTTTTCAAGAGCTGGTGCAACAGCTTTATCTGGCATTTGTGGCATGTTTGCACTGAGAATGCTCGCCGCTTCTGCCTTATTATTCGGATCTAAGGTCCAGTCTAGTGCATCGAGATAACCATGAATAAACGAAATCATTGCCGGACGATTTTCATTTGCCCAACCACGCATTGCACCAAACATTTGTCCAGGATAATTTTGGAAGGTCTTCAAGCTACTTTCAAGAATTTTATAGCCATTTGCCCGTGCCTGACCGGTAAATGGTTCTATCAACAGCGTGCCGGCATGTACTCCTTTTTGCACGGCTTCCCAGCGATGTGGTGTAGCTCCAACTGAGACTAATTCGTAGTCTGCAGGTTTAAGCCCTGCTTTATCCAACATACGATAAAGAACGAAAGCAAACCCGGTTGCTAAAGCATCCATTGCCAAGGATTTACCTTTCAAGTCTTCAAAACACTCTATTCCTTTAGCAACCACGAAAGAAAGCTCGATTTGCGTTGACCCCATAAAAACAAAGAGATCAGGTTCACGGTCGAGTTCTACCTCGCCTGCACCTTCCTGGTATGCGATAAAATTATCTACAGCACTGCAAGCAATGTCGAAATCACCACTAACTAGTTTTTGTGCCTGATACATGGAACTAGGGGTACGTTCAAGTGCAACAGAAACTCCGCTTTTCTCGAAGAAGCCCTTATCTATACCGACAAAAAGGGGTAACAATCCTGTGCCCGGAAAACCAATCACTTTAATATTTGAGGATGCCATTTATCTTTTCCTTTTTAGCTTCTGATATCCCTGAATGGCCTGCCAAATCTTCAGGGGTGTCAGGGGCATTTTTAAGTGTTCTACTTCATAGTCCTGCAATGCGTTAATGACGGCATTGGTAATGACCGCTGGGGCCGGTGTAGTTCCTCCCTCCCCCCCCGCTTTTACGCCTAAAGGGTTGGTCGGAGATGGCACTTCATTGAGAACCGTTAAAAAATAAGGAAAATGATCCGCCCTTGGCATCCCGTAATCCATAAATGATCCGCTAAGAGGTTGACCATTATTATCAAAGACACATTCTTCCCACATTGCCTGACCAACCCCTTGGACAATGCCTCCATGAGTTTGTCCATCCACTATCAATGGATTTATAGCCCTGCCTACATCGTCTATCGCGATATAACGAACAATTTGAGGGGCGCCCGTTTCCTCATCGATTTCAATTTCACAAATGTGGCAGCCATTAGGAAATACCGGGGTATGCATCTCGTTATCTTCCACTACAGACAAACCATCATTTAACTCATCAGGCAACCCCGACTTATCTGCCTCAACGGCAAGCCCAAACCAATCAAGTTTTCGATCCGTTCCTACAACGGAAAATACACCATAATCAAATTCTATATCCTCCGGAGAGGCCTCAAAAACATGCCCGGCTATTTTTTTTCCCTTTTCGATTAAGGCCTCTGATGCCTTTACAATAACCGTCCCCGCCATTCGCATTGAACGCCCCGAATGGGAACCACCCCCTACCTTGACGACGTCAGTATCGCCCACTATCACATTGACTTTCTCTATTGGTAACCCGAGCCACTCGGAGGCCACCTGAGCAAAACTCGTCTCGTGTCCCTGGCCACTGGGTTGGGTTCCAATTACTAAATCAAGTCTGTTTTTTTTAGGACAGATATGCAGCTCAGCTTGTTCAACTGGTGTGCCAATGGAACTCTCCACATAATGTGCAATGCCTCGACCGAGTAATTTTCCGCGCTTTCTAGCCTCCACCTTTCGGGCATCGAAACTATCCCAGTCATTGAGTTCGATCGCCATATTAAGGCTTTTTAGGTATTTCCCGCTGTCATACTGCATGCCCACTGCATTAGTGTAAGGCATTTCTTCGTCTCGGATCAGGTTCTTTCTCCTTAGTTCAACGGGATCAAATCCGAGAACTCTCGCCGTCTTTTCAACCAGACATTCTACACAATATATAATTTCTGGTCTGCCCGAACTACGATAGGCGTTGGTCGGCGGGGTGTTGGAAAATGTTGCTCGCGACCTTAAGTGTGCAACCGGTATTCGATATGACCCGGTTATAATTCCTGAACCCTTGGAAAGCGGGGAAAGTGATACACATTTAGCACCGACATTACTTATATTTGACGACCTTATAGCTTTGAAAACACCGTCAGCATTTAGGGCTAGCTCCATGTCAACTACGAGGTCGCGCCCCTGATAGTCACTAACAAATGACTCAGACCTCTCAACAGTCAGTTTAACGGGACGGCCCACCTTTTTTGACGCCCAAGCAACAAGCGGAAACTCTACAAAAAGCCTATTGCGTGTGCCAAAATTACCGCCAACATCAAGGGCGTAAACTCTCACCTGACTATTCTCAACACCCAATACTGAGGCGATTTCCCGCTTTTGTCTTACGGTACCTCCGCTTCCGGCATAAATAGTGTATTTGTCCTCTTTTGGATCATAGGTGCCAAGTGCAGACCTAGGCTCCATTGGCACGCCAGTTACCCTAGGTATATCGAATGACATCTTTACTATGTGGTCGGCCTTTTCAAAAGCTCGGTTAGTGGCATCCTGATTTCCAAAAAATGTTTCCACAAAAACGTTATCCGGGATTTCACTGTAAAGTTTTGACGCACTCTCTCCCGCGGCAGCCCTAGTATTAGTGACGGATGGCAGGATCTCATAGTCAATGTCGAGGAACTCCGCAGCTTCGGCCGCCTGCATTTTAGTTTCAGCAACTACCATCGCAATTGCCTCACCCACATAGCGCCCTTTATCCGTGGGCAACACGGTATTTATCCCGGCAAAGCTGTCATCACCCACCGTGCCACCGGGCCCATGTAACTTCATATCAAACTTTGTTGACGGAAAGGGACTATGAGGAATTTGACCAAGTCCATCGGCTTCACAATCTTCACCGGTGAAGATACCTAGTACACCGGTCTTCGCCTTCGCTATTTGGGTATCAATATTTTTAATCACCGCATGCGCAAATGGGCAGCGAACCATCACCGCCCAGCATTGATGGGGTAAACTGTGATCATCACTAAACTCGCCTTCACCCACCAATAGACGTTGGTCTTCCTTGCGACGGATTGGTTGACCTATAGCTCCATCCATATTGCCTCTCCACCTCCATACGGTAGCGTATGGTTTCCTCTTTAATGCCCGAACTTCTGCAATGGGTCAATGGCGGCTAACACTGGATCGCTATTCTCCAAGTTGTAAAGCCAGCCAGTCTGAAGTTTGTGGTCTAACCTTGTAGGGTCGGTTGTGACATACGTGATTACCGTCTTCAATTATTGACAAGACTTTAGGCCCGGAAACGTCAGCAGCAAGTTGATTGGCGGCCTCAACAGCCGTTATGCGATCAAGACCTCCGGCGGCGATATAGATTGGACAAGTGATATTCTTAGCACAAGCCCTAAGTGTTAGTGTTTTACCAATTTCGTGAGCCTGTTCAAGAGTCTTAGCGTGAGAACGAATCCGGAAAACTTCTTTGTTCAAATCAGATTTCTTATCCCAATTTTCTGCCCAGTCGTAAGCGCCAGAAATAGATACGCAAGCCTTGATTCGTTTCTCAAAGGCAGCGGCCCTTGGCGCATGGTAACCGCCAAGGCTAACTCCAAATATCCCCACCCGACTTGTATCAAGGTCAGGGCGGCTCTCTATCCAATCAATTATTGCTGATGCAACGGTTTCATAATCCCCGCGAATGGGAAGATGATATTCGGCTTCTCCCTGACCCGGGCCGTCGACAGGCAGAGTAGCAATTCCCCTCGAAAGAAGAGAGGGGGCGTAACCGAAAATTTCTTCTTTCGTAGCCTCAAGACCGGGGACCATGATTACTACAGGAGGCTTATGTATCCCACTAGGCTTACGCAGATTTCCATAGAGTTCTGTCCCTTCAAAGGGAATTGCCACACGTTCTCCAGGTGGTTCCATATGCGGCAACGCGAGCCGATGACACTCCACTGCCTTTGCATGTGTTGCCCTCATCGCTTCGGGAAATTGAACTGCCATGAACTTGGCAAAATGATATAACAGCGCTGCAGTGGTAAGATGATCTGCGGCACTTAACCCTCTAGCTTCTTCTAAAGCGTCATGGCCTAAGGCCTCATGTATTTCTGCACGACCTGACCAACGCGGCAACCAGTCTTCCCAGTCTACCAGGCCAGCTGTTGCTTCTTCAAAATCAGCGAGCGGCACACCACTGGTTATAAATCGTGGCGTGAAATTGCTTATTACAGTCTCAATCTGTGGTGCACGAGCCATCGCACCCTCCCTATAAGCATAAATTATTTATCCTTAATAATTCTGATTTGGCACCCCCTGACAAGGGGCTTCCCATAAGATACGCTTTATACAGGAATTTATTTAGAGAGACACAGGGCTATTCTTTCTTTTAAACCATTGGGAGGAATAAATAATGGAAGATGTTACAGACACCATTCGCGAACTTGTGATTGCCAATCGTATTCTTGCACGAGAGGGCGTAGTTGATGCCTTTGGGCATATAAGCGTTCGTAATCCTAATAACCGTGAAAGCTATTTCATTTCTGTCTCACGCGCACCTGAATTGATTACGATAGATGATATTGTTGAATTTCGTCTTGATGGCGAGCCCATTGGTGATTTGAAGGAACGCACCCCATATGGAGAGCGCGCAATTCACGGCGGAATTTACGAACTGCGTCAAGATGTAAATTCGGTCGTACATAATCACTCACAGGAAGTCGTCCCATTTGCCTCAACAAATACACTAATACGGCCATTATTGCATATGAGTGCACCCATCGGTGCAATCGTACCAATATGGGATATAAGAGATAAATTCGGAGAAACGAACCACCTGGTTGTTACCATGGAACAAGGCCGGGACCTCGCCACCACTCTAGGCAATAACGCCTCGGCTTTAATGAAGCGCCACGGTTGTGTATGCGCCCGTCGTAATATTCGTGAAGTTGTCATGACAGCAGTCTATTTACAAGCGACAGCAAAAATGATCACTCAAGCTATGATACTTGGGGGTGAAATTGATTATCTAACGCCGAAAGAAGTCGACCTTTGCAATGTAAATCAACTAGGTCCGCTTGGATTGGATCGCGCTTGGGAATATTGGGTTATGCGCACAGGATATAAGGATTGAGAATACTTAGGGAGCTAATCAATGCGAGTGTTAAAAGTTTTCAAAGATACCGAGTTTATCATAGCAGAAATTGAGGTTAACCTTGGAGAAGAAGTCCGTTCCGCCCCGACACTATGCGTTAGGCATCGAAAAAAACTAATTCCGCTCAACACTCCAGATGGTCGTCCAATATTAATGAACATGGAAAATGCGCTCGATCCATAATAAAATGGATAGGCAAAATAGTAGAATAGGTATGGCACTCCCCAGGTGGGAAGACGAACGCCTTGTTACTGGAAAAGGTCGTTTTACAGATGACCAAAATTTAGACAGTCAAGTTTACGCTAATTTTGTTCGATCACCGCATGCCCATGCAAAAATTGAAAACATTAACTGTGAAAAAGCTATAGAAATAGAGGGCGTTATCGCTGTTTTTTCTGCAAATGAACTAGAAGCAGACGGGATAAAGCCGATTCCCTCAGATGTCAAAGTACGCGGTCCGCTTTACCCAAACCAAGACGGTTCTATAATGGCCGACCCACCATATTTCCCTTTAGCACATAAAATAGTACGACACGTTGGCGACGCTGTTGCGTTAATCATTGCTAAAACCCCAGATATCGCCGCTGAAGCGACAGAGAAGGTAACGATAGACTATACCGTACTCCCAAGTGTCACCGTTACGGCTGCCGCGCAAGGGGTTGGCCAACCGCAGGTTTGGAAGGAGGCTCCAAATAACACCTGTTTTGATTGGGTTTCGGGTAATGAGGACGAAACGAACGAAGCGCTTGCCCTGGCAGACCATATCGCATCCATACAGGTTATTGATAACCGTGTTGTTACCTGTTTTTTGGAACCAAGGGGTTTATTAGCTACTTTTAATGAAGTCACCCAGCGTTATACAGCGCACTTAGGATGTCAGGGTATTCATGTGACACGCAAACGTTTGTCACAGATCCTTGGGGTACAGGAGGAGAAAATCCGTGTCATCTCCCGGGATGTTGGGGGAGGCTTCGGTTCGCGTTCATTTACATACCCGGAATATGCCGCGATTTTGTGGGCGGCTGGCAAGCTCAAGCTACCGATAAAATGGATCGCCACCCGATCAGAAGACTTTTACAGCGCCAATCAGGGACGTGACTATGTGCTAAGCGGTACCCTTGGTTTAAATGCTAAAGGGGATTTTTTAGCTCTTAAGGTCTCCGGGGTTTGTAATCTTGGTGCCTACGTGGCTGGAAGTTCTCCATTTACAGCACTGCGTAACGTCACCCGCATGCTTGCAGGGGTTTATAAAACCCCAAACCTGTATCTCAACCTCAGCGGTGTTTTTACCAATACGGTTCCTATAGCTTCCTACCGTGGGGTAGGCCGTGTGGAGGCAATATATACCCTTGAGCGACTGATTGACGAAGCAGCAAGAACTACTGGCTTTGACCGTATTGAATTACGGAGGCGCAATTGTTTGCCCCCCGAAGCCATGCCGTATACTACCCCAGTTGGATCTACTTATGATAGCGGCGAATATGTAAAAAATATGGATCTGGCCATAACCAACTCCCGTTGGAATACGTTTGCCAAGCGTCGTATTGAGGCCTCTGCCAGAGGTAAATTACGCGGAATCGGGATTTGCAATTACATCGAAGGTGCGGGCGGCGTATCAAGGGAATATGGGCAAATTATAATTAGGGAAAATGGTACGATTCAAATGGCTGTTGGCTCGGTAGCCCAGGGACAAGGACATGAGACAACGATGCGGCAGATTGTTGCTGAACAACTAGGGATCAGTATTGATTGTATAGAAATGACGGAATCAGATACAGATCTCATTAAGGATGGAGAAGGAACAAATGCCTCTCGCAGTATCGTCCGTGCCGGACCAGCATTAGTTAAAGCCGCTGATAATGCCATAAAACTCGGGTTGCAAGCGGCAGCATCACAATTGGAGACGTCCCCACAAGATATTTCTTTTGCTTTAGGTTGTTACACCGTTACCGGAACAGATCGTTCCATCTCCCTGTTCGACGTAGCAAAATCATTCGATGGAGCAAGTTCCGAACATAGTGCCGCTGGTGAGTTTGGGGGTGACGCGATCGACGACAACGATGACATCACGTATCCGAACGGCTGTCATATTTGCGAAGTAGAAATTGACCCTGAAACCGGTGAACTAGAAATTATAGCTTTTACTGCAGTAGATGATGTGGGAAATGCTATAAACCCAATGATCGTCCACGGACAATCCCAAGGGGGGATTGCACAAGGAATCGGCCAAGCACTCTTTGAGCAAACGATCTATGATCCTGAAACTGGGCAACAACTGTCCGGCTCTTTTATGGACTACGCCCTACCCAAGGCTGGTGATCTCCCTTTCATTAACGGAACTTTAAGTGAAGTGCGAAGCCCAACCAATTCATTAGGTGCAAAAGGTGCTGGTGAGGGTGGAACAACTGGGGCTCCCGCAGCGGTAATGAATGCGGTAATGGATGCCCTTTCATATGTGGGCGTCCAAAACATTGATATGCCTGCGACACCGTGTCGAATTTGGGAAGCAATTCAAAATTATAAAACTGGAAATTGATTTCTTAAGAGTCCAATAAATTTTTCATAATATAAAATATAGTCAAAATTTGCAGGTGATGTTTTTTGGATATTACTGTCCATTGACCGCGATTCTATCAAGGGATACGAATCTTTAATAACTCTGTGGAGTAAAACCATGAAAATCTGTCGATATGATAACAACCAATTTGGAATTATAAGGGATAATACAGTTTACGATGTCTCCGACGTTGTTGCCTCCGAACTACCTGCATATCACTACCCACTGCCGATAGGTGATCAATTTATAGAGCATCTTCAGACGATTCGTCCAAAGCTAGAAAAAGCCGCAGATATTGCAGCGGGGAGGCCGGTCAAGGGAGTAAAATTCTTAAGTCCGGTTGCAAACCCCACTAAAATTATCGGTGTTCCACAAAATTATGAAGATCACGCCGAAGAAGCTACTAAAGACGTTGGTATTTCTCAGGGCCTGCCACGCCGTAAAATGGAAGATCAGGGGCTCTTTCTCAAAGCGAACAGCGCACTGGTAGGCCCTAGTGAAGGGGTTGCTGTGCGCTTCAATGACCGTCGAACAGATCATGAAGCGGAGTTGGGAGTTGTCATTGGCAAGAGGGGTAGTGACATATCTTATGAAGATGCACTTTCCCACGTGGCCGGCTATTCCATAGCAATGGATATGGTTGTCAGAGGAAAAGAAGACCGTAGCTTCCGAAAATCCGTAGACACGTACGCTGTTCTCGGGCCATGGCTCGTCACAGCCGATGAGATAGAGAACCCGGGTGAACTTGATTTTGCACTAATAATAGATAACGAAATTCGACAACAAAACAATACCAAAAATCTAATTCTTGACCTGCAGGGGCAAATTGCTTGGGCGTCAAAATTTTATACTTTGTATCCTGGAGACATAATCATGTCAGGCACCTGTGCAGGGGTTGGGCCCGTCAAACCGGGTGACATAATGCATTTAGAATTTAAGGATATCGGGGCAATGGAAGTTCCTGTCCGAGCTCACGAGAAATACTAGGCGAGCAAATTGTCAAAAGCCATTAGAATTCATGAATATGGCGGACCAGAGGTCTTGCAGTATGAAGACGTCGATATTCCAGAGCCAAACACAGGTGAAGTTAAAATACGCCACCGCGCCATTGGGCTAAACTACGCTGACATTCATACGCGGAATGGTCGTTACCCGCTCCCGACATTACCTCATATAATTGGAGGAGAGGGTTGCGGCATAATAGAGGCAGTTGGCGCCGGCGTCTTGGACTATTCTGTCGGCGATCGCGTTGCATATTCCAGTGGGGGCCACGCCCTTCCTCGTGGTTCGTATTGTGAACAGCGTATAATGAACACGGAACAGCTCATCAAACTACCGCCAGAGGTTGATGACCGTCTCGCTGCTGCCATGACCACAAAGGGTTTGACAGCACATTACCTAATTCACGATTGCTATCAAGTTACGGAGCGAGACTCAATCCTTGTGCACTCTGCAGCTGGAGGCGTCGGAACGATCATTGCACAGTGGGCGCGAACTAAAGGCGCTTATGTTATTGGGGTTGTTAGTTCTACTAAAAAAGGGGGATTTGCTGAAGATCATGGTTGTCATGATGTGATTATTAGCAAGAGCGGTGGGATTGCAGAGCAAGTGCGCGGGCTAACTGGCGGAAAGGGGGTAACTGCAGTATTTGATGCCGTAGGTGCAGACACCTTTGAAGCCTCACTCGCCTCCCTACGCCCCTGCGGTAACCTCATTACATATGGATCATCGTCGGGACCTGTGCCTCCTTTTGATATTTTCCGACTTAATGAAATGGGGTCACTCTCGATTACCGCAGGTGCGTTTTACTGGCACATGCAAACTGGAGAACAAATTAGAAACCGAGCAAAAAAGCTTTTTGATATTGTGTCAAATCAAGCCGTCAAAATTACTATCAACCAACAATTTTCGCTAGCTGATGCCGCGGATGCTCATCGCTCCATGGAGTCTCGTTCAACTTTGGGCATGACTATCATTATTCCGTAAAAAAGGGCGAAATATGAATTTTAAAAATTGGCGAGGCACTGTTGGACTTATTAAACCAACTATGCGTCCGGGCTCTATGGAAGAAACGGCACGACTGCTGCCCGATGGTGTTGGCTTAATCCCTATTCATCAAAATGTTTGGAAAGGATCTAAGGATGAATTTAAAACTGCAATAGAAGGCTATCATGACAACGCGACCATTCTCGCTAATGCGGGAGTTGATTTAATTCATCATTCAGGAACGCCTCCTTTTATGATGCTAGGGGTAACCGACGAAAAAAAAATTATTCGAAAATGGGAACAAAAAATGAAAGTTCCTAATTTTACTGCTAACCAAAATATTACCTGTGCACTCAAAACACTGGGCGCGAAGAACATCATTGGCATCAGCTATTCAAAACTTCAAAACGATTTAACCCGCGATTATATGACAGAAGCCGGATTTGAGGTGTTAGCCATGGAGCCATTATTAGTCCCCTTTCAAAAGGCCGGTGAAATTCCACCAGAAAAGGTTTACACTCTTGCTCGCAATACCCTTCGGGAAAACCCAGATGCCGAAGCAATTTACCTGCAGGGCAATGCTTGGCGACTTCTTTCCATTGTCGAGAGAATGGAACAAGATTTTGGCATACCCGTCATAGAAACTTGCGCTGCTCTTTGTTGGGAAGTCCAGCACAGGCTTCACATTCATGAGCCCAAAGATGGGCTTGGGATATTATTAAGTAAGCTCCCAGAGCCCTGTAAATATTAAACTAGCGTCTCATTAGACCGCCTAGAGCTCGCCACATATCCTTCAAGACTCTTAAGGCTTGGCCACACAATCGTGCCCTTAACCAATCGATTAAATAGTCCTTAGAGCCCTTTCAAAACGCCGCCAACATTTCACACGCCACGTAATAATTTTCTCCTTCATAAATTAAGATTTCTTTTGCACTATCATTTTCCTAGCTTTGCCCAATTGGACTCAACTGATCTTACGCATTATTCACTATCAAAACTGTGTGGGTTATTTTCAGAACGACAGGAAATAAGTAAATTTTTCATTGCGAAATCATCAAACTCTTGCCCGTTTTTATTGTCCGCCATACACATAAACTTAATTTTAAAATTTTGAGAACCAAATGGGGCTACCCCTTATGTGACCGGGTAACTTTACTAAAATTTCTCTATAAAGGATGGACGATCCTACCCACCGGTTTATAGTTAAATCTCGAAACATTAGGGTATTAATAATGAAAACTTTGACGCACTGGATTGACGGAAAACATCAAAAAGGAAACTCATCCTATTATTCTGAAGTGTACAATCCGGCAACAGGCGAGATCCAAGCAAAGGTGCCACTTGGATCAGAGGAAGATGTTGATGCTGCCGTAACCGCAGCGAAAAAGGCTCTGCCAGAATGGTCCGAAACACCCCCGCTTACGCGCGCACGGGTTATGTTTAAATACAAAGAGTTAATTGAGAAACATGCCGATGAAATTGCCTCTATAATCACCGCTGAACATGGAAAGGTAATTTCTGATGCACATGGCTCTCTAACTCGCGGTCTAGAGGTCGTGGAATTTGCCTGCGGAATTCCACAACTCTTAAAAGGCGAATTTACTGAGAATGTCGGCAAAGAAATTGATGCTTGGACTTTCCGTCAACCCGTCGGCGTTTGTGCTGGTATAACACCCTTTAATTTTCCAGCAATGGTTCCCATGTGGATGTACCCGGTTTCCATTGCATGCGGAAATACCTTTGTCTTGAAACCTTCTGAGAAAGATCCCTCCTGTGCACTGCGGCTCGCAGAGCTAGCGAAAGATGCTGGACTTCCGGATGGGGTACTAAATGTTGTCAACGGAGACAAAGTCGCTGTAGATAAAATCTTAACGCATCCGGATATTTCTGCCGTGAGTTTTGTCGGCTCTACACCTATTGCAGAATATATTTACTCCACCGCTGCAAACAATCGTAAAAGAGTTCAAGCTCTTGGCGGAGCAAAAAATCATTTAGTTGTTATGCCCGATGCGGATATAGAGTTAGCTGCAGACGCTCTAATGGGTGCAGCTTATGGTTCGGCTGGCGAACGTTGCATGGCAATTTCTGTTGCCGTCGCTGTGGGCAGCGCCGGTGATAAACTGGTGGATATATTAAGACCCAGAGTGGAAGCCCTCAAAATAGGTCCGGGAACGGATATAAATATGGATATGGGCCCTCTCATTACTGAACAACATTTAAAAAAGGTAAAGGGATACGTGGATATTGGGGTAGACGAAGGTGCCGACTTAATTGTCGATGGCCGAAATTATTCTCTCCAAGGTTATGAAAAAGGATTTTTTATGGGTGGCTGCCTTTTTGACAACGTCAAGACAAATATGCGGATTTATCAGGAAGAAATTTTCGGGCCAGTTTTATCCGTTGTCCGCGAACCTGATTTCAATAGTGCAGTTAAAATCATTAATGAACATCAATTAGGTAATGGCGTATCAATCTTCACAAGGGAAGGGGATGCCGCGAGAGAATTTTATAATAAGATAGAGGTAGGAATGGTTGGTATAAACGTACCAATCCCCGTACCCATGGCGTTTCATTCTTTTGGTGGTTGGAAGAATTCTCTATTCGGGGATCTCCACGTTCATGGACCAGAAGGCGTTCGGTTTTACACTAAGCAAAAAGCCATCACTTCACGTTGGCCTACTGGCATTCGCTCTGGCGCTGAATACACAATGCCAACCCTTAAATAAGGAGTCTAGATAGTGGCTTAGTGTTTTCCCGCCGCAGACATTGAAGGTCTAATTTTATCTTCTTTTTCTTGCCGAATACCATCCGGCAGATGCCATTCTGAAAACCTATTAATTCGATAATTGTGGGGTTTCCAAGCTTCTGTGACATAATCCGAATCTGTAAAATACTCGATCGCTCCCCCGCAGGGTGACTTAAAATACCAAAAATAAGCCGAAGAGATAGGATGTCTACCGGGACCAACCTCGGTTTTCCAACCTTTTTTATTGAAAGCAACTCCTCCACCAAAAACCTCGTGAATATCCCTGACTTCGAAAGCCGTATGGTGATAACGTTTATTCCCATCAGCACTCCAAATCATGAAAAGATTGTGATGTTGGCTTTTAGCGGCACAACGCAGAAAAATCGCAGCTCCGCCTGCATAGCGATCAGATAACCAGAACCCTAGTCGATCCCGATAGAATGTTTCCGCCGACTTGAGATCAGGGAGTACAAATCCGATGTGCCCCATTCGAATGGGGCGCGCTTCTCCATAAAAAGTACTAATTTCATCGATGCGCTCAACTTTATCATAAGAATTAATCTTTGTTCGGGCTCCGTCGAACTTTACTCGGGGTCGCCATACTCGGAAACCAAGGCCAATCCCATTTGGATCTAAACAGTGGATTGTACCATCTTTGTCTTCTAATACCTCTCGGTCCTTAGATAGCTCCATTTTTATAGTGCGGAGGTGACCCTTTGAGGAGACGCCCCAGACCATCTCACGAAAATACATATCTGGAACTGCTGGTGGTGGCAAATCTGTCGAATCAGGAGTTTTGAGTTCTACCCGACTTCCATTTTTGGTTTCAAAGACCGAATGACTTCGGGAACCCTTTATCTTACGCAACCCCCAATCACTATAAAATCGTTGGGCTTCCTTCATATTGGGTGCTGCAAACAGCGTAGTGTGTAGACCTGTGTATGTCATATTTTCCTTGAATTATTATGCGTTCTAGATATTAGGGTAACGGACCTTAAATCTAACAGCAACCGATTGCTTTATCACTTTAGTTTATGGAAGACCTCCATCACCATATTGCGTTCGCGCAATGAAACGCCTTAAACCGAGGTCTGTATCCCAGACACGTTGGTGTGCTTCCTTTAAGTAGGGGATAGCCACCTCTCGTTCTTTCACTACCTTTTCGTACTCTGGAATGAAACTTCTCATTAACTCCGACACTTCAAGCCTCAGGTCTTCTTCATTAATTGTCTGAACAACTCGATCTTTCATAACTACTTTTCCATCGATGATTACTGTATCGATCGACCTGCCTGTTTCGCTATAGACCAACTGCCTCGCCGCACTGTTATAGGGTAGATACGCTGTATCATTCATGTTTATGAGCATCATATCCGCCTTATACCCTACTTTCAGTGCACCGATCTGGTGAGCCATACACGCAGAACGTGCGCTACCTAGGGTTCCATGTCTAAGAGCTTCTTGGCTCAAAGGAGTACCAGGTTGTGGATCACTAACAGACCCTAGCATGCAATAAGCTTTCATAGCCTGAAACATATTTTGTACGTCGCTGCCAGAACAGTTGTCACATCCAAGACCGACACGCATACCGGCGTCGCGCATGTCGCGCATTGGAGAGATCCCACTTTTAAGCTTCATATTACTGTTAAAACAAAGAATAGCTCCCGCGTCTGCCGCTGCCATCTGATCCATCTCCTCACGGCAAATCCAAACTGAGTGAGCTATATTAAGCCGATGGTTAAGGATGCCTGCCTCATCAAGGTAATTAATAAATGAACCACCATATTCACCATACATTTCACGTGCCATCACCACCTGGCCTCGCGTCTCGTAAACATGAATATAAACGCCTAGATCGTGCCGATTAGCCAAATCTGCGCAACCTGAAAGCAATTCAATCGTGCAACGCTGTGGAGCAAAGGGTCCTACTGCCCAATGTGTCACACCGCCGGCAGGCCTGCGCCTGATCTGAGCTTCGAGCATGTCGAGCTGCTCTTTAGGTTTGCCCGCCTGGGTTCCCATCATTTCTTGAATCTCGGGTGGTAATAAATCTCGATGTCTCAGCATACCAACAGCTGGAATATCAAAAACCATCGGGGAAAAGATGACTCTCTCCCCTATCTCCTCATAGGCATCGAGAACTACATCAATGTTTTCTTCCGTCATGGGGATAAGCCCGAGCATATCCTGTACGGTTGTAATACCGCAACGCAGTGATTCAAGAGCTCCTACAAGTGTCCGCAAACGAATCTCGTCCCGAGAGCGGAACGTCCCCATAGGCAGCGTGTAGAGTAACCAAAATTCTAGTGGCAAATCCTCAAAAAGACCGCGGCACAGAGTATCATGTGAATGATAATGAGCATTTATTAAACCCGGAACCACAAGGTGATTTGAGGCATCAATAACTTCTGCATTGGTTGATTTTTCGATCTCTATATTTTTTTCTATTACAGAAATTTCGTCGCCTAGAATTAAAATATCTCTTTTCGATGGTTTATGCACATCCCCATCGTGGTCATAAACCAGGCCACCTTTCACCAATAAATTTCGTTCCATTTCCTTTATACCCTTTTCACTTAATTTAACTGGACGCTATCATGCACGCCAAATTGCTTCAAACACTGTAGTGAGAAATAAAAAATATGTCAGAAAAAACCCTAAACATGTTATCTGCCAACGATGTAGTTCGTATGATCAGTGAAGGAAAGACAACTGCGGAAGCTGTCACACGGTCTTGTCTTGAAAGAATTGATAAACGCGAAAAAAAGGTCCGGGCATGGGCCTATATTGATCACGAATATGCCATATCCCAAGCGCGTATTCTTGATAGCTCGGCGAATAAGGGACCTCTTCATGGGCTGCCGATCGGCGTAAAAGATGTCATAGATACCTCAGATATGCTCACGGAAATGGGATCAGCTATATATGCGGGCTATCAACCTAAAACCGACGCCGCTTGTGTTGCAATGTTGAGAGCGGCAGGCGCCGTTATTTTGGGAAAAACTGTTACATGTGAATTTGCAGGTTCTCACCCTGGACCAACAACCAACCCGCTTAACGCGAACCATACACCGGGCGGTTCATCAAGTGGTTCAGGTGCCGCTGTTTCCGACTACATGGTATTCGGAGCATTTGGTACGCAAACAGGAGGTTCTATTTTAAGACCTGCAAGCTTTTGCGGTGCTGTCGGTTATAAGCCTACTTATAATGTCATAAACCGGGGAGGGCTAATGTTTGCTGCCGAGAATCTTGATACCATAGGTATCTTAGCTCGTTCTGTCGATGACGTTGATCTAATCATGACAGTTCTCCTGAACCGGGCTAGGTCAGCAGAGATAGACCACGACGTCAAACCCCGGATAGGGTTGTGTCGGACTCATCATTGGGAATTAGCACAACCAGAAACAGTCAATGCCATAGAGGACACAGCACGCCAACTTGAGTCTGCAGGTGCGGCGGTTCTCGATATTGATTTACCCTCATCTTTTGTCGAATTAAGCCACTCCCGTAATACGCTGAATGATTTTGAGCGGAGCCGGGTGATGGCTAGTCTATGGCGTGATAATCGAAATGAGTTGAGTGACAAAATTTCTAAGCAAATCCAGAATGGTATGACAATAACGTACCCCGAATATCGTGACGCTTTATCCCTTTCAAACCGTTGCCGTGAAGAGCTAAACGAAATTTTTGGTGACTGTGACTTCATTCTGGCGCCATCAGCAACAGGAGAAGCCCCTAAGGGGCTCGAATACACTGGAGATCCACAATTTCAGGGTTGCTGGACGATTTTACATGTTCCCACAATCTCCCTACCCACGCATACAGGCCCTAATGATTTACCCGTTGGTATTCAACTTGTGGGTCGACGGTGGCAAGATGAAAAGTTACTCTCGTGGTCACGTTGGGTAATGAAGCAGTTAAAAAACCAAGCATAGTTAGCCTGCTGCTATGAGTGCATTTCCCTCGACCTTTCCTCTCTTGAGCAGGCGCCTTTGATCTGATGGAAACTCTCTCCTTGCGTGCACCGTGCAACGATTATCCCAAATCACGTAATCACCTAGTCGCCACCTATGCTCGTAATCGGCACGCTCNACATAAGGAAATAATTCTGCGAGNAGTTCATNGCTTTCTGTTTCTGTAAAACCATCAATGGCNGCGGTCATTAGNCGATCAAGATATANTGCTTTTCGTCCNGTTACTGGGTGTTGGANTACCNCTGGCTGCCAGAAGTGCGGTATTNGNTCGAGGCCCTCGCGACGAGGTTTAGTNCGAATTGTATAATCATANACCTGCAATACCTTGCGCCCGGATATTATNTTCTTNAGCTTGNCGGGNAGAGCTTCATAAGCCTCATAACAATTACCAAACAAGGTATTACCGCCAGTGNAGGGTAATTCCACNGCATAAAGCCATGTTGCCTTGTCTGGAGCNTCAGTAAAGGAGTTATCNTGGTGAAACCACATTTCTCCATCACCCANGGCACCAATAGGATTTCCATTTTNATCAACAATGTTGGAAACTTTTTGGATTTGAGTATCGTTATCTCCCCGCCGTGCCATCGGCATTGAGATTTTTGATGTATCTCCCAGCCAAGCCGCGCTGCTTTTCAGTTGCGGNTCAGTCATACTTTGGCCACGGAAGATCAAGATAAGATTCTGATACCAAGCATCCAAAAGGATTGCTTTATCCGCCTTACTCATTGGGTCAGCCAAATTGACACCAAAAACTTCAGCAGCCATTGTCTGCCCGACAGGAATTATTTTAATTGACATNTTACAAACCTAATACCAGTAGAGTAAACGCACAATCTGGTCTTGCCGATAACTTTTGGCAATGCCATGCTGGATACTCATTTGACTTAGGACTTATATAGGATGGAACTTAAACAGCACGGAAGATATGACTATTCCCCCATCACGGAGCGCCGGGCCTATGACTGGCCGGGAGGTAAAAGACTCGCATTTTATATTGGCCTAAATATTGAGCATTTCAGCTTCGGAGAAGGTCTTGGGCACACACCAACCAACCCCGGCGTCCAGCCCGATGTTCGAAACTACGCTTGGAGAGATTACGGGTTACGCGTCGGTTTCTGGAGGATCTTAGAGTTGNTGGATGAGTTTAACCTTCCAGCTTCCCACCTAATGAACTCCTCTATCTATGATTACGCACCTCAAATACCCCAGCGCATCCGAGAACGTGGCGATGAATTTATTGGACACGGCATAACAAATTCAGAACAGCAGGGAGACTATTCAGAGGATACAGAACGCGATTTAATCCGAAAAGCAACAAATGCGTTTAAAAGATTTGAAAATAATGGCCCGGGAGGTTGGATGGGGCCTTGGATCTCTGAAAGTCAATTTACACCCGATCTCCTTCAGGAGGAGGGATATCGTTTCATAATGGATTGGTCTTGTGACGATCAACCTGCCTGGATGCGCACTCGCAATGGTCGTTTACTGATGATACCCTACCACATTGAAATTAATGACTCTCCTGCTCAACTTTCACGTCGTCACACCGCGAATCAATTTACCGAGATAGTGTGCGGACATTTTGATGAACAAATTTTACAATGCAAAAAACAACCAATCGTCTTTTCTCTAGCACTTCATACCTTCGTGGTAGGACAACCCTATAGATTGGCTGGATTAAGAGACATCCTGAACTATATTGTGAATCATAAAGATGCAGATCAGGTATGGTTCACGAGACCTANTGAGATTTATGACCACATCAAAAAACTTCCAAAGGGAACCGTACCCGGCGACCTAGATTAATCAAACACCCTGAGATGCTGCTATAAGCGGATCCCACTCGATATCTTCATCACGCACAGCGCCAATCAGTTCGGATATCTCCTTAATACCACGGTTGTCGCACCATTCTTCCAAATCGTCTATGATCGTAGTGAGAGCTGTTGGGTTACGAAAACCGGCATAGCCTATACCGACACCTGAGGCTCCAGCGAGCATATATTCTACTACATCTTCAGCCTTAGTTACCCCGCCGATACCGATCACCGGGACGCTACACTCTTTTGCCACTTGGTAAACCATCCGCATGACGATGGGCTTTAATGCCGGAGAAACAAGGCCGCCAAACTTATTACCCAATGCGGGACGGAAATTGTCTGTTCTAATTTTCAAGCTGAGAAAAGTGTTACATAACACAAGTGCATCAGCACCCGCTTCCTCCGCCGCGATCGCAATCGAGACAATATCGCCAGCATTAGGGGACAGCTTAGCCCATACGGGTTTGTCAGTCGCCTGCCGTATACCCTCCATCACTAGCTTTGTGTGCTCTGAATGCATTGAAAAATTACCGCCACTCGGCGCTTTTGTCGGGCATGAAATATTAACTTCCACTACATCAACCCCATCAACACTCAGATCACGGCTCATCGCCGCAAAATCTTCAGCGGTATCAGCTGAAACACTTACGATAAGCGGTGGCTCCCACTTATTATATTCGGGGACAATGTTTTCTAGAAAATAATCGATCCCTTTNCCGGGCAANCCGATCGATTGAATGATACCNGCCTCCGTCTCAGCCATGCGTGGCGTAGGATTGCCGAGACGAGGCTCACGACAGATTGTTTTGGCTACTAGNCCACCAAGCCTATTTAGATCAATGACATCTCCATAATCCCATGANAATGCNCCTGANGCAGGCATNATTGGGTTCTTNAGTGTTACATCGCCAATTTTTACGGAGAGATCTACCATCCAACTGCCTCCTGCATATCAAAACAAGGTCCTTCACGACAAACGCGTCTTAGAGTTTGCACACCGTCCACTTCAAAAGTACGCATACATATGTAGCAAGCTCCTAGGCCGCAAGCCATATTTTGTTCCATTGCAACCTGACCCGGTATTTTATGGGTTTTGCCCAGCCTTTTCATTAGCGTGAGCAACCTATTTGACCCACAGGTAAAAAAGGCATCAGCTTTCTGATCTTCAATGAGATCTTCTAGAACTTTTTCCACATTNTGAACATTACTAGTATTGTCGGTATCTAAAACTTCGATCACTGTTGCACCTAGTTCTTCAAAAAGGTCGCGCGACATAACGACCCCAGGATTGCGAGCACTAAGAATCGCGGTCACACCGACATCATTCTCCGCAGCCAGCTGAGATAATGGAGCCAGTGTCGCTAACCCCACACCCCGGCCAAGAACGACAATATTGTTCCAGTTGTCTTCAAGCCAGAAACCCACACCGAGAGGACCGACAATATTGAATTCCTCTCCTTTTTCGAGCATTGCCATGCCCTGCGTACCGCGCCCTTCTTTTTTATAGAGAAACTCCAATTGTTTTTTCTTCTGATCAACTCGATAAATACTCATGGGACGGCGCATCCACACTTCCGCTCCATCAGGTGTCGGACATAAAAGATGAAAAAACTGACCGGCCTTCGCTTTCAAGGCGCGANCCGGCACCCCAACAACCATCTTAAGATACTCTTCATTCACATACTCGTTTGAAATCACCATTGAGATGAACTCACCAGTAGGTTTATCCGGATATGGATCATTCTCTCCGATACGGATCGGCTTTGCCGAGTAATTCTGCTCTGGCGTAAGATCTGTCATTTTTAGCGCCTATTCCTTTTAGTTTGATGCTTTATAACAAACTTTTGTAACAAAATAAATACTTGTTCCATTTTTGTTACAAAGGATTAACACTTAGTTTTTGACCAAATAATAAGGTGATGTTGATACGATGATTCTCATACCCAGTCGCAAATAAAGGGAAATCTGATCCATGAAAGAAACTTGAATCAAATAGCACAGCCCGATTTTGCCGATAAGGTATTATAATTTTCTGATCTTCGTTACCCTTTAAAAAACTCCTGATTTCTTTTTGATCTTCCTCATAATTTCTGATAGCCCAGTNGTCTGGCGGCGGCTTAGTATAAACTTGAAGACCACTCCGCCCATGCCTCAGATTAGCCTCATCCGAAGTAATCCAAAAATTAAGACTTACCGCTGCATCATCTGCATGCAGTTCTATAGTTTTATTTTCTGAGAGCCCTTTAAATGCCCAAGCTTGAGTCAGTGGGTGATTTCCTAAAATTTCTGGGAGTTTTTCCCGAAGATTATCCGCTATCTGTAAAAGGAGCGGACTCGCCAGCCCATCTTCCAAATATGCAGCAAGAAAACCAGGGATGTGTCNAAAATCAAACCANATTGTGCTGTTTAATAGATATTGCGTCAATCNNCTNAAAGCTTCACTTGTGAGGAAATTATCAAACCAAGCGACACCGGGCGTAGTNTCTTTAAATGACTNATATATTGCNTCAGNAGAAACGTCATTGTTTANAGCAGAAACCNGCACCTCTGCAGCGTCGTCAACAAAATTTGGATAATTGTANGTNCCACCGAATNCCTCTAGNTGNTCATTTTNTAGAGATANGGCTTCATGATCGTTGNTCGGCCATTTTATGGATTTGATTACCACTTCATATGCTCTAGCTAATGACAACAAACGTTCGTTATTTCTTTTGTTTGAAGCAAGATAACGAAACTGCTCAATATCATGAAAAACCTTAGCCTTAGTAGTCGCTACCAGCGAATAATCTGCGACACCCACCCGATTATCACCACGCCTCAGATCCATTGTGCGTGCAAAAAAATCTAGGGCTCGATCTCGTTGGCCTAATTCTAGATACAAACGACCAAGAGCGAGCTGAGCATTGTAATGTTCAGGATTAATAGTAATGACCTTCTTTAAAGCCTTTATTGCTTCATCATTACGCTGAGACTGTTGTAAGGCCTTTGCTAAACTCCAATAAGCGGGCTCATATTCGGGATCAAAAAATACTGTTTTTCGAAAGCACTCTATTCCTTCGTTTATACGACTTGTGTTTATTAACAGGACCCCAAGATTATGGAGGATGGCTGGATAATCTTGCCGTTCCTCAAGAATTTTTCTATACGCCTGCTCCGCTTTTGCAAGATTACCGACCTCGTGGTCTTTTAACGCTAAAGCAGCACGATCAACCAAATTGCTAATAGTCATTTGATAACTCAGGTTGATTGTCGTGCAATTAACTGACGTAAAAAGTTTGCGGCATCTGCTCCTCTTAAAGCCCGACACCACAAATCTTGAACTGTACGCTGGTGCAAAGCCAGAGCCTCAGGGGCCGAGGTAATCATTGCTATTCCTCCATGCACATTGGGTTGTTCACCAAGTCTGAATGGGCTCATTGCTAGCACTTTTCTATCTGACTGACGGAAAATTTGAAAGCTAGTATGGGGCAAAGTACCGGGTATGATCCCAATCTGAACAGCTATTGGTTCTGCTTCCATCATCATTATAAGGTGCTTAGCTTCGGCAAGTGCGCGCGCACGACGATCATCTTTAACATCATCAGGCAAATCAAGTTTTCCAATAAGGCCATTTTGTAAAAACCGTTCTATCTCTGCCCCTGATATCAGGTTGAGAATACCCGGACGACGCTCTCTATAGGTATCTTTGCGCTTTTGCAAGATTGGCATCAATTCAGCTACCTGTTCGAGAGCCCTATCGCGCTCTTTTTCTTCTTCTGGAATACTCTCACTCAAACAAACTTCAAGTGTCTGATCAAAGCCATCGGATGCCAGAAGGAATGAAATCGGCCCCGCTAGCACGACAATATGTTCGGTGGTTGATTCGATTTGCCTTAGCCTTTCAAAAAAGGCTACCGCTGAAGATATATACTCAACACCCACTCCCATTAATGTTGGTATGGAAACATCTAATAAGTCGGCGAGCTTTTCTAAGGTCTCAACTTTGGCGACGTCTCCCTTTTCAAATCTATATAGTGCTGTTCTTGATATTCCAATGCGCCTAGAGATTTCATCTGCACTGAGGCCTGATGCTAACCGAAAAGCTTTTAATCGGTCACCAATATCGTCAAAACGTATACTCATGCAGCATTGCGACCTTTCCCCTCGTTAATCGCTTCCAAAATATCAGAAGGTTTTAACGGAGCCCTTGTTAGATGAACCTCGAAAGGCCTAAGTGCGTTTTCTACGGCAGAAATTATAGCTGACGGTGCAGGCACAACACCACATTCTCCGACACCCTTAACACCTAACGGATTTAAAGGTGACGGTGATTCATGATGAATAATATCAATATTTGGCATTTCTGTTGAAGAAATTAAGAGATATTCGGCGAAATTAGTTGTTACCGGCTGAGCACTTTCATCATATCCCATCCACTCAAACAA
Source organism: Rhodospirillaceae bacterium (assembly GCA_002719885.1). Lineage (GTDB taxonomy): Bacteria > Pseudomonadota > Alphaproteobacteria > MPNO01 > UBA2964 > UBA2964. The sequence continues at coordinate 77,555 of PBFH01000010.1, read as the reverse complement.
AGTGTTACCTATACCATGTGCTGTCCCGCCTTGCACCTGGCCATCTACAATCATAGGATTAATTATGGTTCCGCTATCGTGAGAAATAACGTAATTGAGAACTCGCACACCACCGGTTTCAATATCAACCTCGACCTCTGCCACAGCGGTACCGCACGCAAATGCCAAATTATCCAACACAACATGTTCCGTTGCCTCCATGCCTGGTTCTATACCACCCGGCAGAGCATAGCCGGGAGTTCCTGCAACGGCATGCGCAACTTGCCCTAGTGTTACCTTCATGTCAGTGACACCTCTGACATGTATCATACCATTTTCAATTTCCAGGTCTTCCTCGGAAGCTTCAAGCATGTGAGCAGCAACCTTAAGTGCTTTATCGCGTACTTTTTCGGCCGCAACATGCGCTGAAGAACCTGCCACGACTGCAAGCCGACTATTTGATGTACCAATCCCTAGTGAGATTGTACCTGTATCGCCCGCAGTAACTTTAACATTTTCCATGTCACCACCAAATTTCTCACCCACTATTTGTGCCATCATTGTGGCCGTGCCCTGTCCTATAGCGGTACCGCCAGTGTAGACATGGATTTTACCAGACGGACCAATTCGCACGGTAACCGCTTCAAATGGACCTCGGCCTGTTCCCTTAACATAGTTAGCCAAACCGATCCCAATATATCTCCCTTCTGAACGGGCATGCGACTGACGCATGGGAAATCCATACCAATCAGCCTTTTCCAAGGCGCTTTTTTGACATGCGGGATAATCTCCAGAGTCCAATAAGACCGGCATGCCTCCGCGTGTCTTGAGTGGTTTCTCATATGGCATTTTATCTCCAGAGATTAAATTTCGACTTCTAATTTCATCTCGTGGCAAACTGAGCTCATGCGCAACACGGTCTAGCAGCCTTTCCATAACAAACACACCTTGAGGATGACCAGCACCCCTTACAGGAGTAACAGGCACCTTATTTGTTAATGCCAACTGTACGTGAGTGCTAAAGGCAGGTACTTCATAGGGTAGGGGTATTGTTTCAGCAGCGTTATAGGGCAAGTTGACACCACGTGCTGTAAAAGCGCCATGGTCATGAATAACGGCACTTTTAATGCCTAAAATTTTTCCACTTCCGTCAACCGCAATTTCCGCTTCCCAATATTGGTCCCGCTCTTGGGTTGTCGTAATAAAATGCTCTCGCCGGTCCTCGATCCATTTTATGGGCCGATTTATCATCCTTGTCGCTAGGGTCAACACAATATCCTCTTGATAGACAACTAACTTAGGACCAAACCCCCCTCCAACATCAGGGGTAATAACACGCAATTGATTTTCATTATGGCCTGTCATATCTGTATAGGTTGTTTTCAAAGAATGTGGCATTTGGGTTGATGTCCACAAAGTTACCTCATCCGACGCATCTTCAAATTTTGCCACACAACCACGACATTCTATCGAGTGCGAACCACCTCGATGAATCCATAAGGATTCCGAAAACTTGTGTGCCGCGGAGGAAAAAGCCCCATCTATATCACCGTAGGTCATGTTGAATTCCGCCAGAATGTTATGCTCAGCATCTCGATGAGCAACGGGAGCACCGGCTTGTATGGCATCACGGCAATCTGCCGAAACCGGCAAAGGATCGAAAATTACATCTACAAGTGTCGCAGCATCCTCAGCAATATAGCGGTTATCAGCAATTACAACGGCGATAGGTTCACCCACATAGGTTACTTCATCTGAAGCCAATGCTGGTCGGTCCCGGTTTTGCTTGTAAGAAGGGCTTGGCATGCCAACGACCAAGCGTTCATTGACCAGAAAAGGCCGGATATCCGACATGGTATATACCGCACAGACCCCCGGTTTTTCCAGCGCCTTGTTGACATTTATATTTTCTATAATCGCATGAGCAAACGGGCTGCGAACAAAAGTAGCATGCAACATACCCGGAAAATTTATATCGTCGATAAATTGTGCATGACCTTGAAGCAAAGAGGGGTCCTCAAGGCGCTTAGCGCGTGTTCCGAAAACTTTCCAAGCCATTGGGTATTAATTCCTGTGTTAGATATTTCAACGTTCTAAAGCTAAGTAAAAGTGAATAAGAACCTTTTATATAGAATGGGAGACGTATTAATTTTCCACAATATCGTGACAAAAAAATAGACACCAGCCATAATGTTATAATATAACGTTTCTTAAATTTTAGTACTTCGCTTTTAACATACATATAATGTCGTTTAAATGAATTTAAAATACGTCTCTTTGATCGCCCCTACGCTGATACTAATTAGCGCTTTGAATCGGCCTTCAGCCGCTATGGAGAACATAGTCGTAACGATTAAGCCTATTCATTCACTTGTTTCATCAGTCACAAAGGGCATTAGCAGTCCCTACCTCATAATACGCGGGGCATCATCTCCACATACCTACAGTTTACGTCCCTCTGATGCAAAAAAAATTCGTGGGGCTAAACTTATATTTCGGATTGATGACAATCTCGAAAATTTTTTAACGAAATCTTTAAAAACTCTTGGAAGAAGGGCACGAATTGTGACCCTTTCTGAAACAAAGGGACTTACAGAGCTAAAATATCGTTCATTAGAGGATTTCACATCCATCCATAAAGGCCATGACGACCACAAAAGCCATAAAGGCCATGACGACCACAAAAGCCATAAAGGCCACGAAGGGCACCACCACGGCGGTACAGACTTACATCTTTGGATGGACCCCAAAAATGCAATACAATTTGTTCACAAAATTGAAACTGAGTTGAAGAATGCAGATCCCAAAAATTCTGAAACTTATAGTGTAAACGCCAATCAACTCCGCAAACAATTAAACAATATGATTAAAAATATAAGTTCGCAGGTGCGGCTTTTAAAAAAAAGGCCTTTTATTGTATTCCATGATGCTTACCAATATTATGAGAAACGATTTGGTTTGAAAGCGGGCGGTATTATAACACTGAACCCTAAGGTGCCTCCCAGTGTCAAACAAGTTTCCAACATTAGGAAAGAGCTTAAAAGTGTGGGAGCAGCGTGCATATTTCAAGAGCCTCAATTTAATCAAAGAATTTCCAAAGCTATCGCCCGCGATACCGGCACAAAAGTTCTTTCAATTGACCCACTTGGTGCAGCCATAGAGCCTGGACCGGCATTGTATGTAACGCTTCTGGGTAATATAACTACTTCATTTAAAAATTGCTTAATGAATAAAATTAATCCATAAATTCCGTTTAAGACTTCCGCCGCTGCTAGCTATTTGCTAGCATAAGGTTGATAAAATTTCCTTAACTGGCTCGAAAAATATGGATGGGACAGGCAATAATATAACCTATAAAACAATATCTGTTACGCCCGCGAGCCCGACAGTGGGTGCGGAGATCGGAAATATTGATTTAACAAAACCACTCACAGAATCGACACTTGCTGAAGTGAAGCGCGCCTTCACAGAACATTGTGTCCTGTTTTTTCGAAATCAAAAAATAAGTTTTGATGACCACGTAAGGCTTGCTGAGTATTTTGGACCTATTGGATCCCATGTCGGCAAAAAAACAAATAGTGCAACTACCGAGGATCCACGTGTCAGAAAATTCCACTTTGATGAAAATTCGAAAACTGTTTCCGGCCATATTTGGCACACAGATCAGTCCTGTGCCGAATTACCCCCTCTGGGGAGCATCCTATATAATCACATCGTGCCACCGAACGGTGGGGGGGATACTATGTTTGCGAGTATGTATGCGGCTTACGACGGCTTATCCGATAGAATGAAAAATTATCTTGAAGGAATGACTGCCTGGCATGACGGAGTTCCAACCTTTGGTCCCGGCACTCCGAATGCTACACACCCAGTAATCGTTCAACACCCGGAAAGTGGACGAAAACTTTTATTTGTCAATCGGGGCTTTACGAAACGTATCAATGAGGTCTCGTCAACAGAGAGCGAAGGAATTCTTCGCTTCCTATGGGACCACTGCGCCTTACCGGAATTCTGCCACCGATTTCGTTGGAAACCTAACTCGATCGCTTTTTGGGATAACCGCTGTGCACAACACCGGGCAACTAATGACTATCTGCCTAATGTACGCTCAGGATATAGAGTGCAAATTGAAGGAACTGTGGGACCGGTTGCCCCTTGATAGAGAGGTTTACCCTATCCAAATATAGTTCACGGCACTTGACTTTCTCAATTTATTTAAAATAAAGGTCTCGGTGAGTTTTCCCAATGAGTTTCTTAATGTATATATCTTTTAGTAATCTAAAATTAAGCATGAATTTTACAAAATGATTGGTCAATGAAACCTGCTGCATTTGAATATCACGCGCCAACCACGATAGATGAAGCAATAGAGCTGTTGTCAGAACACGCGCAAAATGATGGACGAATTCTCGCCGGTGGTCAGAGCTTGGTGCCAACTATGGCCTTTAGACTTGCCCGCCCAACACATCTTATCGATATTAACGATATCAATGATTTAAATACCCTAAAGGAAGAAGATAACACACTTCAAATTGGCGCCACGGTGCGGCATGCAAAGTTTCACGAGAGAGTATGTAGTGGTGTTTTGGGTAGTTTGCTAACTGACGTTGTACACAATATTGCGCACTATCCCATTCGCCAGAGAGGCACATTTTGCGGCAGTATAGCTCACTCCGACCCTGCTTCCGAATGGTGCCTAATTGCAGCAACCCTCGATGCCACTATGGTTGCAGCGAGTAAAAAAGGCGAAAGATATATACCTGCAGCCGAATTCTTTGAGACGATAATGACCACCTCTTTAGAGCAAGACGAATTATTGAAGGAAGTGCGTATTCCATTACTAAGTAATGACACAGTTTATGGCTTTGAAGAGTTTAGCCGTCGCGCTGGAGATTTTGCTATCTCAATGACGTTAGTAACATATAGGTTGGAAAGTGGTAAGATAATCAACCCTCATGTAGGAATTGGGGGTGCCGAAGATCGGCCACGGAGAATTTCTGCCGCAGAAGATGCATTGTTAGATCAACTCCCAAATAGTGAAACTTTCTTGAAGGCAGCAAAGGCCGCTAGTGAATTCATTGATCCCATGGAGGATCATGCAACAACAGCTCAATATCGTCGCGATTTAACTGAAACATTGGTCCGCAGGGCGCTGGAGAAGACATTAGTATGAATAAAAAAAGAGAGGTAAACTTTACCATTAATGGCCAAAATTATAATGTTTTAGTAGACCCTCGCTGGACCTTAGCCGATGTGATACGAGACCATTGTGGACAAACTGGAACCCACCTCGGCTGTGAACATGGCATTTGTGGTGCTTGTACAGTTTTAGTTGATAATAACCCGATACGCTCCTGTCTGATGTTTGGCATTCAGGCCGATGGAAAAAGTATTCGCACAGTTGAAGGGCTTGCAAAAGGTGATGAATATCACCCTCTGCAAAAGGCATTCATGGAAAATCATGCCCTTCAATGCGGTTATTGCACCCCAGGGTTCCTAATGCTTGCGGCAGGTATATTGGAGAGCCAACCAAATATCAGTGATGAAGATCTTGACGAAGTTTTATCTTCTAATCTCTGTCGATGCACGGGTTATGCAAATATTGTAAAAGCAGTGCGCAGCGCACGCGATGAAATGAAAACAACAAGCTAATGTCTAGCAACACTAATGAAATGCTCGGACACCTTGGAGATAGTGTCGTTCGGCTTGAAGATCCGCCTCTTGTAAAGGGCCAAGGTCGTTTCGTAGGTGATATTAATTTTCCGAACCAGCTCCACATGCGCATTTTTCGAAGTCCATATGCTCATGGTAAAATAAAATCAATTGATACTGCATCTGCATTAGCTTATCCCGGGGTAGTTGCTGTTTGGACAAGCGATGACATCCAAGATATTCCGCCCATTGACTTCCGTGAAGGCAGTGATCCTACCCTCGCTCTATTTCGTCAATACCCGCTCGCGCGAGAACTTGTACGATATGTCGGTGATCCGGTAGCCGCCGTCTTTGCTGAAGATCCCTACACAGCGGAAGACGCTGCTGAATTGGTTAATCTTGAAATTGAGCCCCTACCTGTTCTTATCAACGCGGATGACCCACCCCAAGACTTTAAGGGTCAAGCAAAAACTGAAGCTGCCGTCGTTGAGCAGGGATATGGCGATATTGAGGCGACCTTTTCAGACGCCTACAAAGTCGTTGAAGTAGACGTAAAGGTCAGTCGACACACGGGGGTACCAATGGAATGCCGCGGTGCAATTGGCCGCTATGATGCGGCCCGTGATATCTTGGAAATGTACGGAGCCGCAAAGGTTCCTCATAGGAATCGCGACACTCTGTGCCGAATGTTAAATCGTCCCGCTTCCAGCTTACATCTATTTGAGGGCCATACGGGGGGGGGATTTGGTATCCGAGGCGAACTCTATCCAGAGGATGTACTCGTTTGTGTTGGCGCTCTGCGTTTAGGTCGTCCTATCAAATGGATAGAAGATCGTCAGGAACATTTGATGGCTGCTAACCACTCACGCCAACAACGTCATATCATTCGTGCAGCAGTTGCTAAGGATGGCGAAGTTATTGGATTAGATGATGAATTATACCTCGACCAAGGAGGTTATATACGGACCCACGGCACCAGGGTTGCAAACATGACCACTGGTACTCTTCCTGGGCCCTACAGGTTTCCTGTATACAGGTCCGTTTGCCATTTTTGTCTAACAAATAAAACTCCGGCTGCCACTTATCGGTCCCCGGGTCGCTGTGAAAGTACTTTTGTGCGTGAGCGTTTGATGGATGCTGTAGCGGTAGCTATGGAAATGGATCCAATTGCGGTGCGCCGGCGAAATTTGATTTCTCTTGAAGAAATGCCCTACGGAAGAGATCTAGATGTTCTCGGTGACTCGGTTGAACACGATCCGGGCGATTACGCCGGCCTCCTTGATCAGGGCTTAGAAAAAATAGGATGGACGGATTTGCAGAAAAATCTCGCTGACAGACGCGAGAAAGGAGAATTGGTAGGCGCCGGCATTTCAATGTTTTTCGAAAAATCTGGTTTGGGACCTTCTGATGGCGCTAAAATTTTCGTCGATGGTGGAGGCTTTGTCGAAATAGTTACGGGCGGTGCTTCTCTTGGACAAGGCTTTGAAACAGCAATGGCCCAAATTTGTGCCGAAGACCTCGGCACAGACTACCGACGAATTCGAGTTGTACACGGTCAGACAAACCGCATTGATTACGGAGTTGGCGCGCATGCATCTCGGGCTACTGTCCTGACCGGTACGGCCGTAAGCAAAACAGCGCAAGCGGTAAGAGCCAAAGCTCTCGATATGGCGGCAGAGCTTCTACAAACCGCCCCCGAGTTTTTAGACATTACCAACGGTGTGATCCACTCCAAAGGCAACCCCGCTGGCCCATCCGTTACTCTTGGGGAAGTTGCCGATGCCTTAGCTCCAGCTTCAAAATTACGGGGCAGCAGAGAGCCATATCTTAAAGGGGAAGAGTGGTTCCATATCGACCACCAAACGTATCCTTATGGACATCATATCGCGGTCGTAAAAGTTGATCGTGGTACTGGAGGCGTAGAAATTGAAAAATTTTTCATAGCATACGACATAGGACGTTCAATTAATCCGAAGATGATTGAAGGACAATTGGTAGGTGGTTTGGCACAAGGCGTTGGTGGCGCGTTGCTAGAGGAGTTCACCTATACAGAGAACGGGGATCCACAGGCCGTTACATTTGCTGACTATCTCATGCCGACACTCAAAGAGACACCTAATCCTGAAATTCTTCTGACTGAAGACTTCCCTAGCATTCGTACACCGCTTGGAATTAAGGGCGCAGGGGAGGCTGGAATTACCGGAGCGGCAGCAGCCATAGCATCTGCCATAGATTCAGCAATTGGCGTGCCTGGCGCAGTCACTGAAGTTCCAGTTTCGCCGCAAAGACTTAAGAAAATTTTGGATGAGAACCTAATCTGATAACGCATTTTACGGTTCGTAAAATAGGAGGTAATCGATGGCAAATAAAGATCTCAGGGACTGGATCTCTGATCTGGAAGCTAACAATCAGCTTCAACTAGTAACTGGTGCAGACCGTGAGGAAGAAATAGGCGCCATTGTCGATATTTATATGAGGCAGATGACAAATCCGGCCGTAATGTTTGACGAGATTCCCGGTTATCCCAAAGGCTATCGGGTTTTAGCTAATATCCTCACATCTGTCCCTCGAATCAACCTAGCTATAGACGAGCCCGTTGATCAGTCCGAAGTTGCTTTGGTTGATTACTGGCGGAAATACATGAAGGACCAACCAACACATCAACCAATTGAGGTCAATGGCGGCCCGCTCCTAGATAATGTTTTTGAAGGGAAGAACATTGATATTACAAAGATTCCTACGCCTAAATGGCATGAACATGACGGGGGCTACTTTATCGGTACCGCTTGCATGGTTGTAATGAAAGACCCCGATTCAGGGTGGATTAATTATGGCGCCTATAGGGTGCAAGCGCATGATCCTACGACCGCCTCTTTAATGACTTCAAAAGGGAAACACGGAGACATTATACGGAACAAATACCATGACCGTGGAGAGCCGTGTCCAATTGCTGTTGTTGTTGGCATGCACCCGGCATTATTTATGGTAGCAGGCCTTGAGATGCCTTACGGCAAAAATGAATATGACTGTGCCGGAGGATTATTGGGTGAAGGGGTAGAAATTATCAATTTGCCAAAGACTGGTCTACCGGTTCCAGCCAATGCAGAGATCGCATTTGAAGGATTCATCCACCCAGATGACCGGATAAAGGAGGGTCCTCTTGGCGAGTGGACTGGATATTACGCTGGTGGTGCTACCACCCAACCAGCTATCCGTATTGAAACCTTCATGCACCGTGACAATCCAATTTTACTTGGCGCGATACCAGCCGTTCCACCAAATGATGATACCTTCTACAGGGGAACATACCGTTGTGGAGCAGTTTGGAACCAACTTGAAGCGGCTGGTATTCCAGAGGTAAAAGGCGTTTGGGCCCATGAGGCAGGAGGAAGTAGGATGTGGTTAACTGTCTCGATTAAACAAATGTATGGTGGGCACTCAAAGCAAGCCGGCCTGATAGCTTCTCAATGCCATGCGGGAGCATATGCTAATCGATGGGTTATTGTCGTTGACGATGACATAGACCCGGCCAACCTTAACGATGTCATTTGGTCAATGTGCACACGTTGTGATCCACAGGATGGCGTCGAAGTGTTGAATGGTTGCTGGAGCACGCACCTTGACCCAATGAGTTACAGCCATGAGGATCCGCGTAATTCACGAGTAGTGGTCGACGCCTGCATTCCTTTTCGTCGAAAAGATTCATTTCCAATAGTCGCACGAAACTCCGCAAACTTAGATGAAAGAATATATAAAAAGTTTGGAAAAGTACTTCCTAATTGAAGGTTTACAAAATCTTATAAAAAAACGGGGCCTATAAGCCCCGTTTTCCTTACGTTATCAAATATAAATTTATAACTTACAAACACCCTCGGATTTCGCTTGTTCTATAACCTCAAGCACTTTAGGCGGTGACATTGGCAAGGAAGTTGGACGGATACCTACTGCATCACCAACCGCGTTGCCAACTGCGGCCATAGTCGGAACAACCGGCACTTCTCCTACCCCCCGAAGTCCAAATGGGTGAGCCGGATTAGGTACTTCTACCATTATCGTCTCAACCATTGGTACGTCTGAAGCTACTGGCATACGATAATCAAGAAAACCAGCGTTTTGCAATCGGCCGTCCTCACCATAAATATATTCTTCATTAAGAGCCCAACCGACGCCCTGAATAGCCCCACCTTGAACTTGACCTTCGACTTGAAGCGGGTGAATTGCCTTACCAACATCTTGAACAACCGTATAGCGGGTCACATCCGTTCGTCCTGTGGTCTCGTCGACTTTGACATCTACGATATTTACTGCAAAACCAGGACCAGCACCGGTTACATTCATTTCCGTATGACCACAGATTGCTCCATGGCTCATCGTGGTTTGTTTGCAAATATCAGCAATGGATAAAGGTTCGAAGTCGCCAACATTGGCACTAGCCGGTCGGCACATACCCTCTTCGAAGACGACCCCATCTTCGGGTACATCCCAGATCTCCGAAGCACGCCGCCTTAACTCCGCAATACATTTTCTCGCAGAATCGACAATTACCATTCCTACGGAAAAGGTGGTACGACTACCAGCGGTAACACGATTAAAACCTAGGGAGTTGGTATCCGCCATTTTAACACGTACCTGATCGACAGGAATTCCAAGCTCTTCCGCTGCCATCATACTTATGGAGATACGAGATCCAGCAACATCAGCGGTGCCAACTGCAATTGTAACCGTGCCGTCGGGAGCTAAATTTAAAGAGGCAGCCGTCTCTCCGCCCCTGTTAAACCAAAAGCCTGTAGAAATACCGCGGCCCTCTCCTTCTTTAACGGGAGACTTATAGTGATCACATTCTTTGGCTTTTTTAAGTGTTTCAATAAAGCCGACAGGACCCCAAGTATCTCCATAGATTGTCGTATGTCCATCTTCAGCAGCATTCTTAAGACGGAAATCAATTGGATCCATCTCAATTTTTCTCGCCATTTCATCAATGACACCTTCAACTCCGAAAACTATTTGAGGCACACAGGGAGCTCGGAAAGATGCGACTTTTTGACGATTTGAAAGCACTTCATATGCCACTATGTCCACGTTTTTTATATCATAGCGCGTAAACATCGCATTCGGCGCATTAAAATACATTGATCCGGCGAATGGTCCCGCCTGAAAGACCATATTAGCTTGTGCTGCAGTAATGGTGCCATCTTTCTTACATCCCATTTTAATCGTGTAATTTGTTCCCGAGACCGGACCTGTCCCACGGAAAACCTCAATTCGAGAAAGGACAATCTTTACCGCGCGGGAAGCCTTCTTAGACAACAAAATAGCAATTGGCTCTCCATAGAAACCCGTTTTGCCCCCGAACCCGCCGCCGAGTTCCGACTGCTGGACGTTAATTTTATTACAATCAATATCGAGAATAGCTGACAAGCGATCTCTGTAAACAAACGGAGCCTGTGTGCAACACCAAAGTTCAACTTGGCCGTCTTCGGAATAATCTGCAATACAGGCCTGCGGTTCAATATAACCCTGATGCATGGGTTTACTATCAAAGCTCCGCTCAACTATAAGGTCTGCATCCTCAAACCCTGCATCAATATCACCAAGCTGGGTTACCATTCTTTCTGTGACATTTGTAGGCTTATTTTCTTCTTTTTCGGCACCCTTTGTTCTTAGATAATCATGCAAAATAGGAGCGTCAGGAGCCATTGCCTCCACGGGGTCTATTACGTGTGGCAAAACTTCATAGTCGACTTCAATTAGCTTCAAAGCTTTTCTGGCCACCCTTTCACTGGTGGCAGCGACCGCGGCGACCGGGTGTCCATCATATAAAGCCTTTTCACGAGCCATCATATTTCGGGTCATATCCCCGGCACCCGTTCCCTCCTTCTTATCAGGAAAATCATCACGGGTGACCACCGATTTAACTCCGGGCAAGGCCTCTGCCTTACTAGTATCGATTGATTTTATCAACGCATGTGCATGGGGGCTGCGTAAGATCTTGCCCACCAGCATTCCAGGCAGAAACGCGTCTGCACCGAATTTCGCACGACCTGTTACCTTATCAAGGCCATCGTGCTTTACCGGGTTAGTACCAACAACTTTAAGTTCCGCATTTGGATCAAACCCACTTTCTTCAAGGATAGTAGCCATAATTAGTCCCCTCTCATTTCTGCAGCTGCTGACTGCACAGAACGAATGATTTTATCATACCCGGTACACCGGCAGAGATTGCCAGCCAACCAGAACCTTATTTCAGTTTCAGTCGGATCTGGATTTTTTTCCAGCAAAGCCTTAGCCGCTACAAGAATACCNGGCGTACAGATGCCACATTGTAAACCATTAATTTCTAAAAAATGNCGTTGTAGTGGATGTAATTCTTCNGCTGAAGGNGCCATACCCTCTATTGTTTCTATTTCTTTACCATCAGNCTCNACTCCCANAACNAGNCANGAACATACCAATTCTCCGTNCAGAGNAATGCTNCAAGCNCCACAGTCCCCGGTTGAGCAGCCCTCCTTAGTCCCNGTTAANTCTAACTCGTTCCNNAGAACGTCNACCAATGACTGGTNAGGTTCACATAGAAACTCGTATTCATCTCCATTTATCGTCGTTGTGACGTGACTTCTTTTTGCCATCAGTTTTCTCTCGCTCGTTCTAATGCAATTTTTGCCGCTCGCTGCGCGATTACAGACGCTGTTTTAATTCTGTATTCCTTGGACCCGCGCTTATCTGATATTGGGTTACAAGCAGCGCTGCAAGCCTCACCCATTTTGGCAAGCGCTAAATCGTCTACTTTAGTTCCTATTAATGCGTTTGAAGCCTCAGAGACAAGCAAAGGCGTGGGCGCTACCGCTCCCAATGCAACTCGAGCAGCAATGCAGTTACCATTATCATCTAAGGTGATGTTTACACCCGCTCCGACAACTGCAATATCCATTTCTGTTCGCGGCGTCAGGCGCAGATAGGCATCTCCAGAATGAGGGGGACGCTTCGGCATCGTAAATGAAATTATTATCTCACCTAGGCTCAGTGAAGTCTTGCCGGGTCCTACGACTATATCTTCGACAGGTGCCTCACGTGACCCATCAGGGCCAACGATGTTGCAGATTGCACCGGCCGCTATCATCGCAGGTGTGCTATCAGCGGCTGGTGAAGCATTGCATAAGTTACCACCTACGCTAGCACGACCCTTAACTTGGATGGAACCTATCAACGCAACACCATCAATAACTCCCGGCCAAGTCGAAGAAAAACCCGCATCGTCCACAAGGCTCATACCCGATGTTGCGGCGCCAAAGGTATAAGAACCCTCAGATTCTGAAATTCCCCTTGTGCCAGGTATGTTTTTGATATCAACGATGACACCGGGTTCAATCAGGTCTGCGTGTACCTGAACCATTACATCGGTACCACCAGCAAAAATTTTTCCGTTACTTCCTGCTTCAGCAAGCAACGAGACTGCTAAATCCGATGATTTCGGAGCTTCGTAACGCACATCATCCATTGCTGCGGATCTCCTCTTTTTTTGATTAAAACTTTACAACTCTTTATGCTTAATCATGAACCAACCTGTTCACGAAAACCAGCCCCATAAGGCATAAAACAGCAGGTTTTATTAAACTCGAAAGACATGGCCTCTTTTCCGACCTTGTGACATAGGCAAAAATAACTCTTCTAGTGGAATTTCTCTCCTAATCATCCCCTGCTCGTATGAGTAACCTACTAATTTAGTGAGCTGATTTTCATTGTCCAATGTCATACCATATTGCCAGGGATCACTGCCCAGTAAACTCTCCTGTTCCTCCCAAGATTCCCTATACCACGCCAAGGGCACAATTCTAGGGTTAACCATACGCCTCATAGCCAAATCTTTGGCCTCATTGAAGGCGTGAAATAAGTTTAAGGGTACCCAAGGATGTTTTTCAACAATTTCTCTTTTTATTCCGAGAACATGCATGATAGGAAAAATTCGTGTTCGAGTGAAATATGAGATTTCCTCTTCTTTAAAATTGGGAAACAATCGCCCAACGCGAGGATCTTTATCCACAAGCGGCTTGATCAAATCAGGATGTAAAACAGCATCAAGTTCTCCCTCTGCAAGCATAGATTCAACTGATTTGTCGTTCGGTAATCGTGTTAATTTTAAATTTTTAGGAGGCTCAAATTCGATACTTTCATCTAGCTCCGAGAACCACTCAATTGAACGGTGCGGCACACCGTATTCATGTTCTAAAATACCTCTCATCCATAATTGTGCGCTTGACTGAAACTGTTTCACTCCCATTTTACATCCAATAAGATCTTTGGGACTTTTGACCCCTTTTGTGGTGTTAATAAACATAAAACCATGTCGAAATCGGCGATGTAAAAAAACGGGAATACCATCAAAAGGCATGCCTTGGTCACGAGCCACTAAATAAGAAGAACAAGAGCACTCAGCAACATCAAAATCTTGGTTACGCAAAAACCGCCAGTGGCGTGTCGTAGAGTCCATTTTTGTAAGAATATTTAGTTTTATTCCATCCGGCTCAACTGTCCCCTCCTTAAGGGCACGGACAATTTCATAATCGCCCATCGCCAATGTTAATTCTAGTTTCTGTCCCATTGTCTAAGTCTCCTGGCAAAAAAGGGTAAATATTAAACTAATAAAAAAGAAAATTCTGATTAAATACTTTTTAGAATTTCTTTCATCCTTTGCGGTGTGACAGGAAGCTGGATAATAGCCCCCGGAATACCAACAGCTTGGTCAATTGCTCCTGCTATTGCTGCCCCAACACCGTTTATACCCCCCTCGCCGCCTCCTTTAAGACCCAACAAATTATGTGGGCTAGGAGCATCTTCTGTAATTAAACATTCAATTTTAGGAATACAATCTAAGGTAGGAATTAGGTAGTCAGCGAATGTAACCGCCATAGGCTCTCCTTCGGAGTTATAAACAAATTCTTCGTAGAGCGCACCGCCAATACCTTGCACACAGCCGCCAATAAGCTGACCCTCTAGAAGCATCTCATTGACCATACATCCTACGTCATAAGCTACCATAAACCGCTCAACATCGATTAAACCCGTATCGGGATCAACTTTCACAACAGCAAAATGAATCCCGTACGGGAAAGCAGACTCTTTCGTGTGATGAAAATCTTCGGCCTCTAACTTACCGTCATTACGCCGTGCGACTTCTGCAAGCGTTATAGAAGGCCCGTTTGGATTGTCTGAAACCCTTATGACCCCCTCCACAATATGAAGGCTATCAGCAGGCAACTGTAACATTTCAGCCGCTAGATCTAATGCCTTATTACGCAAGGAAAGTGCCGTAATGTTTACCGCACTGCCGGTCATAACCGTTGCCCTTGCGGCATGAGCGCCAATTCCATAGGGTATCAATTTAGTTTGCCCATGTACAACATTTATGCGGTTGTAATCTGCCCCAAGAGCGTTGGCACAGATTTGTGCCATCGTCGTTTCAAATCCCTGCCCTAATGAAGCACCCCCTGTCAAAACTTCAATATTTCCATTATCATCGATGGAAATCCGAGCACCGTCTGACGGCCCTTTGCCGCTTTCCTCTACAAAAATTGCTATCCCGGCTCCCACCATCTCACCGTTAGAACGGCGTTTTTTCAGGTCAGATTCTAAATCATCCCATTTTAGCCAACTCAAGGATTTATCCAGCAACTTTGGATAATCCCCCGTATCGATTTCAAGATTTTCCACGCCTTTTTCATCAAACTTTATAGAAAAAGGCATGTCTTCCGATGCAATAAGATTACGACGGCGAATTTCCACACGGTCTATACCAAGCTTTATGGCTAGTGCGTCCATTAACCGCTCACGTACAAACGTACTTTCGAATCTTCCGGGAGCTCGATATGTCGCAGCGGGCGTTTTATTAGTCAGGCGTAAATGGCAAAGCGCACTATATGCTGGTACTTTGTAAGCGCCGGTGAGCATACACATTGTGCGGTTAGGTACGTTGGCACCGTGGGTTCGTATATATCCACCTTGATCATGGTAAAACTCATCTTTCATACCGAGGATAAGACCATCTTTATCTGCGGCAATACTAACAAGGTGACGCTGATTGCGGCCCTGATTGGCCGCCATCATATGTTCCTGACGATCCTCTATCCATTTTATTGGCCGACCGAGACGCATTGCTCCGACCAGCACTAGTACATCCTCTGGATATAACTCTCCGCGAATACCAAACCCCCCACCAGTATGCCCTTCATATAGCTCTATCTTATCTGAATCGCGGTTAAGCATCCGCATAAGTGTATCTCGGTTACGATGGGGCACCTTTGCTGCCCCGTAGAGTTTAAGAATATCTTTTTCGTGATCATAAACACCAATTGCTCCGCGAGTCTCCATCGGCACGCCGGAATGCCGGCCGGTCCGAAGATCAAGTTCAATAATCGTATCCGCCCTATCAAAAGCACCATCAATATCGCCATATGTATGGGTAAGCAGCGCAGCCTCAGAACTCAAGCCATCGTCAAATTCTCCTGGCTCCTCATCAGCAGACGTAATAACTCTTAATGGCTCAATGTTAATTACAACGAGCTCTGCCGCATCCTCAGCTGTATAAGGATCTTCAGCAAAGACTGCCACCAACGGATCACCAACGTAACGCACCCTTTTGTCAGCTAAAATATTTTGTCGAAAAGGCTTTAATTCCTCAGAAGATTTATCAGCACGAAAATCTATTGGAGGCAAATCTGAAATATCTTCACTCGTCCAAATCTTCACCACACCAGGAAGCTTTTGTGCTTCTCCTGTTTCAATGGATAAAATTCGGCCGTGAGCATATGGGCTGCGAACAATGCGCATATGGAGTTGCTTTGGGAAATTTAGATCCGCCGCATATTTACCTATACCTGCAATTAAGGGTGGGTCTTCCAGCCTTGTTAACCGACGACCAAGAAGTTCTTTGTTTTGCGTAGCCATAGCTATTTGATAACGAATTTTTTAGAAATAAGCAAAGGACCAAAATCTTTAATCCAAATATTCGATTTGACTATATATTTCTCTCACCTTTGGATAAAACCAAGATGCAGGACTTAATGAGGAAATCAATTAAATGACTGAAATTAAAACAAAGATGATAAAATGCGAGGGTGGTCTGCCAGCTTTCATTGCAGAACCCGCAATAGTAAATCGTCCGCTTCCGGCAATAGTGCTTATTCACGAGCGCTATGGACTGGTCCAACATACCCTTGACTTGGCGGTACGGTTTGCTCATGACGGTTTTGTATGTATTGCACCCGATTGCTTTTTTCGGCACCCCAACCAAGAAAGTTTACACGCGGGTGACGAGCGGTATGACATTACGGATGACGAAGCAGCGGAACTCCTCGGTTCATCAATAAAAACTCTAGAAGGGATGACGGAGGTTAACAATAGTTGTATAGCGGTTAAAGGTGTATGCCAGACTGGTCGGCACCCTTTAATTTTAGCCGCACGCCAAAAGATCGCAGCTGCCTTAGTCTGGTACGGTGCCGCTCAGGACCGTGAATGGGATACGAACGAGCTTTACCCGGAAGCGCTTGAGGACGTAATAGCCAAGGTTGACTGCCCTGTGCTCGGTATGTTCGGTGAAGCTGATCACATGATCTCAATAGATCATGTTAGAAGATTTCGTGACTGCCTCGAACGAAAGGGAAAAAGCCACGCAATTCATATTTTTCCAGAAGCACCTCATGGATGGCTAAACGATACAATGCCGGGGCGTTACCGCCGCGAACAGGCAGAAGCAGCGTGGCAAGTGCAACTAGCTTTTTTAAGCGAGGTATTATCGCCTGCTTACAATCGTAACAAAATTTATTCTCGATACGATTGCTCCATCAGCCAAAATTATGACTTCTCAAAAAATGTTCGACAAGAATAGTGTGAGCGTTAGACGCGGTGACCAGAAGGCGGCAAGCCCATGAGAACTTGTCCTACAGGCTCATAGTTAGAAACATGCGACTGTCCTTGAGCTAACACTGTGTGGATGTCCCGGAACCTACGCTCAAAGGGATTTACCTCAAATATTGCATTTGTGCCGCAGGCCTGAAACACAAAATTTGCAACCTCTTGAGCTTGATTCATGGCATATGTTATCGCAAGCCTTAATCTCGCTCTTACATCGTAACTTGGGGATTCGCCGGAACACTGCACATTCCAATATTCTTCAATCATTTCCATCAGAAAAGCCCTGCTGGATCGTAGTTTTGCCTCGTTAATAGAAACTTGCGACTGAATGACTGCATTTTCCCTGAGGACTGTCGACATTCCTCCACCAATTTTTGTTTCTGCCAACTTTTTAAAATCTTCCAGCATGGTGCGAGCAACCCCAAGAGTAAGGCCCGAAAACATGATTCCGTAACTGGTCAACAAAGGAATATTATAGAGAGGCCCCATCTCTACTCGATCCGGCTGGCTATCCCGCCAAGTGGTATACTCTTCGGGTATGAATAAATCGACAACTTTGTAATTATCACTGCCAGTCCCTTTAAGACCCATCACTTGCCAGACATCAATCATTTCGGCACTAGATTTTGGAAATAACATCGTTCTCATGCGAGGCTTACCACTGTCATCTGATAAATGGTTACCATTTTCGTCGCAAACGCGACTATGTCCCCCAAGCCAAGTAGCATTCCGGCTGCCACTCCCGAAACGCCACTCGCCAGTTACACGATACCCCCCTTCAACTGGTACCGCTAATGCCTTCGCAGGTGGCCCCCAAGCTAAAATAGCATCTGGCGACCCAAAAATATCTTTACAGACTTCGTGCGACACATAAGCTGAGCCCCATGTACAACCTGTGCCCTGACCGACACACCATGCAGTGCTAGCGTCGGATTGGGCAATAGCTTCTACCGCCTGCATGAGCACCAATGGGGAAGCTTCACCGCCACCTATCGAACGGGGTAATGCCATCCTAAAAAGTTCAGCGTCATGTAAGGCTCCCATAACATTTGCCGGGACTTTACCTTCAGCCTCCGTTTGATCTGCTGCTTCCGCAATCATTCCTTGTAAATGTTGCGCGCGAGCAATCCAGTCCTTATTTATTGCATCCGAAACTGCCTGATCCATAATCTATTCCTATTTTTAGCAGCGCCAGAAGGCACGAGTTCTAATAACATTACAGGGACTTTAAGTTGCAAGCTAGCCCCATAAAATTCCGTTTATTCTTCCAAGTCTATATCTAACGCCTGAAAAATTCTTGTGTGCATGTTATAAGTCCCTATTAGGACCGTTAGGGCAATAATTGCTTTCTCCTCAAAATGCACCGACATCTTATCATAGATCGGGTCTGGAACGTGTATGTCCTTTGTCATAGCATCGGTGTAACCTAAAACATTACGATCTTTTTCATTAAAAAGATCAGATTTTTCCCAATCCTTAAGCGCATCACACTCAGAAATTGATAGCCCCTCGGCCTCTGCCAACTCAGGGACATGCTGATTAATCACGTATTGGACACGGTTGAGGTATGCAATACGAATGATAACCATTTCTCTCAGGCGGCCTTCGAGTCCTAAGTCCCAGCGAACCACGTTAAGATAGTCAAACCAGCCTCTAGCCGCAGGAGGGTTGTGCAGTAACAACTTATATATGTTGAGGAGTTTACCACGTCGGCCAGCCTTCAGCTTCTCCACAAAATCCGAACATTCGGGATCTTTTTCCGCATCAACTAAAGAAACACGTGCCATAACACCTCCTAAAACCTCTTGCAGGCCTCGGTCTAGGCCCAAGCCTGCTATATATGGACTCAAGACTTATTTGCCTCCGCCTTCCTTCCTTCAAATAGCTGTACTAGTTTGATTACATCGGCGGCATCCATTCTGCCAAGCGGCCCCGCACAATAACTTGAAGCGACAACCTTACCATCCTCACCGAGTAAAAATTCAGAAGGCTGTATTATACTGCGGCGGTCTTCCCACCAAGCATCAATTTTTAGAGCGTGTTCACGCGTTACACCTTGACCAACCGGAAAGGAAACCTCATTAGCCACAAGTGCTGCCTCATCACCAATATCAACACTCGCCGCGATAACCTTTATACCTTCGGCCTCAAGGATAGACTTTTCTTTTTCAAAACCGACTAACTGTCGGCGGCAGTATGGTCACCAGTGGCCTCGATAGAATAGGATCAATTGATATTTTGCATTAGTCAAATTTGGCAACGCCGCCTTACCGCCGCCGACCAGATTTAGGGTCATTTCGGGAAATGCGTCACCGATGTCCAATTTTTTTGCCATTTTTTTCTCCAATTAACGATAGCCACATTGCTCATGATAAAAAAATATACAATACCGGCGATTGCTGATCTGATCAAATAGGCATATTCTTAACATAGAATAATTTGGGGAGAAAAATTCATGGATCCGCGTTTTGAAAAATTCCAAACTTTGGAATGGGGGAGTATGACCTACCCAGAAAAGCGAGAGGTTTGGCTTGAAATATCTGATATTGGAGTCGAAGAATTTGATAAAATGATGGCAGCTCAAAAAGCACGTCAGGATCAGGTGCCAAAGGTTGGCGATAATGCACCTGACTTTAGGCTGGAGCGTCTCGATAGAAGTAAGAAACGTACTGGCGATTATGTCAAATTATCTGACCTCAGAGGAAAATCCGTTGCCCTTTGTTTTGGCTCCTTTACTTGACCACCTTTTCGAGACCAGTCCGTGAGACTGAACGAGATATATGAGGCTAATAAAGACAATATCAAATTTTTCCTAATCTATATACGTGAGGCACACCCTTCTGATGGTTGGCAGACATTGCAAAATCTCGAAGCAGAAATTTTTTACAAAGCTCCCAAGACGTCTGACGAAAGAGCTGATATTGGTAATGCCTGTCAAATTGGTCTTGATCTTAAATATCCAATCCTCCTCGACAATATCGATGACGAAGTGGAGAGGAATTATGTTGCTGCACCAATTCGCCTCTTTGTTATCAACCCAGATGGGACGATTGCCTATGCTGGTAAGGAAGGACCACACTTGTTTGATCCTGACGGATGGGAGGAAGCCATTAAACAACAAACAACCTAATATAAATGCGGCTAAAAGCCGGTGGTGTCAGGTATGACTAAACACACGGCCAGTATTGAGCTATCCACTATCCCCTCAGTTGATAAAATTCTACGAACAGAACCCGCTAAAACGCTAATAATAAATTTTGGCCGATCTTCCGTTATCAAAGCGGTGCGTGAAGACTTAGAGGAAATACGGTATTCTATCCTAGATAAAAACTGCCAAGATTCCCTTAAGGTAGATGTTGGAACAATAATTGAGCGTATAAGCGCAAGGCTGATCTCGGACCTCGAACCTTCTCTCAAAGCAGTATTTAATTTAACAGGCACCGTAATTCATACCAACCTAGGGCGGGCACCGCTGCCTAGTGAAGCAATTGATGCGATGGCTACTGTCTCCGGGGGTGCTAGTAATCTCGAATATAATTTAAAAATTGGTAAAAGGGGTGACCGCGATTCTCATCTTGAGAAGTTATTGATTCAACTCACAGGCGCCGAGGCAACCACGGTCGTCAACAATAATGCGGCAGCGGTTCTACTAATTCTTAACAGCCTTGCCCTTCGTAAAGAAGTAATAGTATCTCGTGGAGAATTAGTAGAAATTGGTGGTACTTTCAGAATTCCGGAAATTATGACACGTGCAGGGGCAAAACTAAAAGAAGTCGGGACTACCAATCGTTCTCATGCTCGGGACTATAAAGAGGCTATCAGCGTAAAGACAGCAATGCTGATGAAAGTTCATACCAGTAATTATGAGGTTACAGGTTTTACGTCCAATGTATCAGAATCCGACCTCGCAAAAATCGCCCACAACGACCAAGTCCCATTTGTAATTGATCTAGGTAGCGGAACAATGGTCAATTTAGAAAAATTTGGATTGCCGCATGAACCCACTGTCCAAGAGGCACTTTTAAATGGAGCGGATTTGGTTAGTTTCAGTGGCGATAAATTATTGGGGGGGCCTCAGGCGGGGGTAATAGCTGGTCGAAAAGAGTTGATAGCTAAGATAAAGAAGAACCCAATGAAGAGGGCAATGCGTTGTGACAAAATGACGATAGCAGCCCTGACCGCAATCCTAAAAATCTACTCCAATCCCCAACAATTATGCGAACGAATACCAACGCTGCGACTCCTGACGCGTGATCCAAAAGAAATACATCAAACGGCAAAACGCATTCTCCCGGCTTTAAAAGAAAAACTGGGAAAGACATATTCAATCAAAATAGAACCTTGCCAAAGTCAAATTGGGAGTGGAGCATTACCAACGGAAAAAATACCGAGTGTTGCGTTAAAAATAAGTTTAAACATGAAGAGAGGTTCAGGTAAAAGTTTAAATGGCCTCTCAAAAATCTTTAGAGAATTACCTAAGCCGGTTATTGGGCGAATTCAGGATAACGCGTTCTGGATGGACTTACGTTGCCTGGAGAAAAATCATGAAGACACTTTTTTGAAACAATTAAAAAAAATGATAATAATTTGATAATTGCCACATCAGGACACATAGACCACGGAAAGACATTGTTGGTAAAGGCGCTGACAGGGATTGATACTGACCGTCTCCCCGAAGAAAAAAACCGAGGTATTTCTATTGATCTCGGCTATGCTTATCACAAACTTGATGATGAAAAGGTGTTAGGCTTCGTCGATGTACCCGGTCATGAAAAATTTGTCCGGAACATGTTAGCCGGGGTAACTGGCATTGATTATGCTCTTCTTGTCATCGCAGCTGATGATGGACCAATGCCGCAAACTGAAGAACATCTTTCTATTCTTGACCTACTTGGCGTTTCCAAGGGCGCAGTTGCAATTACAAAAATTGATCGCGTTGAACCGAAACGGATTGATGAAGTGATAAAACTCACTGAAATTCTGCTTGATGGAACCAGCCTTGAAGGAGCCGAGATCTTTCCTGTGTCCGCTATTTCACGGCTCGGCCTAAATGAACTATGGACTCATTTAAAGGACTTAGAGATGGGTTTTGATAATGACCGACGAAAAGGAAATTTTCGCCTAGCCATTGATCGACGATTTACGGTACCCGGTGCTGGCCTAGTTGTCACCGGCAATGTTTTTTCAGGTAAAGTACAAATCGGCGATAAATTGACCTTGTCACCGGCGGGAACTGAAGCGCGTGTGCGCGGCATTCATGCACAAAATTTTAATGCGGATATCGGTGAGTTCGGGCAACGTTGTGCTCTCAATATAACTGGGCCGGATTTACAAAAAGTTACTATTCATCGTGGCGATTGGTTGTTGGATGAAAAGCTTCATGCGCCCACACGTCGTTTTGACACGCGCATTAAGTTGCTTAAATCTGAATTACGATCTTTAAAACACTGGACCCCCGTCCATCTGCACATCGGCACCATAGATGTAAACGCCCGTGTCGCCTTGCTTGGTGGAAAAGAAATTTCTCCCGGTAATTCCGGATACGTACAGATGGTCCTCGACAAGCCGATTAGTACATTGCATGGAGATTGCCTGATTCTGCGCGATCAATCTGCAAGGCGTACCATAGCAGGTGGTAAAGTAATTGACCCTTTCGCTCCCACTCGGGGTCGGTCTAAACCGGAACGCCTTGCCACAATTGCCGCCTTGGAGGTTGGTAAACCGGAAGCGTCGATTACATCTTTACTCAAAACTTCGTCCGAAGACATCAATCTCTCAAAATTTACACTCAACCGTAATATGAAAATCGAGGACACCATAAAACTATGTTCTAATATTGAAATTGTTGTTTCAGAGGTCGAAAAAGAGCATTGGGGTTTTAATATAAACAGATGGAAATCTTATTCCGAAAATATTCTAAAAATACTTGAACGAAGACATAGGGAAAAACCAGATGAGCCTGGGCTCGCTGAGAACAACCTTCGGTTAGGCCTAAGCCCAAAACCCTCGTTACCACTTTTTAACGCCATAATTAGTTTACTAGCTGCCGACAATAAAATTCTTGTCGCCAATAAGAAACTGCGCTTACCCGGTCATCAAGCACGCTTTAGTGCACAGGACAAGAAACTCTGGTTCCAAATACGGCAACATATGGAAGAAGAATTTCGTAAACCCTTATCCTTGCATGAGCTAGCAATTATAATAGGTATTGCTGCTAATAAGTTAATCGCCTTTATGCGCCGGGCCGCTGGCTTAGGTTTTGTAATTCAAGTTGCGAGAAACCGTTATCTATTGCCAGAAGCGGTAAAAGAACTAGCTACGATTGTGGAAGATCTGGCAATAGAGGACAATATCACCCCTGCTGAGTTTCGTAATCAGTCGAAAATTGGGCGTAATATGGCAATAGAGATATTAGAGTTTTTTGACAAATCAGGACTAACGAAACGCGATGGCAATTCAAGGAAGCTTATTAAGCCTGCTAAAGAAATTTTCGGATCATAAATTTACCGGGAACCCAAAATGCCATAATGAGATGTTAATTTTGGAGGGGGGTCGTGTGCCGGTGCAACGCCCGGGCTTCAAACCCGGTGAGGGGCGTTAAACGTCCTTGGTGGGTTCAACTCCCACCCCCTTCCGCCAAAAAAAATTTTTACTTGTGATTCTCTCGGTACTTGACTATGAGCCCCATAATTTTCTATTGCTAAATAGTTTTTGATAGATTGATAGAAAAAGGAGAATTAGGACAATGGTCGTAGTAAATCCGCTAATGCAACTATTTGGACAATCTCCATTTAAGCCTCTACAAGAGCATGTGCGCATTGCCATTCAATGTGCAAACGAAGTGCCTGTACTTTTCAAAGAGGTAAAGGATGGGAACGAAAAAGAAGTTGAAGCCTGTCGTGAGAGTATATATCAACTTGAAAATCAGGCAGACGAAATAAAAAATGAACTTCGTGCACACCTCCCCAAAAGTCTATTTATGCCCGTTGACCGGAGAGACTTGCTTGAGATTTTAGATCTTCAAGACTCGATTGCTGACACCGCACAGGATATTGCAGGAATGATGGTGGTTAGGCCTATGTCCCTCCCCGATTTGGTTTATGAACCTCTCATGGAATTGACTCATCAATGTGTCAGCGTTTGCAACCATCTTGGTGCAGTTATGGAAGAATTTGATGGGCTCTTAGAAACTGGATTCCGCGGCGCAGAGTCGGAGAAGGTCCTTATTATGCTGGACCAATTAAACGAGAAAGAAACTCAAACGGATATTCAAGCAATTAAGGTAATGAAACTTCTATTTGAGAACGAAGAAGAAATTGGATCCGTATCAACAATCATGTGGGATCGCGTAATTCACTGGGTAGGGGATCTCGCAAATTATTCAGAGCGAGCAGGAAATCGTCACCGCCTACTTCTTGCCCATTAGGAAAAATTATATTTTTATCAGAGTAATTAAATCATGGAAATAATAGCGACTTATGGTACCACATTTTTAATTGTAGCCATAATTTTCGGTGTTTTTATGACTTGGGGTATTGGCGCAAACGATGTCGCAAATGCCCTTGGTACCTCAGTAGGTTCAGGAGCTATTACCGTTCGTACCGCGATCATTGTTGCAGCGATTTTTGAATTTGCCGGAGCCGCCCTCGCCGGTGGTAATGTAACAAAAACTATTCGAAAAGGGATTATAGACCCCAGCCAGATAGTCGACCGGCCTGAAGTCCTAATATTTGGGATGTTGGCGGCGCTATTAGCCGCCGGCGTTTGGCTTGCCGTAGCCTCTATAAAAGGGTGGCCGGTATCTACAACTCATTCAATCGTCGGCGCAATTGTTGGGTTTGCTGTAGCCGGAATAGGGCTTGACGCAGTTTATTGGGGTAAAATTACTCAAATAGCTGCTAGTTGGATAGTTTCTCCGATCTTGGGAGGCACCATCGCCTTTTTACTGTTGGTAAGCATTCACAAACTCATCATGAATGCGGAAAAACCTTTTAGCGCCGCCGTTCGCTGGGCGCCGATGTATATATTTCTTGTTGGATTTGTAATTTCTCTTGTTACCCTTTTTAAGGGGCTAAAGCACCTTAAATTGGATATCGATACTAGTACCAGTTTTATTTTAGCAATCACTATAGGGATAATTGTTGCAATTGCCGGAAGATATGCGGTTAAACGTGTTAAATTTGATCAAAATCTCGATCAAAGTTCACATATCGCAAGTGTAGAATCCGTTTTTGCGCCTATGATAATTTTTACCGCTTGTGCGATGGCTTTTGCCCACGGATCCAACGATGTTGCTAATGGTGTGGGACCCCTTGCAGCGATTTATGGTTTAATAGAATCTGGTGGAGAAGTAACTCAGAAACTGGCAATGCCCTTCTGGATACTTGCACTTGGGGGATTGGGAATTGTTTTTGGGCTCGCCACATTTGGCTACAGGGTTATGCGCACAATTGGTGCAAAAATCACTTCTCTGACACCTACTAGTGCCTTTTGTGCGACGGTTGCTGCAGCCATGACGGTTGTCCTCGCATCAAAAACGGCTATGCCGGTGTCAACAACCCATATTGCCGTCGGCGCAGTTATGGGCGTCGGTCTAGCCCGCGGTTTCGCAGCATTAAATATTCGCGTCATTGGCAATATCATTATGTCATGGGTCATCACGTTACCCGTCGGCGGCTTTCTTGCGGCTATGTTCTTCTTTATGTTTAAAGGAATGTTCACCTAGTCTAAAAAAGGAAAATTAAAAATCTTTTTAAAATTTAAGAAAATATTGATGCCTTCGATTATTTAGATAAAATCCTATTTCAATTAACAGAAGGTTCTGCGGCCTTATAGAATATTGCTAGCCAAATTCCCGCTACCACTAATATTGCCCCAACGATGTGGTACCAAAATAATGTTTCGCCGAGTAGAAGGATAGCAAGTCCTCCAGCAAATATTGGATACAGGTTTCCAAAGTACCCGGCCTGCGTTCCACCTGTTCGGTAGGTTCCCTCGTTCCATGCAGTCGTTCCAAGAAACCCTGCAAAAATACCGAGATAGAGGAAAAAAATAAAAGTTTCTTGATTAAAAGGTGTGGCGCGCACGGAATAAAATTCCCAGAGATAAAGTGGTGTCATTATTAATACACCAATCCCGGCCAGCGCAGTCATAAACGCCATTATATGAATATCAGCAGGTTTCCATCTCATCAGAAAAGCTTGTAAAGCCCATAGGATTACGGCCACCAATGCCCAAATATCGCCTTGTTGAATTCGGAGTAATTTTATCACCTCCCAGTCACCTCTAATTATGATGACTACCGCCCCGCTGATAGAAAACAATACACCCCACCATTGGCGATTGGTAATACGCGTTTTTAAAAACAATAAACCCAAAAGAAGAACCAAAACCGGTAAGATTGACTGAATGAGTGTTGCCTGCAAGGCAGTCGTTGTCTGTAAAGCGACGTAAAAGGTGCAGTTAAAGCCGACAACTGTGAGAATGGAATAGATTAATAAAAACTTTCGACTTTTCCATAAAATTCTGCGCTGTTTATATGTCGAACGGCCAAAGAACATTAAAAATAAAATCAGTGCTATAGCCCAGCGAAAGAAATTAAGTGTCAAAGGTGGAATTTCTGCTACAGCCGCAGCACGCCCTATAACTGCGTTTCCCGCCCAAAATAATATACCAGCAGCAAGCAGCACATAACCGGAAATTTGGCGCCCTTTAAAATTATTCTCCGAGCCGTGAGACTTTCTATTTAATTTCATTCTTTGTGTTGAGTCGGCTTCTTTAGCCCGCGCTCTCAAGCATATCCAGTGGAGCGGTATGTACAGTCCCGTCGACCTCTATTCCGCTAATATTCTGGCGGAAACCAGGCGGCGTAGGTCGACCTGCGGGATCGGTCAACCATAGACGCATTAAATGCCGTTTCCTATCCAATTCTTCAAAGTCTTCAAATGCTGTTCGAGTGTGCAGCATTACATGGTTGTGTAAGAATTGAATATCACCTACCTCAAATTTCATCGTCATACAAAGTTCATTGGCTAGTTCTTGAAACATATCAAGGGCTTCGATTTGCGCATCCGTAAATTGTGGAACACCTGGCAATAACTGGGCCTTGCGTACATGGGCACCGCCGGCACGAATAGAGAGATAGCCATCATGGAATGCAAAAATTGGCATACAGTAAAAGGGCTCTTCGCCTTCTTTAATTTCCCCATGTTTGCTGAAATAAAATATCTGACACAATAACTCAGCAAGATCGGGGCGACGTTTTTGCATCTCATTATATACGCTAATTGAGCTCGTTATTAGGCTCTCTCCTCCACTCCTAGCAGGATGTAAGCAGAGCAAAGCAACATAGTCGCACTGATCGCTGTGAAAATTCATCCGAGCTGCTGTTTGATAACCACGCACCAGCGGATCACTGTAATTCTTTCCTAAATTTTTGACGTGCCCAAGCAAGTGCCCCATCGGGTTTTGTGAGACGGCTTGACCAAGATATGTCCCCATGCCAAAAAATGCTGCTCCAATCTGCCAACGGGTCATCTCTTCCACTGGCAGACCACGAGCTAAGACAAAACCACGTCCCTCTGTTAATTCGTGATAAAAATCTTCAAGTGCAGGGCCGACCTTAGGCAAAGGGAAATCGTCACGGGTTATATTCTTGATTTCTAACTTATTCTGTTCAAGAATCCCAACACGGTCCATTATTTCGTCTATTTGACGTTGGGAAAATTTATATATCCAATCTTCAGATTTTTTTTCCATATCATCGGCGTACCACGCCGCTGGATCAGGAGCGGGCAATCCCGGCATTGCGGGTTGTCGTGAACCACTAGCAATTGCAGCCCCATTTGGGATTGTAAACATCTAAAAACTCCTGTTTCGAATAATTGCCGCCACTGCATCTACAGATATAGGCTATTTCTTTTAAGTCTCAGGTATCTGGTTCAAACTGATAAACATTTATATCATCGGAACGCCGTTCCCAACAAACTTTGACCGCCATGCCAGGCTCAAGAACCACGTTATCTATATTAACCAAAGGAGCAACAATTCTACCACCCTCTTTCAGGTCGACAGCGCCAAGGATATAAGGGACGCGATCAGCAAAACCAAACGCTGGAACATGCACCTTTGTCCAAGCGTAAATATTTCCTTTACCCGATACCTCACGCCATTCGTAATTCGCCTTGCCTGTTTGCAGATTTACCGGACGAGGCCAAAATTGAGATCTATTCGTCTCAGCGTCAAACTGTAGCATCAGTTTATCTTTATTCGCCGCTTCCCACATCGGCTTGCTAACCGGTGTGGCAGACGGTACAGGAGGCAATGAATTTGGTTTTTCTTCAGCCATTTTATGAACTCTCCAGAATCATACAATTACTACTACCCCAATTACGAAAATAAGGAATGACCCCAATACCAGTCACCAGTGCATTTTTTGCATTTTCAACTTGGCGACCGCTAGCCTCGCCCATCAGTTGACGTATTGCTTCTGTTAAGTTGACGCCACCGCCGCCCAGCCCGGGTTGCCCAGCTGATATTTGTCCACCACCAGTATTAAGTGGTAATTTTCCATTAGGAGACATATCGGTATTCAGAATGAAGTCACCTCCCTCACCGCGGTTACAGAAGCCGATTTGCTCTATTTGAAGCATAACGGCAATAAGAAAATCATCATATGGATGAAACATATCAATATCGCTGGGTGTCATCCCGACTTTTTTAAATACATCCGGACCGACGATACTAAATCCAGTTTCAGTAATATCAGGATTAGGATCGGAAGGATCAAAATTTGTAATTTCTGAATATGAAATGGGATAAACTAAATTTTTAAAACCCATAGCCTTCGCGCGCTCAGTGCTGGTAATCAACAAGCCGTTACCACCATCACAGCGCATAACACAATCCAACAATCTAATTGGTTCGGCAATAACGCGAGACGTCAAATAATCCTGAATTGTGATCGGTTTACGAAACTGCTCGATTGCATTTTCATTACCTATCGCACCATTTCTCTGCGTCACCGCTAGCTGCGCGAGCGCATTAAGATTTAATCCGTATTTTTGATCATAAGCATGACTAAGCAAGCCAAAGGCAACCGGCGGACCTTGAAATCCTATTGGTTCCATAAATTCCTGACGATAGCCTCCGAGCCTTCGGTGACCAACCCCGGTCGTTCCAGTGCTGTCCGATGCGAGACAAATCGCCATTTCACATTGGCCCGTAATGATTGCGGCAGCTGCACGAGCAATGTTACCCATTGGTGAACAACCACCGATATCCGTTAGTTGTGTCCATCGCGGCTGGAGCCCTAGATTATCAGCCATAGTATTAGTATAAAATGTATTTCCTGCTTCGGCAGTAGGCATATGAGTTGCTAAACCATCAATATCTGAGTTTTTAAGGCCCGTCCGATTTAGTAATTGTTCCATCACTTCAGCAGCAAACTCATATGGACGTTTGCCCGAACGACGCTGGTTTTGCACCTCGCCGTAAGCTATTATCGCAACGGGTTTATCTCGCAGAAAATTATCAACCACTACAGCCTCCCACCCTGAATTGTGGACTAATATAAGAGCATTTTAGCGTGAGATACTTCTGGGTCTACCACGCATGTGTCTCTTTTTCTTTTTAAATTGATTATTCTCGCCCTAACGTTTTTATATCTTGTGCATTTTCAAACCGATACTTCCACCAAGCATAAATACATTGTCCCGCCGAAGGAGAAGCAATCCCATGCAGTAAAAACCCTGCTTTTACCTGTGCTTTAATCATCAATATAGGTAAGTTAATTTTTTGGGAAATATCACGATGCAACCATTCACAAGGATCAAGACTTTGGTATTTAGCCCACGTTGCCAAAATTGCGCCTAGACTTATGATAAGAATTATTATGAATGATTTAACAATTCGAGTTCTCAAGCTCTTTTTACCTTTTTTAAGAGATGCTGCATTTTTATAAATGGTTAAAAACTTTTTACTTTATTTGAATATTTTTGAACACCTGAGCATTGCAGCTGCTTCCCAAATAAAATTATAAAACTGGTTAAAATTAGGTCAATTTTCATCCCGGCTAACATGGGGCCGAAAATGGCGAGGCCCTTCAGTTTGTTCCTTAAAGAAACGAATTCCCGTCAGTTCCATATGGGCAAGAATTTGACCTGCCCAACTTTGAAAGTCATCTTCAATATAATAATCTCGTCTCCTGGGCCGAAATTGAAAATTTCGGGAAAGAGCGTATCGGATTATAGACAACAATTGTTCGCGGCCTTGTTCTTCCAGCTTAATATCTTCAAAAGCCACGATGTCTGTTCTTTTTTTTTCTTTCTTCACCATTGGTTCCATAATATATTTAATAACATAAGAACAAAACAGGAACAATAAATGAATTCTTAAACTAATTTTTATCTTCAACCGGCAATCCGGGTTCCTCCCCTTCCGGCAACTGTACATCGAAAGCAGCCAATAAAATCGCCGTTGAGGAGTAAGCTCCCATGAGAGCAATAATATCAACCATTGTTCCGAGCTCAAAAACTTCTCGAACGCGGACAAATGTACTCGCATCAAGAGCATGTGATTGAAACAATTGACGCCCCATCTCTATAAGGACGGCATGAGTTTCGGTTAAACCATCGGTTGGGCGACGATAACGTATGATATCGATCGTTTCTTCTGGGACCCCAACTCGTCGTGCCTCCCTCTCGTGTGCACACCATTCAAATTGTGCGTCATGCTCACGGGCTGTGACCAGAATGGCAACTTCTCTCTCTTGTTCGGTATAATCCGCACCATGCCTCAGGTAATGTGCTGCTGGCGCTGCTAGTCCCGAAAGCTTTTTGGAATGCAATCTTAATCCCCCGGGTCCGTACAGACCAGCAAGAGACTTTCCCGAAGCTGGGTCAATATTTACATGAGCGTCATAGACGCTACGAGCGGAGGCGTCGAGATCGTCGCGTCTTGGCAAGGGAACACGCGAACGGCTATCGGGCAGAACGTCTGATGGAAAATCAATTATATCAGTCATGCAACACTCCTTTAGAAAATTTTTTTCACTTAATATAAAAAAAGCGGTGGCCAAAATCATGTAGATAAAATAAAATTTTAGCCTCACTTTAGGATAAACAGTGTTTCTTTATTAATTTTTCCCAACAATTTTGATCATCACTACCCCATTTTTTCTGACGATTACAATTTGATGAGCACTCGCGCCAAACCCAAAAATTTGTAGTCCGCCAATGTCCCGTATTAATTATAAAATATAACGTTATACGTCACCTAAGCACTATCAACATTTAATTTTAATAATCTGTACACCGCAGTTCCATACAGTCTAATATCAATAAGTAAAAGTTTGATTTGAGAATCAATTTTAAATTTGGTTTTTTTTAGATGAAAATGAGCTCTGAAAGAATTCTTACTACACATGTTGGCAGTCTTCCGCGCCCTATTGATCTCTTTGAGATGCTGTTGTTAGAAGACCAAAATCAGCCACATGACATTAATGCTCTTAATCAAAGAGTTGCGGATGCGGTTAAAGAAGTAGTGTCCGACCAAGTTGCCAACGGCATAGATATCGTATCAGACGGCGATATGGGTAAGATATCTTATACTTTTTACGTAAAGCACAGGTTGGCGAATATCAGTCCCGCTCCGCCGCCGGGCGCAGAGATTCCAGAAGAAAATGCCAATTTAGATATTATAGAACACCCAGATTTTGAAGCGCGGATAAAAAAACAACGAGGAGGTTGGGGGTTACAATACGGCAGACCTTGGGTTGTCGGTCCCATTGACTATGTTAACAAAGAACCACTGGAACGGGATCTGCGTAACCTTGGGACAGCTCGGAAGGCGAGTAGACCTGTGGATACATTTATGACCGCCGCCTCCCCAGGTGTACTTAGTAAATTTGTCCCAAACGATTATTATAGAGATGAAGAAACCTACATCTGTGCGATGTCTGATTCCATGAAAGTTGAATATGAGGCTATTCATCAATCCGGAACAATTCTTCAGATTGATTGCCCAGATCTTGGTTCAGCCCGCCACAATCAGTATAAAGATCTATCAGATGATGAATTCTTAAAAATAGCTTGGAGGAATATGGAAGCTGTAAATGCGGCTACTATGAATATTCCGCCAGAGGCAATGCGATTACATGTCTGTTGGGGTAATTATGAAGGCCCACACACCCACGACTTTCCACTCAGAAAAATTTTTCCAGTACTAATGGCAGCCCGACCAGCGGCAATCCTATTCGAAGGGGCCAATCCACGCCATGAGCATGAGTGGGAGGATATAGAGGACATGAAAATCCCTGAGCATAAAGTTTTGATTCCTGGCGTAATTGATTCAACGAGTAATTTTGTCGAACACCCTAAACTCATTGCTCAACGAATATGTAACTGGGCTAAAATTGTGGGAAGGGAACGCATCATTGCGGGCTCTGATTGTGGCTTTGGGACCTTTGCGAGGCTCGAACCCCAAGTGACAGCAGATGTAGTTTGGTCAAAGTTCAAGGCTATGGCAGAGGGGGCATCTATAGCTTCTGAACGCCTTTGGTCGTAAATTATAGTTTGTATAGCATGCGAGGGTTGGTGTCGGTTATCTTTTGCATTTCCGCAGAGCTAAATTCGGCCTCCTTGAGTGTCTTGAGCGGATTTGGATCTCCCGGGGGAAAAGGTAGATCAGTCCCTAATAGCAACCGATCAACCCCTACCAAATCTCTTAAAAAGCGCAGAGCCGGGCCATGATGCAGGATGGTGTCGTAGTAAAGTTGCTTCAAGTAAGCCGAAGGTAACTGTTCGGCCACTGTTCCTGTGATTTTATGCGACGTCGCTTTATACATCCTGTCGAATCTGCCGATGAGCCAGGGTGTTGAACCTCCACCGTGCGACAAAACTAGCTGTAAATCAGGAAATCTATCCAACACACCACTAGAAATTAGTGATCCGACTGTCAATGTGGTATCATTTGTGTAGGCCACAACCTGATTGAGGGCAAATTTTGTTGCACGTTTGGGGGCGATGGGCTGCGCGGGATGAAGAAAAACTGGAGCATCCAATTCGACGCAAGTTGACCAGAATTCATCTAGATTACATTCCCCCAAGTTCCTATGATCAACATGGGTTGCCACAACTGTTCCAACGGCGCCGGCTTTCATTGAACGCTCAAGCTCTCTTGCCGCTTTTTCCGCGTCCTGTAAGGGCCCTGAGGCCATCCATGAAAAGATGCCATGGTGTGCCTCACAAACATCAGCCAAGCATTCATTCATCAATCTATGCCAGGCCAACCCCTTAGAAGCTGACATTTCATAACCAAATATATCTGTCCACATGGATAGGACTTGGTGTTCTATCCCAACTTTCGACATTTCATCCAATCGAATATCTACGTCGGTCAGCGCATCAAAGAATGGACGAATTTGGATTCCCGATTCAAATTTACAACAATGACAACCAGGTTCTGACTCGACCAGATTTATTCCAAAGTCCAAGCCACGGTCGGCAAGTGTTTCAATAACCGATGGAGGGACAAAGTGGGCATGAACATCAATTATCATTAGAAGCCCTTTTCTCTGAGAAGTTTCCTTACTTTCATTGGTGTTAACGGCAGATCGGTAATGTTTATATTATAGTCACTTAATGCATGTACAACAGCGTTACTGACCGCACCCGCTACGGCAACGATACCGCCCTCGCCGGCTCCCTTGAACCCCATAGGGTTAAATTTAGAGGCACTCTCCTCCAATGCCACAGTAGTGATTTCGGGTAAACCAGTAGCATTAGGCAAAAGATATTCGGCAAAGTTGGTAGTTAACAGCTGTCCGTCTTGGTCATAAATCATATGGTCTAACAAGGTGCCGCCAAGGCCTTGCACAAGTCCGCCAACAGCCTGACCTTCAACCATTATCGGATTCAATGCTCGACCGATATCTTCTATCAACGCATACCTGATTAAATCAATTGCGCCAGTCTCAACGTCAACACCGACAAGTGCAGCATGAGCACCATAAGAGTAAGAAACATTTCCGTCGTTACTAAAACTTGCATCAGAAGAGAGACCATTTTGATCACGCGCCGCCGCAAATTCCGCTAGTTGGGAAAGCGTCAGGGACACGCCATTTTCTCGTGACACGGCACCTGACTCGTACACCAATTCATTTGCGCCCACATTCCAACGTAAAGCTGCAAGTTCCAGGGCCCTGATCTTCAACGACTCGGCCGCCTCTCTGACAGCGTTACCTGCCATCACCGTACAGCGACTATTGAATGTTCCACCACCCGTTTCCAAAACATTCGTACTACCGTGCTTCACAGTTATGAGTTTAATATCTGTCTCGAGAAATTCTGCACAGATTTGTGCCATACCCGTTTCCAAACCCTGTCCCACCGATGATGCACCCGTGTACAACTCAACTCGACCATCACAGTGGATATTAATACGCGCAGTTTCCGGTGGGCCGCCAGCACTGCTCTCGACAAAAATAGCTAGACCGAGTCCCATGAGTTTACCATCCTGCTCGCAGCCTTGTTTTGTCTTCCAGTTGTCATAATCAATCATTTCCAATAATTGGCGAAAGGCAGAACCATAGTCTCCTTCGTCAAAAGTCGCGTCAGGATCACCAGGTAAGAGTTCACCAATCCGATAGGGCAGCTCTTCGGAATTCAACAAATTTTTTAATCGTAATTCTGCGGGGTCGATAAAGAGATCCCGAGCCATTA
The DNA here is from genome assembly GCA_002719885.1 of Rhodospirillaceae bacterium. Taxonomy (GTDB): domain Bacteria; phylum Pseudomonadota; class Alphaproteobacteria; order MPNO01; family UBA2964; genus UBA2964. The sequence goes on along the minus strand of PBFH01000010.1, from coordinate 42,300 downwards.
TATCCAGCATGCGCTCACGACAAAAAGTCGCTTCAAATCGCCCAGGGCCCCGCATAGTTCCAACCGGTGTCTTGTTAGTGACAATCGCTTTCATTTCTGCAGCGAATGAGGGTATTCGATAGGGGCCGGGCAAAAATTGGACAGCCTTCGATGGAACCACACCACCATTCGTACGAACATAGGCACCGAGATCCCCAAGCACCGTGCAACGCATGCCAAGAATTGTCCCGTCAAGCGTTCCTGCAATTTCCAAATCACAAGTAATATCACGAGAATGATTGCATGCCATGAGATTTTCACGCCGATCTTCAATCCATTTGACAGGTTTCCCGACCCGTCGGGCAGCAATAAGCACCAAATAATCCTCGGGATAAAGCTCTCCCCGTGCTCCAAAGCCTCCACCAACATCCAGTTCGATCAACTCCACTTTTTCTTCGTCGAGATCAAAAGCTGCTGCTATGTGGCGCCTATTAAAATAAGTGACTTTAGCAGCTCCGGTGAGGCGCAACCTTCCAGAATCTCGATCGCATTCACCGATAAGACCCCTTGTCTCCAGAGGACAAGCTGCATGACGATTGGTCACAAATCGCTCTCGGCGCATATAGGGTGCATTATCAAAAGCAGTTTCTACATTCCCTCGTTCAACACGATAGGACGCCCCAATATTTTCACCTGCCACCTCGTGCAATAAGTACTTACCTTCGGCGGCATCTTCTACGTTGGTAACGGCGGGCAAGGCATCAAGGTCCAGTTTCACCTTAGCGATTGCATCTTCAGCCAAATAGGGGCTTTCAGCAACAATAACGACCACAGGTTCCCCAACATAACGTACTTTATCGACAGCAATGGGTTTTTGGAGGAATCTTTCAAACCCACGGAAAGGTGCCAATCTCAGGGGAATATCCGGCAAAGGGATATCTATATCTTGAGACGAAAATACATCTACCACGCCGGACATTGATCGAGCATTCTCAAGATCTATGGTTTTAATTATCCCGTGTGACAGAGGGCTCCGTAAAATTGCCATATGCAATAAACCGGGCATGGTCACATCGTCTACAAATTGCCCTTGACCCGTAAGAAATTTCTGGTCTTCAATTCGGGAAACGGATTTTCCAATATACCGAATTGCTTTAGTTTCATTCATCTCTAATCCCCGCACCCCACTTAAACAAGTTAAGACAATGCTAATTGCAAGGGCAATGGTCTGGTATAAAAAATTGCAATAAACCATTCCCTCAATACCAAAAAAGATACATTATCTCTTTATTAATTAAAAATTTTAAGGGTGAGATAAGGCAATGGATCTTCAACTAAAGGGAAAAAAGGCAATTGTAACAGGCGGGAGCGAGGGCATTGGAAAGTCTATAACCCTTGCTTTGGCTCAGGAAGGCGTAGATGTCGCAATTTGTGCTCGACGAAAGGGACCTCTTGAAGATACGGCTAAAGAAATAGCAGAGAATACTGGGCAGAAAATTATTCCTATTACCGCAGATCTTACAGAGACGGAACAAGCAAACTCTTTTATTGAAGAATCTGTGAGATCTCTGGAAGGTGTCGACATCCTGGTGAATAATGCTGGAGCCGCCACTGGAGGTGTCTTGGAGTACCTATCAGACGAGCAATGGGAAGACGCCTTGCAATTAAAATTTTTTGGCTATGTCCGCTGTACCCGGGCGGTGATCCCTCACTTAAAAAAACAGGGAGGTGGGCGAGTAGTTAATTTAATCGGAAATGATGGCGTCAAGCATTCCTATTGGGAAATCGCTCCAGGTGCTGCCAATGCCGCGGGCCAAAATTTAACAATCTCACTTGCAGGGCAATACGGAAAAGATAATATAAGTTTCGTGGCCGTAAACCCAGGTCCTGTCAGAACTGAGAGATGGACTGGACTTGTAAACGGTATGTCGCGAGATATGAAAATCAGTTATGAAGAAGCTGATCAACTGGCACCGCGCAGCATACCCCTCGGCCGTATAGCAGAGACCCTCGAGGTCGCAAATCTTGTTACCTATCTCGCTTCACCTCTGGCACATTTTGTTAATGGCACTATGATTGAAATTGACGGTGGACAGCAAAAACCGATGATGGATGCTTTCCGCGATGGATAGTTGGGAATCAAAAAAGGAAACATTTGGCCATTAGTTAACCAACACCGGAGCCCGATCGCTTTAAACGTGGGTCAAATATATCTCTCATGCCGTCGCCAAGTAGATTAATGCCAAGCACTGTAAAGAAAATACATAAGCCTGGGAAAAGTGCCAACCACCATGAAGTACTTATGTACGCACGTCCGTCTGCGAGCATGCTACCCCAAGTTGGAATCTCCGGCGGCACGCCAAGTCCTAGAAAACTGAGACTTGCCTCGGATATTATGGCAGTGGCCATTGCAAAAGTTCCAATAACCATTGCCGCCTGCATCAGGTTAGGGAGGATATGTTTTGCTACAATTCTAGTATCGCTTGCCCCCAACGACCGAGCCGCATCAACAAAATCTCTTGTTCGTAGTGATAAGGCTTGACCCCGAGAGACTCGACAATATGGAATCCAGCGCTGTGCAACGAGCGCCGCAATTAATATCCACAAGCCTTGACCAAAGAAGGCAAGAACCGCGATAGCAAGAAGAAGAGGTGGAAATGCCCAGACAACTTCAACAAGTTTCTGAATGAAAAAATCAGTGCGCCCTGCAAAATAACCAGAGATAGCACCCAAGCCCACTCCAATAACCCCAGAAATAACCACTACGGTACCCGCTATTACCAGTGAAATGCGCGCTCCATAAAAAATTCGGCTTAATATATCTCGGCCGACATGATCAGTCCCTAAAAAGTTATCGCCACCCCACCATTGTGGGGCCTGCAATGTATTGGACAAATTTTGAAGATTGGGATCAAAGGGTGATAAAATAGGAGCAAGTACTCCCATAAAAATAAGTAAAAAAACAAGACAACCGCCCATTATTATCTTTGGCTTCAACCAAGGTCGAAGGGCCCGTCGGAAGCGCAACACACGGGCATCTTGATTAATCCTCCCAGAGGATGAAGCGGAACTATTTGTCAAATCGAATCCTCGGATCAATGAGCCCATAAAGAATATCAATGATGAAATTAATCATCACAAAGGCGAATGTGTAAGTGAGAACTGTACCGGTTATCAGCGGATAATCTCTTGCCGTAATAGCTGATATCAGGAGTGACCCACCTCCGGGCCAAGAAAAAACAGTTTCAACTATTATGGATCCGGAAAGCAAGGTTCCAAGTTCCAAGCCTACAACTGTAATGATTGGTATTAGCGCATTTCTAACGGCATGATACCACAATACTACAGTCTCTTTTACACCCTTAGCCCGCGCTGTAGTCACGTAATCTTCATGCATTACCTCAAGGACCGAAGAACGCGTTACCCGCATCATGATTCCCATCATATTGGTACCGAGTGCTGTGGCTGGAAGGATAATATATTTTACCCCATCCCAAACAGCGGCCCAGTTCCCGTGTATGATACTATCAAGTATATAAAATCCTGTTATTGGATCATCCGGCACACCATAAGTTTCACGTCCGGCGGAAGGGAGAAGATTAAATACTCCAGAAACTACAAGGATTAGCATTATACCAAACCAGAAATTAGGCATACTGATTCCAAAGAACCCGACAATTGAGCCAAGATTATCCGCCCAGGAGTTAGGTTTGGCGCCCGCCCAGACCCCTAGAGGCAAAGCCACCACTACGGCTATTAGGATAGAAAAAAAAGCCAACTCAATAGTTGCAGGAAGGCGCTCAACAATCAGTAGTAGAACGGGATCCGCATATCTAAATGACATTCCGAGATCCCCTTGAAGGGCCGCCACAAGAAAACGCCAATATTGCACGTGAACAGGTTGATCCAGACCCCAACGCTGTCGAGCCTCCTCAATATCTTCCTTCGAGGCCTCGTCAGATAAAAGAATATCAGCAGGGTCGCCGGGTGCCGCTTGAACGAGCATAAAAACAAGAAGTGAAATTAAAAGCATGACCGGTAAGGTGCCAATCATACGGCGAACAATATAACTAAACACCTCCGCACCGCTCCCAAGTCATTGGACCGCTATTCTTAGAAACAAATCTTAAATTCTTTGTTGGTGTCACCTCAACTGCTCCCGGAGGTTTGTACAAAAGCGTTTATTAACTCATTAAATTCTTTTGGATGCTCCCTGTAGGAGAAATGTCCTGCTTGATTTAGAATATGAAATTGAGCATCTGAGCGATGTTTAGCGATTAGATCCCAGAGGGCCCAACCCTGATCAATTGAAGCGGTGGGATCATTTTTCCCCCATATAATTTGCGTGGGTCTTTTTAAGCCCTCATCCCGCAGCATGGCAAACATTTTTGATTTATCAGCGGCCAACCTAGGAGCAAACTGCCGCAGTCTCAGGCCTTCCGTTTCCATTTTAGTCCAAGCCAAGCGATATTCCGGCCGTTTAGCTATCTCACAACATACATCAAGCCAGTCTTTTGTAATGTGATGGGGGCTGTATGAATAATGCTCAAAAATCCAATAGTGACTATCTCGGGATAGACGAGGTTCGGGGGGATTACCAAGTATAATATTATTTAACTCAACCCCAGGCGAACTTGTGTTGCTATCCACAATCGTACAAGTCCTAACGAGCTCAGGATAATCAAGGGTTATACGGCAAACCAAGTACCCTCCCCGGGAATGACCAACTAGGTGAACAGGACCTAATTCAAGAGCTTTAAGGGTCTTCACCGCATGCCCTACCACCGCAGACATACAATAATCTTCATCACACCGGGGAACATCTGTAAAACCTTGACCAAATTTATCTATCGCAATGACCCGATAACGCTCTGCAAGGGAGCTAAAATTAGTGCTCCAGTCCCATGCGCTGTCCGCTGCCGTCGGATGTCCAAAAGCCCCTCCATGAAAAAGCACTAGGGGCTGGCCTGCCCCCATCTCATAGTAATGGGTGTTGATACCGGCTACGTCTATAAAACTCCCGTCCTCTTTACGCATTATTCAATAACACCTTGGATAAACCCGTCGAGAACAGCATGAAAGTTAGCTGCTTGTTCACGCATGGAAAAGTGGCCGGCGCGATTGAGAATGTGCATATAAGCCCGACGCTCAGTGGAAGCGATCAAGTCATACAAACGGTGACCTTGCTCCAAAAGCGCAGTTGGGTCGTTATATCCCCACATTACCATAGTAGGGCGCTTCATACCTGTATCGCGAATACGTGCAAATGTTTCCGCACGGTCCTCAGATAACATTGGCAAAAATTGGCGGGTTTTAAGTTTTTGCTTCTCCATCTTAGAAACGGCTTTTTTATGCTTGCCCTGCTTTCCAATATCTACCAAAACATCTAGCCAATCATCGTCGATATGTTCGTGGCCGTAGGAATATCTCTCCATGACCCACCTTTGACATTCACGACTGAGAGGTGGATGTGGTGGATTTGCTAGAACCACTTCATTCATTCCAACCCCTGGTGCAAGAGTATTGCTGTCTACGCAGGTACAGGAAACTACCATTTCCGGTTGTTCAAGTGTTAACCGCGCCGTCACGTATCCACCTCGTGAGTGACCCACAAGATGACAATCCCTTAGACCCAGTTTATTTAGGAAAGCACCCAGGTGCTGGACAACCGCATGCATTGTATAATCGAAATCACGTTTTGGATTACCTGTATAACCTTGGCCTAATTTGTCGACGGCTACGACGTGGTACTTTTTCGCAAGATAGTCAAAATTGCGGCTCCACGTCCAGCTATTGCCTGACGCCTCCTTTGAACCGAAATTTCCCCCATGTACTAGAACCACGCTAGGGCCCCGTCCCTTCTCATAGTAATGGGTTTTTATACCGTCGACGGTAATGAATTTTCCTTTTCGCGGCATTGACATCGCAAAACCTCAAATTATTCGGCAATGGGGGCTGTACACTCTAGAACAGCCCCCATGCGCCATGTTTTAATTTTAGGACTACTTAATACGAATATTCTCGCCATAAATACGACCATTTGCCGGCGGCGAAATGCTCACATTTTTCGCCACCCCATAAGCCAATTTGTGACGCCACATAAACACAGCCGGTACATCTTCGACTAAAATTGCGATCGCATCATTAATCAACTTCTGGCGTTTCTTAGGATTAAATTCCCTAGCCACTTCGTCAAAGAGAGCGTCATATTTTGGGTTAGAATATTTAATCCGTGGGGACACACCGGTTTTAAAATATTGTGCCAAGGCTGGACCCGGATCAATTACCGAGCCCCTGCCTTGATAAAAGAAAGACCTTTTACCCTTTCGTACATTAGCCCACTGAGTTGACCATTCCGGCGTTAATAATTTTGCTCTTATACCGACTTTCGCCAACATGGGAACAATAGCCTGGGAAATGATCTTATCATTAACATAACGGCCAACGGGCGTGGACATTTCAACGTCAACACCATTTGGATATCCAGCCTCTTTCACCAGTTTTCTTGCCAATGCAGGGTCATATTTCAGATCGAATTTTTTGGATCGAGCAGCGTCATAACCAATTTGGCCGGGGCCAATTGCACCCTTTAGTTTTTTTGCCATACCTTGCAAAATCGTCTTAATAATTTTATCTCGATCAATTGCGTGGGCTACAGCCTTACGCAGTTTTTTATTCGCCCAAGGCTTGAAGCTCGGATTCATTAGCAACATCATAATCTCGACTGAGTCTGTAAATGAAAGTTTTGTATTCTTGCCCCCTTCTACTCTTTTCATGAGATGTGGCGGGATAAACTGGGCAATCTGAATTTCACCATTGAGCAAGGCTGTGACTCGCTGTTCAACCTCGGTCATTTTTCTCCAGATCAAAACATCAGGATTATCTTTATTACCAAAAACACTGTTTTTCGCTCGGCGTGTTATGACTTGTTCACCAATCACAACGCGATCTAGTTTATAAGGACCAAAGCCATCTGGATATTTTCTATCAGCCTTCCGTGGGCCATGTTTATCAAACACTGCTTTTCGGGTAATCGCGTAGATATCGCATACGTGTTGAAGCAGATGGGCCGTTGGAATTTTGGTAATCAGTTTGACCGTATGCTTGTCAACGGCAATAGCACTTTTTAAAGGCCTCACATTTTGTTTCTGAGAGCTTTGCTTATCAGTTTTGATGCGATTGATGGTATGAACCACATCAGCTGAGGTGAGTTGGGCTCCGGAATGGCTTTTAACATCTTTTCTTAGTTTGAATGTCCATTCGTTCCTATCATTTGGGTTAATGCTCCAACTTTCAGCCAACATCGGAGAATAGCCAGCTTTGTTAAAATCATAACGACACAAGCAACCATACACGTTACACCAGATACCGTACATCTGAGCCGCGGAATCTTGATATGGATTCCAACCGTAAATATTACCCGTTGCCCCAATAACGACTTTCTTCTGGGCACTCGCCACTGTTGAAAACATCATCGTCGCAGCAGTGACGGCTACGGCGATTGCAGAAAATTTTAATTTTGAAAATAAATGCATCTTTATACCCTCCCTAGTTATTTTAGTTTACTCTATTAACTTACTGCTCAAAATACCCGTTCATGATCGCTTCATGCCAAACCTTAGTAACCACCGGACAGACCCCCAAGGGAAGTCCATCCTCTGTGCGCCAATAGGAGTGAACGCCTGTCCCTAATTGGATATAACGGAACCGAGGGGCCGGTTTGACCTGTGCGTAACGCTTAGTCAAAAATTCATAAGTTGGCACAGTGTGGTCCCGACTATAATCACAGATCCCATGAAGCAGGTTTGGAACCGGTTTAACGCCCTCACCCTCCAGGGGAACACCATAATTGAGGTATTCATCAATTAATGCCTCCGTTTCCTCTTTATTGAAGCCTTGATATTTAGAAGCCACCTTCGCGGCTTCCACTAAGCAAGAGGGGGTACGATTGTGATACCAGTTTTCGGCCTTAAATTGTGGAAACCGTTTGGATTGTTCCCATTGCTCGTAGAGCTCTTCCATCACCTGCGCTAGCCTGAAAAGAGGTTTTTCTCCTTCTTCAAGAGCCAACTCTGCTCCTTTGTAACGCGCTAGTTCACGCCAATCTCTGATGAGCACATAGTTGAAAGGAGTTGGCCAATCATGTTTGGTCATTTCATTAAAAAATTGCCCAAAGGGAGAGTTTTCAATCCCGATTAAACCACGAATATTTTCTACCCTCTGCATTGCAGTATGAACGAATGGTCCGCCGGTGGAGTGACCGTGAACGTATATTGACCATTCATTTGGTGGAAAATNACGAGCGCAAATATCNAGCATCGCATCCACGATAGCTTTAGGCCAGGCACCCATNCGNACATGAAATAAAGAATCCGGTTTTGAAACGGCATAACGACGCGACCCGTANATTTCTCTATGGCTCGTGTCTACTTTCACATCATATTGATCCGAGGTGATGTGTTCTCCCTTTAACCAAATGGGTGTTCNTACGGTCCCGTCATCATGAAAGGTATCTCCAGGCCAATTATGTTCGAGGTCATCAAAATAAAACCGNCCNGGGTATGTCATATTGCAAACCTTATACCCTCGTTTNCCACAAAACGTTCTGGCCAGTCNCTCTATTGAACGCCAATCAGAAGCTCCNCCATGAAGCATTAGGATGGCNAGCTTCTTTCCGTCAGNTCCTATACCAATTTTGGAAGGNTCTTTCGGTTCATAGACGACATTTCCGATATCCCAGTCCAATCCATTCGAATGAATNCGGAAAATATCNTCCTTTTCTTCAAAGNCAATATCAGGATCTGAGAGCAAATCATCTGAAATCTGGACGAGCTCATTCTTCTCTATACGAACAGGNGGNTCCCATCNAANTGACGANNCANNNCCTGCTTTAGTATTTNCAGCAACCAATTGCGCCTCCCTTTTGACGCTAGATTTTACNCCATTATTGGAGTTTTTTTCATTATTGNCCCTAATNCTAGCATGGGAATTTAAAGCTGGCGAGTCTCTGANACGTAANTTTTAAAATCTAATCGTAGTANCCACTCTGAATCAATTTGAGCCATATTCGTCCCACAGTCTTNCAAGTATCATGGAGAATGTCATGNCGAAANCCCTCCAAACGCGCAACCCTGTAGCGCTTGCAATATTTTTCNGNAACNCTGCGAGCTGCNTCAACCTTCCAGGGTTGGATTACCTGATCAAGAGTTCCATTCATCTCAAATGCAGCCACNGCGCGCAATTGTTCTGNNGGATAAAGTGGCTCNAATATCTTTTGNAAGAAACTTGCAAATCCATCTTGGCGATCTTTTTCGGGCAAGAANTCCGACTCCCAAAGGCGGGTCGTATGTTCGGTTANNGCNGCAATATTGTAATGCATGAAAACGTCCTCNATCGATTTGAAATTTGGCGCATGCATCGATTCNTGGAACCACTCTTCCCTNAANTCATCACTNATNTGNGTNGTNTAAAATAAGAAGTCTGGTCGTCCTCGCTCTCTTACCCTCAGAAANGANTCCTCATAGGGCCAGTCATGATTGCCGGTGCTGGCCCGACTATACAAATAACTTGCCGGATTGTTAGACATTCCCCACCCAAGGGTCCCATCCGGAACGAGAAATCGGCATAAGGCCCANAGAAATGGTCCGCCNGTAGAAAANCCCCAGAATAATANTANNATATCTTCGCGCGAACACACATGATTTTGAATAGCGTGCTNGGCACCTTGTCTATAGCCNTCCACGATGGTGTCAGGCGTGGCCGCTANCATATGTTNATATAATTTAGTTCCTTCAACCGGNAATCGATAGGTATCGCTNCCGGTAGGACTNGCCTGNCCTTTGGANGCATGAGAGGTATAACTATCCTTTGACCAATAAGANGGCTCNTTTCTATGAAAAACTGGCATTCGATCNNCAAGAGGTATATNAATCCAGCTNCCNCCCTCATCNAAAAAATTCCAGCGCCCAATTCGAGNGACTATTGCCACGGTGATACCCCTACTGGCGAGCCANGGTGCCATTCCCGGTTTTTTTTCGTANGTTTCAATNAAGCCATTGCCATTATCTTTACCCCCTTCNCCACAAACCAGAATTATCTCGCGACCATTATGAACANGGGGNTTATGTGGCTTAAAAGTTGTGANAACTTGGGTAAANGGTTTCCCATAACGTTCAAAATCAANGAATTCTATTGACTTNGAATAGCTGGNTGTTTCTGGATAAGCATNCGANTCTGTNATTGCGGCNANGNCCTCTGATGGCAAGATACAATTATCATCAGGTAATTTTACGACATCCTCTTCACTCATATNTTTCTCCAAGCTATAAATANNAAATGCTTAAGCACNATTNATTTTGNACTNAAGAAAAAATAGGNCTCACTNAACTNATTATANTACGGAGGCTACNTNATGGCACNAGGCCCATCTCAANAGGTTNNGGGAAANAATTATGATCCCAAATNATCGGGACTAATAAGCTGGCACGATGCCATTCCCCGATTTTTAGATGGTGTTGANACCCCGCGTGACTACTTAGAGCGATGCCTTGAAACTATTTCCTTGCGNGAACCAGCCGTTANGGCATTTGTCTCAACAGATACGGAAGTTGCCCGCAAGGCCGCTGACAAGGCAACNATTCGTTATAAAAAAAANNGNCCTCTNTCNATCNTCGACGGCATGCCNTTTGTTGTAAAAGATTTATACGAAGTCAAGGGAATGCCNACGGAACTTGGTAGCCCGGCAATGCGAGGCTNCGGCGGTGACAAGGATTGCGCACATGCNCGAGCTCTTCGGGAAGGTGGTGCCGCAATTTTGGCNAAGACAGTAACAACAGAGTTTGGGTCNAGAGATGCCGGNCCTACNCGTAACCCCTTTGATNTTACCCGNACACCCGGTGGTTCTTCTAGCGGCACGTCNGCTGCTGTGGGAGCGGGAATGGTTCCAGCGGGTAGTGGAAGTCAAGTAAGAGGGTCTATCTTACGTCCAGCAGGATTTTGCGGCAATTTCGCCTTAAAACCCACATTTGGGGCACTTAATAGGTTAGGAGGTCATTCGATGGCTCCCTCTCAATCAGTGCTTGGCATACACGCCGGTTCTCTTGAGGATGTATGGAATACAGCTTTTTATATTTCATCGATTGTNGGTGGTGACCCCGGCTATCCTGGNCTATACGGNGAGACACGACTGGGCGCAGCAAGNAAACCAAAACGCCTTATCCAACTNGANACTTTGGGTTGGCAGGACACNGATGATAANACGAAAGAAAAATTTCANAATTTCATTGATACNCTCTCAGACACAGGCATCNAAATTATTTCNCGCAAAAATAATTCATCGATAGANTCATTCGAAAAAACACTCCACACAATTCCTGATTTTTTAACCGACTTATTTTGTTGGGAAATGCAGTGGCCTGGAAAAACACAACGCGACAAGGGTGANCACCTAATCTCTTCTGGAATTTTAGATCGAATTGCACATGGCGANACAATGAAAATTGAAGATTATCGACGTTGTCTAGAATTGCGTCAGGCCTTACGTGAGAATTTCGAAACAACACGGGGAATCGGGGACGCATTCATTTTACCCTCTGCTCAAGGGCCAGCACCCAAGGCTTCGACTGGCACTGGCAACCCTATATACGGTGATGTAACCTCCTGTCTTGGTGCTCCGGGCTATAATTTACCATTGCTTGAAGATTGCGGTTTACCGATGGGAATACAAATAATGGGTTTTCCTCATGACGACTTTAATTTAGGGCATATCGGTAAATGGCTCTGTGAAAAATTTTTGGCATAGATCCGTAGAAACAAAATTACCAAAGGTCTCAACACAAACTCACTCAACCGGAACACGCCATGACGAGCTAGCGTGTTCCTTGCTTGTCACATCTAAAACTACGCCATTAGGATCACGGTATTTTCTTTCAAATTCTGGCCCATCACCTACATTTTTAATTTGCCCATGATAAGTACCCCCAGCTTCTTCAACAGACTCACTCGCTGATGGGACATCATCGACAAGAAAACCCATATGATGAAGTCCAATATAATCAGGTCCCCGTTCATCAGGAGCATTATCATTTGAACGCAAATGAAGAATAGCTAGAGAAACTACGCCATCTGATAACATGATAGCAACATCCGACTGTCTGACTCTTTCCATATTAAATGCCTTCTCATAAAACCGGGCTGTAGTTTCCAGATCTTTGGCACTTATCGCAATATGCCGTAACTTTGCCATTAAACTCTCTCCTAATTTTACAACAAAATGTTTTAATTCGGCTTTACCGTCGCACCAGGCCCAAATACATGACAGGCCACTCCATGACTACCCTCTTGAACTAAACGAGGTTTTTCCTCGGAACAAATTTTTTGAGCAAATGCACAACGTGGGTGAAAACTGCAACCCGTAGGCGGATTGATTGGGCTCGGGACGTCACCCTGTAACACAGTGCGTTCCGCCTTGCGCGTTGGATCCGGCACGGGCGCTGCAGACAGCAATGCGCTTGTATAGGGATGCTGACCGTTCGAATAAATTTGATCGGCCGGCGCAATTTCTACGATTTTACCCAAATACATTACTGCAACCCTATCACTAACATGCTCAACAACTCGTAGATCATGTGAAATAAAAAAATAAGTGAGGTCATACTCATCCTGCAAGTCTTGAAGCAGATTTAGAATTTGTGCCTGAATTGAAACATCTAGAGCTGATACAGCTTCATCTGCAACAATAAANTTGGCATTAAGCGCAAGAGCCCGCGCAACCCCTATTCTCTGACGCTGCCCGCCAGAAAACTCATGNGGATAGCGATCATATTGCTCTTCACGTAGCCCAACTTTCTCGAGTAATCCCATCACGCGATCTTTAAGTTCGGAACCATTTGCGAGACCATGAATTTGTAAACCCTCACCAATAATTTCTCCAACCCTCATACGAGGGTTTAAGGAAGCATATGGGTCTTGAAAAATTATTTGCATCTTGCGCCGCATTTCTCTCATGCGTTCAAAATTCATTTTNGTGATTTCNTCATCNTCAAAGATAATTTCACCCGAAGTTGGNTCAATCAATCTTAGCAGGCATCTCCCAAGAGTTGATTTACCACAACCCGACTCACCGACTAAACCCAAGGTTTCGCCATCTTCAACCGACAGTGAAACACCGTCCACTGCCTTCACATCTCCTGCTTTGCGGCCAAAAAAGCCTGCAGAAATCGGAAAATGCTTTACTAAATTATTTATTTCAAGAAGTGCCATTCAAAATCTCCTTAAGCTGCTCTCGCGGTCTCCGGAACCTTCAGGCAAGACACCCAATGACCCGGTTCGATTTCAATAAGGCTAGGCTGAGTTAAGCCACAGCTGTCATCCGCTAGCGAGCACCTATCTCGAAATCTACAACCAGAAGGCCAATGTAAGGGACTTGGCACAATTCCCGGAATTGCTTCCAAACGTTTTTTCGTTTTGTCGGTTACACCCGGTACGGAATTCATAAGGCCAATGGTATATGGATGAGAAGGACGGGAAAATATGATTTCAGGTTTGGCACGNTCTACTATCTTTCCTGCGTACATCACGGCAACTTCATCTGCCTGTTCTGCAACCACACCAAGGTCATGTGTGATAAGTAGAACAGACATGCCGAGTTGTTCCTGCAACTCTTTAATTAACTCAAGAATTTGGGCCTGAATGGTNACGTCAAGCGCCGTGGTTGGCTCATCNGCCATCAGAAGACTGGGNTTACAGCTCAATGCCATCGCTATCATGACCCTTTGACGCATACCACCACTCAGCTGGTGGGGNAACTCGTCTATCCGCTTGTGAGGCTCTGCTATCTTAACCAGTTGCAGCATCTCTATTGCACGATCCCGCGCCTCTTTTTTAGTTGCGCCCTGATGCAACCTGACGGACTCAGCAATTTGATTTCCAATACTGAATACAGGATTAAGTGATGTCATTGGTTCCTGAAAGATCATCGAAATCTCATTCCCCCGGATCTCCCGCATTTGCGGATCTGAAAATTCAGCAAGATCCTCGTCCCTATAAAGGATCTCCCCACCAACCACCCTGCCGATACCCTTTGATAGAAGTTTCATTACCGAAAGTGCTGTTACGCTTTTGCCACAGCCAGATTCGCCTACGAGCCCCATGGTTTTACCCTCTTCAATATCAAAGGTTACACCATCAACCGCACGAACTTCCCCATCGCTTGTAAAAAAGGAAGTCTGTAANTTCCTTATTTGTAATAATGCCGCCATGCCGATCCCTGTTATCGGTTAAAAAACAACATCGATTATTTTTCTTACCAACGATTATTCCATTAAATGGTACCAGTTGTCACACCCTAGTCTTCAATTGTTATAAATGCCGTCCAAAAANAATTGAAAAATCGACCCACGACACCTAAACCAAATAATGCTAAAATAACCNTATTTTTTAAAAAACAATATAAATTATAGGGTTTTCNGATGTCGAATACCTTACAAAGNAATACCAACGATTTNCAATCTTATTGGATGCCCTTTACCGCNAANCGACAATTCAAGTCGTCACCTCGAATGTTAGTGAGCGCGAAAGGAATGTATTATAAAACCGGAGATGGTCGAGAAGTGTTAGATGGGTCGGCTGGGATGTGGTGTGTCAATGCCGGACATGGTTCGGAACCAATCACCGCTGCAATCCGTGAACAGGCAGGGAGAATGGATTACGCTACCGCTTTCCAGATGGGACACCCACAAGCATTTGAATTAGCAAACCGTTTAACCTCGCTTCTTCCCAAGGTCCTTGAACATGTATTTTTTGCAAATTCGGGCTCGGAAGCTGTTGATACCGCATTGAAGATCGCCCTTGCCTATCATCGCGCCCGCGGTGAGGGGTCNCGTACCAAATTTATCGGTCGAGAACGAGGCTATCACGGCGTTGGATTTGGGGGTACTGCTGTAGGTGGTATTCCCAATAACCGAAAACAATTCGGGAATATGTTAAGCGGGGTTGACCACTTACCACACACTCACAATATAAAAAAAAATGCTTTCAGTAGGGGGCAGCCGAAATGGGGCGCACTACTTGCAGAAGATCTTGAAAGACTTGTAGCTCTCCATGACGCATCTAATATAGCTGCAGTAATTGTAGAACCGATGGCCGGATCTACGGGAGTGCTTGTTCCCCCGGTAAACTACCTTAACCGATTGAGNGATATTTGTGACCGTCATGGTATTTTATTGATTTTTGATGAAGTCATCACAGGGTTCGGACGCACCGGCGCCGCTTTTGGTGCAGAAAAATTTAGTGTTCAACCTGACCTGATGACTATGGCTAAAGGCTTAACCAATGGNGCAGTGCCCATGTCAGCTGTCGCAACGACCGCCAGAATTTATAATGCGATGATGGATGGTCCCACAGACTTGATAGAGTTTTTTCACGGCTATACCTATTCGGCACATCCGCTAGCGTGCGCTGCAGCGATAGCAACGCTAAACGTTTATAAAAATGAAGGTCTGTTTGAACGCGCAGCCGAGCTAGAGCANTATTGGGAAGAGGCTGTNCACTCNNTAAANGATTTAGAAAAAATTATTGATATTCGTAATATTGGCCTTGTGGCAGGNATAGAGCTTGCTCCATCAAAAAATAAAAACAACTCAATCGGGTACAATTGTTTCTTGCGATGTTTCGAAGAGGGTCTGCTTTTAAGNCAGACAGGTAACACTATGGCCTTGTCACCTCCTTTGATAATCCAGAAAAATGAAATAGATCGCATTGTTGGTATTCTGAGAGATGTTATCGACCACCTTGAATAACTCAGTGGATCAATCCTTCTATTGGTACAAACGATTAAATACGCAATTACATCGAGCTCTTCATCAACAATCGCCATAAGACAGACCAAGAATTAATAGTCAGCTAAANTTTNGATCATTTTCAATAAGCGGGCGCTTGTTTTTCGCGACGGGATAAATTTAATTTTTATCTAAAGCAGGATTGATTGAGCAAAATTTGCTGATCATATACATTATTGTTCTAAAATTTTTATCTTTTGTATAAGGAAAATAAAAAATAATATTGNAATGGAAACTACCACTAAAACCAAATCAAGAAACAATCTAGTAGCTCACGTAAAAGAGGATCGCCTGTGGTCTCGGCACGAAAAAATGTCTGAGTTTGGCGCTATTCCCAAAAATGGTGTAAACCGACAGGCNTTATCTAGAGCTGACGTGGNAGCGCGCAAAGAATTAATAAGTTGGGCAAAGGCGCGGGGCTTCAATGTGGCCCAAGATAAAATTGGTAATCTCTTTATCCGACGACCGGGTTTGCATTCAAGTGCTAGCCCAGTCATGACAGGTAGCCATATGGATAGCCAACCTTGTGGCGGCCGATTTGATGGAATCTATGGGGTTTTAGCAGGCTTGGAGGCACTTGAGGCAATGGAGGACACCGGGTTGAAAACTTCGAGACCTATCGATGTCGTCGCCTGGACTAATGAGGAAGGTAGCCGTTTCGACCCTGGGTGCATGGGGTCAATGGTGTACACTGGTTCGGCGACGGTTGACGCTTTTGATGCTGTAGAGGACGCAGATGGCATTTTATTTCGGGACGCTCTTTCAGAGACATTGAAAGACACACCAGTCGACTATACACGCGCGTTATCGGAACCAGTTTTTGCATATTTAGAAGCTCACATAGAACAGGGNCCCATCCTAGAAAATACCGGAAATACGATTGGTGCCGTGAACGGTATTCAAGGNTCTCAGCGCTTCCAAATAGAAATTACCGGANAATCCGCTCATGCGGGCACAACTCCGATTGCTTCAAGGCGTGATGCTCTTCAGTCTGCTATACGCTGTCTGACNGCATTAAATAGCGTAATGCAAGANCCTGAAGACATATTGAGATATACNGTAGGGAAATTGGAAATCATGCCCAACTCACCAAACGCTGTAGCCAGCCAAGCTGAATTTTCTATTGATCTACGACACCCCAATAAAGAATTTTTAGAAACAAAGGGNANACAAATTAGCGAGGCNTGCAGTGAGGCTGCTCCGCCATGTGAATTCAAAATTTTTCAAACCTTTGATAAGCCGCCGACAAAATTCAGCCCAAAAATCGTCACTGAAATCGAGCAAATAGCAAGTGACTTAGGTTATCCAAATATTATACTACCGTCAGGTGCATTTCATGATGCTGGTATAATGGCTTCTTACTGTCCCACCGCCATGATTTTTGTACCTTGCGCCGGCGGAATTAGTCATAACGAAGCAGAATTCGCCTCACCAACTGACTTGGTAGCTGGAGCAAAAGTACTCGCAGCGTGTCTTGCTGACTTAGCCGCATAAAAAGGAATTGGAACTCGTTAGATGGCAAAAAAANAGAATGGAAAAATAAATTTATTGGGGAAACCTTTGAAAATCCTTAATATCGGATTGGAAAAATTTTCAAAGGAACTCAAAGAAAACAAGACCCCAGTAACTCAATTAGACTGGAAACCACCGGCGGGCGGTGATAGGGAGCTCGCCAAATTACTCTCTAAATTAGGGATCTAATGGGGAATATTCTTGGATGGAACTAATCGAAAAAGCAAACCAAGAAGCTATCAGGCGTATGTTGAGCGCGGATCCCGTTCTCATTGACGTTGTGTATGCCAAAGATGTTATACCGAATCTGAAAGATAAAATGGTCCTTCACGCCGGACCTCCTATCAGTTGGGATAGAATGTGCGGACCTATGCAGGGCGCAATCGCTGGGATTGCAGTATTTGAAGGTTGGGCGTCGAATATCGAAGAGGCATTCAAAATAGCAGCCGGCGGCGAAATTACGTTCGACTCAAACCATCATCATGACGCGGTTGGACCGATGACAGGAATTACAACACTCAGTCAACCCATGCTCGTGGTCGAAAATCTTGCAGCTGGTAATCGTTCCTATTGTGCAATTAATGAAGGTTTAGGAAAGGTAATGCGCTTTGGAGGCAANGATAGAGAAGTTCTCGAAAGGCTCACATGGATTCGTGATGTTCTTGGCCCTTCGATGGGCAAGGCCTTGAGAGAGTTGGGGGGACTCGAACTCAAACCCTTGATCGCACGTGGCTTGTCGATGGGCGACGAAATGCATCAACGAAATGTAGCCTGTTCAGGTTTAGTGCTTCGTACCCTCGCTGGAGCTATGGCTAAGACTACCCATGATTTCAAGTCTCTTTCTGAGGCTCTCACATTTATAGGCTCCAATGATCAATTTCATCTTAATATTGCCATGGCTATGGGAAAGTCCATCATGGATCCCGTTTGCGACATCGAAGGATCCTCTGTTGTAACCGCCATGGCACGTAATGGAACTGACTTCGGGGTACGTGTAAGCGGGACAGGCGATGAATGGTTTACAGCACCAGTAGAAATGCCNGAAGGTCTCTATTTTGCCGGATTTACAGAGGCAGACGCTAATCCTGATATGGGGGATTCTACAATTATAGAAACTATTGGACTCGGCGGATTTGCAATGGGTGCNGCCCCAGCGGTNGCNGGATTTGTTGGCGCAGGTGCAGCTTCCGACGCCGCAAACTATACCCGNCTCATGGNTGAAATCTGTGTTAGTNCAAACCCGGAGTGGACAATACCNGCCNTNGACTATCTTGGTGTTCCCACTGGTATTGANGTCCGCCTCGTCGTCGATACNGGAATNGCCCCTACAATAAATACAGGAATAGCACACCGGGAGCCTGGTGTGGGACAGGTGGGAGCCGGCGTAGTCAGGGCCCCGTTGGCTTGCTTTGAAAAAGCTGTCCGCCGTCTCGCAGAGAAATTAGGTGTANAANAATGACTTACANCCTTAACAANGTATACCAGGGNTTTTACAAAGACTCTGTAGCATTAATGCGTCTNTCGCGNGAACTTAAAGAGNTGGAAGGTGTTAATGAGGCTGCNCTCATGATGGGCTCGCCTTCCAACAAAGAGATTTTGGCAAATGCCGGCTTACTGACAGAAAGCGGAAAAATAGGGAATGGGGGTGACCTCATCCTCTCAATCCAGGCAGTTGATGCGAGTACTGCCGATGCCGTATTGGCTGCAGCCGAATTAAATTTTCAACGCCAAGAAAAAGTTTTTGATAGTGAAAATAGTTGGAAGCCCAAAACGATCCGGGCTGCAATCAGGGAAGAGCCTGACGCCAATTTTGCACTTATATCCGTTCCCGGTGAATTTGCAGCTTGTGAAGCTCGTAGAGCCCTAAATCACGGCTTAAATGTAATGATTTTCAGCGATAATGTCTCGATAGAAGAAGAACTCGAGCTAAAGCAGTTGGCTCTGGAAAAGGGGCTGTTGATGATGGGTCCAGACTGCGGAACTGCAATTTTCGATGGCATCCCCATTGCTTTTGCCAATAAAGTTAATCGAGGAAGCATTGGTATAGTTGGTGCATCAGGCACAGGAATCCAAGAAGTTACTTCTTTAATTTCCAATAATGGGGGTGGNATNTCGCATGCTATCGGGGTTGGCGGTCGGGACCTGAATAATGAAATTGGCGGCCTGACAACACTCGCTAGCATAGATCTTTTAGACAAAGATGAGGCAACAAAACATATAGTTTTAATTTCCAAACCTCCCGGAGAGAAAATTCTTAAAAAAATCCTGAAGCGAGTGAGCCAATCCGAAAAGCCCTTCACTATTTGTTTTCTTGGGACCACTAGCCTAGCCCTACCTTCTAATGCCCACACTGCAAATACCNTAGAGCAAACAGCTCAAATTGCGCTTGGCAGAGAAAAAATTAAAAATTCTGGAAAAATTAAGCCAAAAGTAATTAGGGAAGGAAAAGAAATAAGAGGACTTTATTCCGGCGGAACCCTGGCTGCAGAAACACAAATAATTTTTCTTGAATCTGGCCAAGAGGTTTCATCAAATGTTCCCATTCCAAGAGCACAGACACTATCCGAAAATAATAATGTCCATAAAATTATTGATTTAGGGGACGANCTCTATACCCAAGGTCGCCCTCACCCAATGATTGATCCTGAGATTCGCAAAGAATTTTTACTTCAGGCATATGATGATAAAAACGTTAGCATTATCATAGTCGATATAGTTATCGGGTTTGGAGCACACCCCGANCCCGCGGCTAGTTTAGCCAATATTCTAAGAAATATTATATCCGATACACCTCCAGTTATTATTGCCTCCGTCACTGGTACGGAGCATGATCCACAAGGTAGATCTAAACAAATAAAGACGCTGCGAGCCGCGGGTGTTTTGGTAGCGGAATCAAATGCCGATGCTGCGAGAATTGCACTTCAACTAATGGAGATGAAAAATTAAAAAGGAAACTCTATGGCTTTAAGCGTAACCATTCCAGAAAAACTCCTCATCGCTATTGGCGGGAACGCAACCCATCCAGAAGATATAGTGGGTACTTCACAAGAACAAAAGGACATAGCTGAAAAAACAGCCAAGGCATTATTACCTCTCACCCAATCCATCCCACAGTTAATAATAACGCACGGCAATGGGCCGGTAGTGGGTAAAATTTTAATGAGGCAAGCCATGACCCGCGACCGCGTGGCTCCAATGCCGCTTGATATTTGTGTGGCCCATAGCCAGGGAGGCATAGCGTACCTCCTTATGCAGGCACTCGAGAATTCTTTACGCGAGGTAGACAATGACCGGCACGTAGCCTGTCTTTTAACTCAAGTTGAGGTTGATAAAGATGATCCGGCATTTAGAAAACCCTCTAAGCCGATCGGCCCATTCTTTGATGAAAAAGAAGTCGAAGGCGTTGAAAAAGAGTTAGGATGGAGAATGGCCGAAGATGCCGGGCGGGGTTGGCGTCACGTTGTACCATCACCTATTCCAACACACATTTGTGATATTTCTTTAATTGAAGCACTGGCTAAGCGTGGGACAGTTGTTATTGCCGGGGGTGGCGGTGGCATACCAGTTATTCGCGAACCAAACGGTGTGCGACGAGGAATTTCGGGAGTGGTTGATAAGGATATGACATCGGCCCTTATGGCTAATGTTCTCAAAATAGATACTTTTATAATCCTGACNTCCACTCCAAAAGTTGCAATAAATTTCGGAAANCCCAATCAAANATTCCTTGATGATGTGACCCTATCAGAAATCAAGGCTCTAAATTTNGAGGGTCACTTTCTACCCGGAAGTATGGGNCCCAANATTGATGCAGCTATTCGATTTCTGGAGGGTGGCGGAAAACATGTTGTNATAGCTGANCTGGAACAGGCAATAGAAGCTCTNAACGGAGAANCNGGGACCCATATNTTTCATGAAAACTCCTAANGCCAATNCTCACGATGAATTCGAGCTACTTATTGCGGGTAAATTCGCCCACGAAATAATTGAAAAAACGGGAACAGGTCAAGTTACTGCTATTTTTAAACGCAGTATTTATATCAACTTATGTGACGACTTGATTTGTTTAGGAGGAAACTCATTAGCTTTAGGACCTCTTAATATTCAAACTAATCTGCCGAAAACAATGGATTGGGAAGCAACAGGTATTAGGCTCAATGATCGGGTTCATAATTCTGCTCATCGAATGACATTGGGCAATCTGCTAAGTTTTTCAAGCCGCAAAATAAAAGTTTGGGTTCCACAAAAAAATATTTACGTCATTCCCTCAAAAGTACAGGCGGGCCTGAAAACATTACTAATCCTTGCACAGAAATATTTTCCAATAGACGGGCTTGCCTCTCTAGTTCTGTATAATGATAAAAAAACCAACATACTTGATATTGCAAAACCAGCAATTGATGACCTCTCAGATATATTTCGGCTTAGAGTTTTTGATAAGTCAGTAAATTCGCTAATCGGTCTTGGACCCGGATTAACACCATCCGGAGACGATTTTCTTGTCGGTATGCTGGTAACCCTTAATTCATTGGGTGAAAAAAAATTATTAGAACTTCTGGAGAAAGAAATTAACAGCGCTGTGTCAAGAACTAATGACATTAGCAAGGTACATCTCAAGGCGGCCTCTCGGGGATTTGGAGCAGAACCGCTGCATTCAGTCATCAGAGGTATAGTAAATAATGATACTGAGGAACTCAGAAAATCCTTGAAAAATATAGACAACATAGGTCACTGCTCTGGGTGGGACGCTCTCACAGGAATCTTTATAACGCTAAAAGCTTGGTTAAAGTTTCTTAAGTAATTTCTATAATAGCCGCACCATCGCAGCGCGGATCCGATGCACCCTCAACTAAACCATCATTATGCCGTACAACGGCGCCGGCATGCCCCATCATTTCTTCAAAACTACCAACTATTTCGATATCGTGACCTGCTTCAATTAATTTATCAAAAACAAGTTGCTCGAAACGATTTTCTAATCGCAACTTAGATGTTTCCTCTCCCCAGGTTCTTCCCAGCAGCCAGCGCGGAGCGGAAATTGACTCTTCTAGTCCCTGCCCAAATTGCACATACCGTGTAAAGATTTCTGCTTGGGTTTGTGGTTGTCCTTCACCGCCCATAGTGCCGTATGCCATGGTTCTTCCGTCCTTTAATTTTGCCATCGCGGGATGAATAGTATGGAAAGGACGCCGAAATGGTATCAATGAGTTAGTCTTACCACTGCCTAGTCCAAAACTCGTCCCCCGATTCTGCCATACCACGCCTGTACCAGGCAGAACCAATCCAGAACCAAACTCCCAGTAAATACTTTGTATCAAACTCACGGCACATCCATCACGATCTATTGCACCGAGCCAAACCGTATCCCCGCTCGGGCCAGATACTGGCCACGACAATGCATGATTTAGATCAATTTGATCTGCCATATTATCCAAAATACTTTCAGACAAAAATTCGAGGGGATCAATTGTCATATATTCAGGATCAGAAATATATTGATCACGTACTTTAAAGGCCTGCTTAGTTGCCTCAACAATGGTATGGATGTGACCGTAACTCTCGGACCTGAAAACTGGCATTCGATCGATTAATCCAAGAATCATCATTGAAGCGAGGCCCTGAGTTGGGGGAGGCATAGTGTATACGGTGCCGCATTTTAAAGAGATGGATAGAGGTTTAACTCCAAGAGCGGAATGGCGTCTCAAATCTTCAATCTGTAAAGGGCTTCCACAAGCCACGAGTTCACTGGCTATCGTTTCTCCCACTTCTCCCCGATAGAAATCGTCTAAACCCACCCTGCTTAAATAATCAAGGGTTTTTGCCAGAGCGGGAAATTTCAAGTTTTGACCAACTTTTGGTATGGTTCCATTTATTAAAAACGTATCGGAAAAACCGCTCGTATCCTTAAGCTCGTTAAACTTTTCTGACAAATTTCGGTTCAAAGTTCCGGTAACCGGAACCCCTTCACGCGCATACTTAATCGCATCCTCGAACAAACGGGGAAGTGGTATTCTACCTCCGCGACGTTTACTTTCTTCCAAAGCCATCTGCCAACCTGATACTGCTCCGGCAACCGTTAAAGCGGCTAACGGCCCACGGGATGGAATATCATCGAATTCTCTTTCTCGGTAGAAACTCACGTCTGCTTTACGTGCGGCCGCACCACAGGCATCTATTGCGAGGGGCATTGCGCCATCACCAATGAGGATAAAATTATCACCGCCAAGAGAGTTCATATGCGGATAAACAACCGTAATAGCGGCAGCAGCAGCTATCATTGCCTCTATTGCATTCCCTCCCTCCTCCAGAATGCGAGCGCCAGCTTCCGCAGCCAAATGGTGCGGTGCAACGACTATACCCGCGGATTTCTTACACGCATATTTCATGCGCCATTAACGATTATTGGCAATGGGTTCAACAAAACTCAATTCCGTATCCCACGGAAAAAATATCCACGTATCCTGGCTCACTTCGGTTACAAAACTATCCACCATCGGTCGGCCTTCCGGCTTCGCATACACTGTTGCAAAATGTGCATCAGGAAGCATCTCCCTGACACACTTTGCCGTGCGCCCCGTATCCACCAAATCGTCTATCAGCAAAACACCGTTCCCTCCGCCTTCGATGCCCTTGATGATTTCAACACCTCCTTGGCTTTGGTGTTCATAAGAGGAAACACAAATGGTATCGATCATTCTAATCTCTAGTTCACGCGCAATTATTGCAGAAGGGACTAGCCCTCCTCTCGTGATAGCAACAACTGAATTCCAGGGTCCCATATCGGCAAGCCGCCAAGCCAAGGCTTTAGCATCCCGATGCAACTGTTCCCATGAAACGGGAAATGATTTCTGATAACGTTCAGAGGTATCTTCCATGTTAGCTTTTTCCCCCTATTAATCTGATTTTTTTTAGCTTCTATTTCTCCGTAAAAATTTTGAGCCCAATGGGTTCTTTTAATATTATACAAATTTAATTACCTGGCATACCTGAAGTGATCCATTGGCCGATTATTCGTCGCTCTTCCTTTGTCATTTTAGTAACATTGCCAAGAGGCATCGTATTGGTTTCAACAGCTGTCTTTTTAATTATTGATGCGTATTTTCTAATTTCTGTTTCCGACTCTAGCCTTATATTCTTAGGTGGTTTCTGGAACCCCTGATATGTAGGCCTAGCAGCATGGCAAGAAGTACAACGAGTTTTTACGATAGCATGAACTTCACTAAAAGTGATTTTACGAGAAGTTTGTTCAGGCACCCCCCCAACAAAACCCGGAACAGATATATACCCCACCAACATTATTAATGCCGCGATTGCTACAGGCACCGGCCATATAGATCCATAACCGGCATTACGCAGATTAAACCAATGCCGCACTAGCCCACCAATAATAAAAATTGCAATCAATATCGCCCAATTATTTTCATGACCGAAAGTCATTGGGTAGTGACTGCTGATCATCACAAAGACAACAGGTAAAGTCAGGTAGTTATTATGAACCGATCTCTGTTTTGCCCGCACACCATAGGAGGGGTCTGGTTCTTCGCCTTTTTTACGAGAGTTTACAACATTATGTTGCCCGGGGATAATCCTGATCCAAACATTGAGCACCATAATCAATCCAATGAGAGCCCCAACATGTATGTAGGCTGCTCTGCCGGATAGTACCTGGCTTAATCCATAACTTACAACGCAGAGGCCAACAAATCCTATTGTACCAGAAAATTTTGTGTATTTGTTTCCCCATTCCGACATGTATATGCCATCGTAGAGGAACCACCCTATCACTAACGTAGCGACACCAATTGCCACTGCCTCTATCTTTGAAATATCTGCAATATCGGGATCGATTAAAAATGCGGCAGAGCCAAGATAATATACGACAGCTAAAAGTAAAACGCCCGTAACGCCTGTCCACCATGCCTCCCACTTAAACCAATGCAAATGCCTCGGCATCACCTTTGGTGCAACCATAATTTTATCGACGCGATAAAAACCGCCGCTGTGAACCATCCAAAGTTGCCCTTCAACCTCCTCATCAGGCACAGTGGGCTCTTCAAGATGAGAATCTAGCCACATAAAGTAAAACGACGAACCAATCCAGGCAATCCCGACTATAATGTGCGCCCATCGCAGTATTAACGCCAGCCAATCAAGAATAATCGTTTCCATTAGCGTTACCCCTTCACCGTCGTCATAATGCGCAGAGTGACTATTCGTCCAATATTCTTGATGGCTTCATCTATCTGCATTTCGCGACTATCTTTCAATCTCTCTACGTAGGCACTTAATATTGACTCTTTATTATGATCTAAAACCGCAATGATAAAAGGGAAACCAAACTTATTTTTATAGTCATCATTCAGCCTCATAAATCTCTCGTATTCATCATTGGACAACTGATCCAGGCCCGCACTTGATTGCTCTTTCATTGAAAAATCAGTCAGGGTACCGGCTTTTGCTGCTTTTCCTGCTAAGTCTGGATGCGCACGGATTAAAGCCAGTTTCTCTTGCTCATTCGCTTTCTCCATAGAAGAAATCATTGCCCTTATTAAATCATCTCTGGATGAAAATGGCCTGGAAGAGGCAGTGAGAGCTACCAGCCAGGGAGAATGCTCAAATACCTCACCGAGAACTTTGACAAAATCATTAACCTCAACTTTATTTAATTCTTCAACGGAAATCATTTTTTATTTTGTGATTTTTATTGTCCATTTGCTCTAAATTCTTTTAGGGCAGCATCAACGCCTCCACCTGCCGGAACAGAAACATTATTTTGACGTAATGTTGCCTCCAGAGCCGCTAAGCAAGTCAAGATATTGTGTTTTCGACAGTTATAACCCATCGCTCCGATACGCCAGATTTTTCCATGTAACGGGCCAAAAGAGGTGCCAATTTCAATACCAAAATCATGCAGCATTTGCGCGCGCGCTGCTTCACCGTCAATATGATCCGGAATATAGACGCCTGTCGCATTAGGCATTTTATATTTCTTATCGCCAAACACTTTTAGCCCGAGCCCTTCTAAACCCGCAATCATGGCGCGGCTAGCCAAAGAGTGTCGATCAAAAATATCGATTAAACCTTCCTTTAGGACAATGCGCGCACACTCCCTGGCGGCATATAACATTGATGTCGCTTCTGTGTGATGATTCAATCGAGTGTCCGACCAATAATCCATCAACATTCCAAGATCAAAATAGTTAGAAGCCACCATGGATCCCTTTGCCGCTACGAAGCCCTCAGGTCTTATTCCTTTTTCGATATGTTTTCTTCTATTAACAATCTCTGCTACCTTGTCATTAAATGTGATAGGCGCAATACCAGGGGGGCCCGCTAAACATTTTTGCAAACCAGCAGAAACACAATCTAATTTCCATTTATCAACAGGCAAATCCATTCCCACTAGGCTTGCAGTCGCATCCACGAATGAAATAGCATCATAACGTGAACAGATTTCGCCTATTTCCTCTAGAGGTTGTGCCATAGTTGTTGAGGTATCACCCTGACAAAGCGCAACAACTTTAGGTCTTACGCGTTTTACTGCATCCTCTATCTGTTGTGGATCAAAGACCACTCCCCATTCTACTTCAATGACTTCAACATCCGCTCCGCACCTTTCAGCAATTTCTGTCAACAAGTGCCCAAATCTGCCAAAAACGGGTACCAGCACCTTATCTCCTGGTTCAAGTACTGAAACCATAAAAGTCTCGATTGCCGACCGCGCCGTACCATCAATTAATATAGTCCAGCGATTCTTTGTTTGAAAAATCTGCCTATATAGAACCATTGTTTCATTCATATATTCTGTAAAGGCAGGATCGAATTGGCCTAATAACGGCATTGACATGGCATTTAAGACTCTTGGATCTACGTTAACCGGTCCCGGACCCATAATGAGTCTTTGTGGTGGATTTAATTCTTCGAAAATTTCTTTAACGCTCATTATCATCCCCTGAGTTTAATTTTTAAATAAAATCACGCGGGATGATTTGCACACCAATGGTGTGCAATATCCGCGCGGCGGCAAATCCAAACATCAGAATGCGAAGAAATATGATCTATAAACCTCTGCAGTGCCATGAAACGACCAGGTCGACCGGCAAGCCTACAATGTAAACCAACAGACATCATTTTTGGAAAATTTTCTCCCTCAGCATAAAGACAATCAAATGTATCGCGAAGGTAAGAAAAAAACTGGTCGCCAGAATTGAAACCCTGGCTAGTGGCAAAACGCATATCATTTGTATCCAACGAATAAGGTATGACCAGATGAGGAACTTCGTAATTTTTATCCCAGTAAGGCAAATCATCGGCGTAACTATCTGCATCATAAAGAAAACCACCCTCTTCTACGACCAAGTCCCTTGTAACAGGGCTTGTGCGACCAGTATACCAACCCTGAGGACGCAATCCCGTGAGGGTAGTATGAATTTCTATTGCTTTTAATAAATGGGCACGCTCTGTATCTTTATCAACATGCTGGTAATTTAACCATCGTAACCCGTGGCTGGCTATTTCCCAATTTTCCTCGAGCATCGCCTTAACTGCTTCAGGATTGCGTTCTAAGGCCATAGCGACTCCAAAAACAGTTACCGGTAATTTGAGTGAGGAAAACAAGCGATGTAATCTCCAAAAACCGGCTCGACTTCCATATTCATATATACTTTCCATACTCATATGCCGGGCACCCCGGTAGGCTTCCGCTCCTATAATCTCAGATAGAAATGTCTCAGACGATTCATCTCCGTGTAATACACAGTTTTCTGCCCCCTCTTCGTAATTGATTACAAATTGAACTGCGATCCGGGCTCCATTAGGCCAATTTACTTTCACAATGTTTCTTCCGTATCCTACCAAATCACGAGGATAAGCATCACTATTTGCCATTTATTCGTTCCATTATATGTATAATAAGATAATCATAGCGAAGCTTGGAGCCGCGAAAAGTATAAAAGTAGCGGTGGGTATTGAACTTTAGACCGAATAAAAGAGGATTTAGCCGATGGCAGGTCTCACCACTCATATTCTTGATACCGCTAACGGAGTACCCGCTGCGGGAGTAACGATTGAAATCATAAAAGTTACCGACGATAGGCGAATAAAATTACGAACCGTAAAAACTAACGTCGACGGACGTACCGATACTCCTATCCTATCGGGTGACCAATGTGTTCCAGGTTCCTATGAAATGATATTTCATATTGGTGCATATTTTCGTAGTCGCAAAGTAAACCCCGACCCATCATCTTTCCTAGACAAAGTACCAATCCGCTTTACCATCTCCTCAGAAGAAGAACACTATCACGTACCACTTCTTACAAGTCCTTGGAGTTATTCAACCTATCGTGGCAGCTAATCGTATCAATAACTTAGAGTTTAATCCCTGCAGAATCGATAATACCCCTTACTCTTTGACGCTGTTCATCAGAAATAGTGAGGCGTTCTGCAAAGTCACGACCCGTTGGTTTAGTCGCGTCTATACCAACCTTAGTAACAGTATGGTTTTCCGGATCTGATGTCGGGTCAAGAATTGCACCCATCGCTCCATGAATATAAGTGACATCTTGATCGGCACGCGTGCGGGTTATTACCGCCCACATAACATCTGAAAGATCGAATATATCTACGTCTTCATCAACAACAATAACTGATTTCACGTAAAATTCTGTTCCAAGTGCGGCCATTATTGCTTGCTTGGGCTGCCCTTCAGCTGTCTTTTTCATTTGAACAATCGCCAACAAGGCGCCGACAGTACAAAGTGGCACATGGACAGCACTTACATTAGGGAGGTTACGCCGCAAGGCATTTAATATTTCCGCCTCCCGGCTAATAGAAGAAACCAGAATATGGTCACCGGCTGTACCAGAAGCCACACTGTGAAATATTGCATCGCGGCGCATCTGGATGCGCTTGGCCACAAAAACATTTTCCGTAGAGCGATAGGATGCATAACCTGTAAACTCGCCAAACGGCCCTTCTGGTTCATGTGTGTCAGCTAAAATTTCACCTTCGATTACAATTTCCGCTCCAAAAGGTATGGAGAGGTCATTAGTCATGCATTTTGCCA
Organism: Rhodospirillaceae bacterium; assembly: GCA_002719885.1. Lineage (GTDB taxonomy): Bacteria > Pseudomonadota > Alphaproteobacteria > MPNO01 > UBA2964 > UBA2964. The sequence goes on along the minus strand of PBFH01000010.1, from coordinate 12,906 downwards.
CTTTATATGGTTCGCCAAACAAGGCCCCAATTATTTCATATTTCCGAACATTTGGAGGATAATGATAAGCCATCGATCCCATATAATGTATCGGATGAATCCCGACGGTGATAGCAGCTGGAAGAGCCTGACCCTTTGCTTCCGCACGACGATGGAATTCATACATGCGTCTGCGAGAATGTAATGAAAGACCAAAGCGGTTTTTGCCTTTTAACATTAATCTATGAAAGCCGACCGTGTCAGTTTCCCCCTCGGGATCTCGAGCAGTGATTTGCCCTGCTGTAATATAGGGCGCAGCATCAACATCAAAGTGAAGAGGAATAGGTAATTGAGTTAGGTCAACATCCTTTCCCTCCAGCACCAAATCTTGCCACGGCGCATCTCCGACCACTTCAACAGGTTGATAATTCTGACATCTCTCCCGATAGGCTAAAGGTAACCCATCGGGTTTTACACCCACTGCGGCTGCCAAAAGTCTCCTGTTCCCCGCTGTATTTGTGACAACGGGATTATTGAAATTTTCAACATTTTCAAAAATTAAAACTGGGCTTTTACCATGGCGTTCAAATTCAAACACCGAAGACGTAATATCGAGCTCCCGGCGTACAGGTTCAGCAATGCGAACAAGCTCCTCGGGAAACTCTGTCTCCACCATATTAAGAAAGCCGCGCAAACTTTGATCGGTCATAACCATCTCACAAAATTTTCAAAATTACTTCATAAAAAGAATAACTGAGCAAAAGGAAACTGTCATGTAGTCAAATTGGTATTGATTTATTTTAATCGAGTAGTCGGCCGGCCTCCAAAAAAGGTTCAATGGTTGGGCGAAAAATTCCTGCCCCTAAACCGCCGTTAACGCCGTATTTGTCCGCAATCCCCAATTCGAGAATGGGTGTTAGATCATTATCGATTATAGCACGCACAGATAAGCCAACCCTGGCCTTACTCTTTGGCATCTTAGGATGCTCAGACATAAGCAGCTTTCCCGGTAATTCAAAAATATCTGCCGGTGTATATTCTTTATGGAGTTCCTGCATATCTGGACAAAACATCTGGGCCATAGCTCCCAAACCCAGCCCTTCAGCTATAGCGCTATCACCAAATGCACCGACACATGTTTCTAAGGTATGCGGTTTCCTAATCTTTCCAAGTGGCGGAGTAGCTGGACAAGTAAACCAACGGTCCTTAAATGCCCCAATTTTAAACCCAAATAAATTTCCGTTTCCCCCAAATGCCGAAATTATGGCACTATTATTGACATCAGCTGCAGCAGACAAAATTAACTTTGATGCCGCCATCCAAAAATTTAGATGAAAAAAGGGCCACTGCTTAATAAATTCATATGTATCTGTTCTCGAAAATTCTTCGCCAAGGCACTCGACAATAGTGGATAGTAAAAGCTTATGGGCCTCCAAATGTCGCAAGTGACCATCATCGCCCTTAATTAATGCCTCATCAATAATTGGCAACCATTGGACCGGGCTTAAAGATGGCACATCCGCTATTGCGTCTCCAACTTCCTGATTTAGGAATTTTAAAAACTCAATAGCAGCTTGGCTTTTATAGCCGTACCGAGGCACAGGATCCGCTCCCGTTCCACCCCCGTTAAGCGGTGCCCATGACTGATGACCCGCATTATTAAGATCACTGAACTCGGTTAGTTTCATTGAAGAAGAGACTACAGCGGCCATCGGTGTAACCACATTATAATCTTGCGCGGCTAGAAATTCTATCTCTCCTGCACTAATCATCTTATCTGCCTCATCAAGATTTGGCGCCCAACCCTCAAAAACACACGCGACTGCAGCCGAATTTAGAATTGGTGTGACAAGATCATTCATCGGCTTTGCGGGTGGACCACAATGGAGCAAAGAACAATCAGCTAATCCAATTGCCTCTTTGGCACTAACAACTCTTGTCCAGGCCGGGACGACTGACAAAATCTTTTTCATAGCTAGTTGGTCAGCTTTATTCATTTTTCACACCTTGCTCTTTGAATAAATTCAATCAGTTTGGGTGGGGATATCGGTAACTGATCAACCACCAAATCAATATCCTTGAAGGCATCGTTGATGGCATTAGCGATGGCAGCTGGAGGACCAATAGCTCCACCCTCTCCCAGTCCTTTCTGCCCAAAGGAAGAAAATGGCGATGGAGTTTCCATGTGACTGATCCTCACATTAGGTATCTCACACGCGCTCGGCAGCAGGTATTCCGCTAGGGTATTGGCCAAAGGTTGTCCAGAGTCGTCATAGGGCATTTCCTCGAACAACGCAGTCCCTATACCTTGAGCCGTACCACCATACACTTGTCCATCAACTATCATTGGATTGATCATTGTTCCCCCATCTTCAACGATCACATAATCAAGAATCTCAACTGCACCCGTTTCAGGGTCTATCGCAATTGTACATGCGTGAACACCATAGGAAAAAGTACCACTATCCGGTTCCGGTCTATAACCTTCGGTAACTTCCAAAGGTTCTGCAGCTAACTGCGAGGTTAAATCTTGCGGTGCCCGATACCAGGCCCACGCAACATCAGCAATTGAAACCTCTCCGCCAACAGAACTTACTCTTCCACCCGAAAGAGAGACACCTTTAATATCCGCCTGTAGAAGATGCGCTCCAATCTTCAAAATACGATCAGCCAAAACTTTACAAGCCTCTGCTACTGCACCCCCGGCCATCACGGCACAGCGAGAGCCCCAAGTACCGGTGGAATAGGGTGTAAGGAATGTATCTCCATGAATTATTTTTATGGAGTCTGTATGAATGGTCAAAATCTCAGAGGCCACCTGAGCCAGGGTTGTTTCAAGACTTTGGCCGTGAGATTGGACGCCGACCCTTACCTCTAGTCCGCCGTCGGGTGTGACCCTTATCATTGCTTGTTCAAAACCAGGTACCATTGGGATACCCCAACCATGGTAAACCGAGGTACCATGTGCAGCCTGCTCGCAAAATATTGAAAATCCAATGCCTATACGCCTGCCGTCTTCTTCTTTTTTCTCCTGTCTTATGCGGACACCCTCAATATCAATCGCACTTGCCGCCCGTTTCATACAATCCGGATAATAACCAGAATCAAATAGTTTGTTAGTTACATTGGTAAAAGGCATTTTGTCTGGACCCGGTAAATTTTTTATACGCATTTCATGCGGCTCGATGCCAAGCTGTCTTGCCAACGGGTCAATAAGAGTTTCTAAAGCAAAGCAGACGCCAGTTCTCGCCACTCCACGATAAGGTAAAATTGGAGGCTTGTTGGTTGCTGAGGACCAAGTCCTGCATTTAAATCCCTTAAAATCGTATGGTCCAGGCAAAATACTGGCTATCTGTGCTGCTTCCAGGCAAGCAGAAAACGGATAAGCAGAATATGCACCGGCATCCACCGTGGCCTCACATTCAACACCCAATATCTTTCCATCCGCTGCTGCATAAGCTGTTATTTCATAATGGTGCTCACGACAGTTGGCATTAGCGCTTAACTGCTCCCGACGATCTTCAATCCAACAAACTGGCCTATTTAACTTAATAGCGATCCATGACAACGCAACTTCTTCTGGCAGTAATATACCTTTATATCCAAATCCACCTCCGACATCTGGGGCAATTACTCTTACTTGACCCTCATCAAGCCCAAGACATTCAGCCAGTCCAGATCTAACGATATGAGGCATTTGGGTCGAGCTCGTTAGCGTCAACAATTCAAGTCTTCGGTCCCATTCTGCAACCACGCCGCGACCCTCAATTGGTGCCATCGATTGGCGCGCTGTACTGAAACTCCTTGTAACAGAGGCTTTTGCATTTTGCTTGAGCTCATCCAAATTTTCCTCTGACTCGAAAAAGGTCTCGAGAAAAATATTGTCATGCCAGTGCTCATGAATTTTAGGGGCATCCTTGGACCTTGATTCCAACATATTGGACACAACTGGCAGCGGATCTATTTCTACTCTCACTTCGCTTACCAGATCCTCTGCCTCGCCGCGCGTTTCCGCAACGCAAGCTGCAAGTAACTCGCCTACGTATCGAACTTTCTTTCCTGCCAATATGGGCTGCAATGAAGACTTGAAACCCTTCAATCCGGAGTCGGCCTTGATTGGGGAAACCCCTATTAGGTCAGTATCAACAAAAACACTTTCTTCCTTTCCTTCGGGCTTAGATAGACGGATATTCGTTCCATGGGCGATGGGACTTCTAACAAAAGCTACTTCCAGCATACCAAATCGCTTAATATCAGCGACAAATTCTCCTTGGCCTTTTAAATACCGTTCATCTTCCTTTCGAATTACAGACTTGCCGATACCGCCATTTAAAACTGGTTTCATAGGAGTCCTTAATATTTTTTTATCACTGTTGATCACCAGAGCTCTGGGGTTCATTATCCGCATACAAGAACTTTTGTCATCATCGAGAGTAAAACACTTTCTGGGGGCTAAAATGGAAAAAAATTTTGATACCATAATTTCTGGCGGCCGGGTGATCGACCCCGCAAATAAAATTGATAGAAAACTTGATGTAGGGATTAAGGATAATAAGATAGCGGCCATCCAAAATTCACTAGCAGATAAAAATTCTAAGGTAATAGACGCAAAGGGAAAGTTGGTTATTCCAGGAATGATTGACACCCATGCCCATGTTTTTGAACATGTTAGTGGCCGATTTGGCTTAAACCCAGATCTCGTAGGTGTACAGTCGGGGGTCACGACAGTGATTGATCAAGGTGGGCCGAGCTGTATGACCTTCCCAGGTTTTAGAAACTTTATCTCTAATCCGGCTAAAACGAACGTGTTAGCTTTTATTTCTATTTATACGGTAGGAGGCCTAGAAGGCCATTATTATCCATACCTTTATGGACCCGGCGGTATAGATGTAAAGGCCTGTGCCAAGGCTGCCAGTGCAAATACGGATATCGTTAAAGGTATCAAGGCACATGCCGAACCGGGGGGTATATCTCGTTGGGGACTTGAAACACTTGAATTAGCAAAGGAGGCTTCTCGAGAAGCGGGTATCCCCGTATACATTCATCTCGGGGAACTTTGGCCTACGGAAGGTGGAATTGATGTTGATATGGACGCTCGTTTACCAGAGATTGTAGCCCTCATCGAGGAAGGTGACATTCTCGCTCATCCGTTTACAAGACACCCAGGTGGGTTTGTCAATAAGGAAGGGAAACTTCACCCTATCGTTAATGAAGCTATCGATAAAGGTGTCCTTATCGACATAGGACACGGATCGCATTTCAGCTTTGACATGGCGCGCGCTGTCCTTGATGCAAACGTTTTGCCGACTACGGTCGGGGCTGATATGCATGGATATAATACTCATGTACCCGCAGAGGCTGGCACACCCGACGAACACCCTGACGACGAGATGCATCTTTTTGCCGGGCAGGCACAGTTTAGCATGTGTCATGCCATGACAGAACTCATGGCTTTAGGGGTTGCAATGGAAGATACCATACCAATGGTTTCATCCAAATGCGCTGAAATGATAGGTATGGCACATGAACTTGGAACTCTTGGTATCGGCCGTACGGCAGATATTTCCGTACTTCATGACGAAACTGGAGAATGGACCCTAAAAGACAACAGTAATGTAGAGGTAAAGACAACCAGAAGACTACGTCCCGCATTTTGTCTTCGCCAAGGGGAATACTTTGAGGCTGATGCCTCGATATTACCTGTCTGAGAGCTAAGTTTGAAAATTAGTCTCGTAACACCGGCCGGAAAAAAATCCCGCTCTGGTAATAGAACTACTGCGGTGCGTTGGGGTCGCATTCTTAAATCTCTTGGTCATAATGTCAAAATTTCGGAACAAGACGATGGGGTAGGCGCCGATGTCATGATAGCTGTTCATGCTTGGAGGTCACATAAATCAATAAAAGCATTTTCAGTCAAATATCCTAAACACCCCCTAATAGTGTTATTGTCCGGGACCGATATCTACAGTTTTCAGCATAGCCACCCTAAAGAAACTTTAGACTCTATGCAGAACGCGACCGCCTTGGTTTGCCTTCATGATTTAGTGGGAGACGCCATCCCAAAAAAGTATACCAAGAAACTAACAACTATTTATCAATCGGCCAAACCACTACCCTTTCCAAAAAGGCCCTCTAAAAAAACATTTGATATCTGTGTAATTGGACATTTGAGGGATGAAAAGGATCCCCTGCGTGCTGCATATGCAACAAAGTTTATTCAACCGAATTCTAAAATTCGAATCATTCACCTAGGAAAAGCACATGACAAAAAATGGCTTCACGCAGTGCAAAAGGAACAACGCCACAATCCCCGATTTTTCTCACTTGGGGATGTCCCCTCTTGGCGTGTACGACGCCAGTTGAGCACCAGTAAAGCGATGGTCATAAGCTCAATAATGGAAGGGGGAGCCAATGTCGTTTCGGAAGCAATTATGGCTGGCATACCAATAATAGCATCAAAAATAGACGGGAATATTGGTCTACTGGGTGCAGACTATGGTGGTTACTTTTGTACTCGTAATACAGAGGCCCTGGCATGCTTATTAGATAAAATGGAGCAGGATCCGAGGTTTCTAAAACGATTAACTGTCCAAATAATCAAAAGACAGGGTTTTTTCAAACAATCGCGAGAAACTCAGGCGTGGCAGGCTTTACTAAAAAAGATCACAGTTTCACGGTAATAGGCTCTAGCTTTTCAGATTGATCGAGCACTTCACCAATGATCGCAGTACTCGCATAGCCTAATTTTCTGAGACTATCGACACATGTAGTCGCCTTATCTTTCGGGACACTAGCAAGGAGCCCGCCAGCTGTCTGAGGATCAAACAGCAACGGATATCGCGGATCTTTACCAGCTTCTTCTATATTTGATATCGCCCTGCGCAATCTAACATTTTGTGGCTGAAGAGAGGAGAGTATACCGTCTTTAACAGTATCAATTGCGCCATCCATCAGCGGTACTGCATCTAAATCTATAACCACGTCTACCTCAGAGGCTCTCACCATCTCAACAAGGTGTCCTAGCAAGCCAAAACCAGTAATATCTGTAGCAGCACGAGATCCATGTTNAANAAGACATTGTGCCCCTAGGTAATTCGACATCACCATATGTTTCAGAGCAGCACCGATCCAACGCCCCTTCGCCTTATGGCGCATGTCTGCAGCAAATAGTGTACCTGTTCCGATTGGTTTGGTAACAATTAATTTATCACCCGGCTGCATTCCCCCTTTGCGCATGATTTTATCTTTATCAATCAGTCCATTTACAGCAAAACCAAGGCTAAGCTCTGGCCCCTCACTCGTATGACCACCGACCAACGAACAATTTGTATCATTTAGAATTTCCATCGCACCAGTCATCATTTGGACCAGAGTATCCTCAATTTTTTCTTCTACACCAAAAGGAACAGTTGCTACCGCTAGCGCAGTCTGAGGNTCTCCTCCCATAGCAAAAATATCTCCAAGACTGTGATTGGCAGCAATTTTACCAAATACGTATGGGTCATCGATCATCGACCGAAAATAATCAACGGTGTGCACCATAACTTTACCCCGGGGCACTTCAATTACTGCCGCATCATCAGGCTCGTGCAAACCAATCAGGATGTCGTCTCTCGGAGCCGGTTTCAGGTTGCCCAGCGCGCGCGTTAATACATTCGCACCAACTTTAGCCCCACAACCTCCACAACGCATTGCTATAGAAGATATTTCCTTAACCAATTCCTTACTGGCTAGACCATCGGGCAAACCCGTCTGGGTTTGTTCCTTCATTTCTGGNAAATCGTTAAATTTTTTCATAAATCGGCGATCTATCCAGTCTTTCCACCTCCAGACATTAAAGCCTTTGATCTTAAATTTTCCTCGTGAGGCAACCGCATATTTATCACCAGTAGAAATCAGACTAAGGAAATGCTTTTGTGGATGAAATNGTACTAGACTTTTTGAAAGTAAGNCCCNCCTCAGATTACGTTCTANGTATTGTCCCTGTCTGACGGCAAATACCCCTGATTTTGGACGTGGATAGTTAACCATCGCTGCAATATCACCAGCGGCAAAAATATCTGGATGTGAGATTGACTGGAGGGTATCANCTACCCTGATAAAACCGTTTTGATTTACATCCAAACCAGCATCAGCAGGCCAACGGGGGGCGCCTGCAGCAGTGACCCAGAGTATTTCATCCGTTTCAAACTCTTTTCCATTTTGCGTCTTCAAAACACCAGCTGACACCTCGATGACAGAATCATTTTTATGCACTAGAACACCGCGCTCCTGTAAAACGGTATCAAAATAGGAACGCACCGCGGAATTATGGGTGGGCATTATTTCAGGGGAATTGCTGAATAAATGATAGGTAATTTTNCCTAAGGGTTTGTTTGCATTTTTTAACAAACATTCCATGCGAAATTGCGTCGCTAGAAGAATTTCCACACCTCCAGCACCCGCGCCTACGACTGCGATCGTAATGGGACGCTGCTGGTTTAAAACTCGATCCCGTAATGCCTCCCAACGATCCAGGAATAAATTGATCGGTTTTACTGGTACCACTATCCCATCTGCACCAGCGACGTCGCTCGTATTCGGCGTCGAACCTGAATTAATTGAGGCTATGTCATATTGAACCGNGGGCCGATTATCACAAATTATTTTTTTATTTTCGGGGTCCAGTCCAGTAACAGTACTATGGTAAAATCTTGCCCCGGCAAATCTTGCCAAGCTACCAAGATCAATATGGGCTTCATCATAGGAATAATGGCCAGCCACATAACCCGGCAACATTCCCGAATAGGGTGTATGCGCATCACGACAAATCAAAGTCAGCCTAATCCCGGGCAACGGCTTCATACCAAATCGCTTCAGAACTGCCACGTGGCTATGACCACCACCAATTAACNCTAGATCNTTTACAGTTGGAGTCTCAGAATTTTGCATAATCCTATATTAAAATCTCACTGTTGTTTTAAACTTGTTTGCAGCCGCAACTTGCTTCTGACGGCTCGCGAAATGACATCGATACAAATATTTAGCAAGGCCGTAATTGCAATAAGAAACATCGCGCGATCAAATCTCAAGTCCGCGAATGCACTGTCAACATAAAATCCTAACGTTGCTATCCCTAATATACCCAAGATTGCCGTTTCACGCATAATAACTTCCCAACGGTAAAAAAGTAGGGCAAGCATTGGGCGGTAAACGCGTGGTAAAACTTCGTAAGTATAGCGATTAAAGCCCTTAACCGCATCCAAACGAAGCTTCACCGTTTCTGTATAGCGACCAATTAAATGCCCAATAATTGCACCATTATGAACGGTCAGCGCCACAATAGCGGGTAGCATTGAGGGCCCCCAAAGCTGGAGTAGTATAAAGGCTAGAATATATTCTGGCGTAGAGCGCGCAATAACTAAAAAAAGNTGGCCAAACNAACGTGGTATCCTTCCCAGCAGTAGTGGCGATATCAGCGGAAAAAGAAGGATAGTAAGAAATCCAGTCGCGACCAAAGCAATCATAGTCAACTGAACAGTGGCAATTGTACCAGGAATTGCTTGATCAAAAACCATCATCTGAAGCCAATCTGACAATCCTCCCCAGCCTTCACCATTTCGAATGGGGTAAGGTATGATGTCCTCCGTAAGAAACCGGACAATATGAGATAAAGAGAATGTTGTGCCCCAGGGCAAAATGATAGCCGCACCTATGAGATAAATCGGCAGCAAAGGCCGTTTCATCCAGAAGCGCATCGTGGCAATAACAAGATAAAATAGTAATAATATCGCAGCTACTTCAGAATACTGNCCTTCTTTGAAAGCGGTTTCCAAATGGAAACCTAGCGTGGGCAAACCAATGAAACCGAGCACGGCACTGGAACGAATTCCACATTCTAGTCGATACATGGAATACGATCGAAAGTGTGACCAAGCATCAGGTAGCCTTACAAATAAGAACGCAGAGAGACCGCTTGTTCCCGCCGGTACTGTTTTCATGGGGGCAGGATCAGCCTCTTCCAATATTTCCGCATACACCTTGGCAATAATCCCAGAATACGGAATAGCAATTGCTAAAATACCTGTCAGCGGAGACAAGCCAAACATTTGTAGGAAGATAAGAGCCCAGAACAATTCGTGAACTGCGCGAACAATGGCGCACCCCGCTCTGATGATAGGGTTATAAAAAAGAAAGGCTAATATTAAACCAATCACATTCGATAACGTTACACCGAGAAAGGCAAAGGCCAGNGTGTAAGCAATGGCTTGAATAATATTGTCTGTGGCATAGAAGTCCGGAGTAAGNAAACCTAATAACAAACGTTTAAATTCATCCCAAGGATCTACCGTCGTGATTGCTACGTCAGAAAAAATCAAACAGATAAAAGCANCACCTANAAAGATCTTTGTAGTTTTAGCTAATGGTGATCCCNCAGACCTAAAAGTCATTAATTTTTATTTTGATAGAGATGATCGAGGTCACTAGGTTTCATATCAAGCGCCGCTTGATCAAGTGCTATTCGACCATCCTTAATTCCGATAATTCTATCAGCAAATTCAATAGCTAACGCACGATCATGCATCGCCAATACAACGGTGGGCTTNTTAATACTTATAGCCTCTAAAATTTCCCGACCTTGATGTTCATCCACAGCCGAAACCGGTTCATCCGCGAGGAGAACATTTCCGGTGTGGAACAATGCACGACCAACTGCCGTCCGCTGCTGTTGTCCCCCCGATAATTCTCCCACACTGCTGTGAATCTTATCTTCCATACGTAGTAATTTAAGTATCGGTAACACTGACCTGATATCTTCTTTTAAAGGTACCAAAAGATTTCGAAGATTTCGCCATACCGAACACTCATTTAAACGCCCTATATATACGTTGTGAAAAACAGTTAGCGCCTGAACTAATCCAAGCTCTTGAGGCACTAAGGAAGACCGTCCTTTCAATTTGGAATGGATTAGGTTCAGAAGGGTTGTTTTACCAGAACCGCTTTCGCCCACCAACGCAATACGCTCGCCGGCGATAATAGACAAATCAACATCTTGAAGAACCGGTGAGCCCTTATAGCCCACCGTTTCTTCTTGAATTTCAACTAAAGACATTAGAAGTTGGCCAACCTAATCTATTAGACCAAGTTTCTTTGCTGTCTCTTTAATTGGAGCAAAGTCGGAGTTCTTAGCAGAGATAAAACTCGACCGTGGAAAAGACTTTAATAAATCTGGATTANTCATTGCTATGAGAGCCCCTTGAACTTTTTTAGCAAATCCTTTTCCAAACTTTTGATCTACATCTCCACGAATAGACCAATTGTAATCTGGATACCCTGGTGTAATCCAGATCACGCTAATCTTCTTGGGATCAATTTTGCCACTCTTAAGTTCGCGCTTCCAAACTTTGAAGTTTGTTGCGCCCACTTCATAAGCACCTGACTGCACCAAAGCGACGGTCCGAGAGTGATTGCCACTAAAGCCAACACGCTTAAAAACCTTATCGGGTGTTTTACCAAAAGCTTTTCTTATATGGTATTCTGGCATCAGCCGACCAGAAGTTGACCCCTTTGAACCAAAAGTAAAAGTCTTACCTGCTATAGCTTTAGGAAAATTTTTAGATAACTTTAGTCCTGTACTTTTGTGCGCGATAAAATATGTCTCAAAGAATGGGTCTTTCTTCCCCTGTGCAATCGCTCTCGAACCCTTAACGAGTTGACGGGCACGCACTCCAGACAACCCACCAAACCATGCAAGCTGGACCTGNTTGTTACGAAATGCTGTAACCGCAGCTGCATAAGATTTAACGGGCACATATTCAACGTCTAATTTTAATGCATTAGACAAATATTTAGCCACTTTTCCAAATCTTTTGCGCAACTGTGTTTCATCCTGATCAGGGATGGCGGTAAATACAAATTTTTCTGCCGCAATACTATCTTTTATTGTTGGTATTTGGAAAACAGCTACCAATAAAGCCATCGTAATCGTTATCGAAACCTTAAACATTTTTCTCTTTTTAATCCTCCAGCGTAAATGGAAAATACATAACGTCGTGCAATACAGTAATTTTGACGCCGTTCTTAATGTTATAATGTATCAATAGCTGCAAGACACAACAATTCTTTAATAATAATCTTTCATTATTGATAGTTCATATTCTCTATCAAGTGATATTTCTGCATGCCGGACTATTTTCCAAACCTCTTGCCAAGCATTGAATTCCTTTTGCTGTGCCGCTCGCAGCGCAATCATTTGGGGCGTCATGGGATTGCGTGTTCGCTTGGGTGGCACAAAGTTTTGTCCTTCTATTACTCCTAGCTGGGTGAGCGTATTCCGTATCTCCTGGTACTGACTTTTCTGATCACGAATTTCGCTAATTGACGGAGTGATAGTTATTTTTGCGTATTTACCGTTGTAGTTCAGGTTCAGGATAACTCCACCATCTTCTTTATTTTGTCTTTCAACCCCGGGCAAAGAAAGCAATTGGTTGATAATTTTTTCAAACCACCGATTTTGTTTATTGCTGACTGTCATAAATTATTTCTTGCTAGCAATCTTTTACAGAAAATTAAAACACAAAGATTTATCAATCTAATTTAAGGAAGAAAAAACGGATCGTAAACTCTTAAGAGCGATGCTAACCCCCTCCTGTGACGAGAGTCTTTTAGACCTATTCTTTCAATTAAAGCTATTTAGTTGCTGGGTATAATTTACGGCCGATAAAAATTGCCCATATTCGCACCGCTCTACGTGATCAGGACATTGCTCTGATTGAAGTAATTCTTTGATTTTACAAAGTGTCGGTTCAACCCAGGACAGGTCACTTTCATAGGGAATTAAAGTCATCTTGAACTGCATTACCGCCCCTTCTTGGTTCAAGAACTCCCTATCTGTAAAACGGTCTCCGTCACAATAGAGAAAATATCCAACATTCGAGGTATCAAGAC
>PBFH01000009.1 GCA_002719885.1 Rhodospirillaceae bacterium | reverse complement strand
ATATTTGGCACTAGTGGTATGTCCTGGCCATCAAATGGGCCATCCGCAAATTCCGCCTTAATTAGTGCTAAATCTCCCTTTATTAAGATGTCTTTTGAAATTTTATGACCTACGGTGGTTTCGAGTCCATATCGATAAATGGGTCCGGTATTTTCGTTAGCACCAAAACTTGTTGAGTCATCCGGATCAAAGCGAATTTCATCTCTTGTCTTTGAGAAATATGCCCGACTATTGATCGTGGTGGCACCAAAATTAATTTCAACGCCACTTTGGATTTCTTTCGATGATTGATTTTTTAACTCGAAGTTATTCAAGGCATAAGCTGTTCCTGATCTTTCGTCCAAAGTTGGCGTTCGATAACTGCGCCCAATATGGCCATAAAATTTTAATAATTTTATCGGCTTGTATTCAAATCCCATATTAAGGGCGTATTCAACATCAGTTTCTGTCAAAGATGGTTTAAAGCTGGTTTGTGGGTATCCGTATGATCCGGGGTTGTTTGGGTAGGCGGTATCACCAATCTGAAAAGAAATACGATCAAGGCGAAAACCAAAACTAGTAGAGAAATGAGGATTTAACGTTATTAATGACTGGTTATAAAGACCCGCGGTATATTGATAAGCCTTAATTCTTGTAAAAGGCGCGGTGTTGGGCAGTCTTTTGCAATCGGAATTGTAATCAACATAGTACAAATCAAATCCCATAGTGCTGGTTAATTTTTTCTGGTCTATGTTTGTATCCAATAAAATACGCGGTGTGAGACCCCAAGTCGTTAGAACTGTATCCCTAGCCTGATCTTGGTTTCGGAAATCGCTGTCCTGATCTTTTCGGCGAAAGCTTCCATCTATAATGAGCTCGGCAAACTGGTTTATATCGTACGAACCTCCTAAATATGCTGCCAAACCATTTTCAAGAGCAAAATCATTTGGAGTTTGTGCTCCTCTCGGATTAGTGAGGTCATTTTGGTCTTTGCTGGGGTCAACGATCCTACCTCCCGGTAAGCCAAGTTTCTGATCATCCAGGTTTATATTGAGAAATAAATCTCCTCTTGGGAGATGACGACGGACTTCCAATGTAAGGTTTTTCTGTTTCAGATAATTGTTATCACGATATCCATTACTTAAGACACGATTACCATAGGCATTAAGAGAAAAGCCTGCCTTTTTATGGCTAGATGAAAAATTGAAAACACGAAAGCTATTAGCGCCGAAACCAGTTTCTATTTTGCTGTGTATTCCGACTTTTGCATAAGCCTTTGTAATGATGTTAATTGCCCCCCCTTCAGCACCGCCGCCATAAAGAACGCCCGCTACGTTTCCCCTAGTAATTTCTATTCTGTCTATACTTTCTCGGGGTATAGCAGAAAAATCCACGGCAGCTAGGTCTAAATCAGTGAGTCTTCTGCCGTTAATCAAAATTAGAGTATTGGCTGTTGCTGGTTCGCCAAACCCACGCATATCTATCGTCTGGCCGGCTCCGTTAGTGCTGCCGTATAAGTCTTGAAATTGTATGCCTGCCTCAAAAGAAATAATTTCGGGTATTGTTTGCCCAACGGACTGGCGGATTTGTTTGTTAGTTATGACGGTCGTCAANGCACCAATGGATCCAGTCAGTGAANAGCTATTATAATCACTATCTAAACGCGATGCAGTGACCACCACAGCAGGTATAGCGTCTCGCGATTGAGCGAAATTCTCNAAGAAAAATATAAAAAAAATGTAAAATAATATTGTTAAACAAATAAGTCGCTTAATTATCGAAAATTTTAGTTCTTTGTTCATTCCCTCTACCGTTTTCTTCCGCGAGCATAATATGGCGTATGTGCATGAGAAAAATCATCGCTTAAAAAAAAACGATCAGTGGAAGAAAGTTTTATATCGAAATTACTTTCCACATTTTTGTTTTTTTTCGCACGCACTTTTGCTTGCGTCACCAAAAACGGTATATTCCGCTCTCCTCGATCACCTCGCCCGANGAATAAGTGACAATCTTGATGGCAGGTCTCCTGGCTTGTGGATCTCGACCAATATCCGCCTTCCCGTCAAAACAGTGGCATATTTGGATATCGATTACCCACTTACAGTTGCGAGGGCAGCCACGGCATTATCTTGAACTTCTAACTATGAAGCTACGGATGCACCGTGTTCCCTTTTGATCCCTGAGAGGGAACCATCAATTTACTTTTATATTAATTCCATTTGAGCTTTTATATTAATTCCATTTGAGAAGGGCAATAATCAAAAAAGAAATAAATTGGAATTATACAAAATTTAATCCTTTATATAAATTTGAAATCAGGCAGATGTATTTTCTGAGGCGATTAATTCATCCATAATTCGGCGCATCTGCAGGGGTGGGTTGTCAGCATTTATATCAATCAGTCCCTTAAAACTTAGTCCGTCTAATCTTTGCTGTTGCGCTTCTATCATGACAACATCCTCCTCAAATGTTGCCTTTGCTCCTTTATGAAGTGTTTCTGTCATTTGAGTGTCATGCAACGCAAAATTTCTCACATAGGCCCAATTGTAATGGGTTGTAGTATCGGTCTCAGGCGTTATGAGGTGTGTAGACCAGATTGAAATACCTTGTGATCGATTACCTTCCACGGCGCCGGTGTTAGCTGTCGCGCAACCCACATCAAACGCAAGGTTAGAGGGTGCTAGCCAGGTGGTTGTCTGCCAACGGTCAACCTTTCCCTTAAATCCACCGGCCTTTGCAAATAAGGGAGGAGCGTTATGCCCCAGTATCCAGCGCGAAACAGCGACGGATCTCTCATCTCGAACTACCTTTACTGGCACTTTGGCTTCTTCCGGGTCTGCGGATAGCGTGTTTTTATGAAGATATGTTACGTGAGTAAAATCGAGGAGGTTGTCGACCAGTAGCTGGTAGTTACCTTTCATTGAAATATATCCGGTGGCAGACCTCCAATCGTCATCATCTAACCAGAAATATTCGGGTATACTTTNTTCGTCTGCCTTTGCTGGATCACCCATCCAAATCCATACCATATTCCATCGTTCAACAGTCGGGTAGGAACGAACCTTTGCNTTCGGAGGAATTTTTGATTGGCCGGGTATTTCAATACAAGCACCAGTAGAATCGAACTTCAGGCCATGATAACCACATTGAATTGTATCGCCTACGCACTCACCNACAGAGAGTGGTGCCGCACGGTGGCAGCATTTATCTTCTAGAGCTACGGGTTTACTGTCTTCAGTACGAAATAGTACAACGGGCTCATTGAGAAATGTCTTTGCAATAGGGGCACCCGAAGGTAAATCCTGTGCCCAAGTCGCAGCGTACCAAGCATTTTTTAAAAATTTAGCTCTGGTTTCAGACATTTTAATCCCCTTTAAGTCATTTTAGCACAGATTTAAAGATTATTTAAATTACTGATAAATTGGAATTTTTATATCAAGTAACCTTTAGAGTGTTTGTTTAGAGGTGTACCTTTAANTTATGTCTAGTGCCTCCACTGAAATATACGCGCCAATTTCCTGGCGGGTCCAAATTCCCGTTTACGGCACGGCTTTGTTTTCCAATAGTTCCCTTCATCTTTATAATGTTGTTGTACCCTTGTGGACAGCCACTTTAACGCAGGATCCATTAATAATTGGGATTGTATTGGGGGCAAGGCATGTTTTGCCAATGCTGTTCCTAATTCATGGCGGTGCAATGATGGATCGGTTTGGTATCCAACGTGTTATGCTTGTTTTTGCGGGGGCGTCAATTTGCATTCCTATTCTATATCCAGCGGTGCCACTAATACCTGCACTCATTTTGTTCCAAATGTGTGGTGGTATGGCGGTAATGACGACCTGGATAGGTTCCCAGTCGCTTACTGGAAGCCTAATGAAGGGTCACCCAAAATATACGGGNCGCTTGACGTTAGCGACCCGGGTTGGGACGATATTTGGTCCGCCAATTGTAGGTGCCATTTGGGATTTTTNGGGTCCCTGGTGGGCATTCCTATTTTTGAGTATTTGGGCCGTTTTAACCTTTCTATTCACTTGGTTAGTGCCGANTCAAGAAAAGCTGGCACGTGATATAGTGCTCGAAGACCCACGCTTGGCTAAAAAGATCAGGGGNATTATGCCTCAGATCGGTGATTATCTTGATGCGTTTCGCCTGATTGCTATTCCCGCGATCGGGTTAGTGTTTATGGTAACTATCCTCCGACATTCAGGAGTTGCAATTCAATCGAATTTTTACGTCATTTATCTAAATGGGATAGGGATTTCCGGTACACTAATTGGAATTTTATTTTCTGTACTCGGTTTGGTGGGCGGGTTAGGTGCGATCAGCACAGGTTGGTTGGCAAAACGCTTCTCAAATCGGCGTATTCTACTTTCTTCTATTGGACTGGGTGTTGTCATGATCACGATTACCCCGGCCATTGCTTGGACGGGTTTTAATCTTGATCCATCACCAATAATAAAAATCTTTGAAGATTTGGGAATTCTGGTTGATTGGAATCCCATCGCGGGAGTTTTCGGACTTTATGTTCTTTTTTTACTAGCCATGGCAATTAGAGGAGCTACATCTGGTGTTGCTCAGGCCATGGAAATTTCTATTGTTGCTCAGGCAGCGGGCGCGGCACAGGGTAAGGGCGCGGGTCTAAGGGTAACAGCTGGACGGGTAGCAGCCGTATTTCTGCCTATTATTATGGGTGCCGTGGCAAAACTTTTTGGGCTTGAGGTGTCATTTTTTATCGTTGGTGGTGCAATCTTGTTGATACTTGGACTGCTCGCCATGCGCGATCCTGACGTGAGGCCGAAACTTGATACCTAACTTATAATATGTGTCACTATTCTTGAGTTAAAATAGGATCCTTAATTCCAGAATATATTAACGCATAACAGTTTTGTGATTAAGCAATAATTGGTAAATTTTTATAAGTTCTGGGTATTATTCTAATCATTTTATAGGCGAAAGAAGAATTGTAATGTCTGAAAACATTTCCCTCGAAGGGGCACATACCCCAAATTTTAATGATGCAGGCTTGTCAAATTTGAGCACTCGTTATCTCGAAGTTGAAAAATTGCCTTGGGCTAATACTGTGTACGACGGGATTGAAATGAAAATCTTATTCAAGGATTCTCAAAGTGGTACAATGACGGCTCTTTTTCGTTGGCAGGCAGGGGCAAAATTACCTATGCACGAGCATACCGATATTGAGCAAAGTTACGTACTTGAAGGAAGTCTCTGTGATTTTGAGGGGGAATGCAAAGCTGGCGACTATGCATGGAGGCCAGCAGGAAGTCAGCATGAGGCCTGGTCTCCCAATGGATGTTTATTGTTGGCTATGTTTTTAAAACCGAACAGGTTTTTAGAGGGCCCGGAATCTGAGCAATAGAATGCATACTTAAATTCCTATGAATAATTTTTCTATCAGNACGNTCNGCGGNNTAAAANNTTGTTCTTTGCCANGGTGGCGATTTAGGTGAGTGTAAAGAAAAACAGGCGAGGGGGGTTGGTTGGTGCCTTCTCTCATCGTAATTTCGCCATTTTCGCTATCGGTAATTTTCCGTCGCAATGTGGGGTCTGGGCTCAACGTCTTGCAATTGGTTGGTTAACCTGGGAGTTGACTAAGTCCCCTTGGTGGTTGGGCCTCATGGGTTTTGCTGATTTAATTCCCGTGGTTCTNCTAAGCCCGCTTGCAGGTTATCTTGCTGATCGGTTTGAAAGAATAAAATTGGCTAGAATTATCCAGTTTATGAATGTGGGCGTTACCACTATGTTAACAATCATCGCTTTTGCAGGATTGTTGAATGTAGAACTTCTTCTCCTTTTTGCTTTCATCACGGGAATTGACCATGCTTTATTTCAACCGATCCGAACTTCTCTACCTCCGGCATTAGTCCCCCGAGAAGATTTGCCAGCGGCAATAGCCTTCGGCGGATTTACATGGAATTCGGCCAGGCTAATCGGCCCAGCTGTCGGTGCCGTGATTTTAGAAAATTTTAATGTCGAGGCTGTCTTTCTTATTAACACATTTCTCTATCTCTGGTTTTTTACTGCTCTATGGATGGTGAAAGTAGCGCCGCATGCGGAGCGAGAGCCGTCAGGGCTTTCCATTATAGGAGACATAATTGCAGGCTATAGATATGCAACTTCACATCCCNTAATTAGGCCGTCACTNATAATCCTTTTTGGCTCATCTTTCCTGACGAGACCGCTNGTGGAGTTATTACCNGGNCTCTCCTCCTCGGTATTTCATCAGGGAGCCGGTGGGCTTGCTATTTTAACATCGTCCATGGGGATCGGAGCGGTCTTGGCGGGGATTACTATAGCTCAACGTGGAAAATTTGAGGGGTTGGCGACGATTACAACCTATGCGGTTTTAGTTGGTGCCATGGTGTTAATGATCATCACAAATACCAGCCATTTCGGTATAGCTATTTTGGGGATGATACTTTTCGGAATTCAGTATTCTTTGGTTGGCACTTGCGTTCAGTCAATAATTCAGGCCGTATCGGAGGATAAAATGCGTGGCCGGGTTTTGGCTTTGTATGGATTAATCTGGATTGGTGGAGCGGCGATTGGCTCAGTGGTTATGGGCGCTCTTTCAGAAGTTTTTGGATTAACCAGACCCCTCGCGGTTAGCGGGGCAATTTGCTTAGGTGTCTTTTTATATTCATATTTTATGAAAAACAAAATCGAGAGCCAGATTATTAAACATCAAACTCGGGACTAGTCCTTCACTTTCCATTTTCCATGAAAAATAAGTCGTTTGGTTCATCTACATCAAATGTAAGGTTGGGTCGCTTTACGATTGATATCTCACAGCCTGCTCTACCGGCATCCTCTTGGTGTTTTTTAAAGCTTCCCTCGCCAAATGAGAATGGAATGGCATCCAAAGGTTCTAGAAGTAGGGCATTGGTTCCTAATAATCTTTTATCTGGCGCGATTACCACCGATGGGGAGTGTTTTGCAATGGATTGTAGTAAAATATTAATATCTTCGGAATTTATTTTGGCGAGATCAGAAGGCAATACTAATATGGTAGTTGCATTTAAACTTTTTGCGGCCTTTCGAGCTATATCTAAAGCTTGATTTAGGTTTGATTTGATTTCTTCTAAAATGGCATGTGCCCCTGCTTCTTCTGCTATATCGAGTGCGTGAGGGTCACGGCTAACAACTATTACTTCTTCAATGGATTTCGTACTAAGAGCAATATTTAGAACATGCAAAAACATAGTCCTATTAAGTACCATCCGTTTTTTATGTGAGAGGGCCTTGGAAAGGCGGCTCTTTCCTTCTGAAAAGGGTTTTACGGGAATGATGGCTACAACGGACATCGTATTTAGATACTTTTAATAAGAGAGAGTGTCAGCAAATTTTATGGTTTTAATTGCAAGCGTTTTTTCATCATTATCTGATTGCATCAAGGTTTGGCATACTTTGACCTTTAAGCCTGTCGCGGTAATAGTGTCACGTAAACTAGTATCTCTTTCATCAATAATTATCCCATCAATCAATTTTCCATAATGTTCTACAATACCTACAGGTGAAGATGGCAAACCGATTTCACGCATCATTTTTGCAGCGGGTCCCTTTATTGCCTCGCCAGCAATAATCGGTGAAACAGCGACGACTGGAACTTTCGTCGATGTAATTAAATCCCTGACTCCGGGAACGTTTAAAATAGGGTCTATGCTTACAAAGGGATTAGAGGGACAAATAACTATAGATCTGAGATCAGGGTAGGTCAGAGTTTTTCTAAATTTTGGAGAAGGTGTAGCAGTTTTTATTCCCTTGTAATGAACACCTGTAAAAGTCGGCTTGCAACGCAAGCGGACAAAGTAGTCCTGAAAAAAGAAGTCACCTTCGACTGTATCAACGATGGTCCCTACCCGATGATCTGTCATCGGGACAATAGAATGAGAAACGTTATGTTTACGGCATAGAGCTTGAGTAACCTCAGACAGGGTTTGTCCTTCAGAAAGGCGTTTTGTGCGGTCGATGTGGGTAGCAAGGTCTTTATCTCCGAGTTTAAACCAATCATCACCGCC
The DNA here is from genome assembly GCA_002719885.1 of Rhodospirillaceae bacterium. Classification (GTDB taxonomy): domain Bacteria; phylum Pseudomonadota; class Alphaproteobacteria; order MPNO01; family UBA2964; genus UBA2964. The sequence goes on along the minus strand of PBFH01000009.1, from coordinate 49,921 downwards.
CACTTCCTTAAGTGTATTCATGAAGTTCCATGTTTCCTGACGAATACCCCATCCGCGTTCGAGGTCGTTTATACCGGCTAGCTTGTAAAGTGTGGAATCGAGGTCTGGGCAAATAAAATAACCTAGATGCATAAAATCATCTCCGGTATTTACCACAATTGTTAGTTCCTCGGGTCTAAAAGTATGAGCGAGCCCGTTTGCGAGTTTTGCACCTCCGACACCTCCCGTTAGGACAAGTATCATTTTGGTTATCTTTTACTCAACGGAATAAATCCTGTTCCTGGGCACGAATGAGGTCGCTAGCACTTCCTTGTCCTTGTCCTCCAACGTACCCTCGAATGTGTACTACCGGATATCCTTCGTTAGCTGCCCCCATCAATACGGAGGCTGCTGCTGCTAACTCATCTGCTAAACCTATTTGTGTTGCTTTTAGAGGTCGGTCGAAAAGGTCAGGGTGTCCATTCATATTTAAAAGAGCATCAATCCCAGCTGTCCCGATGGCGATTCCAACCGTTCCATTTCGCCAAGCACGGCCAACACTATCGTTAATAATTATAGCTATATCAGCACCTGAAATGTTTTTAAAAGCTTTTCGAAGAATAGCGCAGCTTGCATCCGGATTTTTGGGGAGTAAAAGAACACGTTGCCTTAAGTTACCTGTTTTATCATCTTGAACGGACCGGATATTAGATGAATCTATACCGGCATTTGCCATGATAATGCCAAGATTGTGTTCCACAATCAAAACTCCCGCACGTTTTCTAACGACGCATTTTGATTCAGAAAGAATAAGTTCAACGAGACGCGGGTCTTTTTCTACTTCTTTTGCGAGTTCTGCGGCGGCTTGGGACGGGAAGACTGTATCCAAGTTAACATGACGGTCTTCTGACTTAGATATAATTTTTTGTGCTAAAATAATTATATCCCCTCGTTTCAATACAAGGCTGCACCGTTCCAATCCATCTTTGATTATCTTAGCTAAATCATCGCCAGCCTCAATCAGAGGGATACCAGGGAGTGCGGTGATAGNTAGATTTTGGGATGNTCTCAATGCACTTCCGGCTTCCGTGGTTTTCTCTAACNCATCCATAATTTAATGCTCATGGTTATCAGTTCCATCCGTAATGCGGATNCCTGCACCTTTNATTTTGTGTGCCCGGTTGATGAAAATTAACACNGATGTNAGNGCTTCGGCNGCAGNGGCGTTTGCTAAGGGACCCGCATGCCAGCCTTTCATTCCTGCGGCTGCAGCNAGTTTNACNACTACTTCGCGGTCAGCNNTTTTGTTTCCACAGATGAGAACATCGCAATCGATGTTGTNCTCTAGGTTAGATAAATGCTGTGCNGCGATATTTTGAAAAGCNGCGATTACAGATACATTATNTCCCAGCATATTTTGGGCTGNGACAACTGCGGANCCATTTTCGGGNAACTGAACCGTACCGACTTTCGGTGGTACTAGAGGGGCTGTAACGTCCACTAAAATTTTATTTTCTAAAGCTTTAGAAATACTCCTGATGGTTTCAAGCTGGTATGCGTAGGGTACGGTGAGTACAATTACGTCACTCCTTATGACAGCCTCTAAATTGCCGGTTCCCTCAATGCCTGCGGAATTCGTTATTTTGATTAATTTATCCCGTATTATGTTAGCGGTTTGTGCNGCGCGGTTCTCATCCCGGGAACCAATTATTAGAGAATAACCTGCTTTATACCAACGCATCGATAGACCNATACCCTGATTTCCGGTGCCCCCNATGACAGCAATAGTCGGTTTTTTTTNAGACAATGAATTATCCTTATGCGGTCGCGGCTAATGGTGCAGCATTAAAAGATATNCTTAATCTATCCTCGGTNACAGCGTTGTAAAGGGTAGTTCTCTGCTTGGGGTAACGGCCGGACGCTTCAATCATTCTTTCCATTTGTTCTGGNTGTCGTTCCTGNCCATGTATTGTGCCGGCTGCGCGAGATATGCTTTCATTCATNAAGGTNCCGCCCACATCATTNGCTCCAGAATNNAGGCATGCCTTGACACCGGCNNCTCCCATCTTAACCCAAGACACTTGTATATTTCGAATAAAGGGATGCAATACTATACGCGCCACTGCATGCATCAAAACGGCTTCTCGNAATGTAGGACCCGGNCGGGCGCGCCCTTTNANATAAATCGGAGATTCCATGTGGACAAAGGGCAAGGGNACGAATTCTGTAAAACCCATGGTTTTCTCTTGGAGAGCTCTTAAACGCAGGAGATGCCGNGCCCAGTTTTTAGATTGATCAACGTGTCCGTACATGATTGTGGCGGTGGTATGAAANCCTAANNCATGGGCAGTTTCCATGATTGAGANCCATTCGTGTGTATTAAGNTTGTCTGGNCATAANATAGTNCGAANATCATCATCNANAATTTCCGCNGCAGTACCCGGCAGGGATTTTAAACCAACCTCTCTTAAACGNAGGAGGAACTTTTCAATCGTGANNCCAAGAGTTTTGGCACCTTGGCTGATTTCCAAAGNAGAAAAGGCATGAATATGGATATCGGGGGCTGNNTTTTTTACTNCTTCACAAATTTCTAAATAAGTTTNCCCCGTATACTCCGGGTGAATTCCTCCTTGTAAACAAACTTCGGTAGCACCGCGCGCCCACGCCTCTTTGACGCGTCGACCGATTTCATTTTTGTCAAGCATGTAAGGTTTTCCACGCAGATTTTCATGAGTTTTACCCTTTGAAAATGCACAGAATGTGCACTGGTAGGAGCATATATTCGTGTAATTAATATTGCGGTTTACGACATAGGTCACAGTGTCGCCAATTGCACTCTTACGAATATTGTCGGCGGTTTTACATACATAATCAAAATCAATATCGCGCGCCTCAAATAGCCTACAGATATCATTCTCACTCAAGGAATGACCCGCAGAAGTTTTGTCTAAAATATTCTTTATATCTGGAGTGACCGTCTTTCGTTTGCTCTTAAAAACTGGGCTGTGTGCATTTTTACCGGGTGCCCAATTCTCGGTCCTTGCGAAACCATCTGCGTCACACTTGCTTAATGCTTTGCCAGCTATTTCTAGTGTCATCCAGTATGCATGTTCCCTGATAAATTTGGGATAAACGGCCAGCCTTTCAACCAGTATCTTGCCGTGTGCGGCCGATTGTTGGGCGAGTTGCTCGATTTCTGGCCACCCAGCTTCCGGATTAACGTGATCCGGTGTTACGGGGGAAATGCCACCCCAGTCGTTTAGACCAGCGGCAATAAGTTCTGGATAGACTTCTGGGCTCAGGTTTGGTGGAGCCTGAATATTCATCTCCGAACCGAGTATTAGTCGAGAGCAGGCAATAGTCCAAAGTAAATCATCAAGATTCGGTTCCGGTGCATCGGCCATTCGAGTGGCAGGTTTGGCTCTAAAATTTTGAATAATTACTTCTTGAATATGCCCGTATTTTTTGTGAACTTTTTTTATCGCTAATAAAGCTTGGAGCCTGTCAACCAGTCTTTCGCCTATACCAATTAAAATACCAGTAGTAAAAGGGACCCTCGCCTGACCCGCCAAAGTCAAAGTTTTTAATCGAGCACGAGGCAACTTATCTGGTGAGCCGTAATGCACCCCTCCTGGCTCGCAGAGATCCGTTGCAACTGATTCTAACATCATACCCATAGACACATTAACAGGCCGAAGAAGTTTGATGTCTTTCGAAGTCATGACACCTGGGTTGGCATGAGGAAGCAAACCGGTTTTTTCAATTACCGATTTACATGACGCAGCAAGATATTCGATGGTGCTCTTATATCCTAAATAATTAAGCGCATCTCGNGCTGCGCTATAGCGCAGTTCGGGTTTGTCTCCTAAGGTAAAAAGGGCTTCCTTACAACCATTCTCCTTCCCCCTGCGTGCAATTTCCATAACCTGATCAGGGAGAAGGTATGGTGTTTTTACCTTGCTCGGCGTGGTTGCAAAGGTACAGTAACTGCAACTATCCCTACATAAATTGGTTAAGGGAATAAATACTTTTCGAGAATAGGATAGGCGGTCNGCGTGGCCAAAATCNCGCAAAGCGGCGGCTTGCNCCATTAATTTATGGAGGGGTGTATTTAAAAGATAATCGCTAGAAATTTTTTTTTNCAAGNGATGCATTCCAATTCGGNTGACGTCGTTTAATAATANGACCATACTGCTGATCGACGTTTAGGAAAAGAAGGGTATGAGAGCATTTTAGATAAATGAATATAAAAAAGATTGCGGTTCTAGGCGCTGGACANGGAGGTTATGCCGCTGCGGCTGANCTAACTGCTCGTGGTTTTGAGGTGCGTTTACATGGGCGACGCCAAGAAACCTTGGACCCCCTGCGAGAGGAGGGGGGGATCAAGACAAATGGAATTCAAAAGGGCGTTTTCCCGATTGCTTTAGCTACGACTGAAATAAATAAAGCGATTGAAGGGGTGGACCTTATAATGCTGGTGGTGCCATCAGTGGCTCATGAAAACTATGCTAGGGTGTTAGCCCCATTGTTAACTCCGGAGACCCCGATTTTTGTTAACCCCGGACATACAGGCGGAGCACTGCATTTCGTTAATGAGTTGAGAAAGGCGGGTTATATTGACCAAGTCAAAACTTGTGAGACTGTTACACTTACCTATATTTGTCGAAAGACCGCGCCTAATACTGTCGATATATTTTCCTTTACAAAGAACCTAAAGTTTGCGGCATTTCCCGGAAAATTTGCACCCGAGATGTTTGAGCTTGTAAAACCCCTCTATCCGGAGATTACTCTTGTAAGCAGTGTCCTGGAAACCGCGCTTACCAACATAAATGCAGTGTTTCATGCTCCCGGGATGTTGATGAACGCAGGATGGATTGAAGATACTGGTGGAGACTTTTTATTTTACAGAGAGGGTATCACCCCTGCTATAGGCAGGGTAATAGCTGATCTCGATTCAGAAAGAATGGCAGTTGCGAAAGCACTTGGGGTCCCCACGGCGAGTTTTCTCGATAATTTCTACCAGGCCGGTTTAACCACCTTAGAAGCCAAGGAATCCGGAGATATTTCGAAGGCCTGCTATGAAAGCGAGGCGAATGTTAAGATTCAGAGTCCGTCGACGCTTGATCATCGCTATATTCATGAGGATGTCGGGTACGGCTTGGTGCCATTTGCGAATTTCGGTCGGCTTGCGGGGATCGAAACACCAACAATTGATGGAATTATTCATTTAACCTCTGAAATTATGGAAATTCCCTATCTATCAGAAGGGCTTTCTCTTAATGCGATGGGGCTCAGCGGACTTGATTTGGCCGAAGTTTGGCGCTTTGTTGAGGATGGAGAATGACGAAAAAAATTATTGAAAAGATAGCGATTTTTGGTGCTGGGGGTGGCGGCACCTCTGCGGCGGCCCATCTTTCNACTCTTGGTTTTGAGGTAAGGCTNTATAGCCAGGATGAAAACGCGCTCAAACCCTTACAAGAAATTGGCGGGGTTGAATTCGATGCCCCTTTTGGAAAGGGGCGCGCAAAATTAGCAATGATAACCAGTGATGCAGCCGCCGCAATGCAGAATGCAGATCTTGTTATGGTGGTNAGTCCAGCACATTTGCATGAGAAATGGATTTCCGCAGCTGCCCCTTATTTAAAAGAAAATCAAACACTCTTTGTGTCTCCCGGTCATACGTTGATGCTCATTCCTCANATTTTGCGATCGCACGGTTTGAAGAAACCCGTATTTTGCGAAANAGCGACNCTTCCTTACCTTTGTCGTCGGGTTGGACCGACGAAATGCCGTATTTCTCGCGTGTCTGATTTTATGGTTTTTGGTGGTTTTCCAGGTGTAGAAAGTGAAAGGCTGTACCAAATTGTCAAGAGTGTTTATCCCTCAATCAGATTGTTTTCCAATGTTTTAGAAACGGTATTTCCATATGGTAATGCAATCCATCATCCACCGGCTCTTTTATGCAACGCTGGCAGGGTTGAGGCAACAGAGGGAAAATTTCGTCATTATTTTGATGGTATTACGCCATCTGTAGGCAGGCTTATTGATGCCGTGGATCGAGAACGGCTGGCTGTGGCAAAAGCCCTTGGAGCAGAAACTATGCCCTTTGTCGAATTGTTTTATCGGATGGGTTATACAACTGAAGAAGCTAGGGCCTCGGGTCTTGCTTACGAGGCCTTTCATAGAAGTGAACCGGATAAATGGATACCAGCACCACCCAAACTGGATCATCGCTACTTCTTGGAAGATGTCCCCTACGGNCACATAATATATTCTGAACTAGGTCGGTTAGCGGATGTTCCCACTCCGACCATTAATCATATTATTCACCTAGCCTCCGTGGCNCTNGGAAAAGATCTTAAAGCAGACGCATTGACCCTGGAGAAAATGGGTTTGGCTGGAATAACGAAGGAAAAATTTCTTAGTCTAATTAAAAACGGCTTTGATGATTAGGGAGAAAATTTGATGGCGATAAGATTAGGTATGCGATTTGACGGGTTTGATCCTGTAGGGGAAACCATAGAGGTGGCAGCTCAGGCGGAGGAGGCCGGGGCAAATACTGTTTGGATGGCGGAACACCTTGGTTACCGGGAGGCCGCTGTTTCTTGCATGGCGTTTGCTCTTAAAACGAAACGTGCCATGGTAGTACCTACCGCTGTAATGCCATATCTATGGCATCCCGTTCCTACAGCTATGCAGTTTGCTACTATGGCNGAAGCTGCACCGGNAAGGGTTGGCATTTGTATTTCGGTTGGAAACTTGCTTAATCTGAGAGAATCCGGTGTTCCACACCCTGAAAAGCCAGTTCGTGTTATTCGTGAATATGTAGAAGCCCTTCGATCATTGTGGGCTGGCGAGACGGTTGAACAAGAGGGTTTAATTTGGCAGTTGCGTGGTGCGCGCCTTGCTTTCAAACCACCTGNTCCGATTCCTATTTTTGTTGCATCGACGGGGCCTCAAGTCCTCGGCTTGGCCGGCCGGATTGCAGATGGTGTTCTTTACTCTGGTGGATTATCTCTAGCTTCAATTCAGAAATGCGCTAAAAATGCGGAAGTCGGTATTGCTAAAGCGGGGCGCGACCCCTCAGAGGTGCGAAAAGCCGGGTTTGTTTACTTTGCCTGTTCGAAAAATGGTACTGATGCTATTGAGGCTAATAAGCGCAAAATTGCTTTCCTTTTCCGCAATTCCGCTCAAGCAGATAATATCGCCTCGGTGGATATGGAGATAGATCATGAGGCAATCATGTCGCTCGTCCGGGAACGAAAAATCGATGAAGCGGCACAGATGATTCCTTCTGAAGCTGTTCCCATGTTTACTGTGGCGGGGAGGCCTGATGAATGTCGCAAACAGTTGCAGGCTTATATCGATGCAGGGGTTGATGAACCGGTGATAGAGGTTAGTGGAACGGAAGAGGAAAAAACCTTGGCATTAGAAGTAATTCGCGAATTTACTCAGGGGCAATAAAAAATATCTGAAGATAGTTTTTAAAATCACTGAAGTGGTGTGGTGAATTTCTNGCAGACCAAAATATTAAAACACTTGAGGAAATTNTTCGATTCCGNCGTGGNAATGCGGTCCAATNATGTTCTNCAACAGTCAACNGATCCGGTAGAGATCGTCGGTATTTGTAATATCAGAGAGCAATTTAGTGCCATTATTAGTAACGGCAACCATGTCCTTAAGTTGCAAACCGAAACCGTATCCGCTTTGGTAAACAAGGGGTTCAATACCAAGCACCATTCCCTCTTTTANTTCATAATCCTCGTATTTNCCGAGATAAGGGTCTTCATGCAAATGCAATCCGATCCCATGACCAACGAATGAAATGGGCGGCAGTCTCAGTTCACTGAATTTTTCAATAAAACTTTCATACACCCGTTTGGCGCTAGCTCCGGGTTTGATGGCATCAAGAACACGGTATTTACATTCAACTAAATTAGCCCATATCTCNGATGCTTTTTTTGGAGGGTCTCCGACGGATGCTGTACGACAAACACCGGCGTGGTAACCATTAATTACTGAAAAGATTTCGACGCGGCATATGTCTCCTTCCTCCAGTATACGGTTTGTTGGACCGACGTTGGGTAATTCTGATCGTGGTCCCGTTGCCACGATCATAAGTTTAAAATCTTGCGCGCCTTGTTCATAAACGGACCGGGTAAGGGCTGAGGCAATGTCCATTTCTGTCATACCAGGTGTAACGGCATCGAAAGATGCGCCAATCGCAGTATCTGAAATACGAGATAGACGATGGAGTAGTTCTATCTCTTCTGGCGTTTTAATTTGGCGAAGATCATCAAAGATTTTATCAGCGGCAATAAAGTCGGCTTTGGGAAGTAAGGCATGAAGTTTTTTAAAATCTGATGTGGGTAGATAGGACAATTCAATTCCCACTTTGCCAGTTTCACAACCAAGGTCAGAAATCAGCTGTGCCAATGTAGCCATAGGATCATCGGTGAACTCCCCCCAAATTCGAATATCAGAATCAGGTAGTTTTCCCCGCACTGTGGTTTCTTCCATATCTACGGCGACAATTCTGGATGTTCCCACCGCATTTACAGCGCATACTGCATGACGCCACCGCATCAGGGGCTGTGATGGCACAACGAAACCAGTACCATAGGCGAAATTCTCTGGTGAGATTGCGATTAGTAAATCAAGCCCATACGCAGCCATCGCTTCTCTCTGTTTTTTTACGACTTCTTTGCGCATGTTGGTAGTTCCTTTTTTTNTGGNTGANGTTNGGTGTTCATTGCCGACTTCTTGATAGGTGTAAAATTATTCACTTTTGCAGGGGGTCTGCTAATCGCTTGGCCAATCGTCGGACAATTGTGCCGGCGACGCGGCGGCGNTACCACGGTTTTGCCGTTGTGGTTCGCATGGGTTTAGACACGCTCTGAACCAACTCAGCGATTTGATTTAGCAGTGTGTCATCAAAAGTTTTACCGTTAAATTTATCCAAATTTTCTAATAGTTGAGGGTAGGGATTTACGGCGGTAAGTCCGATCCTAATCTCTTCCACTACATTACCTGTTTGTTTAAGCCAGACTGCGGCGCCTGCAAGCGGAAAATCAATGGATCCTCGAATTCGTGCTTTTTCATAAGAACTCCTAACGTTGGGCTCTTTTATTGGTAAATGTATAGAGAAAAGTAATTCACCGGATTTCAGCGCCAAATGGTTCATACCATCGTCTTTATAGAGTTGTGCTAATTTAATTCTTCTAAATCCATCGGTACTTAATAAATCNACTTCCGCATTATGAACTAGTGCGGCTGGTGCGACGTCCCCGGAGAAACTTGCAAAACAGCGATTGCCACCAGGGGCAACATGACAAACGTTTCCGCGTTCCTTGAGACAATAGTCATTAGATTTACGCCACCACTCTGACTGGTTGTAGAANAGGCAGCGTGTATCNAAGCAAAGATTACCACCNATAGTTCCATAACTTTGATGGGTCGGGCCGGCTACNGCGGCGGCNGCCTCAGCAATAGCATTGGCATTTTCTATAATGTTTTTGTCGTTTGAGAGTTTATCTAGTGTGACGGCGGCACCAATATGAATTCCGTCATCATCTACTGTAATTGACTGGAGTTCTTCAATGCCGGAAAGTTCAATAAGTGCAGGAGGTTGTTCGATACCACGCCGGATATTTACGATTATATCGGTGCCGCCCGCGACATAGCGAGCACCATCATTCTTTGTCATAAGTTTTAAAGCATCTTCTATATTTATCGGACGGTGAAGAATAAAGTCTGGCATTAACTCCATTATAGGCTCAACTCCCGTTTTCCTGATTTGGGTTTTTTCGTTTCTTTTTTTCAAGAAGTTCCATCAAGCGGTCAGGCGTAATTGGTAATTCATTAACCCTAATGTCAAGTGCATCCGCGATGGCGTTTGTTAGTGCGGGCAGAAAACCGGCGAGTGAAGCCTCGCCCGCNTCTTTGGCNCCAAAGGGGCCGTGAGGGTCTATGGATTCCACAATATTTACATCTATTGGGGGACTCTCGATGATCGTGGGCACCCGATAATCAAGCATGTTCCCGGTGATACCTAACCCATTATGGTAACGTGTTTCTTCCGAAATGGCNTGCCCCATACCCATCCAGACCGAACCTTCTATTTGGCCTTCCACAGAAAGGGGATTTAGAGCTCTTCCACAATCATGTGCCACCCAAACCTTTTCAACATGAATTTGCGCGGCATCNGGATCAATAGATACCTCTACAACTTGTGCGGCATAGGAAAAAGCCATTGTCCCCCCAATGGCCGCACCACGATATTTATCTCCACCCCAGCTTTCGGGAATTGTGTCAAAATTACCCTTTGCCGTAATTGTTCCTGTACCTTCTAGAGCCGCATAAACGACCTCATCAAAAGTCATGCCCTGATCTTGAGATCCGGCACGATAGATTTCCCCCAGACATTCAACATCTTGAGGCTGCACATCCATCTTTTGCGCTGCGGCTTCAAGGAGAATAGCTTTAAGGTTTGTTGCCGCATCTATGGCGGCGTTGCCAACCATATATGTCACTCGTGATGAATAGGCGCCGTTGTCCTTGGGTGTTAAAAGGCTATCGGACGTAACAATTCTTATGCGGGTCACATCGAGCCCGAGTACTTCGGCTACGCATTGGGTAAGGATAGTGCTAGAGCCTTGTCCAATCTCCGGTGCTCCGGTGAGGATTGTTAGGCTGCCATCAAAATCTAGCTTAATATTTACCGTAGCATGTGGCTCTCCTGTCCAGTTAACTGGTTTTGAAGCGCCACTGACATAGTGGGAGCAAGCCATACCTATTCCGCGATTATCCGCGGTCTTGCCTTTGCGTTCTTTCCAGTTACTTTTTTTTTCGACAATATCAAGGCACTTAGGGAGTCCGTAACTGTTAACCATGAGATCGTTGGCGGTAAAAGTTGGTGCTTTTAGAAGATTTTTTCGACGAACCTCAAATGGATCCAGACCGAGTTCGATCGACATTTCATCCATCAGGCTTTCGAAGGCAAATCTTACATTNACGGTTCCATGGCCTCTNAANGCCCCACAGGGTGGGGTATTTGTCAGGACTCGATAGCCATTGTAACGCGCGTTCTGAATGTCATAGAGGGCAAATACCATGGATCCCGAATATAGAATAGTGACCGTTCCATAGCCTGCGTAAGCTCCTCCTCGTTGAATCGTTTTTGTTTCAACGGCGGTTATTCGACCTTGCTTAGTCATTCCGATTTTAAGGGTTGTTTTCTGTTCGGGACGCCCTCTGTGGGTAATAAAGGTTTCTTCACGGCTTAGCGTTATTGCGACTTTGCCATTGCACTTTCGTGCAAGAGCAGCAGCGATTAATTCAACATGCAGACATTCGGTTCGGGAACCAAACCCTCCACCAATGTGAGGCTTTATTACTCTGATCTTCGATCGCTTCATGCCCAGTGTCTGTTCAAGCATTAGGTGCACATAATATGGGACCTGAGTAGTGGCATAGACTGTTAGATCTTCTCGTTCCCCATCAAACATGGCTAGCGCGGCATGTGGTTCTGTCTGAACCTGGCAGACCTCGGCACAGTTAAAGGTACTTTCGCAGACCAGGTCAGATTGATCCAAAGCCTCATCTACTCCACCAAGGTCATATTCAACATGCCGCTCAACATTATTAGGTCGTTTTTCATGAAGCGGGGTAACGCCTTTTGCCATGGCCGCTTCTGCTGTAAAGTAGGCGGGGAGCTCCTCATATTCGAATTCTATAAGATCAAGAGCTTTCTGCGCGGTCTTCGTGTCAANTGCAGCGACGGCAGCGATGGGCTCGCCACGATATCGTATGCGGTCACGTACTATTGGCCATTCTGTGCGGGCAATTGGCAAGACCCCAAACTGNCCGCTAAAATCCTGACCGGTGACCACAGCTGAAACGCCAGGAAGTGATTCAGCTGCAGCAGTATTAATGTTCAACAACTCGGCGTGTGCTACCGGGGAGCGTAAAATTCGTCCAACCAACGCCCCCTGCTCGATTTTATCTGCAGTGTAGTTCGCTTTGCCGGATACTTTCTCCGGTCCATCGACAAGTGGCATGGGGATGCCGATTGATTTTGTTNGTTTAACATCCTCTGTTTTGGCATTGAAAGTTTCTTTCATAACCCATTTGCCTTCGATGCTATTTCTTTTATAGCGAACTTCACTGATTCGATTATTTTTACATAACCTGTGCACCGACAGATATTTGCCGCCATTCCTTCTCTGATTTCTTGTTCGTTAGGCACAGGATTCTCACGGAGTAATCCCTCTGCAGCCATAATCATGCCCGGAGTACAAAACCCACATTGGGCTCCTAGCTTTTCATGGAAGCCCCGCTGAATAATTGAGAGTCTACCTCCTGTTTCCAACGCTTCGATTGTCTCAACCGCAGAGTTTTCNCATGTAGATGCTAGTGTTAGGCATGCGTGCCTTGGTTTATTATTAATGAGGACAGTGCAACAACCACATTCTCCGCCATCACAGCCTATCTTAGTACCTGTCAGGCCTACAATTTCGCGCAGAAAGTCCACAAGCAACATGTTATCAGGAATTGCGTCTTCTCGATTACGACCGTTTAGTGTCATGGAGACAAATTTTGTCATTAGCCTTTCCCTCAAGCAGGGCATAGTTAGGGATATCGAATAATTTGCGGTTAGGGAAGATTTGATATCATATTGTTGATTAGTCAACAATAGAATTATCAACTAAATAGAGAGGGGTGCAGCATCCGGTAATTTGCTCTTCTTATGTCCTTGTGGGTTTTTAATAAGGTAGGCAAATTAAACGAAATGAGCGAGGACTAAGCATGACAGATCCCAGAATAATGCCAAACGAGATAAAGAAAACAGTCGGTCTTAACTTTAAGGAGGCATTAGGAACATGGGTAAAAATAGCACTATTGAGTTTTGGTGGGCCGGCTGGACAGATAGCATTAATGCACCGAGTTCTGGTCGAGGAAAAAAAATGGATTAAAGAGGCNAGGTTTCTCCATGCCCTGAATTATTGCATGCTTTTACCCGGCCCAGAAGCGCAGCAACTTGCCACTTATATTGGATGGTTATTGCACCGCACTTGGGGTGGAGTGTTGGCGGGAGTTTTATTTATTCTTCCCGGTGCAATCGTAATTTTATGTCTTAGTATTCTCTATGCGGGCTTCAGTGACCTTTCTATAGTTAAGGCTAGTTTTTTTGGGATTAAGGCGGCCGTGCTCGCCGTGGTTGTGCAGGCGGTGCTCCGGATTGGTCTTCGGGCCTTAACCAATGTATTGATGATTTTTATCGCCTTTACTGCATTTGTCGCTATTTTTTTCTTGGCGGTGCCATTTCCAATCATAGTCGCTGTTGCGGCTCTTATAGGTTTCATCGGTCGTTATCTAAAACCGAGTTTATTTCACCCTAGCAAGATTGAAGATAAACCAGAACTGACGGAACTCGATTTAATTGATAAGGCCGGCATGGAGGGGAAACTCGTTCATACCCAGCCGTCTTTGCGAAGGGCTTGTAGGGTATTGGTAACCTGTCTTTCTCTTTGGTTTTTACCCGTCCTTGTTTTAGTTTTCTGGCTCGGCATCAATAATGTCTATACTCAGGAAAGCTTGTTTTTCAGTAAGATGGCGGTAGTGACCTTCGGTGGCGCTTATGCCGTACTTGCCTATGTTGCTCAACAAGCTGTTCAGACATACGAGTGGCTTTTGCCTGGGGAAATGCTCGATGGACTTGGAATGGCGGAAACTACGCCTGGGCCTTTGATTATGGTTGTCCAATTTGTTGGTTTCATGGGCGCTTACCGGAACCCTGGTATTATGGATCCGGTGCTAGCGGGTGTTCTAGGTGCGGCGTTGACGACTTGGGTAACTTTTGTTCCCTGTTTTTTATGGATTTTTCTTGGTGGTCCCTACATCGAGGCTCTACGAGGAAATAAATTTCTGTCTGCCGCCCTTTCAGCAATCACAGCAGCTATTGTAGGGGTTATTCTAAATCTTGCCCTGTGGTTTGGTCTGCATGTTGTATTTTCGGAAGTAGGGGAGATGTCATTTGGTCCCTTTCAGTTTTACGTTCCCGTATGGAATTCAATCCAAACTGCGGCGTTGGTTATTTCAATGGCCGCTATGATAGCAATGCTTCGCTTTAAAGTTGGGGTTATTTTGACTTTGTTGAGCTGTACATTGTTAGGCATTATCGCATTTTATACGGGCATATAAAGATTATATATTTTGTCATTCTTTCGTATATCTAATTCATAGGTTAAGGTTGGCCGTTAAAATTTTTACAAGAAAGATCAAACGCATGGAGAAGCCGTTATTACCGCTTATTGTTGAACCAAAAGAACTGGAAGATAAAATCAGCACCAAAGAGTTATTAATTGTAGATTTGAACGAACCCAGTGTCTATGCGAGGGGACACATTCCCCGGGCAATTAATCTTCCATTCACCTCCCTAATTGCACCCCGCCCGCCTGCAATGGGTACAATTCCGAATGCTGAGAGCCTATCGTCTACTTTATCCTCTATTGGACTCGATATGGGGAGGCACGTTGTCGCATACGATTCCGAGGGCACAGGAAAGGCTAGCCGATTTTTGTGGACCTTAGATGTTGTAGGCCATCCCAAAATTTCTTTGCTTAATGGCGGTTTTCATAGCTGGGCTGGCGAGGGCTATCCACTAGAGATTGAAGTTAATGCCTCCAAGCCCAGCGAATTTCGGGCTAAAATAGGTAACACTGCACTTGCCGGCAAAGACTATATTCTGGATCATTTGGGTGACGATGAGGTGGTAATATTGGATTGTCGTAGTCCCGCTGAGTATAAAGGTGAAGATTTGAGGGCGTCACGAGGTGGACATATCCCTGGTGCCATAAATTTCGATTGGATGCTGGCTGTCGATCGTGATCGTAATTTTCGTCTAAAGGAAGCTGAGGAAATAAATAAATTGCTCATCCAACTTGGTGTAACCCCCGATAAAGAAGTAATTATGCATTGCCAGACACATCACCGCTCATCACATACCTACCTGGTTTTAAAGTCCTTGGGCTATAAAAAAATTAAAGGTTATGACGGGTCTTGGTCAGAGTGGGGAAACGACCCAGGTGTTCCAATCGAAAGATGACAGGAGGAGGACAACAAATGGCTAAAAAATTTAAGCGAGATTTTGTTGATCAAGAAGCTTTGGATGACCCTGAAATGATTGCCTTAAAGCAGCTATCTCCTCCGAAGACAATGCCGTTTGATATTACCAAAATTGGTCATGTAGTTCTCAATGTTAGAGATGTGGAACAATCTGCAAAATTTTATACGCAGGTACTCGGATTTCGTGTATCGGATGTTTATCCCGAAAGTATGATGCCCGGCCGAATGGTATTTCTTCGTTTCAATCGTGACCACCACGGAGTTGCATTGGTTGGTGGATCAGAAAGAGAGGTCGATAATTCTGAGTTGCATCATATGGCTTTCCAAGTGGAGACGCTGGATGAGGTATTTCATGCTCGAGATTATCTAGAAAAAAACGATGTTGACATTGAATTTTCTGGGCGACGGCGTGGGGGCTGTCAAGTTGCAATAGAATTTCGAGATCCGGATGGCTATTTCCTTGAAATTTATTGTCTCCTTGATCAGGTTGAACCTGATAAAGAGGCGCGCCCACCCAATGAATGGCGCCCAGTCGCCTCGCTCGAACATGCGCTTGACGATGCTCCGCCCGGACAAAATGTGACGCTAAGAGATCCGTCACTTCGGCGTTAGAGGTATAAAAAAATGGATGGCATTAGTCCAAGCAATAACAAGTTTATTGACCCGGTAAAATTTAAGAATAAGGATTTGACGATTAATGGTGAGCGCCGAGCCCGTGTTTCTTTATTAGAACTCAGGACTTTATGGGTTAATACTGGCACTCTCTGCAATCTGACTTGTAAAAATTGTTACATAGAATCCAGCCCACTCAATGATCGTTTGGTTTATATAAGCAAAGATGAAGTTAAATTTTTTCTTGATGAAATTCTTGAGCGGCAATTTTCCACAAAGGATATAGGATTTACCGGTGGGGAACCCTTTATGAATCCGGATTTCATTCCGACCTTGCAGTTGACATTATCAAGGGGTTTTCGAGCGCTAATCTTGACCAACGCTATGAAACCGATGCAGCATCAAAAAAATCCACTAATGAAATTAAAAAATAAATTTGGCGATCAGCTACGTATCCGAGTTTCGGTTGATCACTATACTAAAAATTTACATGAATCAGAACGTGGGGATGGAAGTTGGAGATCTATGTTACAGGGTCTAATCTGGTTATCCATTAATGGCTTTAATTTTGATGTTGCTGGAAGGACCCCCTGGGGTGAGGGTGAGGAGATGATGCGCTCGAACTATGGAAAATTTTTCTCTAAATATAATATCGACATTGATCATAATGATCCGGCACGCTTAGTTTTGTTTCCAGAAATGGATGAGTTGCTTGATACCCCTGAAATCACTGAACGCTGTTGGTCAATTCTTGGTGTTGATCCCAACGATATGATGTGTGCTAATTCACGGATGATTGTGAAACGAAAAGGGGCTGACAGGCCAGCCGTTATAGCTTGTACCCTGCTGCCATACGATCAACAGTTTGAGCTCGGAGAAACATTATTTACGTCTTCTAAATCCGTCTCACTGAATCATCCGCATTGCTCGAAATTTTGCGTATTGGGTGGAGGTTCTTGTACTAAAGGATAATACACGCGCACCAATATGTATTTAGAACAACATATTTTGCCGCGGGTAGAAAATTAATTGTTAAGGTTTAGGGAGAAAGAAATGGCAGCAAATAACCGTGCAAGAGAAAAGTCATTTGTTTTCAATTTTTTAGATCGTAATGCGGTTGCAGTTGCAACGATAGGTGACTCGATCTTCTATTTTGGTGAATTGGGTATGCAGGAGGTGGAAAGTGCCAAGCTCATGACCGAAACCCTCGAAAATGAGGGTTTCTCTGTCGAACGTGGCATCTCCGGGTTCCCAACAGGATTCTGCGCTAGCTATGGATCAGGCGATCCAGTTATAGCACTACATACTGAATATGATGCCAACCCGAATAATAGCCAAGTATCTGGCGAAACGGAGCAAAAGAACATAACACCTTACGGACCTGGACATTGCGAGGGCCATAATTGTAATGCAGCCGTCATGGTGTCCGGCGCTATTGCAGCTAAGTGTGCTATCAAAAAATTCGGATTAAAGGGTACTCTAAAGGTTTTCGGGGCCCCCGGTGAAGAACAATTAATTAGCCGGCCATATTATGTTCGCGATGGTTGGTTCGACGACGTTGATGTGGCCATTCATGATCATATTGGCGGTGATATGGGAACAGTGTATGGCTTAACTCATTCCGCTGCGGTGTCCGCCTATTTTACCTTTCATGGAGAAACAGCGCATGCATCTACGGCGCCATGGCGCGCTCGCGATGCATTAGATGGTGTTGTACTGATGGATATGGGCATGGCTCAATTTAGGGAGCATATGGAACCAGAAATGCGAGCCCATCGTGTTATTAAAGATGGGGGGGATCAACCTAATACAATTCCTGCTAGAGCGACGGTTTGGTGGACCTTTCGCGCTCCAACAGCTGAAGGTGCGCGCATTGTATTTGAGCAGGGCAAAAAGATTGCCGAAGGGGCTGCATTAATGAGTAATACCGAGGTTGAAATAGAAGTTATGAGTGCAGTTTGGCCGGTGCGAACAAATCAAGGGTTGGCAGAGGTGATTCAGAACAATTTGGAACTTGTCGGTGTTCCTGAATGGACAGTTGATGAACAAGCCTTTGCTCGAAAATTGCAGGAAGCGGCGAATGTGCATGCTGAAGGTTTGAGAACTGAAATCAAACCGCTTCTCGGCCCGACCGAACAGCGAACTCCTTCTAACGATTGTGGAGATGTCTCTTGGAAGGTGCC
Organism: Rhodospirillaceae bacterium; assembly: GCA_002719885.1. Classification (GTDB taxonomy): domain Bacteria; phylum Pseudomonadota; class Alphaproteobacteria; order MPNO01; family UBA2964; genus UBA2964. Next base: position 32,021 of record PBFH01000009.1, on the reverse strand, counting down.
TATGGGCCGTGTAGGCTTTCCATCAAATGTACCCAATGTACCTTTTCATCATTGGGCGGGCGGAGCCGCTCTTGCAACTACAATTGCTCACAAAGGTTCTGTAGCTGGTGCAAAGGCGTTGGCTGGCGCAGTAGTTGATTTGTTATCCGATCCCACTTTAGTGCAGCGTGCAAAAAAAACATTTGCTGAGGAAATTGGTGAAGTGATTTATAAACCGCTTATTCCGGAAAGACAAAAACCGCCGGTAGATTTGAATCGTGAAATGATGGAAACATTCAGGCAACCAATGAGCGCTCACTATATTCAAGAGAAGCCCCGATTTAACTGACCTTTTGGGAGGGCTTTATAAAGCATTTTTACTATTTAGAAACGCATCTCGTAACACAGGTTTTTGGACTTTACCCGAAGGTGTTTTGGCAATGTTATCAACAATTTTGACATATTTGGGTCTCTTGAATCGTGCAAGGTGTTCTAAGCAATAATTAGTGATTTCTTGTTCAGTTAACTCTTTTTCATCGCGCGGAACAACATAAGCCACGAGGGCTTCACCCCAGCGTTTGTCCGGGATACCAAAAACTGTGCAATCGATAATTTTTTTGTGCTGCTCCAAAACAACTTCCACTTCTCTGGGGTAGATGTTTACCCCACCAGAAATAATCATATCCTTTGAGCGACCAACCAGCGTAATAAATCCTTCGGCATCCCTTTTTGCTATGTCGCCTGTCCAGCCCCATTCATCCCCGAGTCTAAAGTATGTCTCGGTTTCCTGTTCGTTTTGATGATATCCGGACATCAAAAAAGGTCCCCGGCAAATGATTTCACCGGATTCTCCATTGGGAACCTCCTGACCTTTAGAATTTACAATTTTCATGTCAACACCGACTGCAGGGCGTCCAACGGTGTCCCCCTTAGATCGTGGATGAAAATGGCTAAAAATGCATATTGGCCCTGTTTCTGATTGTCCGTAGTGATTTGTAAATTTTGCATGTGAGAGTTTCTCGCCCATTTCACGTATTAAGTCGGTAGGGCTAGTAGCGCCACCGCAGGCAATGTTTACTAAACTTTTAAGCTTGTCCGAATTAAAGTGATTGTCAGATAGAATCTGCCGCAATTGGACAGGAACCATAAATGTACAGCTTATACCATGTTTCTCAGTTTGCTCGATAAAAGTATCGGGATCCCAACTGGAAATCAGAACAGCAGTTGCTCCTACAAAAAGGGCCGCCGGCAACCAAACAAGAGATCCCATGGTATGGTAAAACGGAGTGACCATCCCCACTATGTCTGAAGCTGTTACACCGTGCTCTATAACCGTTGTGCAGCAGCTGGCGAGGCGAGCTCGATGGCTGACTAGTGTTCCCTTAGGTTTACCCGTCGTACCTCCTGTGAAAGTCATAGCAAAATCATCGTTCTCGGAAAGCTCTAGTGTTGGGGCTTTTTCTGGTTGAGTCCGAATTACCTGATTGAAAGAATACCAACTATCTCTTTGAGATGACCCTATAACAATAACATGCTCTAGTTTTGGTATAAGACTTATTATCTTGGCGATATTTTCTTGAAATGGTTCTTCAACCACAATCAGGCGAACACTCGCTAAATTTAAGATATTTACGAGGTCATCCGAAGTGTAACTTGGTTGCAAGTTCACCATAATAGCCCCGGTTTGCGCGCTGCCAAAATGGGCAATGACGTACTCCGGCCGATTTCGGGACATAATGGCCCAGCAAACCCCTTTTCCAATCGCAAAATTGAGTAGGGTGTTGGCAAATTGATTTGCAGATGTGTATAGACTTTTATATGTGATTTTTGTCTTCCCAGCGATCAAGGCGATACGTTTGGGGTGACGTTCCGCACTAAGCCTGAGGATATCTCCAGTGAGCAAAATCCATTAACTCCGATAAAACAATTTACTTTGGCAATAATATCTTATCGTTAATTATAACGTGCTGAACAGTCCGCTGCCCAATAGTGAGTAGAAATTTTCTGCATGACGAGTAAACTTATGGTTGATCACTAAAAACGTTTTGACTTTTCATTTTTGAAAGCAGGTCTGCGATGTAACGTTCGTTCAAGAAAGAGGTGGAGACACTACGTGCTGGTGCAGGCGATATGTTTCTTGGTGAGGGTATTTTGGCTGTTACCAAAGTTTTACTTCAGTCCGGTGTATCATATGTTGGNGAGNNANCANGGCTTGATNTAGTTTTAACGGAAATANCTAATNTGATTANNCAAGGGTCNGCCGGATGATCGGNATATAAGGNNTTGGGCAAAAAGCCGAAGGTTAGATGCCCGTAANAATAAANTTGGAGAAGCAGTATGGAATTTGGNGTTCAATTTTTTCCGAATGTTAGGCCACANGACAAGTCGGGCGCTCAATATTTTGNAGAGTGCNTNAACCTGTGCGATTTACTTGATGATTATNGCTATACTCATGTCCGAATAGTTGAACATTATTTTCATCCGTATGGTGGCTANAGTCCAAACCCAATTGTTTTCCTTTCGGCTGCTTCTCAGAGAACNANGAAANCACGTCTGATTACCGGNGCCGTTTTACCNGTTTTCAACAATCCCCTAAAACTCGCTGGTGAAATTGGAATGCTAGATAGTATTTCTAATGGGCGGCTGGAAGTAGGNTTGGCCCGTGCATTTATACCAAGAGAATTTGAAGCTTTTAAAGTCAGCCTNGATGAGAGTGTTGCGCGTTTCGATGAAGGNGTTGAACAGATAACCCAGCTACTTGCTNAGGAGAATGTTACATCATCGGGAAAATTTCATAGCTTCGAAAATGTAACCTCNTATCCCCGCCCCACTCAGAAGCCTCACCCCAAGTTGTGGACAGCATCTGTTGCAACCGAGGCCTCATTTGAAAAGGCAGGCCGTAACGGTACTTGGATAATGGGGATACCTATTGCCGGTGGAAAAATGCGAGAGTTGCTTGATATATATAGGGATGCTTGGAAAGCGGCGGGTCATGAGGGGTCCGGGCGGGTAATGNTGGCTTTTTTTATGTTCTGCCATGAAGATCATGACGAGGCATTGCGTATCGCACGACCCCACGTTGATAATTACTTTGTTTCCCTCTGTGATGCAGCAAGTGGCTGGACTACNGGATCTGTTTCTAATGATTATGCTCATTATGATAAAATTATAGAGACTTTGCGCAAGGAAAATTTGGATACACAAATAGAAAAATGTTCTGCTTGGGTGGGCACGCCTAAANAATTAATTGAAATGATTAGAGATTATAATGATCAGGTTGGTGGGTTTAATGACGGATCCCTTCAAGTTAATTTTACAACTTTACCACCTAATGAAGCCGAGAAATCATTGCGCCTGTTTGGTGAAAAAGTAATACCACAATTTAGTTAATTCTTTTTTTATTAAACCTTTATTTTAGAAATTTGATTATAATAAAAAATGGATGAATTTAAAACGATCACGAGCAGATTATTATGACAATTCTTCTGACCGGTGCAGCGGGATTTATCGGATTTCATGTCAGTAAAGCTTTACTCTTGCGAGATGAGGCTGTTGTGGGTGTTGATAACATCAGCGATTATTATGATGTACGCCTAAAGCAGGCAAGATTAGAGGAACTTGAAAAATATGGTGGTTTCTCATTTAAAAAAATTGATATATCTGATTATGATTCCGTGAAATCGCTTATTACAGGGCGGAAAGATATAAATCGTATTATTCACCTCGCTGCTCAGCCAGGTGTGAGATACTCAATTGAAAATCCATTTGCATATGTGCGTGCTAATCTTTTAGGCCATATGTCNATTTTAGAGATTTGTAGAAATTTATCTAATTTTGAGCACCTTGTTTATGCTAGTTCTAGCTCAGTATATGGTGGAAATAGTAAATTGCCATTTTCCGTTGGTGATCGAACGGATAAACCAAATTCTCTTTACGCTGCAACCAAAATGGCAGATGAGCTCATGAGCCATTGTTATGGTCAACTATATGGATTTCCTCAAACCGGGCTGAGATTTTTCACAGTCTATGGTCCGTGGGGCAGGCCCGATATGGCAATGTATATATTTTGTAAAGCTATTAGCGAGGGGAAACCAATTTCTGTCTTCAATAATGGCGACATGAAGCGGGATTTTACTTACATTGATGACATCGTTAGTGGCGTTATAAAATGTCTCGAAACTCCCCCTGAAGTCAATGCGGGTAAGGCTCCATGCCGCATATACAATATCGGAAACGAACGGAGTGAACCACTTATGAGACTTATTAGGGTATTAGAGCGTGCCATCGGAAAAAAAGCCTTAGTAAAATTCAGGCCCATGCAATTGGGGGACATAAAAGAAACTTTTGCTGATATTACGGCTATTAGAAGGGACTTGGGTTATGAACCTAAAACTTCTATTGATATTGGTATACCAAGGTTTGTTGATTGGTTTAATAAATATGAACAGGGTGCCTCTTATAATTAGGGTAATTTGGTGCTAGTTTGAATATGATAATTATATAGGTAGATAATGTTGCAGTTGTCCGACCGAGGAAGAAAATATGGCTAGAAGTCTCCACGAGAAACCAAAAGTTACACCGGAACGTGCTGCTTTTTATAGCAAAATTGATCCATTAGCGGTTGCCCCATTATGGGAGAGGCTATTTACTTTTATGAAGAAGGAGCCCGAAATGCGGGCGGCTCCTTATGTCTGGAACTACGAAGAAATTCGTCCCAGTTTGATGGAGACGGCTACTCTGATCACAGCAGAGGAGGCGGAAAGGAGGGTTCTAATATTAGAAAATCCGTCGCTTAAAGGCGAAACAGCTGCCTGTGATTCGATGTTTGCCGGTTTCCAGCTAATTATGCCCGGTGAAGTTGCNCCTACNCACCGCCATTCTCCTGCTGCATTACGTTTTATCGTTGAAGGAGATGGAGCCTACACTGCTATTAATGGTGAAAAGGCTCCTATGAAACCTGGTGATTTGATTTTAACGCCATCGGGCGTTTGGCATGACCATGGTAACGAAGGCACAACGCCCGTAGTTTGGCTGGATGGTCTTGATATTCCTTTAATCCGATTTCTTGGAACAATGTTTACTGAACTCTATGAGGACGGAGGAACTCATCCAGAAGGTCGCCCTGCCTTTGATAACATTGCGCGCTTTGGAGCAAACATGCGGCCGATGGATTACGTAGCTGAAGGCCTGCATTCTCCTGTCTTTCACTATCCATATGAACAAACCCGGAATGCTTTGATAAATCTTGAAAAGGCCGGGGAAATCGATCCCTTTCATGGTATCAAGATGCAATACCTAAATCCAAATACAGGTGAACCCGCTATGCCTACTCTTGATTGCTACATGCAATTATTGCCGCCAGAAATGGAGACGCAAGAATACCAAAGTACTGCGACTTGGGTTTATTCTGTAGTTGAGGGTGAAGGTAAAACGATTATTAATGGCATTGAATATAAATGGGGTCCCAAGGATGTATTTGTCGTACCGGGCTGGCTCCCACATCATCACGTTTGTGATGAAAAAGACGCATTTCTGTTTAGTTTTACCGATAAAGCTCTGCACGAGAAGTTAGGCTTGTTTCGGGAAAAACGCGGTAACTTGATTTGATAATTTAATGTTATAAGGGTTTAAAGAAGCTGTTAAATATGTTGCTTCTTTTCGTTTNCTTATCGAACTCTAGCATCAAAAAATTCACCCTTACCGGGTCCAACCCCGTCTTTTTGTTCTTCTAGGTCAATACGTTCGTCCTTGATGTCTGGAGCCCANGTTACGACCTGAAGAATTTCGAGATCGACATCTCCGGTACTGGCAAACCAGTAAGCGTTGCCATGGGGCATAATAATGCCCTCTTGCGGTCCAAAGATGCCGAGGATTTCATCGTCGGGTCCATAAAATGTCACTTCGCCCTTTAAACACATCCACATCCCATCCATTCCAGTATGGATATGCTTGTTATTGTCGCCTTGCCCATTTTTGACAACTTGCACTGAACCACGAAGTAAACCCGATGTTCCTAGGGTAACGATAGACTTGCCAGCTCTAGCCCCCTCAGGCTTTGAATATTTAAAGATTTGGGGTGACCGAGCCTTTTCCTTTATTTCTTCAAGAATCCTCTCTTCTTGCCTAGCCATTTCCACCTCCACTGTTTTTAATATCATCTACTTCTTTATGAACTCTGGCAAGAAGTTGGATCAGAGTTTGGCGTTCAATATCAGTTAGATTTTCCGTCATATATTTCTCGTGTTTTTCAACGAGTTTTCTAAGACGGTTAAGCATGGCAGATCCAGACTTGGTTAATCGCAATGCATATGATCTGCGGTCATTTATAGACGCTTCCCGTACGACTAAATTGCGGCTTTCAAGTCGGTCAATAATTTGGACTAACGTCGAACGATCAAAACGAAGCGCATTAGCTATTGCCGATTGGCTTATCCCTTTATTGGCCTCAATAAGCACCATTGCGCCGTACTGCGGTGGGGAAATATTGAAATTTCCCACGGTGTTTTTAAAATGCTGAAAGACTGCAATCTGAGCACATCGCAAATTATAGCCAATTAAATCATGCAACCCCCCCATTTGGGTGGTCTGGGTGTTTCCGNTATTTTCAACCATTCCTGTTTTTCACCAATTAATTGATATTTANTGTTAGGTCGCAGACACCTTCAACATGAACAACAATTTGTTCACCCCGTCTTACCGCCCCCACCCCCTCGGGGGTGCCAGTATAAATAAGATCACCCGGCTCAAGTGTTACTAGGGTAGATAAGTATGAAATACTTTCTGGAACATCCCAAATCATGTCCCCAATATCTCCGGACTGTCGTAACTCACCATTGATAGTTAAGGTAATAGATCCATTTTCGGGATGACCAATGGAGGATGCTGGATAGATTTTGCTGCAAGGCGCTGAAGAATCAAAACCCTTACCCATATCCCAAGGGCGTCGCATTCCCTTTGCTTCTTCCTGAAGGTCACGGCGCGTGAGATCTATTCCGACACCGTATCCAAAAACATGATCGTTTGCATTTTCGACAGAAATATTGGAACCGCTTTTACCTAATGCCACTACAAGTTCGGCTTCATAATGAAGGTTTTCAGTCGCAGGTGGGTAAGGGATCGTTGCATNGTTCTCCACAATGGCGTCTCCCGGCTTCAAAAAAAAGAAAGGNGGCTCNCGTTCGTCTGCTCCCATCTCGCGGGCATGNGCAGCATAATTACGACCGATACAATATATCCGTCGCACTGGAAATCGCTCTTCGCTGCCTTCTACGGGTAGACTTGGNAAATTCCAACTNGGAATTACATAGTTCATTTCGATTACTCCAANANATATCAACTNGGNATGNGAATGTGNCCCAACCAGANCCAAAGGGCAAGGTGAGCTTGCGGGTGTTTATGANTGTTTTTTCATGTTATGCGATTTGGATTGTATGAGGTTATTATAAAGCCGACTATTGGANTTGAGGTAAATATGATATTTCCAAATCAACCAGTNCAGGCNATCAACAGTTGGCATGCGCACGTTTATTATCAACNANGCAANACCCGTGAAATCGCTGCGNCGCTTCGCCAAAAAATAATGGAAAAATTTCCATANACCACAATGGGACGCTGGCATGATGAGGCTGTTGGACCACATCTTGTCTCAATGTATCAGGTTGCGTTTAAAGTGGAACACTTTGACCCCTTTGTTCAATGGCTTACTGTCAATCGTGATGGTCTTAGCATTCTCGTTCATCCAAATACTGCAAATGCGTACAATGACCATTTAATTTTCGGATTTTGGCTTGGGGATAAATTACCATTAAATGAAGATCGATTGGTTTCGATAACAGATCGTAAAGGAAAATAAAATGCCACAACTATATACAGGTACTTGCCGCCCTAGTTCAGGCATTTTACAAGATACACCATGAGCTTTCCTCTTGAAGCTATAAACGCGGTGCTTGACCGTCTATCCCGACACCCTTTTTATTTGGGGCGGTTACCTGATGCTGTTTCGGGATTGACCGAGTTTGCAAGTGCTATTCCCTTAATGTCGCGGGCTGACTTTGTATCTGAAATGCAAAAACCGGGCTACGGTACTTTTGGAGGCACTAGAACTGTAAGGATGAACCTAAGCCCAATGGGAGGCGGATTAGTACCGGTTATGCAGACTAGGGGAGACCTTGACCGGATGATAGCTTCTTGTCGAACTCATCTTGATGCCTGTGGGATTGATGATGGTGATGTATGCGCGGTATTTTTTGGCTACCATCTTTTTGTTGCAGGGTTATTTTATCAGTCTCAAATGGAAGCGCACGGCGTAACCTGTATACCCTTAGGGCCCGGTGAGGCAGACCGGGCAGCAGAAATATGTAACGCTAACAATGTAAATATTCTTGCAGGTAATCCAAGCTTTTCGATACGCCTCCTTGAATCAGGTGTTAGAACCCCCAAAGTGTTTTTTGCAGGTGGTGAAGCCTTTTCAGGTAACAAGACCCTGTACAATTCGGTTGCCAATGCAATGCCCGATACAATGTTAGTGGATTCATTTTCCCTGTCTGAGTTTTTGCCCGTTGGAAGAACATTCCCAGGCGGACAGGGTGTACATATATTCGACGAGCTTGTATATGCGGAAGTGATCGATCCGGAGACTTTGAAGCCCGTCGAGGATGGAGAACGAGGAGAACTGGTTCTTACCCATCTACATAAGGAAGCCCAACCCTTAATTCGTTATCGGACTGGAGATCTTACTATTAAGGTTGAAACGCCCTCAGTTTTTGGGCGGACAATCTGCTTGCCCAATGTTGTTTTTGGTAGGACGGATGAGATGGTCAAGGTGAAAGGAGTCAAAATCTATCCTTCAGAACTCAGAACCATACTTTTGGGATTGGAGGAATTGAAAGGTGTTTACAGGTTGGTAGTATCGGCTACAGCCGCTGGCGGTGATAGGTTGTCATTAATGCTTAAAGGTGCAGGCGGGGATCAGACTGCAGAAATTATTTCTAAACGTTTTAAAAGTCAGACGTTAATCTCGGTTGATGAAGTTGTTATTTCACCGGAACTTGATGAAGGCCCGTTGGTTGTAGATGAGAGGAAAAAATAAAGATGGCGGATAATGCATGGCGTTTAATTGTGGATAAAAATTCTTATGCTGATTTTTCGATATCCGTCTCGCCAGCTATCGAGAAAGCCGTTGTTAAGGGTGAAGCACCGCCAACCGTGTATCTTAATATATTTGATGTTGACTCGATTACAATTGGGGTGAACGAAGATCCAGAACAAGCACTAGACCTCAAATTTTGTCGAGAGAATAATGTTACAATCAGACGCCGGCCAAATAGTGGTGGCCCGGTTTATGCGGGGGAAGGTTCTGCTTTTCTCGTTTATTTTTTACCAACACACCATCCAAAAGTACCGGACACCACGACCGAGGCTTTTCCTAAAATTTTGAAAGCTTTTGCGGAAACTTTATCTAAGCGCTATGGGTTTGCTGCAGAATATCGGCCCCTTAATGATATCCAAGTAGAAGGCCGTAAGTTAGTTCCCACTTCGCTAAAAATCGAGGATGGGGTAATGACCTTCCGAATCGTGGTTAACGTTAAACCCATAGATACAGAGCTAGCTGGAAAAATAATGCCTATGCCGCCTGAAAAGGTGAAAGATAAGGCTTTGAAGGATATGACTTCCCGTTTCACCTGGTTGGAAAGAGAAGCAAAGAGAATTATAGATGCGAAAGAGTTGGAAACCCTAGTACGAGAGACGACGGCTCATGCTTTTCAAGAGCGCGATCTGGTGAAAGGTCGGGTAATAGATATTGAACGCAGTTATGCAGATGATTTTCGTTCAGAATATGAAAGTGAAGAATGGTTGTTTGCTAATAGCAGAAAGACACTGCTCGGTGGGGTATTAAGGAACGGTGATATGATGGGTTTAGGCAGGGCAAAGGCCGTTGGAGGCCTGATTTGGGCCACGTTAGTAATACGGAATGGCGAAGTTCTAAAGGCAATTATAAACGGTGATTGGCATCCACGTCCTTTGGTGAGCGTTGCTTGGTTGGAAGATTCTTTGACAGGGTGTCCCGCAAATCTTNATAGTCTGNGTAATTGTGTAGCGAGATTTTTGGANCGGGANGATGTTGAGTTTGCGGGAGTGANGGCTNANGATATCTCAGCTGCAATTGAAATAGCNCTCGATAAAATGTCGCCTGTGNAATTATAGNAATAATTTATNGGAGCTTTGGTCATGNCTGTTCTGAATTCAGAAACTGTAGCGCCTGGTATAATNAGGGTTGCAATTAATCGGCCNGAAAAAAGAAATGTTTTAAGCCCAGACATACGTGATGCTCTGATTGATAAATTATCTNGAGCACTTAGCGATAATGCGGTTGAAGGCATAGTNNTAGGGAGCACTGACGGTAACTTCTGTGCCGGAGGTGATATAGANACCATGANTGNAATGGATATCAGNTCTGGTCGAGCAAGGATGAAAGAAAATCATCGGTTGGTACGGNTGCTGGCTGAGGCGGAAAAGCCAATAGTCGCGGGAGTGGAAGGTTTTGCNGTTGGAGCAGGNGCCGGCCTCGTTTTACTTTGTGATAGTATTNTTCTTGCTCAGAGCGGNACCATTGGATTTCCCTTCTTTCGAGTTGGNCTTACACCAGACTATGGCATACTNTTNACTCTGAGCNGAAAAGTGGGGCACTCTAGGGCGCGACAAATTTTGCTNTATGCNNAAATGGTGAAATCTCAAGAGGCTAAAGAAATCGGACTTGCGGATGAGCTGGTTCCGGATGGGGAGGCNGAAAAACAGGCNATCGAAAAAGTTAGACGTNTAATAGATATGCCACCACATGCCTTTGCNCTTACAAAGCGTCANCTNTCAATGGNACCTCAATCNCTCGANGCGGCACTTGAATTAGAAAATATGTCGCAATCAATAGCTTTCATTGGNNCAGAACTCGAGGAGGGTAGGTCTGCATTCTTAGATAAGCGCAAACCCGCCTTTAGGTGACNGAAAGTCGNTATGGTAGATGTCGCGGTCATCGGTGTAGGGCAAACATGCTATGGNATGNACCCCNATAAAACCCTTAAGGACTTGTTTCATGAGGCNGCAGTTGACGCCTTNGATGATGTTGATAAGGGGTTTGATCCGCTAGAGGTAGAAGAGGCNTACATCGGATCTTTGTCCACTGGAGGTGNNCANCTTGGTAACTTTGCACCCTTGATGATGGAAGCTGCAGGNATGATTGGGGCANGTNCNCGCCANATTGAGAATGCTTGTGCTTCATCTGGCTTTGCCATGCGTGATGCAGTTNCAGCAATAGCATCCGGCAGAACNAANATTGCGGTGGCTGGGGGANTTGAAAAAATGTCTGATCTTCCCAGAGAAAGAAANCGGCTATGGCTTGGAATTTCCGGAGANGTAGAATGGGAGAGGCTNGCNGGGACTAATTTTGCNGGAATTTACGCTATGATGGCCCGAAGACATATGTANGANTTTGGTACAGANGAAAAACAAATCAAGATAGCTGCAGTAAANAATCGNNCNAATGCCATGGCTAACCCTAAAGCTCAATTCCGAGTNCCNNNTGACCTTGAGCGTGCGATGAAATCTCCAAATTTGGCNTCCCCACTGTCATTATCTGATGCTTGTGGTATTACCGACGGTGCATCGGTCGTAATTATGTGCCGTGCCGATCTTGCATCCAGTTTTACGANCCAACCAGTTTTGGTTGTNGGTAGTGGTGGCGCTAGCGATTATGTAGCTATCCACGATCGTTACACTATGACCGCNTTGGAGGGNACAAGGCGTGCAGCTAAACANGCTTATGAGATGGCAGGAATTNGCCCTAAAAACATTGATTTTGCTGAGGTTCATGATTGTTTTNCAATTGCNGAGTTATTGGCCTGCGAGGATCTTGGGTTTTGTGNAAAAGGTGATGCAGGAAAATATATTGNAAGTGGAGCCACCGGCCGANATGGNGCNCGTCCGGTTAATAACTCTGGNGGTCTTATTGCNAAAGGNCANCCAATNGGTTCCACAGGAACCGGGCAAATTTATGAAGTNGTTAAGCAGCTTCGTGGNCGCGCTGATACNNCAGAACGNCAACTNAATAATAAGCGTTATGGTCTNACACAAAATGTTGGTGGATCCGGAGCGGCNGTAGCCGTGCACATTCTTAAGGCGGTGGATTAAGAAAATGGTCGGGATNGAGAGTTACGGNGTGGCACTGCCCCACTTTCGTTTNNCAGCAAGCGCTTATGTTGAAGCTTGGGGAAATTGTTCGGCTAGAGGTCTTAAACAAAAAGCNTTCTGTTCGTATGATGANGATCCGGTTACCCTGGGTATAGAAGCCGCTCGTCANTCCCTNGANCGTNTNCCNTTTGATATAGAGGTCTCNGCATTATTTTTTGGGGTAACTACNCCACCTTATGATGAAAAACCNTCNGCAGCNACACTGCCAACAGCTTTNTTTAACANCAGGGCCATCAGAGTTACAGAAATAACCGGATCACCCCAAGCNGGATTACAAGCTCTNATCTCAGCTATCGAATTTTGTTNGACGCATAAAGGGCAATACGCATTGGCCGTTNCCGCTGACGCGCCTGTGGGAAAAGTGGACTCAGGTTTTGAGCACTCTCTTGGCGCTGCNGCTGCCGCATTCATAGTTGGTTCGCAAGGTATGGTNGCCGTATACAAGGATTCCATAAGTCTGACTCGGGAGACCTTTGGNTCACGGTTTAGGCGGCATGGTGANGNAACTTTAACTGATTTGGAACTGCGTACGCGCGATAANTTGNTTGTTCTGCAGGATCTTGGAGNTCTGCTATCAANCAANAAAGTTGATAAGGTCNGACGCCTAGCTNTGGGTANTGAAACCAGTNTAGGAAGAAGGGCTGGAAAAATTTTAGGATTTCCAAAAGCAGAAATAGATGCGTTGTGGTGTATGATCGGTGATGCGGGTGCNGCCTCAGCGCCACTTGCTCTAGCTGCTNCTNTAGATAAAGCNCGAGTAGGAGAGNAAATNCTANGTGCGGGGATTGGCGCTGGNNCTACGGCTGCTTGGTTNGNTGCCGGGTCNCAATTAAGCAAAAGGCGAAGAAAAGGTTCTAAAGTGGCTGATNTGATTGTTGGAGGAGAGCTTGTNGATTACNTCACCTATTTAAAACATCGTAGGGTGCTATCAAGTAAANNCAGGNNGGGCTCATGACNTCATATATATCTCTCCCAATTTTTAGCAGTAGCATTGATGATAGACTNAGNTTGGTTGCTGGAAAATGCAGCNACTGTGGTCTGCTNGCATACCCAAAAAGATCNGTTTGTATAAATTGCGGCGNTGNTGAGTTTATTNANACACCACTTTCCGGNGAAGGCGTGNTTTATACNTATAGTCTCGTTGCTGGGANTGGAGCACCTTCCGAATTCGANGATGAACAAACCATGACCGGTGATATACTGTGTGGCGTTGTTGAACTNAGGGAGGGGCCTAAAGTTATGGTGCGTCTCTCTGAANTGNATCCCGATAANCTTNAAATTGGAATGAAAATAAGAGGCGTTGTACGCCGTCTATATGATCAAGAGGGTATCATTAGGTATGGTACTAAATTCATTCCNGCGGAATANNATTTGATAATGGTATCNCCAGTTTTTAAGACCCCAATTACGGAACTGTTCGATATTANACATCCAATTNTATGCGGTGGGTTAATGTGGTTGGCTGATGCAAAATTTGTNGGNGCNGTGGTTAATGCTGGAGGNATGGGNTTTATAACCCCGNGGAGTTTTCCAACAAAAGATGCCTATCGTAAAGAGCTTCGGAAATGTCGCGAAATAACCGGCGGAAAACCTTTTGGAGTAAATATTTANGTATCGGCNCGTCCNGAGGCAAATGAAGAGCTNGGTATCTTTTTAGATATTGCGATTGAAGAAAAGGTAGANTTTGTAGAGACGGCNGGNTTTAGNCCNAAGGCTTTTTTGCCTCGAATTAAAGATGNTGGAATGAAAGTAATACATAAATGCACTACNTTGCGTCACGCTANAAGTGCTGCTGCTGCCGGAGTAGACGCCATCACTATTCTTGGNGCAGAAGCGGGTGGGCANCCGGGNATGAATATGATTGGCGGNATTGTTCAGGGNGCCNTNGTTCCNCAAGACTTGGANATCCCNGTTGTATTAGCGGGCGGTCTCGGTACTGGCCGTCAGNTGCTNGCTGCATTGGTTCTCGGTGCAGATGGAATTTTGTTGGGTTCGCGTATGACCGTATCCGAAGAAATTTGGGCGGATGATAAATATAAACAGCGAGTAGTAGAAACCGTTGAGAGTGATACAAGAATCGTTATGTCTATTTTTAATGACAATTCGCGTGTCCTTGATAATGCTACTGCTAAAACTGTCAATGAACTTGAAAAACGGGGTATTAAAGATTTCGAAAAATATAGATTGCTGGTAGAGGGGTCCAACCAAAAGGAGGCCTATGAGTCTGGCAACTTTGAACAAGGCACTCTGTCCATGGGCCAGAGTTGTGCTTTTGCTAATAAAATTGCCAGTGTTCAGGAAATATTTGATGATATTATCAAGGATGCGCTTTTCATGCGCCGCCGACTATGTAAATTATCTTTAGGGAATGATTGAGGTAAAATTTCATGCCTAAAAAACCAAATAGCCCAGACTTTGTTGTTGGTATTATAGGCGCTGGCGCCATGGGAAGGGGTATCGCACAGATAGTGGCGACTGGGGGAATAGGGGTTTTACTCTTTGATACTAAAGACGATGCGGCGGCAACAGGAAAGGATTTCGCAGACAGAATGATCTTCCGGGCCTGCGAAAAAGGTCTAATGAGCGAAGAGGAAGCAAAAGGAGCAGTTGGGAGGCTTGAGGTTGCAGACAAGCTATCGGACTTAGCAGACGCAGATTTAGTAATTGAAGCTGTGATCGAAGATCTTGATGTTAAACGTGAAGTTTTTCTGTCATTAGAAGAGTGTGTGACAAAGGACTGTGTGTTAGTCACAAATACTTCGTCTCTTTCCGTAACTGCAATCGCAGCAGTAATGAAATATCCAGGACGTTTTGCAGGATTTCATTTTTTTAATCCGGTACCTCTAATGAAAATAGTGGAAGTTGTGAACGGATTGGAAACAAATGAAGAAACCTGTGAAATATTGGTCAGAATTGCTAGGCGCGTTGGACATGAGCCTGTTCGCGCTAAAGATACACCCGGGTTTTTGGTTAATCATGCAGGGCGAGGACTTAATACGGAAGGGGTCCGCATTGTATCAGAAGGAATCACAAATTTTTCGGGTGTTGATGATCTCCTTCGGGAGGGGGGTCCAAATTTTCGCATGGGTCCATTTGAGCTTATGGATACAACCGGGCTAGATGTATCTCACCCGGTTATGGAGTCTATTTACCACCAATTTTATGGTGAACCACGTTTTCGCCCCAATCCTTTAACCCTTCAACGTTCAGTGGCGGGTTTGCATGGTCGTAAAACCGGTCGGGGTTTTTATACCTATAGAAATAATAAGAAGATTCAGAATTTGGAGAAAGGTGCTCCAGAAGTGATTCCAGAATCTATATGGATTAGCAAAGCCGAGCCAGAAGGGCATGATCTACTGCTAAGTGCTTTACGTGAAGTGACCGAAATTGATATGGGTCAAAAACCATCCACACGCAGTCTATGTTTCTTTACACCGACTGGATCCGATGTAACCAGTGCTGCTACAACAGAGGGGGTTGAAGCGGAACGTTCATTTGGCGTTGATACTTTATTCGGACTAGATGGTCGGCGAACGCTCATGAGTACGCCAGTTTCTGACCCGGATCTTCGTGATTTAGTTCACGCGGCACTAGCCGCTGATGGTCATGCTGTAACGGTAATTCATGATAGTCCGGGTTTTGTAAATCAGCGAGTTGTTGCAACTATCGTCAACATTGCTTGTGACATTGCGCAGCAAAGAATTGCTAGCCCATCGGATATTGATAAGGCGGTGACCTTGGGCCTTGGCTATCCAGTAGGCCCTTTATCCATGGGCGATAATGTTGGTGCTAAGCGAGTATTGAAGATACTAAATGCGATGTATGACTTTTATGGGGATCCAAGATATCGGGCAAGTCCATGGTTGAAACGTCGAGCTTTACTTGGTGTTTCACTTTTGACACTAGAGAATTAATGTAAAATTCTTTTATCAGCGTGACTCCAACCTCAGAACGATTCGCGTTAATATAAACTGTAAAAAATTAAGTATGAAATTTTTATAATAACTGAATAATAGACGAATAAAATTAAAACACTTAACTTCGGAAAAATTGTGACTGTCGAACAAAAAGATCTTGCTAATGTAATCCGTGCTCTGGCGATGGACGCTGTTCAGATGGCTAACTCTGGCCATCCAGGCATGCCTATGGGTATGGCGGATGTAGCCACAATACTATTTACCCAGTTCCTTAAATATGATGCATCAAATCCGGATTGGGCTGATCGTGACAGGTTTATTTTGTCTGCGGGACACGGTTCGATGCTTCTCTATGCCCTTCTTTATCTCACTGGTTATCCAGATATTGATATCAATGAGATCAAAAACTTCCGACAATTGGGAAGTAAAACGGCCGGACATCCCGAATATGGTCATGCAGCAGGTATAGAGACTACCACTGGCCCATTAGGTCAGGGAATTTCGACTGCAGTCGGGATGGCGTTAGCAGAACGTATACTGGCTTCGCGTTTTAGTGAAGATATAGTAGATCATTATACCTATGTGATCGCTGGCGATGGCGACCTCATGGAAGGAATTAGCCACGAAGCGGCTTCATTCGCTGGACATCTTGGGCTTTCACGTCTGATCGTGTTGTATGATGATAATGGGATTTCCATAGACGGTAGTACCGAATTAGCGTGGTCGGATAATGTTCCTGCAAGATTTGACTCTTATGGTTGGCATACCAGTGTTGTGGATGGCCATAATGCGGAGGCTGTCACTGCAGCTATAAAAGCTGCAAGAGACGAAGATCAACCTTCATTGATTGCTTGCAAAACTACAATTGCCTACGGGGCACCCACCAAAGCGGGGACTGCCGGGTCGCATGGTGCACCTTTAGGTGATGAAGAGATTGCTGGGGTGAGGGAAAAAATAAGTTGGCCATATGCACCATTTGAGGTTCCAGATGAAATTATGTCCGTATGGCGTGAGGCGGGAGTGCGAGGATCAGGAGAGCGCATAGCTTGGGAAAAACGCCTTGAAAGCTGCGACTCAAACATTAGGAAACAGTTTCAGCGTGCAGTTTCGGGTGGTTTGCCTGTGGGTTGGGAAAAGTCAATAAACAACATCAAAAATGAATTTATATCCAATGCTCCTAATCAGGCAACTCGCGTCTCCTCAGGGGCGGTACTAGAAAAGTTAATTGCTGATGTACCAGAGCTGATGGGAGGCTCTGCCGATCTTACTGGCTCCGTAAATACACGAACATCCAACATGATCTCTATATCTAAGAACGAATTTGATGGTCGATATATTCATTACGGTATTCGTGAGCATGGAATGGCCGCGGTGATGAATGGTTTGGCACAGCATGGGGGCATTATTCCATATGCTGGTACTTTCCTTGTGTTTGCTGATTACCTCCGACCATCTTTAAGGTTGTCCGCTCTAATGCGGCAGCGTGTAATTCATGTACTTACCCATGACTCCATTGGACTTGGCGAAGATGGACCAACTCATCAACCTGTTGAAACCTTGGCGAGCTTGAGGGCTATACCAAATTTGAGAGTTTTTCGTCCTGCAGATGCGGTTGAGGTGGCAGAGTGTTGGGAATTAGCTATATCATGTGAAAATACGCCATCCGCTATTGCACTTACTCGGCAAGGTGTTCCAACTGTCAGAAAGAATGACAGTGGCCAAAATTACTGTGCCAAGGGAGGTTATCTGCTCTCAAAAGCGGAGAATGAGGCAACTGTGACAATAATGGCAACGGGTTCGGAAATTTCGGTGGCAATTAAAGCGCAGGAGATGCTGGCGTGTGATGGAATTACTTCTAATGTTGTTTCATTGCCCTGTTGGGAATTGTTTGATGAGCAAACTGATGACTACCGTTTAACTGTCCTCGGAGAAAACACTTTTAAAGTTGCGATTGAAGCAGCTGTTTCTATGGGTTGGGAAAAATATATTGGCCCTGATGGTATATTCATCGGAATGTCGAGTTTTGGTGCATCCGCACCAGCTGGAGATTTATTTAACCATTTCAAAATCACGGCTGATGAAGTCGTACTCGCGGTCAAAAAGCGATTATAGTTATAACTTTATACGGAGGATATTATGGCAGTAAGGGTAGCCATCAATGGGTTTGGAAGGATAGGAAGACTAGTTTTACGGGCGGCCTTCGAAAGTGGTCGTAAGGATATTCAATTTGTTGCGATTAATGATCTAGGTAGTATTGAGGCGAATGCATTGTTGCTGCAGCGCGATACCATCCACGGTACATTTCCGGGGAAAGTAAGGGCCACAAAAACGGGCATTAATCTAGGCAAAGGTACTATCAAGGTTTTTGCTGAACGTGACCCAAAAAATCTTCCTTGGGATAAACTTGGGATTGATGTTGTTCTCGAGTGCACAGGGATCTTTACCAAACGCGAACATGCTGAAGCACATATTGCGGCCGGCGCTAAAAAAGTGCTGATTTCAGCGCCAGCGACCGGTGAGGATTTGACAGTGGTTTGTGGCGTAAATGATAAAAAGCTTCGAAAAAGTCACACAGTAGTTTCCAATGCATCTTGCACTACCAACTGTTTAGCACCAGTAGCAGCGGTTCTGCATAAAGCAATAGGTATACAGCAGGGTTACATGACAACAATTCACGCTTATACTGGTGATCAGCGTTTGCAGGATACCTTACATCCCGATCCCCGCCGGGCAAGGGCGGCAGCTTATTCAATGATCCCAACTTCAACCGGTGCAGCGAAAGCTGTTGGCTTAGTCTTGCCAGAATTAAACGGAAAACTTGATGGTACGTCGATAAGGGTGCCGACAGCCAATGTCTCCATTGTCGATCTCAATTTTACGGCAAAACGCAAGACTTCAGTTGAGGAAATAAATAAAGCTATAATTAAAGCGGCCAATACTGTGGCATTCAAAAAAATTCTGGTAACTAATGAAGAGCCTTTGGTATCATCAGATTTTAATCATAATGCGGCTAGCTCAATTTTTGATCTGACCCAAACTCAGGTTATAGAGGGAAAACTTTGTCGTGTTGCTTCTTGGTATGATAATGAATGGGGTTTTTCAAATCGTATGTCAGATACGGCGGTAATGATGGGTAAGTTAGGTTGATTCAATAATAAAATATTGCTTTTTCTATGCCGCAGTTTGAAACCCTTGATACTCTGCCAGCTTTAAAAAAGAACTCTGCTGGTTGCCGTGTGTTGTTGCGCGGTGATCTTAATGTTCCGATGCGTAACGGCTTGGTAACAGAGGCAACCCGAATTGAAAGGTTGGCCCCAACAATTCTTGAGCTAGCAGATAGAGGTTGCAAGGTCATAGTTATGTCCCATTTTGATCGCCCAAAGGGAATTTATGTGCCTGAAATGTCAACCAAACCTTTGTTGTCATCTTTACGCCAGTCTTTAGGTGGACGAGAGGTGGTATTTCTCGAGAGTTGTATAGGTGAGGCAGTAGAGGAAGCTATTAATGCACTACCAAATGGCGGGATTGCCTTGTTAGAGAATTTGAGATTCTACGCTGGTGAGGAAAATAATGACCCGGAGTTTATTGAGGCCTTAGCATCATTAGGAGATATCTATGTCAATGACGCTTTTTCAGCAGCACACCGCGCCCATGCTTCTACTGCGGGTATTGCACAGCTGCTGCCGTCAGCCGCAGGGCGTTCCATGCAAATGGAATTAGAAGCCCTAGAAAGGGCTCTGGGCAATCCCAAGCGACCAGTATTGGCCGTTGTTGGCGGTGCGAAAGTATCAACCAAACTAGATGTTCTAAGTAATCTTGTCCCCAAAGTTGAACATTTGGTTATTGGCGGGGCTATGGCAAATACATTCTTGCATGCGCTTGGAAGTGATGTTGGCGCCTCATTGTGTGAATTTGATATGGCGGGTACGGCTAGAGATGTTATGGCACATGCAGATGAGGTAGGGTGTAAAATTATTTTGCCCGCTGATGTGGTGATTGCAAAGAAATTCGAAGCCGGTGTCACCTGCGAGACGGTGCCGATCGCGGCAGTCAGGAAAGAGACAATGATCCTTGATATTGGGGAAGGTTCGGCTCGTGCCATAGCAAAGAGTATCAGTGATTGTAAAACAATTCTTTGGAATGGCCCACTCGGGGCCTTCGAGATCAGACCATTTGATAATGGCACCAATATTGTAGCACAGGCGGTTGCAAAACTTACCGTAGACGGTGAACTTCAATCGATAGCTGGTGGGGGCGATACTGTTGCTGCATTATCTTCCGTAAAAGCGTTAGATTCTTTCTCTTATGTGTCCACGGCGGGTGGGGCCTTTCTGGAATGGCTAGAGGGAAGGGTTCTACCCGGAGTGGCGGCTCTGGAGGCGTGTCTCTAAACCAATAATTCTATTTAATAGATTGTTGTCGGCGATCAATATAGCTTTTAACTTCTTCCTTTGTCATAGGGTTTTGGAACATTTCATTGCGCATCCAGACTCGCTGTAAACTGACCTCTTCCATAGCCGTTCTCATTTTATTCATGTCTGATTTAGTTTTGATCATTTTAGCGGCTAATTGTGCTTGAACCATGTAATGATCTTTCTCATCTTCCCAAATAATTTTCATTGCCTTGGCGGTCATTTGATTAATTTTGCTTCCTTTTAAATTTTTGCCGACTCTGAATAAGGCTGTTCCGCCTCCCTCCGTTATGCCCACTGCAGCCTTTCCAATTTTTCCACCTTTGTGGACGTAGTGGCGTCTTATATCACCTAATATTTTTTCTTGTGGTAGTTGTTTTAAATCTCGCTTTGAAAGTTTTCGACGTTGAACGTGCTCTAAAACATCGGCAAGCAAAACAAAGTGGTTATATTCCGAGACAAGTTGTTCGAGTAAGAAAAGATAATCGTGTCGATCTATGCTTTTGCCAACTTTGGGGAATAGAGCGGCAGCTTGGGTTAACTCCCTGTGTAGCCCGTTAAAAAAACCATCTACGGGATTTAGTTCCTTCCATAACTGAGCTCGCAAATAAAATGCATGATCATCTCGTTTAGCAGTTTTATAAAATTTTCGTGCAATCTCTGCCTCAGCCTCCCAGTAAGGCGTGCCAATATTTATCAGTTGCTGTATCTTCGAAATCATTATTATTTCTCCTTAAGGAATATTGATAAAACTATCGACCGTGTCGATGTAGCGCAAGCTCTAGTGCTGGTGAGTAAGTAATTTCTAGGGTATAAATACGAACGGTATTTTAGGAAAAAAATTATATAATGAAAATATCAACAGATGTTTTTGTAATCGGGGCCGGTGGTGCTGGAATGTATGCGGCGATTGCAGCTGCTCGCAATGGAGCAGACGTCATTTTAGCCGACAAAAGCCTAATTAGCCGAGGCGGTGCGACAGTGATGGCACAAATGACTGTGGCATCAGCAGTCGGCCATGAAGAGCCTGATCACTGGACACACCATTTGTCCGATACGATCGAGGCTGGTCACGGTTTATGTAACGAAGAGCTTTCCGCAATTCTTTGCGAAGAATCGGTTACAAGGATTCACGAAATGGATGATTGGAAAGTTGGGTGGGCGCGAGTTGATGGGCGCATGACACAGGTTCACGCTCCTGGCCATGGTCTCAAGAGATGTGTGTATGTTGATTATTTAAATACCGGCCCCGCAGTGGCGCGGGCATTGAGAGGTGAGGTGGCTCAAAGGGACGGTATAAGACGTGTTAGCGGATTAGCAGTTATTGAGATTGTGTTGCAGGATGATGAAGCGGTTGGTGCTGTGGCAATTGATGTTGAAAGTGGTGAGACCGTTATAATAGAGGCGTCTGCTATTATCTTGGCGGCGGGAGGATTGACGCGGCTTTACAAAAGAAACAGCGCATCAATTAATATGGGTGGTGAAGCTTATTCGATGGCGCTGCGGGCAGGGGCAGAATTAATTGATATGGAGTTTGTACAATTTTTCCCCATTGGGCACCTTGCCCCTCGAATGGTAGGGATGGATCCTATCATGTGGGATCCATTTCGATACAAGGTGGGGGGGAGATTACTCAACGGTGATTTCAAAGAATTTATTCATAATTACGGTGCCTCAGATGATGGCACTTATACCGCGCGACGAGATGTTGCGTCTTATGCAATATATAAAGAAGTTGAACAGGGTCGAGGATCCCCGCATGGAGGAGTTTGGCTTACTTTTGAACACATAGACGAAGACGTAATGAAGGAAAAATTCGGGCCAATGATCGGCCGTCTTGCCAAAAATGGAATAGACCTCCGGAAATCCCCTATAGAAGTTTCTCCTATTGCCCATTATCATATGGGTGGAATTCGCGTGGATAATGAAATGAAGACGAGGGTGCCGGGTTTATATGCTGCGGGGGAAGCCGTGGGAGGAGCCAATGGTGCGACCCGCCTTTCCGGCAACGCTATTCCCGAAGCATTTGTTTTTGGCGAACGCGCTGGTCGCTTTGGTGCTCACTATGCAAAATCCAAAAAGCGTGTCCAGATTAATGAGAAAACAGCGAAGGGCATTCTTTCTGGAATATCCCCAAAGCTACAATCCAAAACAAGGTCCAACCTGACTGCAACAGCCATGATGATCGAATTACAGGCGTTAATGTGGGAAAAAGTTGGTCTGTTCAGAACGGCTGAAAAACTTGAGCAAGGTCTTGCCCGCATACGAGAAATGCAGAAAATGGATCTATATAAAGTTTTTATTTCTGATGATAAACCCTTTAATCAGGCACTACTAGATTGGTATGAGCTGCGTGCAGGTTTGCTCTGTGCGGAGTCTGTTACTCTGTCGGCATTAAATCGCACGGAAAGTAGAGGAGCACATCAACGAGAGGACATCCCAGATGCGTCTCCTGAATTTGAGAAAAATCAGGTCATTGAGCTCCGAGGTGAACAAATTGTTTCTGGGTGGACAAAAGTACCGAGAATTACCTATACACTTGAAGAAAAACGTTTCGCTGGAATATGACACAAATAACAAAACTTATTATTTATCGTGGTTCTATTGGTGAAATTCCTCGTTATGATGAATTTGAGGTTCCCCATGAAGATGGAGCGTCCGTGCTTGATGCTCTCGTTTGGGTGCGTGAAAACAGAGATGCATCACTAGCATTCCGCTATTCATGCGTAAGTGCGAATGCCTGTAAAGAGTGTATGGTATTAGTCGATGGAAAGGTCAATTATGCTTGCACTGCACGATTGAATACCGGTGTTGTTAGAATAGAACCTTTAGCCAATAAAACTTTGATAAGAGATTTGGTTACCGACATTGTTCCGCCTAAAGAAAGGCTCGAAACTACCGATTGATATTAAATTTACTGCCTTGCTTCAATTTAACTGGTGCATTTTAACTAAATCTACTATCCGTGACGGTGTTATAGGTGCTTCGGAAATTTTTGCATTATAAGGTCTCAGGGCATCTTCAATCGCAGATATGATAGACGCCGCTGCCGGGACAGTTGATCCTTCCCCAGCCCCTTTTACACCTAGCGGATTTAATGGGGAGGGACTTTCGAGAAATGCAATATCAAAGTTAGGGATTTCTGGTGCCGACGGCAGCAAATATTCACCGAAGTTTGTTGTTACAGGATTGGCCTCTTCATCGTAACCCATCCATTCAAAAATTGCATTTCCAATACCGTGTGCCGCACCACCTTGCACCTGACCGGAGACGATCATTGGGTTAATTAAGGTACCAGAATCATGTACAATAGTGTATTTAAGAATTTTGACCCCACCCGTTTCCGGGTCAACTTTCACCTCACAAATATGTGCGCCATAGCAGTAAGCTAAAGGGTCTGTGAGGAAGTTTTTAGTGGATTCCATCCCCGGCGTTATTCCACCTGGCAATGCATAACCTGGTGTCCCAGCGACGGCATGGGCAACCTCTGCTAGCGTTACCGATAGATCTGGGACCCCTTTGACATGTATCTGACCACCAATTATTTCTAGGTCTTCTTCGGAGGCTTCCAACAAATGTGCAGCTACTTTCAAGGCTTTTTCACGAACCTCTATGGCGGCTATATGGCCGGAAGATCCTGCGGTGATTGCTTGGCGACTACCAAATCCTCCCATACCCATTGGTATCTGTGCTGTATCTCCGGCTATCACTTCTACATTAGAAATGTCACCACCGAGCTGTTCAGCAACAACCTGGGCCATCATTGTACGGGTACTTTGACCCATAGGAGCTGCACCGGTATAAACCGAAATTTTCCCAGACGTACCGATACGGACGATAGCTGTCTCGAATGGTCCTCGACCAGTTCCCTTCACACCAAATGACAATCCGATTCCGAGGTGCTGACCTTTAGATAATGCGGTTTTTTGTCGGTCTTTAAACGTTGAATATCCAGAAGTATCTATTGCCATTTTTAACGCTTTTGGAAAATCCCCAGAATCATATGTAATATTAACGCCCGCTCTCGTCTTTAATGGTTTTTCGTAAGGCATTTCATGGCCGGGAATCATATTTTTTAATCGAATGTCAGCTCGATCCATTTTTAGTTCATACGAAGCACGGTCTATGAGGCGTTCCATAACGAATGTGCCTTGTGGATGACTAGCTCCGCGGACTGGTGCGCATGGCATCATATTTGTAAATGCTAATTTTTGTTCCATTCGGTAGTGAGGTACTTTGTAAGGACCGGGAATGCATGCAGCGGCATTGTAGGGGAGTGTTATTCCCTGAATTGTATATGCTCCGTGGTCGTGAATGAGCGTACCTCGCACTCCAAGAATTAAACCATCATTATCAACAGCAATCTCAGCATCCCAATATTGATCACGTTCTTGAACCGTGGAGACGAAATGTTCGCGGCGATCCTCAATCCACTTTACTGGACGGCCACAAATTTTGGAGCAAAGAGCTACTATTAATTCTTCAGAATAGAATACAAATTTTGGACCAAAACCACCTCCAACATCGGGCGTAATTACTCGAAGTTGGTCTTCATGCGCACCCAACAGCTTTATGATGAAACCTTGCACTAAATTTGGCATCTGAGTTGATGACCATAGGGTGGTAAGATCCTGCATGGGATCATAACGGCTAACAGCACCCCTACATTCAATTGGATGGCCGCTGCCGCGATGCTGCCAAATTTCCTCTCGAAAAGTA
This sequence comes from Rhodospirillaceae bacterium, assembly GCA_002719885.1. Taxonomy (GTDB): domain Bacteria; phylum Pseudomonadota; class Alphaproteobacteria; order MPNO01; family UBA2964; genus UBA2964. Next base: position 6,754 of record PBFH01000009.1, on the reverse strand, counting down.
TGGGGTGCTGATTTAAACACGTTATCTACATCGCCATATTCTTGCACCATTTCCATCATTAGATTATTGTTTACATGGATTGATACCGTCGGAGCATCCGGCTCTAGAGCCTTCTTGCAATCCCCCACCGCTGGGAGGGGTTCCCAATCTACTTCGACTAATGCAGCAGCATCTTCTGCAATATGGCGAGTATCTGCAATGACTATTGCTACACATTCACCAACATACATTGTTTCATCGAAAACCATGATTACAGGACCAGCGGTTTCGGCATTTGGGACTCCACCGGGAAACTCGACCGGTAATCGATTATCTGTAAGGTGCGGTTTAAGGTCCTCGAATGTATAAACGGCGTGGACGCCTGCTATCTCTTCGGCTTTAGATTTGTCTATACCTTTTAGTCGCGCATGAGGAAATGGACTCCGTACAAAGGCTGCCGAAACCATATCCACTAATTTGATGTCGTCAACATAACGACCCTGACCGCGCAAAAACGCTGGATCCTCTACCCGCTTAACGCGACTACCAAATACTTTACCATCCATTTGAGCTGTTTTTCCTCGGCCTATTTTAATTTGTTTTTTAGCTTTAGCCTTCGATTATTATCAAGTTCATACCAAAGCTAATACCAAAATCCTAGACAAAATTCTAACATTGGTGGACGATGAAAGGCTCGCAAGTATTTTAAACCAACGAACTTATAACATTTGAGTTAAAGGTCCAATCCTAAAAGATTTTTTGCAAATGCGTCTGCATCAAAGGGTTGTAAATCTTCCTCGCCTTCACCAACACCTAAGGCATACATGGGAAGTCCAAATCTTTCTGCAAGAGCTACCACTACGCCGCCCCTCGCTGTTCCATCAAGCTTCGTCATCACCAGTCCGTTAACATTTGTGATGTCCTTAAAATTTTCCACTTGAGAGTGTGCATTTTGTCCGACTGTTGCATCGAGTACCTGAAGGCAGGTGTGAGGCGCATCAGGGTCGAGTTTACGCAGTACACGAATAACTTTGGATAATTCACCCATCAAATCTTCGCGGTTTTGAAGTCGACCCGCAGTGTCAATAAGAAGTACATCAACCCCCAAAACTTTGGCTTGTTCCAATGCTTTGTAAGCCAGCCCTGCCGGGTCGGCGCCCGTATCATCTGAAATAACATCACAGCCGGCCCGTTCTCCCCAGATAGCAAGTTGTTCGACAGCTGCAGCCCGGAATGTATCACCAGCCGCCAAAAGAACTTTCTTTCCATTTTGAGCCCATAGTTTGGCAAGTTTGCCAATGGTTGTTGTTTTACCGGAACCGTTTACACCGACAACTAATATAACATGTGGCTTAAGATTCTTATCAATTTTGAGGGGGGTTGCAATGGGCTTTAAAATTTTTGCTATATTATCTGATAAAATCTGTCTGACTTCTTCATCACTAATTTCGTTATCAAACGTTTTCTCTGATAGGGAAGAGGATAGTCTAGATGCTGTAGGCACACCTAAGTCAGCGGCAATAAGCGCATCCTCTAATTCCTCAACCATCTGGGCGTCCAGTTTTTTTCTCGAAAGTATTTTGGAAATTTTGCCGGTAAGCTGCTCCGATGAGCGTCCGAGGCCCGATTTTAGTTTCGAAAGCCAGCTCTCAGACTTTTTATTCATATTTCTTCTGCCTGCAGGACATTGCCATTCGCTTCTTTTATAAGACACCTAATCAAGGTTCCATCTTGTACTGGGGTAATCAGTTGAAAAGGTAAGTAGCGTTCGCAATGTCCTATACCATTTTTTTCGACAAGAACACTCGCAGCTTTACCTATGCTATCTTTAAGAAGATTGTGCATCTGCCTTTTACCAGCTTCCCTGAGAAGGGTTGCGCGCCTGCGTCTCTCTTTTTGGGGTATTGGCGGCATTTTTGCCGCTGGCGTGCCACTACGTTCGGAATAGGGAAATACATGGAGGTGTGTTAAGTCACATTCTTCAATTATTTTGAGTGTATTTGAAAACATTTCGTGGGTTTCAGTAGGAAAGCCAGCTATAAGATCAGCTCCAAAGGTAGCGTTTGGCCGTAAATTACGAATGTGGTTGCATATTTCAATAGCATCATTACGACAATGACGCCGTTTCATGCGCTTAAGGATGATGTTATCGCCGGCTTGCAGGCTAAAATGGAAATGAGGTAACAAACGATGTTCTTGTGCGATGACCTTTAACAGATCCGTATCAATCTCTGATGGGTCAACTGAGGAAATGCGGAGTCGAGGGAGCTCAGGAACTTGCATTAAGACCCTGCGGCACAGATTTCCAAGCGTTGGTTTGCCTGGTAAATTTTTGCCGTAGTCCGTTAAATCCACGCCAGTGAATATGACTTCTTTGTAACCAGTTTTGACGAGTTGACGAACTTGACGAACTATCTCTCCTACTGGTGTTGAACGGCTTTGACCTCTGCCAAAAGGTATAATGCAAAAGGTACAGCGATGGTCACACCCTTGTTGGATCTGAACAAACGCTCTCGCTTTATTTTCCAAACCATTTATCTTTTGAGCAGAGGTTTCAGAAACAGACATAATGTCACTGACTTGGGTATAGGATTCAAAATTTTTAATTTCTGACCAAGTTTTACCCTTCAATTTTTCTTCATTTCCTAATACAAAGTCGACCTCTTCCATTGATTCATATCGATCAGGATTTATCTGCGCGGCGCAGCCGGTAACAACGATTTTGGTCCCGGGATTGTTTCTCCTAGCCCGTCGTATGGCCTGCTTTGCCTGACGCTCCGCCTCTGCGGTTACAGCACAGGTATTAACTACTATGGTGTTTTCGACGTTCATAGCTTTTGTGTGATCACGTATTATCTCAGATTCAAAAGCATTTAGTCTGCATCCGAATGTAAGAACCTGCGTTTCGGCCATTTAAACTCCCCTGATTAATTTTGAATTAAAGGAGCCTTGAAAACTAGTTTCTGTTGGTCCGATTAATACTACATGGTTATCAGTCTTCCAGGTGACATTAAGACTTCCCCCTTCAAGTTGCACCAGAACATTCCGCCCGGTAAGGCTTCGTCTGTGGGCTGCTACCGCGGCAGCACAAGCTGCTGTTCCACAGGCGTTTGTAATTCCTACTCCCCGTTCCCATACTCTAAGATATATACTCTGATTGTTCTTAACTTCCGCAACACTAATGTTTGCTCTCTCAGGGAAGAGGTGATGATGTTCTAAAACTTTACCCAATTGTTGAAGTGCCACTTTGCTAGCGTCTTTTGCGAAAAATATACAATGGGGATTCCCAATGTTGACCGCGGATGGATTACTTAACTCGCCAGCTTGAATGTTTAAATATAAAGTGTCGGCTGCCGTTGCCAATGGAATTTCTTCCCAATTAAAATTAGGTTCTCCCATATCGACCGCAATCAATCCATTAGGCAGTTTCTCAGCCTCTAATGTCCCGGCTACAGTGGCTATTTTCACTTTAGTAAAAGAATGTTCTAAGATTATCATTTCAGCCACGCATCTTGTAGCGTTACCACAGGCTTCTACTTCGCTACCGTCTGCATTAAAGATCCGCATAAAAATATCTGCAGTTAATGGTGGATGCTGATTTGCAATGGGTTCGAGCAGAATTAACTGATCACACCCTATGCCTGTATGTCGGTTGGCAATTGCACGAGCTTGTTCCGCCGTGATTTTCAATGATGAATCACGTATATCAATTATAACGAAATCGTTTCCTAGCCCATGCATTTTTGTGAATGCGATATCAGTCATAGTGGCCTTATAAAATCTAAATGGGGCGCAAGTCTATAAAAATGAATGTAGAATGAGCCTAAAATTTCTCGAATATGAAACACTTTAAGCCTCAAATATTTCGAGTACCTCTCCAACATTGCTAAGGCAAGCTGCTAACAATGGCCCTTTACGCCCACTGCCGGCATCAAGGCTGATTGTGTAATTGGTTTCCACAAGACCCCGAGCGTTTGGATCAAAACCGCGTACGACTTTTTTAAACCCACGATAGGGTTTTATGATAGAGTCAAAGGAATTTGCACCCCACCAAAAAACATCTGCTTGAGCATCAATTGGCCTTTCAGTATTAATTCCACGGTTGACGAATAAAATACTACCCTCTTGTGTATATGCGGCATGCTTTAGGCTACTGAGCCATTCTTGGTGTCCAGCGGCCCGAAAAGCCTTCCGAATCTCTGAAGTCCAATGAGTGATGGCCATTGGTCCCTGACGTATCGCCGCTTTTGCTTCCTCCGCGCTACTATTATAGGCTTGAAGTGTCGATTCTATACCTTGCTCTAACATCCAATCTAAGACTTCGGTAGGACTCACGGCAAATTGTAACTCCATCAATTTTTGCCACATTTCTTCTTGAGAGCCACGCAATATCGCAAAATCATGAGTAAACATGTTCCGGCGTCCAAGTATACTCCTTCGAAAGGCCATTAGAGCTTCTAGTGTCTCCCTTACCTGGTGACCGCGGCCTATAATATTACCAAGAAATATTATACGGTCCCCCCAGATAAAATTATTTTGGATTTCTGACTGCAGCTTTAATAACCGGTTGAGTTCTCCATGAACCGAGGGAATAACCCAAATGCGGCGGGCTCTATAAAGCGTAGCAAATATTGTTGGTCTGAGCATAATTTTGAGTTAGTCGCTTTTCATGTGTTGTTTTTCAGAAATTTGAGGCGCGCCCTTTTACTTGACTTTATGCGTCTCCGGCGTAAATTCCAAGCTAACCCAAGATAGATATTACGTTGCTTCGCTCAAGGGTGAGCATCGGTTGGCGAGTTTTCGCTCACCGGTGTGGTTTGTTATGACTAAAATGTTTTTAAATAGAGAGCTATGTTTGATACCCTAAGCACGCGATTATCCGATGTTTTCGACAAATTAAAAAAACGCGGAGTATTATCTGAGGATGACGTAACTTCTGCACTTCGCGAAGTGCGTATTGCATTGCTCGAAGCCGACGTTGCTTTGCCCGTGGTCAAAGAGTTTATCGAATTGGTCCGCGAGGAGGCGGTGGGCGAGCAAGTAGTGCGGAGTGTAACCCCGGGTCAAATGGTCATAAAAATTGTAAATGATCATTTAACTAAAATATTGGGAGGGGATAAGTCAGAAATAAACCTTGCCGTTGCTCCACCAGCTGCAATTATGATGGTTGGTTTGCAGGGGTCTGGTAAAACCACATCCACTGCCAAGGTGGCCGTGCATCTTAGGAATCAGTTCCGAAAGAAATCCTTGATGGCGTCTTTAGATGTTCGCCGACCAGCTGCCCAAAAACAATTAGAAGTTCTAGGTCTGGGTGCGGATATTGCCACTTTGCCCATCGTACCTTTTGAAACACCAGAAATGATCGCCAAACGCGCAATAGATGCAGCGCGTAAGGAGGGTTATGACGTTGTGCTTTTGGATACGGCTGGCCGCCTACATATCGATGAAATGTTAATGGAAGAAGCAGCCTCAATTCATAAGATTTGCAAACCAATCGAAACTTTATTTGTAGCGGATGCTCTGACGGGACAAGATGCTGTTAATGCGGCTGGAGCATTTCACCAACAGTTGGCAGTGACAGGTATTGTTTTGACTCGGGTGGATGGAGATGCCCGTGGCGGTGCTGCATTATCAATAACTTCTGTAACCGGTTGTCCCATAAAGTTATTGGGTACGGGTGAAAAAATCGAAGAAATAGAAGTTTTTCATCCGGAGAGAATAGCATCCCGGATCCTCGGTATGGGTGATGTGGTTTCTTTAGTTGAGAAGGCTACGGAAGTTGTTGAAGAAGAAGCAGCAGAAAAACTGGCGGCAAAAATTCAAAAAGGTCAATTCGACTTCGAAGATTTTGCCAAGCAGCTTCAACAAGTTCGGAAACTTGGCGGAATGGGTGGTATAATGGGCATGTTGCCAGGTTCACAAAAGGTTAAAGCGCAAATGGGTTCTGCCCAAGTCGACGATAAGGCTCTAGCCCGTCAGGAAGCAATTATATTGTCTATGACGCCGAATGAACGAAAGAATCCCAAAATTTTCAATGGCTCGCGTAGGAGGCGGATAGCTTCGGGTGCCGGTACAACCGTGCAAGAGGTAAACCGCCTATTAAAGCAATTTCAGCAAATGAGCAAAATGATGAAGCGCATGAACAAGCTTGGTAAAAAAGGTATGATGCGGCACGGCCTGCCGGGCATGATCGGCCAATGAATAAAATTTAAACATATTATTTTAAGAACTTAACAAATACAAAAAAGGAACTAATTAACTAATGTCATTAAAAATTAGACTTTCTAGGGGGGGGGCTAAAAAGCGCCCATTCTATCGCATAGTTGTAGCCGATTCTCGAAGTCCTCGGGATGGTCGGTTTATTGAGCGCGTCGGCGTATACAATCCCATGCTAAAGCGTGAAGATCCAAATCGTATCCAATTTAATGAGGAGAGAGTTAGGCATTGGCTGTCTAACGGTGCTACACCAACAGATCGTGTTGCCCGATTTTTGGGTTTGTCCGAATTAATACCAATGCCAGAGCGTCGTGAACAAACCAAGAAGGATAAACCTCGGGCTAAGACTTTGGAAAGATTGAAAGAGAAAGAAGAAGCAAAAAAAGAATCAGAACAAGAAATGGCATCAGAAGAAGTCCCAGTGGAAGAGGCGGTATCTGAGGAAGCCCCAGTGGAAGAGGCGGTATCTGAGGAAGCTCCAGTGGAAGAGGCGGTATCTGAGGAAGCCCCAGTGGAAGAAGCGGTATCTGAGGAAGCCCCAGTGGAAGAAGCGGTATCT
>PBFH01000008.1 GCA_002719885.1 Rhodospirillaceae bacterium | reverse complement strand
TAACTCTAAAAGACCTTCTTCTGAAATATGCAGAAGAAGTTTCTCCTTCTCACAAAGGTGTTATTGCAGAAATTTATCGATTGAAATCTATTGCACGACGGTGGATTGGTGATTTGGATGTTAGATACCTCTCCAAACAACACTTCATTCAATATCGTGATGACAGACTGAAAGTCGTCACTGGTGGAAGTGTTGGTGCTGAACTTGCACTGATAAAAAGGGTCTTAGATACAGCAGTTAGAAAATGGGGGTATGGTGTTCCCTATAATCCAATCTGCGATATTGAATACCCAAAAGGTTCAGGTGCAAGAACCAGACGCTTATTAGGGAACGAAAAAGACCGTCTCCTCATCGCCGCAAAAACTCAGAAGAATATCTACATCGCATCTATTATTGAATTCGCAATCGAGACGGGTATGCGTCGTTCAGAGATGTTGAGACTCAGATGGTGTGATCTGGATTTAGAGAATGGATTTGCATCTCTCTATGATACCAAGAATGGTGAGGATAGGAGAGTTCCTCTAACCAAAAGGTGCGTAGAAGTCCTTAAGACAGTGCCACAGGACCATGAGAAGGTGTTTCCTATTTCTGCCAACTGTTTACGTCTTGCATGGGTAAGAGCACGCAATAAAGCAAGAATTACTGATTTACGATTTCATGATTTGAGACATGAAGCAGTCTCACGGTTCTTTGAGATGGGAATGTCAGTTCCAGAGGTAGCGCTGATCTCTGGACACAAGGATGTCAGACAGTTGTTTAGATACACACACCTTAATCCGACCAACGCATTCAAGAAGTATCCGGCATTTTCTGATTAGGGAAGTTTCACGCAGGGAACCTAGTGCAGATCGACTTGATATTCTTTCAGGTGTTCTAATCGGACAAATTCCAACGTCTTTATATTGGTTGATTTAATTTTGACCCTGGGGGCACAACCTGCCTGCCGTGCCTCTTCCCAACGCATGGCACAGAGACACCAGCTATCTCCTTTCTTCAAACCTTTGAACCCATATTCTTTTTGCGGTGTAACCAAATCATTCCCTTTGCTCTTGGAGAACTCTAGAAACCGATCATCCATAATGGCACAAACGGTATGAGTTCCGCCGTCACTAAAGCCGGTATTACAACATCCGTCTCGAAAATACCCTGTAATTGGATCTGTTCCGCAAGACTCCAATTCTGTACCAAGAACATTCTTTTGCTTTTCTGACATGGTCGTATAACCAAGTTAATATATCATTTAAGTAAGCACATATTCCCAAGTTCAAAGAGGTAATATTTAGAAAATTCTTATAGTCAAATATCATTCTCAACGCGTTGATTTGCTACATCACCTACTTCGCATCAAAAAGCATAATAAGCTTGAGACATATCATGTCTGTTAGTCGCCGCAATTTGTGAGGCTAATCGAAAATATGTAAATTTCGTAATATATTTTCGATTGTCTATTGCGACTAATTATTAGTTGCACTATATAGATGAGAGTGATTCTCATTCTCAACAGGGAATATAGTATGGAACAAAAAATTATAAAGTTTGAACACAAAGATAGGACTACGGCTCAAAGAGCCCACGAAAAGACGTATCACCTCCAATTAGAAGGTTTAAATTCAGCCGAAAATTTTTTAGTTTGGATGACTCAATATTGGGTCCGGTCAACGATACAGCGGATTGATCCACTACCATTAATTCGGAAAAGTATAGAGGAAATACTGGATAAAGAAGATCAGGAGGAATTTGTCCAATATATTAATTATATATTTTACCTTTTTTTCAATGTCTCGAGTTACCCCCTTACCCTGGGATGTCAACATTGCAAAAAACTAGGTTCTTTTGAGCTAAATTGTATGGCTTTGGTAAGTTTTCGGCAAAATAATGATAATCATCTAACCAAAAATTTATTGGGTCATATATTGGGTATTAATTATTCGGAGGATACAAAAAATTACATTGATTTAATTTCCGAAATTTATCTTAAAAGTAACCTAAAACTCCAACTTCGACCAGAATACCAGGACCTATTTCAATTAAAGTCCGCCTTTATGAACCATTCCCTGAAATATTTAGGAAGTATTAATTAGTTAAATAATTTTCCAAAAAGAAAGTCTGCAAATAATGATAAATCAATCCATTTCTCCATTTAGTGCCACGGCCTATCACCAAAACGAATTCAAGGAAATTTCTGACGAGACTATAAAGGGAAGTTGGGCCATTTTTCTATTTTATCCGAGGGATTTTACCTTTATTTGTCCCACGGAACTTCAAGACATGAGTAATTACTACGACGAATTCAAGCAATTAGGGGTTGAAATCTACTCGGTTTCTACTGATAGCCATCACGTGCACAAAGCTTGGCACGACAATAGTGAAGCCGTCGGAAAAACAAAATTTCCTATGATAGGCGATCCAACTGGAGCAATAACCCGGGGTTTTCAAGTCATGATTGAGGAATCTGGAGAGGCACATAGAGCAACTTTTCTTGTCGATCCCGAAGGAATTATAAAGGTTGTCGAGATACACGCAGATAATATTGGTCGCAGTGCCAAAGATTTTTTAAGGAAAGTAAAGGCCGCCCAATATGTTGCAAATAGCGATGGAGAGGTGTGCCCCGCCGCTTGGGAGCCGGGAGATAAAACATTGAAACCTGGAATAGATTTAGTTGGGAAAATATAGCACCCGAGGCGCTTTTATAGTTTTTATAAAATCCGGGCCTGTACCTAAGCATTCCTGATATGAGGCGCGCTAGGATAGTATTATTTTTGCTTATTTATTTACTTTTTTTCTTAATCATTTGGTACTTTTTCTACTTCAATTGATCTCATAAAACCATGTCCAAATCATCAAGCTATCAACACTTAAGAGAATACCAAAAACAAGGCCCCAAAACGCAAAATAGTGCCGCTAAAGGAAAACAATTTTGGAAAGTCATAGCTATTAAGAAGGACCCAAGAAATTTTTGGATTCCAACAGAAGATTGCCCTTATTTAGATAATCGTTATCCCCTCGAAAAGGTTCGCTATGCGGTCGAGCAAGGAAATTTAATTGTAGCTCAAAAAAAACTTGGGCCCTTTCATTATGAATTATGGGCAACAGAACCTAAATTAAAAATTTAAACAGTTTAAAATTTTTAGTCTCCCAAACTCAACGTTTTTAATTTTTTGATCCAATAACAATCCTTTACCGTATTATGGTTTTGCCGCCAAATGTGGCATAATATTTTTTGATATTTGGATTTCAAGAATACTTTTCAGTAAAAATACATGAAAACTACACAAACAAAAACTCGTTGGTGGTGGATAAGACATGCACCTGTTATTAACCCTGGCCAAAAACTATATGGTCAGCTCGATTTGGATGTTGACCTGAGTGACCATAAAAAATTTGAATTAGTCGCCAACTCCCTACCAAAAAATGCCACGTGGATAAGTTCACCTTTAACACGAGCAAAAGAAACCGCCTGTCTTCTGGCCAAATTGGCAATTCCAGATGGTAAAATTAAAGAATATGATCAATTAAAAGAGCAAGCCTTTGGGGATTGGGAAGGAAAAAAATGGGATGAAATTGACGAGAACATAAGCAAAAGTTTTTGGGAAAACCCTGCAAAAAATTGTATTCCAAATGGTGAAAGCTTTAACGATCTAGTGAGACGCGTCTCGAAAACCATTGATGAGCTAAACAATCAATATTCTGGAAAGGATATCATTGCCGTCGCGCACATGGGAACAATCAGAGCGGCGCTTACGCATGCAATCGGAGGGGACGGACATGCTGGTCTGTTATTCCAGCTAAAACCTATTTCCTTAACTCGCATCGATGCAATCCACGATAATAATAATAATATTTGGTGGAAAATTTCTGGTGTCAACCTTTATGGAAGCAGAGAATTTGGCGAATTAGCCTAAAATTTAAAACGATCAATCGATTATTATAAATGGCGTTGAAATAACTTAAAAAAATTGATGGAACAAAATATATGATATTTGCAAAAGCCTATGTTGTGACCCTTATTGTTTTTTTATGCCTTGATTTTATATGGCTGGGATTTATCGCAAAGGATTTTTATGGTTCACAGTTAGGCAATCTTGTGCGTGTGAATATCAAATTTACCGCTGCTTTAATTTTTTATATTATTTATGTAGGTGGTATAATATTCTTCGCTGTTGAACCTGCCCTAGCAGAATCAAGCTGGATCAAAGCTGCCGTCAATGGAGCAATCCTCGGATTGATTGCTTACGGAACCTATGATCTAACAAATTTTGCTACATTAAAAAACTGGCCGCTAAATATTAGTTTAGTAGATATGTTCTGGGGATCTTGCTTAACATGTCTCTCCAGTGTCATCGGGTTTTTTATTACAAAATCTCTACCCTAGAGCCTTACAAAGCGCTAGGATCAAAATTTTGCCTATCGCTTTATGGATTGGTAAGCATTTAGCGCCCTCTGTCTCGCTACACGGTGATCAACTATTGGTTCGGGATAATTCCCAAGAGGTATCGGATTTTCCCATGGCCTATGTATAAATTTATTGGACAACCTGCAAATTTCAGGCACCCATTCTCTGACGTAATCTCCTTCGGGATCAAATTTCTCACCCTGAATTATTGGATTGAAAATACGAAAATACGGTGCGGCATCAGCGCCACAACCCGCTACCCATTGCCAACTAGCTGAGTTATTGGCAAGGTCTGCATCTACCAAAGTATCCCAAAACCAGCTCGCACCTTTCTCCCATGATATAAGCAAATGTTTGGTTAGAAACGAAGCAACAATCATTCTTACCCGATTATGCATCCATCCTGTTTTCCATAACTGACGCATCCCCGCATCAACAATAGGATAACCAGTCATACCAACCTTCCAAGCATGGAAGCATTCTTCGTCATCTCGCCAAGGAAAAATGTCAAAGGAATTTTTAAAGTTGGATCCTGCTATTTTCGGCCAGTGATATAGAAGATGATAAGAAAACTCTCGCCAAAAAAGCTCGCGTAGGTACGCCTTGCCGCCTAAGGAACAGTTGTTATCTAATATATTTGCTGAGCAGACATTATTATAGACCTCACGTGGACTTAATTCACCAAAATGAAGATAAGGTGATAACGTGGAAGTTCCGTTTCTATCTGGACGGTCACGATATTTATCGTAATTGTAAATCTTACCGGAAATAAAATCTTTTAAACGTGATTGTGCTCCTATCGACCCCGGAGACCAATACCGGCTAAACTCTGCAGCCCAGTTAGGTTGCGAGGGCCTCAGTCGCCAACTTTCTAATTTATCACTTTTAGGCCATTCATCAGGTGAAAGAAGAATTCTAGGCGCTGGAATGGGCTCATTAATAATTTCCATGTTGAGACAAGCGTTATAAAAAGGTGTAAATACCTTGAAGGCATTTCCAGTTTTTGATTTGACCATTTCTGGTTCAATTAGAAGAGAACCAGAAAAACGACGACACTCTATATTTTTTTTGTTTAAGAATTTCGCAAGATTTTTTTCTTGTTCAACGAAAGTTGGTTCATAACAACGTGAAAAATATATCGCTTTTGCACCGCTACACTTAATTATATTGTGCAGTACCTCCAAGGGTTCCCCGCGACGCAAAATGAGCCGGCTATTAATTGATTCAAGGGATTTTCTTAACGCAACTAAGCTACCCTCGAGCCACCAAAGACTTGCACTCCCTATTTTGAACTCTTGGTTTAAAATATATATAGGAATAACCGGTGCATTTTTTTTGAAAGCAGCATGAAGGGCGGGATGATCATTAATACGAAGATCGTTTCTAAACCAAACAACAATAGGCCTATTGAAAAGAGAAGGCATTTATATATATATCAAAATTATCAATACAAAATGTTTAGAGTCTTACCTAAGAATTAATGAGCTCCATGAGGCGGCGTTCCATATTCACATCATCATAAAACGATCCTGTGAAAGTTCTGGTAATCATTTCGACGTTTGGTTTTTTAACACCACGCGTTGTCATACACTGGTGTTGAGCTTTGATGATAACAGCTACACCCCTAGGCTTAAGAGATTTTTCAATGCACTCGGCAATTTGAGCGGTCATAGTTTCCTGGGTTTGTAATCGCCGAGCATACGCATCCACGACGCGAGCTAATTTACTAATACCTACAACTTTTCTAGAAGGCAGGTATGCCACATCCGCAGTTCCTATAATAGGCACCATGTGATGCTCGCAATGGGACTGAAAGGTTATATCGCGCAATAGAACAATATCATTGTAACCACTGACTTCTTCAAAGGTGCGCGACAACATTTCAGTGGGATCTGATTCGTAGCCACTAAAGAACTCTCCGTATGCATTCACAACTCTCGTCGGAGTATCCAAAAGACCTTCGCGATCAGGATCATCGCCAGCCCATAGCAGAAGCGTGCGAACCGCCGCTTCAGCATCCTCTTTAGTAGGCATCTCTGTAACCTCGGTAGGGCCACTACCATTGAAAGAATGGTTTCTACGAACACTCGTTTTTGAAGTTTTTTCACGCAGTTGCATGGTTTAGTCCTTTGTTTATGCCGCGTGCAAAATGTATTCTAAACTTGAATGATGATCTATGATTTTGATCTTCAATAATAGTTAGACAGTTTGTACCTTGGCTCCTTTTTGACCGACAGCCGGCACACCACCTTCCTCTCCCCATCGAGGAGCCGTTTCTAAATTGATATCGAGTTGATCCAGCATACGCATGCAGCTTTGGTCGACGATTTCCTCCAGTGTTTTGGGACGATTATAAAATGCTGGAACAGGGGGGAATATTATTGAACCAAGATTGGCTAATTTTATTAGATTTTCCAAATGACCAGCATGAAGTGGGGTTTCTCTAATCGCTACCACGAGACGACGTCTTTCTTTCAAAATAACATCGGCAGCCCTGCTTATAAGGTCACCGGTATTTCCCATAGCGATATTAGACATCGTTTTTATTGAGCAAGGGGCTATAATCATACCAGCACTCGAAAATGAGCCAGAGGATATAGAAGCCCCGATGTTACCGGGAGAATGAACTTCGTGTGCTAGCGAATCAATGTACGATGGATCCACAGCATTTTCCATTTTCAAAGTAAGGTTCGCGGATTTGCTCATTACAAGATGAATTTCCGTTTCACCTTCTTGCCGAAGCATTTCCATAAGGCGCCAACCGTAAATGGTTCCAGTGGCGCCTGTAATCCCGATAATAACTCGTTTCATACTATTAGTATCATTTGTTTCTTAGCACCTTCTTCTCATTATTGTACGAAACTGAGTGGCTATTGGTTCAACTTTTTCTTCGATGATAAATCATTATCAGATGGATCTTTAATAATAGAAAAAGTTTCTTTTAAAGGGAGCGGTGATCTATTTAAAAAATAAAAGCGTAGACATTTAAAAGGTGATTTTATGAAATTTTACAATGTAGTAATGGATGATCGCAGAAACCCTTTAAGGGCACTTCCTAAAGCACAGCGGTTTCAGATTATGACCTTCTTGTCAGTAATGTGGTCTACAATTTTTTGTTTTGCGATCGGAGCCTGGTTTTGGTGGGGTGCACTTGTTGTCGGACATGTCGCGATAGTTTTGGGCACGATTATGACCAGCATTACCTTCAGACAAGTTCAAAAACAAACACATCGTGATTTATATCAGGCCAAGGATGGTTCTGTTCGTTACGACGATATTTGGGGTGCTTAAAAGCTCTTCAGTTGAAGATTAGTAATCATAATAAGAAAGGTTTAAAATGTTTAAGCATGTTGCAATGATGTTTGATTATGTAGAACTACCTTCAATGATAAATCAATATGAGAAGTTACAATCGGAAGGTCGGCTTAACGAAGCTGCAGTTATTCGCAAGAATATAGCCAATATTCTTAGAAATGAACCCTCAGGTGAAAGTAGTTAACATAGAAAAGAGTTGGTTGTTTAGAAGAATTTTATGATGGAAGCGCTAATTTCATATCCCGAAAATAATTCGCAAAGAAATAGAAGGGAAAGGAATTAGGAAAGTCGACAGTTATCCTTAATATGTAAGGGAACACAAAGAAACGAAATAAAGCGTCAGTTATTTTTTTCTTAGGTAGAAAAGTAAAACAAAATTAGATTTTCATGATCGGTTGAAAAACTTTAGGAAGCCAATTTTGAAAGATAAGTGGCGCATCAGTAACTACGAGACATATACATTCCTCTTCTTCTCCCACAATTGGTTTATGTATTATTTCTTCATCTACGTCTTGCATATCACCAGCATTGAAAGATGAAATTTGATCACTGTAACAACCGGACAGTACCATGGTAACTTCCCGACCTCGGTGACCATGATCTGGGATAGGTTTTCCCGCTTTGATACGAAGAAGACGAGCAATACCACCCTCATCAGAAAGATCTAACATGTGCTGATAAACGCCCGGGCCAATATACTTCCAAGGAATATTATCAACGTCATGATTAACATATTGACTTAGGACAGGGGGTATAATTGATTTTTTAGTGTCATACTCCCCCACAGTAGAAAATTGCCCAGGTGTTGTAGTTTCTGGAGATTCTGACTCTATATTTTCGAAGACCTTTTCTAACATGTCTGGTGACAACTCTTGATCAGGAATTTCTGCCAACAAAACTCCGCCTAATGTTTCAGCGAGCTGAACACTAGCTCGACATTTTGGACAGAATGAAAGGTGAGTAGCTACCGCCAAACTCCAACTTTCTGACAGGGCACCAGCTGCATGGCTCATCAATAAATCGTCATGTGGGTGGTGGCTTACATTCATTGTAAATCTCCTAACGCGTGACGTAATTTGGTGAAAGATAAACGTAAACGCGATTTAACCGTACCAAGCGGAATGTTAATGGCGTCTGCTATTTCTTGGTGAGATAAGCCCTCTAAAAAGGAAAGTGTTACAACCTCCCGTTGATCATCGGGCAATTGATTAATGGAAAGTTTTACACGCTCCGCTAATGCAGATTGTTCAACGTTTTGCAGTGGCGTTGGCGTTTCGTCAGGTTTAAACATTGGATCATCTGGATCTAGAAGAGGCTTATTTTCTTTTCGCAAGCGGTCAATTCTCAGATTTCTAGCAATTGTAAAAATCCAAGTCGTGGCTGACGATTTTTTAGGGTTAAATTGCTGAGCCTTTCGCCAAACACGTATGAAAGTTTCCTGTGTAATTTCTTCAGATGCTACCGGGTCACTCCCAATTTTCATCATGTAGGCCTTAACCCGTGGACCTATTTTCTTAAATAAAGTAGCAAAAGCTTCGCGATCTTTAGCGGATCCTATTTTCACTAATAGATCATTATCAGAGGTTGTCACTGCAAGCTTTACCTTGGGCTGTTGTCTTAAGAATACAAGATTTCCGCTCATACCCTCATGTTGCGCCATGTTTGTCAATGTTCTAGGCACACAATATGCGGTTGGCTCGCAGTTTAAAGTATTAAATCTGGTACTTTCAGTTTGTAACATGTTTGTCTTACGTTCAGTCTAGACCCTCAGATCACAAAAAAAATCTTTAATTTTGAAATTTAAACCTAATTTCCGCAATGACTTTTCAAAAATTCCGCTGATTGACTGCGTACAATTTCTTTATGTCTTTCATCCTTAGATTCCCACATACGATAAGTCATTGATAATCTGGGATTTTTTTCGAGTTTGTGTTTATTACGATCTAGAAAGTCCCAATATAAAAAATTAAATGGACAAGCACCTTTTCCTACTTTCTTTTTCACATCATAAGAACAGGAACTACAGTAGTTGGACATTTTATTGATATAATTACCACTAGCCGCATAAGGTTTAGTTGCCAAGGTTCCTCCATCAGCGAATTGACTCATACCAAGTGTATTAGGCAGCTCTACCCATTCATGAGCATCAGCGTAAACAGAAAGATACCACTCGTGAACAGCTTTAGGATCAATGCCAGCCAACATTGCAAAATTCCCCGTAATCATAAGCCTTTGAATATGATGAGCATATGCCTCCTCCATAGTTTGTTTTAGGCTCGAACTTAAACAAGCCATTTTTGTTTTGCCTGTCCAATAAAACGTAGGCAATGGTCTTGAATTTTGGAAGAAATTAAGCTCCCGGTATCGTGGCATCTTGAGCCAATAGACACCCCGGATAAATTCCCTCCAACCTATAATTTGCCTAATAAACCCTTCAGCAGAGTTCAATGGTATCCTACCTTGGCGATATTGATCTTCAACACGCTTACAAACAGCCAATGGTTCTAGAAATCCAATATTTAAATAAAGAGATATTATAGAATGAAAAAGAAAAGACTCTTCTTTTAAAAGAGCATCTTGATAGGTACCAAATGAAGCTAAAGACTTTTCAATAAAACTTTGGAGAGCCTCTTCTGCGGCAGTCCCCGTTACCGCGAACCAAAAAGGCTCCAAAATACCGAAGTTATCGGGAAAGTAATCGGCAATAAGTTTAATCACCTCCTGCGTAATTAAATCTGGTTTGAAGCGCTTGGGACCATAAAAATTCTCAACTTTATTGGCATGCTTTCTATTGTCCTTATCAAAATTCCATTGCCCCCCTTCCGGCTCACCTTTATCAGTTAACAACAAACCTGTTTTTCGCCGCATATTTCGATAGAAATTTTCCAAGCGCAGTTGCCGCCGCCCCGTTGCCCATTCCTGGAATTCAGTAGAGCTACAGATATATCGTGTGTCTTCAAGAATGGTGATATTAAATGTGGATAGATTATTTAATTTTTTAAGTTTTGCATAAAGTTGCCATTCACCTGGTTTGGTAACAATGACCTGATCACAACCATACTGCCTATAAACACCTTTAAGTTCTTTAATTAAAGAACCAGAATTTTCGGAATCTTCAAGTTTTTGGTAGACTACCTGCCAGCCAGCCGACAACAATTCGCTTTTAAAATGACGCATTGCAGAGAACAAAAACACCAATTTTTTTTTATGGTGCGGCACTAACGAAGCTTCTGAAGAAGCCTCCATTAAAAGCACTACATCACGATCTTTTTTAGCCTTTTTAAGAGAAGATATGTTTAAAGATAGTTGGTCCCACAAGATGAGGATGAGCGCTTTATTATCCATCAGAGATAGAAAAACAAATGTTGAGCTTTATTGTATGGCCTTTCCGAATTGATGTTTTTGACAACAATTTTGTGAGTTTTTTTTAATAGCAGATCCACTTTTTTTTTGGATTGAGGGCTAGAAGCAGTATTCTTTAGTAGCCTTTGCAGCAAAGGCCTAAAGAAAAGAAAGATTACATAGAAAACTTCCAGTAAGTATATGATTGGTTTTTTTTGAGCAATAATCCCATATATCCTGAAAGCCGGTAGCAGTGTCCATAGTGCAGAAAAGGCAGCCGCTCCTGATAGCAATCCTGTCTCACCACTACAAATATGAAAGCGCTTCATTGCTGCTTTCGGATTTAAGTCAGGATGCAGTTTTCCTTTCCCGGTGGGGGAAATGTCTTCCCAAAAAATCTTGTCCGATCCGGAAAACTTTTTGTAAAAGTTTATCTCTAATCTGCATAAAGGACATGAACCATCGTAATAAACATGGTTAGTAGTTTGTTTTATCATTTTAAATTTAAGTCTTTTCCATTTTGAGAGAATTAAAATAAATGTTTACTTTGGATTTAAATGTTAAGTCGGGTTATTTGATTGTTTTACGTTTATGAATAAATTTTAGATCGATTTAATCAATTTTAAGCGCCGGTGATCCATAATTTTCAAATTTGCGTATTCTTTACATATTGTAATTTGGAGTTATCAAATGTCTTTGTACTCAGTTGTTATGAACGATGATCAAAACCCCCTAAAAGTCCTTCCAAAGCCTCAGCGCTTTCAGGCAATGGTCTTTCTTTCCTTAATGTGGTCGACTGTATTTTGTGTGGCCATCGGTTCTTGGGCCTATTGGGGTGAATTGGTCATTGGACATCTAGCCGTAGCCCTTGGAGTGATTTTAACTGGTCTTACCTTTCGTTCAGTAAATAATAATGCAGGATCCTCTGCAGATTAGTAGCCGCAATACACAGCTACGCGAAAGATTATTATAAAAAAAAATTTCTTTAAATAAATGGATACATTTTCTCTCGCCATCGACAGTAAATCTTCACTAACGTCTTTTTCTCGTGGAGCCAATATTGCTGTCGTAGGCGCAGGGGGTGGGATTGGTAAAGCTCTCGTTGAACGCCTATCGATGGACGAAAATAAACCAAACGTTATAGCATTAAATCGAAGTGATCTTAGAAGGTCCGGTTGGAAAGGATTATTTAAGTCACTTGAATTAGAGAATGAAAGTTCGATTAAAGAAGCGTCGGAATTTATAAAGCGTAAAATGGGAACTCTTAGCGCTGTAATCGTGGCAACCGGTTTATTGCATGACGATACAGGGATTAAGCCCGAAAAATCATGGAGCGCTTTGGACCCGTATTCTATCGAAAGGGTTTACAGGGTGAATACGGTTGGTCCAGCTCTTGTGGCTAAGTATTTTCTCCCCCTATTAGATAATAATTGTAAGTCAGTTTTTGCCTGTCTATCAGCTCGCGTGGGAAGCATAGCCGATAATGATTTGGGTGGGTGGTATGCATACCGAGCATCAAAAGCTGCCCTCAACATGATGTTGAAAAATTTTTCAATAGAGCTTCGTCGAAAAAATAAAAGTGCTGTCTGCGTAGGCCTCCACCCCGGCACTGTCCGTACAAAGTTATCAAAGTTATTCAGCAATAACGTATCTCCTGAATCAATCGTCTCGCCTGAACTAGCGGCTATCAATCTATTATCGGTGCTAAATGACTTAACGGTAAGAGATTCTGGTAAAATATTTGCCTACGATGGAAGCGTTATCCCTTATTGATAACCGAGAAAAAGAAAGCGCTTAAAACTTGGTGCATGATAATTTAATATACCTTCCCAGATGTGTTATTTTTTGGGTGGTTGTATAAATTGGCGTATTTGGGGCATAAAAGACCCAAATAAAATTACCAACAGAGATATTCACATGACCTACAAAGTAGCTTTACCCGACTTAGTTTCCAACTCATATTTTCCAGCCATAGCAGCCGTATGCCTAGGTTTTTTCGAAGAGGAGGGTGTCGATGCAGAAATCGAACTAATTTTCCCGGTACCAGATTCTTTTTCGGCGCTCCGTGATGGCCACTGTGATTTTGTTGCAGGTTCCGCACACGCTCCCCTTTGGGCATTCCCTAGATGGCAGGGATCCAAAGTACTGTGTGCTCTTTCACAGGGTATGTATTGGTTTTTAGTATTGCGAAAAGATATTGATGTTAAAAAAGGTGACGTCAACGGTCTCAAAGGTTTGAGACTAGGCGCTGCTCCGGGNGTAGATGTTGGGCTTCGTCAATTATTNGTGGCNGCTGGAATCGATGCTAATGCGGANAATATCACAATTGGNTTNCCGCCGGGTGGCATACCTGAAGGGNAATCCTTTGGNGTNGTNGCAGCACAAGCATTAATTGATGGGAAAATAGACGGTTTCTGGGCTAACGGCATGGGCGCTGAGGTNGCTATCACGAGCGGCATTGCTAAATGNATCATAGATGTACGAAGAGGTGATGGTCCACCCACTGCCTTTAATTTTACGCAACCAGCGTTAGTNACAACTAAAAAATTAGTAGATGAAAAACCAGAAATTGCAGCTGGGGCGGTACGCGCCATTGTAAAGACACTCAACGCTTTAAAAAAAGACGCCTCACTTGCAACCAAGGTTGCCCAAGACTTATTTCCCGAGAAAGAAACAAGTCTAATTGCGAAACTGATAGAGCGAGATCAGCCTTATTATGATGCCATGATAAGCAAGGACTTAATCGATGGCATGAACCAGTTTGCCACTAATGCAGGTCTTCTTGAGGGCGGCCCAGTCTCATTTGAGGAGATAGTTGCTACTCAGTTTAACTACCTTTGGAAAAGCTAGAAAACTCTATCAAGCTGCCTCANATGGNGGCAAAAACTTGGAAGNCCAGCCGCCTTTGGATNGCAAGACATCGNGCCAATGTTCCTCAAAATTCGGAACAACCGCCNCGATGACCGACGGTCTTTCNATTAAGGAATCTCTCCAACCCCTAACAGCGGGATATTTCTCAATTAANCCAANTGGATGTAGATTATCAAAAAATGTAAAACGCATTANAGCAGGAGCATAAGAAGCATCTGTTAAGGAAAAATTCTCGCCATTGAAGTAAGGTCGCCTTTCTCCTCGTTTCATTAGTGNACCTTCTAATTTAGAAAAATACCCATCAGCGAGTGCACACCGGAGTCNTAAATCCGCTTCGTCCTCCGCANTATTTAAATGGTTAATAGCGCTAAATGNAGGAACATAATNATTCCAAGCACGTTTATAAGCGCGATCTAANGGGTCATCAGGGTGTAGTCGGNGTTCCGTTACGTCATCNAAATATTCTGCAATGGCATTGGANTCAAACAAAGCAGTTTCATTATTTACAATAAGAACAGGCACCTTTGAATGAGNCGAGATAGAAATAAACNAGTCTGGTCGNTGATCACGATCTATATANTCGATATCATAANCAATATTTTTTCTTGGNGCACNATGGCTGCACGGTGAACCCAAGGACAAGTTTTAAAGCTACATAGTTTAAATTTCATTTCCAGCGAATTTCCCTTTTAAGTAGTACAAAGGGCCACACAGAGAGGTATATGTTTTAATTATGAATTAATTTTAATCACTCAACATGTTTAGAATAGATAATTAACGTGATATAATTGAAACATCAGGGAATTAACAAAAAAACGTTATGGGAGCAAGCGATGTGTCCATCCCCAGTAATACAAAAATTAAAAACAGCTAATGCCAGCATGAGCGACGCGGAGTGGAACACCCGGGTAGATCTTGCGGCGTGCTATCGATTAATCGAGCATTATGACATGGATGATCTTTTTGCAACGCATATATCTGTTCGTGCACCAGGTGCAGCGGACCATTTCTTGCTAAACCCATACGGCGTTCACTTNAGTGAAATTACAGCGTCAAGTCTTGTTAAGGTGGACCTCGATGGCAACATTGTACAGGATACTGAACACGTCATTAATCCTGCTGGGTTTGTAATCCATTCAGCAGTCCACGCCGCTCGCCATGATGCCAAGTGTGTACTTCACACCCATACNGTAGCTGGTATGGCTATTGCTTCTTTGGAAGAAGGCCTGAAGCCAATGTTTCAGAAAGCTATGAGATTTTACAACGGAGTTGCTTATCACGACTTTGAAGGTGTTGCCGACGACCTCGATGAACGCAAGAGGCTCATCAATGACCTAGGTGACAAAAATTACCTAGTACTCCGCAATCATGGCCTACTGGTTTGTGGACCAACGATTGCACAAGCCTTTAAGGAAATGTTCGCAATGGAAAAAGCCTGTAAAACACAGCTAGCCATTATGCAGACCGGTGGTAAGGTAATCCAAATCTCAGAAAATCTTCTGCAACATACTGCNCAACAGTTCGCGCGCAACCGAGCTGTTACAAAAGAGCGTCCAAGCGGTTGGGTTTCCATGAAAAAAATGCTGGATAGAGTGAACCCCGGATACGATAGTTGATAATACAATTAATCAGCTTTTGGCGAAAAATTACATTCTGCTCATCATCGCGTCAACGGCCTCGAAATTTCGGTATTCTTTTCTCCATGAAAGCAGTTCGCCCTTCCTTGTAATCCTCACTCCGCATACAGTTTTCNACGAGTTGNTCACATAGGGCAATATCACGTTGATCAGGGTCCTTGGCAGCTTCGGCAACAATAACCTTCGTTGCATGAATGGTTAAAGGGGCATTGGAGGCAATTGTTAAGGCTAGATCATCTACCACTTCCTCCAACNTGTTAGCTGGCACCAACTGGTTAATTAGCCCCATAGCTAAAGCTTCTTCACCAGAGTATCGACGACCAGTAAAAAGTATCTCTTTCGTTTTAGCAGGGCCAACAATATCTATAATTTTTTTCATATTACGAAATGCGTAGCCCANNCCCAACTTAGCCGCTGGCACCCCAAACTGGGATCCCTCCGCCGCAATCCTAATATCCGCG
Organism: Rhodospirillaceae bacterium; assembly: GCA_002719885.1. Classification (GTDB taxonomy): domain Bacteria; phylum Pseudomonadota; class Alphaproteobacteria; order MPNO01; family UBA2964; genus UBA2964. The sequence goes on along the minus strand of PBFH01000008.1, from coordinate 3,274 downwards.
TGAATTGCTGTCCCAATCCCTGCCCCTATACAAAANCCTCTGATCATGGCTATGAGAGGTTTTTTTATATTCGCAAAAGCGTCATTCACTTTAGCAGAAAGAGCATCATAAATCTCCCGCTGTTCTNNGGTTGCTCTTCTCTCAGAAAATTCGGAAATATCTGAACCAGANACAAAAGACTTATCGCCAGCCCCCTGCATAACTATAACTCGGACTTTAGGATCAGTTTCGAAATCCTCTATGATCTCCAATATAGCCTCGCGCATAGCAAAGCCGATGGCATTTCGCCTCGCAGGGTTATTAAAGGTCATCCANCCAATGCCATTTTTCTTGAGAGCATGCATTTTTTCTGTTGCGAGTTTCAGTTCAATCATTAATACCCCTCTAGTAATTTATGTATTAGAATGGAAAGCGGCCTTCTCAACTGATCTAAGGCGAAACAAGCTGTTCTAGAACCCATTTAGCGACATCAAAAAGCTTGTTGTCCTTTCCATGGCGCCCAATAATTTGGATTGAAACCGGCATATTGTCAGGGCCTCTGTATGTAGGCAAAGCATAACTCGGAACATGCAGCAAATTCCACATGCCGATATGAGAATGATCACCCGTACTATTTCTATCCGGGGGAGCTTCACCAGCAGTGCAAGGTGTAATAATTGCGTCAAATTCTTCGAATAGGTTGGATAGAATTTTACGGCAATCTTCCCCTACCTTTAGCGCATCGGAATATTCCTCATACTCCCAACCGAAACCCTTAGCGATAGCTTTAGAGAGCTGTGGACTTAAAAGTTCACGGTGATTAAACCATTCATAAGAGGTTGCGCGTGCGCGTTCATAGCTTGAGATTATATCTCTTGCAGGCACCAATTCTTCAAACTTACGAGGTAACGCAAGCTCAGTTATTTCAGCTCCTTTATCTTCGAGAGTTTCTTGAGCGATTTTTATAGCTTCTTCGGTTTCAGGCTTAACAATATTCCAAAGAGGGGTTTTACATATTGCGATTCTAGGTTTCAAAATTTGTGGCCGGTCAAGATTCACTGGACGGCCCAGTAGCGCTGCGCTGATAAGCTCAATATCATCTATTGAGCGTACGATTAGACCTAGGGTGTCAAGTGACTGAGCTGCAGGCCAAACACCGTGGAGGTTAAAAGTATCAAAAGTTGGCTTATATCCAATAACACCACAATAAGCAGCCGGACGATGTATTGAACCAGCTGTTTGCGTGCCAAATGCTGCGGGCACCATCAAATCGGCAACAGCGGCTCCAGAACCGCTGCTAGAACCTCCCGGTGTACACTCTAAGTTATGAGGATTTGCAGTTGGTGGGGGTGCCATGCCGGCAAATTCTACAGTAACTGTCTTTCCGAGAATAACAGCGCCAGACGCACGCAAAAGCGCCACACATGCAGCATCATATCCAAAATACTTTCCTTCATAAATTGGTGACCCCATTCCGGTAGGCATATCAAAAGTTGCGATAATGTCCTTTACCCCGAACGGGACCCCGTGCAAGATACCTTTTATACTATCCGCTTCATCACAGGCTTGCGCCTGCCTGAGAGCGAGCTCTGGATCAATAAATGACCACGCTTTTACTTTCTTTTCACGAGCTTCGATGCGGTCAAGACAATCACGAGTTAGACGCTGTGAAGTTATGTCTCCATTCTTAATGGACTGAGCAGCCTCAAAAAATGATAATTCATTCAACATATAGAGACTTCACATCAAAAAGTCTTTTTACGCAACCTTTCGAACTATTTTTACAGCACACCAAACAGGGTCTTGTGCGAAAGGCACCATTTTGTCAAAGTCGCGCGGAAGATTAGGGGTAATTAAATGCTAACTGTCAAACGAATATCAAAAGACGAGGCCGATTTAATGATCGCCGCTGCGGAAGATAAATCGTCCGAATTAGGTATCCCAATGTGTATTGCGGTTACTGATGAATCAGGAAACCTAATAGCCTTTTCTAGGATGGACGGAGGCAAGGTATCCAGCATATCTATTGCTATTGATAAAGCGTTTACGGCCTCAGCCGCCAAAAACCCTACAGAATTTTATAATGAGATGTGTCGACCAGGCAGTCCAACCTTTGGTATCCACACCTCCAATCAGGGACATTTTAGCATTATTGGAGGGGGGCTACCAGTTGTTTCAGGAATAGAAATCGTAGGTGGGATTGGTTCTAGCTCCGGCACTCCTGCACAAGACATCGAAGTATCACACGCCGGTTTGGATGCTCTATTATCACACTGGGAAAAAACGAAAAATAAAAAATAAGAGAAAAAGCAATGTCTTCTTTTAACATCAAGAAAGATGCGGATCGTGCAATGGATGTCGTTTTAAATGGCGGCATTGCAATTATTCCCACTTTTGTTGGTTATGTAATTTTAGGAGCAACAACGGAAGCAATTAATCGAACAATTGAAATAAAAAAACGTGGGCCGTCAAAATTAAATGCTGTTATAGGCTGCCCCTCAATGCACGCCGCATTACATGAATTAGAGGGTCGAAACCGTGAAATTGTTAGAGTCATAACGAAAGACTACGATTTGCCAATGGGGACCGTTGCTCCTGCATGTCTCCATCATCCAATGCTTAAAACTTTAGACCCGGATGTTTTGAGCCGAACAACGTTAGGAGGCACTTTAGCAATGCTTTTAAATGCTGGTCCGCTGATGGATACCATGGCACAGCTGAGTTTTGAAGCCGGCCAATTAGTTGTTGGCTCATCTGCTAACTTATCCCTAAAGGGAACCAAATTTCGAGCCACAGATATAGAAGCAGAGGTTTTAGATGCTGCCGATATAGTTATTGATTATGGGCTGATGCGTTGGGCTAATTACAAAAAATCGTCCACTATGATAAATGTCCATGACTTCAGTGTCATTCGCTACGGTAGTTGTCTAGACTTGATCAATGATGTTTTACAACGCCACTTCAATTTTAGCCTGCATCCGGAACCAAGAAAATAATATAGATTTAAGTTACTTTTGATAAAGCCAAATATCACCCCACACAGGTTCACCATATTCTAACCGGAGTGTTTCACTTTTTACCAGAATTTCTGTAAAACCAACTTGGTCAGCAACTTTTCTGACATAAGGTCGACTATGCGAATAGCGCCCGGAGGACGTCAAACTAAAACCCGAACTCCTTTGTATCTCTAGAGAGAAGAGAATTAAACCGCGTGGTTTAACAACTTTTTTTAAACTAGAGAATAAGGCTTCTAAAGCACCAAAATAAACAAATACATCCGCCGCTAAAACGATAT
>PBFH01000007.1 GCA_002719885.1 Rhodospirillaceae bacterium | reverse complement strand
GAGAAGCCTACAAAAACATTTAAGAAATACTTCAAAGTCGACAAATAGCTTATTAGCAAGTAGTTGTTATAAATAAAAATATTTACTGCTAGGGGATTTAGGGTGAGCAATAGTATGGGCTGGAAACCGCCAGGGGAAATAGAGCGTCGTCAGTGCGTCATCGAATCGACGGAAATCATGCGGCGCCCAGACATAGAATACACCGAACATGAAGACCTGTTTCGGATCGAAGCCGTCGGACTTGAGTGGGATATCGGGGCCCAGATTTACGAGCCTTCAGACCCGTCCAAGGTTGCGGTTGGCGCTGACGGTAAGAAGGTCGGCGTTTATTTATTGTCCGGGGGTGACGGTGATTTTAATACCATGGCACCGGTCGCCAAAATTCTTTGCGGAAAATTCGGTTTCAAGGTTACCACGATGACGTATCCTGGGCGCCTGTATCTAGATGATCCGTCCCGTCACTGGCCCGGTGACACGATTAACCCAGACGGCACAATCCGAACGCCACAGTGGCTGACTGGCGAGCATATTACCCCTGATCAGTACGAGGTCGTTAAGGATGCCTCCATCCGAGAACGCTATGGAACGCGGACAGTGCTACACGCCAGAGAGGGATCCACCTTTTGGCACAGGATGGCAGGGTGGCCGGCGGCATTTGAGCGGGGTGGCATTGAGGCTATGACTCGCAACATGCCGGAAGACGAGTATTCTATTTATGTTCACGGGCACTCCACTGGTGGTCCGTTTGTCTTTATGCTTTCTCAGCGTGTACCGAATGTTGCGGGGGTGATGGCGATAGAAAACTCAGCCTTTGGGTATATCAACAAGGCTAAACTCGCAAAAATAGGTTCCCTTGGCGCTATCGGTGATTTTGAGAAGGTTGTAACAGAGACGCAGCGTACCGACCCATTTTATGAGCTTTATATACGGACGTGGCGGGATAAGGCTCGCTACGTAGGGCCTGAAAAACTTGGACAGGATGGACCCGTGGCACTGATGCGGTTGCCGCTGGTTATAGAAGAGGTCATGGAGCGATGGGAGGCTGCTAAAATGCAGCCCCAATTCAAGTGTGAGTACACTGTCAGCACGAACATTGAGGCTTCATTGGAAGAGGGTGCAAGGGTTTCTGCTAAGCGCATGGGTCTGGACGATGTGGATACCGAGGCGCTGGTTGAACAATTTCTTGGTTACGGGCGCGAGCTTAAAGGGGAAGACGTCAAACCGGTACCCCCCGTGCTTTTTTGTGTTGCCAAAGATAGCCGGGATCACGGTGTTGAAAGTTATCGGACTTTGGTTATGCCCATGTACGCTGAAATGGAGCCCGCTCCGAAAACAGCTCTCGTCCATTTCCAGGCTGGCGTGCATTCCTATTGGACATCGGAGAAGGAGTTGCCTGCCGGCATAGCGCCGTCGGTTGCCCAGGTTTGGTATGACGCAGTAATGGGTGGATATTTTCTGGCGGACTAGTCTACCTTCTCACGGCATCTTGGATGTTGTTGCGCAAAAATTCCAGGAAAGCGTTTGTTGCGATTGATTGGGCTACCCGTGTATTGATGATGGTGGCTACATTTCGTGTAACAGCCGGCGCTGTCGGCCTGAAAATTATATTTCCTGATACAAAATCCGCTGCGGTTGTTCGATCGACAAGGGTGATGCCGGCTCCGGCCTCTACCATTTTGCACAAGGACGCGTGGGTCCGTGCTTCTCCGACTACCGTTGGGTTGACTTGTTCCTTTCTCAGGGCTTTCCATATTACAGATCCATATTCACTGTCCTCAGGCAGGACCACCATCCGGCGACCGTCGAGAGCCTTCAAGTGAACGATTTTCTGGCGGGCGAGTGGATCACTTTCTGTCATGGCTAGCATTACGCTGGTGTCAAAGAGTGGCTCCGCTTGAATAACGCCATCAGAGACAGTTGCCGATGCTATTCCGACGTCGTATGACTGCGAACTGATGCCTTCCACGACGCCGGCTGTTCCGGAACTCTCGAGTTCCACCATAATGCCGGGATTACCCCTGATGAATTGTCCGATGATACTGGCCACAAAACCGTCTGCATACTTAGAGAGGGCAATTACTCGAACCGTTCCCGTTGCTTTTTCCCGGATGCCGGTGGCTACCTGTCCTATCCGGTCCAGACCGACGAATGAACGCCTGACTTCCTCATAGAGCGAGTGCGCATCTTGTGTTGGCACTAGTCCCCGTCCGCGGCGTTCAAAAAGCTGAAAGCCGACATTACTTTCCAAGTCAGCGAGCAATCGGCTTACGGCTGGTTGAGTAATATGTAACATTTCTCCGGCTGCGGTTGCTGAACCAAATTCCATTGCTGCACGAAATGCTTCGATTTGTCTGAGGTTTATTCGCATTTTTAATATATAATATTTAGTTATGAATAATGTATATAATAGAATTAGACATTATTAATTTATTCGTCCACTATCTCGTTAGATTTTTTGAAGGATTAAACGGTTTTTTTTTGAACTATTAAGGGGGATAGAAAATGATTACGTTAAAACTCGAAAATACGGCACCATTTCAAGGGTTGGCCGAGCTGGTAGCTGATAAAGAAGGTCTTTTTGAAAAAGAAGGTATTCATATCGAGTGGGTAGACCGAGACGCGGGCGTCAAAAAAGAAGTTCGAACTGATATCAAGAGCCCGGATGAATTGGATCCACATTCAAGTCATGGTAAACTTTTTGAGCAGGGCAAGGCAGACATGTACAATGCCTGTGAGTGGGGTAACTACTGCCGAGTTCAGGATACGAACGTCCAATCGGGCCGTCAGGTCGGTCGTCGAGCAATTGTCACCTTTGCTGGTCTTGTTGTTCGACCAGGTTCCGAGGTCTATACACCTCAACAACTGGCCGGAAAGCTTGTCGGGGTCCCATTCTATTTTGGGACACACTATCTTGCACTTCATATGCTCGAAGGTTTTCTGCCGCGAGATCAAATTAACGTCTGCAGTGCTCCAAATGGATCTAGAATGCGTTATGATGCGATGATGTCAGGCCAGCTTGAGGCTACAACCCTCACTGAGCCTTACCTGTCTCTCGCGGAGAAAAATGGTTGTCGTGTTGTTGCGACAGCTTTTTATCATGGTACGGAAGTTGCCTCCGATAAGGTTGATGCAGACACATACGCTAAATTTAATCGGGCGGTGAAGGAGGCGGTTAAACGCATAAATGCCAATAAAGAAAAATATCTTCAATATTTTATTGATTGTCACAAGGACAAAGATCCGGAGATCGGGACAATGACGGTGGATAACCTGCGTGCCAGCCGGATCGTAGTCGTTGACCCGGCACCAATACCAGATGATGAATTGGCCCGGACGGCTGAATGGATCAAAAGTTGGGGTATGCTCACCGAAACAGAAGACCACCTGGATCTTGTAAATATGGAAGTCCAGCAGGGCGCTCACGCTGCGGCAGAATAAGTAGTGAGTTAATACAAGTTTCAATGGTTAAGGAGGCCGGCTTGTGACAAAGCCGACCTCTCATGAGCCCATGATAATTTAATACTTGGGAGGTTGTAATGAAGAAATTGGTTTTGGAAACGACTGCCCCGTTTCAGGGGTTAGCAGAACTCGTTGCAGACCGCGAAGGCTTGTTTGAAAAAGAAGGTATACAGATCGAGTGGGCTGATCGCGAAAAAGGTGTCGATAAGTCGGTTCAGAAAGATGTCACAAGTCCCGAGGGTGTTAACCCATTTGCAAGTCACGGTAAGTTATTTGAAGAAGGCAAGGCGGATATGTACAATGCCTGTGAGTGGGGAAACTACTGTCGGGTTCAGGATACACATCAGGGAGGCCGCCAACTCGGGCGCCGCGCAATAGTCTGTTTTGCCGGTCTTTACGTCCGTCCACAATCGGAGGTTTATACCGCACAGCAGCTGACCGGTAAGGATATCGGGGCCCCATTTTATTTTGGCACGCATTATCTTATTTTACACATGCTCGAAGGCTTTATGAAGCGTGATAAAATAAAGCTTGTTCGTGCTCCAAATGGTTCCCGCTATCGCTATGACGCATTATTGGCCGGTGAGTATGAGGCAACCTGTTTAACTGAGCCTTATGCTTCTCTTGCTGAAAAAGAAGGGTGCCGCCTAATTACATCCTCATTTTTGCATGGAACGGAAGTAGCCTCGGACAAGGTTGATACAGATACTTACACCAAATTTAATCGAGCGGTTAAAGAGGCGGTAAAGCGTATAAATGCCAATCGCGCTTCGTACATGCACTATTTTATTGATTATTATAAGGTTAAGGATCCACGAGTGGCATCAATGAAGGTCGAGGATCTAATGGAATCAAGGGTTGTTGTCGTTGACCCGGCCCCTATCCCGCAGGAAGAAGCTAATCGGACAGCGGAATGGATAAAGAGCTGGGGTATGCTGGGCGAGACAGATGAAGCGTCAGATCTGATCAATATCGAGGTGCAGCAGGATGCACACGCGGCTGCGAAGTAATTTTGAGCTTTAAATCATCAGGTAACCGGATGACTAAACTGACCCTTGAGACGACCGCGCCTTTTCAGGGACTGCCGGAATTAGTTGCCTTTGATGAGGGTCTCTTCGAGGTCGAGGGAATAGAGGTTTCATGGGCCGACCGTGATGTCGGACAAAAACCTGGTACCGAAAGGGATATTAATAGCCCGGTCGGGCTGGATCCCTTTAGTAGTCACGGCAAGCTCTTTGAGCAGGGCAAGGCCGATATGTATAACGCTTGTGAATGGGGTAACTACTGCCGGGTTCAGGATACAAGTGCCGGTGGCAGACAGGTGGGCCGGAGGGCCATCGTCGCGTTTGGTGCATTGGTTGTTCCGCCAAACTCGTCAGCTTATACACCTCAACAGATGGCTGGCCGAATGATAGGTTTACCTTATTATTTTGGGACCCACTTTTTGACACTGTTAATGCTAGAAGGTTTTTTGCCAAGGGATCAGATACTTACCTGCAAAACCCCGAATGGCTCTCGTCGGCAATATGATGGCATGTTAAGAGGAGATTATGAGGGGGCATGTCTGACGGAGCCTTATATCTCTTTGGCAGAGAAACAGGGTTGTCGTGTTCTGACATCGGCATCGTTTCATGGCACCGAAATTGTCTCGGAACAGGTTAGTATTGAAACCTACGCGGCCTTTAACCGTGCTGTTGCAGAGGCTGTCAGACGAATAAAGTCGGATAAAACACGATATATGCGGTATTTTATTGATTATTATAAAGAACGAGATCCGGAAATCGCTCAAGTTCTGACCGTTAAAGACTTGAACCCCAGTCGCCTGATAGTGCAGGAACCCGCCCCAATACCCGAGAAAGAACTCAGACGTTCTTATGAATGGATTAAAAGTTGGGGAATGTTATCTGAGACTCCACAGGCATCAGATCTCGTTGACCTGAGTTCGCAGCAAAGGGCGCACTCGTTGAGTGAGTAAAAATTTCTCTCACGCCATAGGGAACCGTGTTATTAGTTAGGACGACTTATTGTATTACAGGAATAAAGTTGTCAGATAACTTTTTAATCAACAGAATAAGTTATGACTAAAGTTGTAAATGAAATAGTGCGTCGCGAGAGTGTGCCGGTAGAAGTCGGAAATGTTACTATTGGAGGGTGTGCGCCTGTCGTCGTTCAATCCATGACAAACACGGACACCGCCGATGTAGATGCGACGGCAAAGCAGGTTTTACAGCTTGCGCAGGCGGGTTCTGAAATTGTACGGATCACCGTAGACAGGGAGGAAGCCGCTGCCGCTGTGCCCCGAATCCGTGATATTGTTTACAACCAAGGATTAGAGGTGCCGCTTGTTGGTGATTTTCACTATATTGGCCATCAATTACTGACTAAACATCCAGACTGTGCCGAAGCGCTTTCAAAGTATCGCATAAATCCTGGTAACGTTGGTTTTCGGGAGAAACGCGACATTCAATTTTCTACGATGATAGAAGTCGCACTAAAATATGAACGTCCTGTCAGAATTGGTGTGAATGGGGGAAGTCTTGACCAGGAGCTTTTGACCCATCTGATGGATGAAAATGCAAAAAAAGGATCCCCCCTTAAAGCCGTAGAAATTACTCGTGAAGCGATGATACAGTCTGCATTACTTTCGGCTGAGCGCGCGCATAAAATAGGAATGGGCTCGGAAAAAATTATAATTTCTTGCAAGGTCTCGGAGGTGCAGGATCTAGTCAGGATTTACAGTGAGCTCTCTAAAAGATGTAACTATGCCCTCCACTTGGGCCTTACCGAAGCCGGCATGGGTTCCAAAGGCATCGTCGCCTCGACTGCGGGGATGGCGGTCCTTTTGCAGCAGGGGATCGGCGATACAATACGGGTCTCTCTAACACCAGAACCCGGTGGAGACCGCACCCGGGAAGTTATTGTGGCTCAAGAGATGCTTCAGACAATGGGCCTACGTTCATTCATACCTTTGGTGACTGCCTGTCCGGGTTGCGGCCGGACAACCAGTACGGTTTTTCAAGAACTAGCGATGAAAATTCAGACCTATATTCGAGAGAGGATGCCGGAGTGGAGTGAAACCTATTCCGGTGTTGAAGAGATGTCTGTGGCGGTGATGGGTTGTATAGTCAATGGACCGGGTGAAAGTAAGCATGCCAATTTGGGGATTAGTTTGCCCGGTACCGGAGAGGAGCCTTCCGCACCAGTATTTATCGACGGCCAAAAGGAAATGACTCTTCGTGGCCCAAAGATTGCAGAAGAATTTCAAAAGATTATAGACCAATATGTTAAACGAAATTATCGGAGACGCTACTAGGGTTTCTAAGTTGGGATTTTGCCACCTGGTTTATTGACATCCTTGTCTTGGGCTTCCTGCTTGGTGAGAAGAAATGATGATGCGATGATTATAACGCTTCCAATCCAGACCCAGATTATTGGCCACTCGTTAAAAATTATGAGACCAATCAAAGCCGCGATAGGCAGGCGCAGAAAGTCAAGGGTGATAACTACTGTAGCGTCTGCGGCATGAAATGAACGGGCCAAAGCGCGCTGCGTAAGTGCCCCAAAGGCGCCAATCAGGATTAACCAGGCAAATTGTTCAAGAGAAGGAGTTTTCCACACAAAGAGGGCCACTATCAGTGCGTAAGGTGCAACAAATACCGCCTGATATATTGCGATAGTGTCTGGGTGTTCCGTTCGGGATAGATACTTAATCATTATCGAATTACAGACGCTCAGCATTACGGCTGCAAAGGCATATATAATCCCGGGGTTTATTTCCTGAAACCCCGGTCGAACGACGATAAGAGCGCCGAAAATCCCAATTCCTATCGCAACCCAGCGACGCGTCCTCGCTAGTTCCTCTAATATCAATATCGCTGCAATACAGGCAAATACCGGTCTCGTAAATCCAATAGCAGCTATGTCACCAAGTGGTATAAAAGTAGCTGCGAGGAAAAAAAAGGTAACGCTCAGGTAGGCAGAAATTCCTCTAACTGCGAATAAAGGAATTTTTTTTGTCTTTAAACGGGCACCGTTATTAGAAAGGGCGGTGGGCAGTAAAAACATTAAACCAAAAGCTGCTCTGAAAAAAACCACCACCAAAATTGATAGATCTGGCGAAAGTGTGCGAGCCACTGTCATCATACCCGTAAAACAAGTACCGGCGCAGGTAATCCAGAACCCGGCGCGTATAACACTAGGAAGAGTGTTGAATCGATTATTAAAAGTTTGAAAAAAATTCATGGTTCGTTATAGGTGTCACAGACGAAGTGCGCTAGGGTCTGTGATTATAAAAGTTTGCTTCAAGAGGCTGGTGATGCCCGAGGACCTAGTGTTTGAAAATTTGACGATTCCACACACTTCAGTGGTTGTGACCTATATTCGCGCTTCTAGTCCGGGTGGCCAGAATGTCAATAAGGTATCTACTGCGGCTCAGCTGCGATTTGATGCAAAACAATGTTTGGTAATGAACTCAAACCTTTTTAAAAGACTACAGCATATTGCCGGGTCTCGCATGACAAGTTCCGGAGTAATTGTTATTACTGCCAGACGATTTAGGTCAAGAGAAAGAAACCGTGAAGACGCAGTTGAGCGGTTGTGCCAAATTATAAAGAATGCAATTGCAAAACCCAAATATCGTCACCCGATAAAGGTCGGGAAGGCCCAAAAAGAACGACGCCTTGAAAAAAAGCGTCGTAATGGCATCGTGAAGAAGGGAAGAAGTCGTATTCGCATGGAAGATTGATAAAATTTAATTTTTTCGGATAAGGGAATGCGCTTGAAAGGGAATAGATGAATGGTCAATAAGATAACGAAATCTGAAGATGAGTGGAAAAAAAACCTAAGTCCGGAGCAGTTTCACGTTTGTCGCCAGGGTGGAACGGAAGCACCCTTTACAGGTAAATATAATGATTTTAAGGCGGTCGGAATTTTTGTTTGTTCATGCTGTGGAAATCCACTATTTGCTTCTAAAACAAAATTTAACTCGGGGACGGGTTGGCCTAGTTTTTTTGCTCCATTATCAAAAGAGGCCGTGGAACTGCATGAAGATTATTCAATGTTCATGAAGAGGGTAGAGGTCAAGTGTGCGAAATGTGATGCGCATCTTGGTCATGTTTTTCCCGATGGCCCCCCTCCAACCAATCAACGCTTCTGCATGAATTCTGTTTCACTTAAATTTCAAGACACTGAAACGCCCATAGAAAAATAATTACCAGAAAACAAAGATTAAAATAAATAGGAAAAATTAAAATGATCCTCGTCACCTGTGCTACCGGAAAAACAGGCAAAGCCATTACCAAGGCTCTAGTATCCTCAGGAAAGCAGGTTAAAGCAATGGTTCGCAAGGCGAACTCCGCCCAAACGGCCAGAGAGATGGGCGTAGGCGATGTAATTACGGCCGACTTAGCGAACAAAGAAGAGGTGTTTCATGCTATGGAAGGAGTAAGCGCCGTATACTACGTCGCGCCAAACATGGACCCAAATGAGAGGTTAAACGGAGAAAATATAATTTCCGCTTGTCAGTCGGAACATATCAATCATCTTGTTTTTCATTCTGTTCTCCACACGCAAATAGAGGCCCTTCCACATCATTGGGAACGTCATTTCGTTGAACAGTCGATAATTAATTCAGGGGTTCCATATTCCATTCTTCAGGTCGGCTCTTACATGCAAAACATGCTACCCATGTGGGAAAAAATGTTAGAAAGTGGCATTCATCGAATGGCTTATGATACTGAAGCACCAATGAGCTTGGTCGACCTTGAAGATGTAGCTGAGGTGGCCGTAAAAATAACAGACAATAGTAATTTCTTTAATGGAATTTTTGAGATTGCTGGTCCCTCTATTACTCTTCTTGAAAAGGCCAAAATTTTGACTTCTGTATTGGGTAGGAACATCATCGCTGAAAAACAACCACTCGTCCAATTTCTTGAACACGGAAAGGCGATTGGTTTGAACAAATACACCCTGTCAATGATGTCTAAAATGTTTCCGTACTATGATAAGCATGGCCTTGTCGGTAGTGATAAGGTACTCGGTTGGATACTTGGGCGCCGACCAACTGATTTTAAAGAATTTGTTCGTCGTACTTACGAACCCAATTCCTATAATTCGTAAATCATTGCTTGGATAGGCTGACCAAATTCTGGAGCGGCGAGATCCGGGCATGCGCTCGCCGCTACTGCAAGATCCATTTCGGCACGAAAATCCACATAAATTGGTTCCTTTGGACGATTTGGCGTATGCTGAATTTCTCCTGTTGATGTATCAATATCCACGTGCTGAAAAATATTTAATGGGCTCGGAATAAGTTCGGAGGGTATATTCCATTGACGAAAACCATCAATCAAGTTCTCCCAGCATCCGCGATCTGGAATGGGTATATCGTCTCCATGGTGATACTGGTTTAGTCGCCCTTCTTCTTTGGCTCGGGCATATCGGGGGCCTGAGCATGTTCCGTATTGTAAGTCGTGATATCCTAACCCCGCGAATTGATCTTCAGTTATAGTCATCATTGGATTATTAAGTTTACTATAAAGAACGTCACCTTTTGTAATCCACAGTTTCATATTGTAAACCTTGGTACGAGCTTGGTCGAACCTTTCATCAAGATTGTTAAGATTAATACATGCAAAATCGATAATTGTCTTAGCGGTCAAACGCAGCACTTGGCCCTTGGTCATAGCCGCACCCCACCCCGAATTGGCTGGCACAAATTCATCTTTAATGATTTTCATTTNTATCCTCCTTTAAACATTCAGGGTCGCAAGATTGTCACTCTTGCATCAGCCGCGGAAGCTGAGGTTTCGGATGCCGGACAATTCATAATAGCGCAAATAAGGTCGATTTCCGCTTCAAGATCTATTGATACCTCGGTTGAGGGGCCCTTTGGTTTGGGACGGATGTGACCGTTTTCGCTGATATCAAGGTTACGGAAAAAACCCAACGGGTCGGGTAAGTTTTCATAGGNAATATTGAGCGGCGATAAGACAGATAATATCCCATCAGCGCACCCATGACCAGATTGCAAATCATGCAAGCCTATACCAGAAAATCCGTCTGACAGTATTTTCATCATTGGGTTATTTTGTTTACTAAACAGACGATGCCCAGTNGTTGGATACATGTTAAGATTGTATATCCTTGTCCTCGCCGTATCAAAATATTCTCGTATGTCCTCTCTGTTAAAGGCATTGAAATCGATTACACTTTGACCGGTAATTTTTAATACCTGTCCGCGGTCAATATTTCCCATCCAGCCTTGGTGAGGTTTAATGGTTTCTTCACTGATAATTTTCATGGCTTTAATTTCTCTAATTCCATTTATTTCAATCCCAACACGGTTGCTTTAACCTCGAGGCCTCTCGTTTTTGAGGCCATGTCTGGACATGCGCTAAATGCGACAAGTAAATCACGTTCTGCTAGGAGCTCCAAATTTACNGGTTCGTNGGGACGATTCTGAGTGCGTTCCATACACCCGTTGTTTTGATTAATTTTCATGTTTTGAAAAAAATTGACCGGACTAGGAATGTTTTCATATGGGATACCCCATGGCTCCAAAGCCCAGGTAAGATTCTCGGTACAGCCGTGATCGGGCAATTCCATATCTTTGCCATGTAGGTATTCACTGAGGCGTCCTTCTTCAGCGGCGCGTTTGTGTCTTGCTCGGCCACACATGCCAAATTGTAAGTCATGGGTTCCTTTACCTTTAAATTCATCCTTTATAAATGTTAGAAGCGGTTTGCCGCTACGCGATAACATTTGGTGACCCTCTTTAAGATAAATACAGTTGCTTGCCTCTTTTGTCGGGGCTTGGTCAAAGGCTTCACCAAAGTTATTCCTGTCAAAAGCAACAAAATCTATAATCGTTCGAGCAGTAAGTTTTAATATTTGTCCAGCTATCAATTCAGTCGCCCAGCCGGAATTCTTGGGGGCTATATATTCCTTTATTAGTCGCATTTTNACACAGCCTCACTATCCCANAATAGCACCAATGGTTTTAACAATGGCAAAGGAAACTATTCTTTGTTGTGGCTCCCAATTCCTATGACCTCGAATCTATCTGTAATTTGTTTAAAACCCAAGCCTTCATATAGAAAGTTGAGAGGGATATTGAAAAAACATAGATGAATCTTTGCCCGCTCCTAAAAATTTACCCCTACCCCTTGGCAAAGCACTTCGTATCTGAAAAAGGTAATAGTGTAGATAGTGATGTAGACCATTTAGGGCTCGCCTATTATGGTTTCGTATGAAGAAATTTATGTAACACTTATACAGAGAGATAAATTTATGAAAATTCTTGCATTTGCAGGCTCACTTAGAGAAGGGTCTTTAAATCACCAATTAGCGGAAATAATTGCTTCCAAACTTAAAAATCTTGATGTCGAGGTTGATTTAGCTAAGTTTCGTGATTTTCAGATGCCTCTTTTTGATGGTGATTTAGAAACTGCTACCGGTATCCCAGATGGCACAAAAAAAATGGCTGACAGAATTTCAGCCTCAGATGGGGTAGTCATTGTATCGCCAGAATATAATCATGGTGTTCCGGGGCCTTTAAAGAATTCCATAGACTGGTTGTCACGGATTAGACCCTATCCCACTGCTGGTAAGGTTTGTTTTTTGGCATCGGCGGCGCCCAGTTTCGTTGGTGGTGCGCGGGGTCTAATTGCCATACGGCCAACTTTGTCCCTTATGGGAATGTGGCTGTCGGGCGAGAGTTTTTCCCTTGCCCAGGCAAACAAGGAGATGGTAGACGGCAAAATCTTGAATGACGAACTTAACCAAATGCTCAACGGAATGCTGGAAAGATTTGCAAGGGTTACGGCCTCCATCTCAGTAAAATAGAGGGTGTGGCTTCAGAATTATGGACCTTGGTAACATTTTTGATTCAACAGTTGCGCGCCAGCCTGCTTCACTTGCATTTATTGATGGTTGTTTGAGACGCGAGTTTTCGAGTTGGCAATTGGATGTTAGACGAATCGCTTGCGGCATCTCCAAACTGGGATTGAGAAAAGGAGATCGCCTCCTTTGTATAACCGAGAATAGCTACGAGATGGCTACTTTGTATTGGGCATGCCAAATGTTAGCAGCAATATTTACGCCTTTTAATTGGAGAGCTACTGCTGAAGACATAAAGTTTGTACTGGAAGATGCTACGCCACGAGTTATCGCTTATGATCATAATGCAAGGGAGACAATAGCCACTTTAAAGAACAAGATTGATGCTTCTGTCGTCTATATAGGAAAGAACGAAACCGGGTTCAATTTTAATGAATTGCTGCACGAAAAACCTCTATCTGGGCCGTACGGAGCCGTAGATGGCGATACATGTCTAATGCTTTATACTTCAGGAACAACGGGCAGGCCCAAGGGTGTACCGCGTTCGCATCTTGCAGAACGGACTGCCGGTGTTTCTGTCATCGCTCATCTCAGATATCAATTTGGTGATGTGGCTCTTGGTGTAATGCCCATGTTTCATACAATGGGAATAAGACTTCTACTTTGTTCTNCTATGATTAANGGTGCTTTCATTAATATGGGAGGGTTTGATGCGAAAGACGCCCTTCAGATAATCAAAAAAGAAAAGGTAAACACCCTGTTTCTTGTGCCGACCATGTTTCACGACATATTGATGCAGGACAGTTTTGAGACCACAAGTATGACATCGGTAAGGAATGTTGCCTATGCAGGCATGTCGATGACTAGTGAACTTGAGAGACGTTGTATAGAAAAAATCCAGCCGGAAATCTTTGCCAATTACTATGGTTCAAGCGAAATTTTTACTTTTACATTTTGTGATCACCTTGACAAGAAACCCGGTTCAGCTGGCCTCCCCGGATTGAATCAGGTAGTCAAAGTGGTTCGTGCTGACAGTAAAAAATTAGTGGAACCAGAAGAAGTGACGGAGCCCGGTGAAATAGGTGAAGTTATCGCTTCCATGCAAAGCCCNGAGGCTTTTTCGGGTTATTGGAAACGACCGGATGCAGACGAGAAAGCAATTCGTGGGGACTGGTACTTTACAGGGGACCTTGGTTATCTTGATGAAGACGGAGAATTATTCCTCTCAGGAAGAGTGGATGACATGATTATTTCCGGAGGAGAAAATATCCATCCTGAAGAGGTTGAAAATATTTTGTCAGAGTGTGATTTGGTTTCGCAATCGGCGGTTGTAGGTTTAACAGATGAACGAATGGGACAAAAGGTAGTTGCTTTCATTGAACCTCAGAACGGTAATGTAGATGAGGAAAAAATTGATACTCATTGTATTAACTCAAAGTTGGCGAGATTTAAGCGGCCTCGACAATATATATTTGTGGAGCAGTTACCAAGATCAGCGTCAGGGAAATTGTTAAGACGTCAGTTGAGGGAGGGCAATTACACTGCCCTCAGCGAAAACAGTAACATTTTATAAGAAAGATTAGAATATGAGNAAGGATTATGCAGCTGAAAGAGGAGAGCTATTAAGGGACTTGGATGGCCTGCGCGTTGAAATAGACAACAAGAAAAAAATTGGTTACCTTTTTCTCTCNCGTCCTCCACTGAATATCGTTTCTTACAAGGGTAGATCTCAGATCCGAGCTTTAATTGAAGCAATGGATGAAGACGCTGATGTTGGGGTAATTGTAATCCGGGGTGATGGTGAAATTTTTACCTCAGGTGGTGATGTAAAGAGTTTTCCAGATATCCCGTTTGATGGAATGTCTGATCTCGCGTGGAATATAGGGGCACCAGAAAGGTGTTCTAAACCAGTCATAGCGGTGCTAGAAAAGTACGCATTTGGAGTTGGCTTTGAACTGGCGATGGCTTGTGATTTCAGGCTTGCGACGAAGGATACGATGGTGGCATTGCCTGAAATTAATTTGGGGGAAATGCCGGGTTCAGGTGGAAGTGTTCGGGTTGCAAAAGTAGTTGGCCTAACGAGGGCTAAGGATATGATCATGCTCGGAAAACGCATTCCAGCATTAGAGGCAAAAGAGTGGGGCCTGTTAACTGAAGTCGTTGATGATGGTGCGTCTCTTAGCGAATTAGTCGAGCGGTATGCGGCTGATTTGAACGCGAAGGGGCCGCTAGCATTAAGGGCTTTGAAGCGTGTTCTTAATTCTGTCTATGACACGAGTTTAAAGGTCGCACTAGACATAGAAGGACACTCCTATGAAAAGTTGCGATCTACCCAAGACTACATGGAAGGAATTGATGCCTTTGCAGAAAAACGCAAGCCCAAATATGTAGGTAAGTAGTCTGAATTTTTAGAGTTTTAGNACGGGGTTTAAGGTTTAAATCTGGTTTTTGAAAGTATTATTTAGAGCCCCTTCCTTTATTTTTCATTTTTTTCAAAAACCGGGGCCATTTTCTTAACGGTACTTCAACGGATTCTATCGAGCTA
Organism: Rhodospirillaceae bacterium; assembly: GCA_002719885.1. Taxonomy (GTDB): domain Bacteria; phylum Pseudomonadota; class Alphaproteobacteria; order MPNO01; family UBA2964; genus UBA2964. The sequence continues at coordinate 206,226 of PBFH01000007.1, read as the reverse complement.
TTTCGATTGGCGTCGTGGCGCCTAAACCATCGTTTCATAGGGGCATGAAGCTCGTTTGCCGTTATTTGACCGTCCCCATTGATATCTAGAAGGTCAAATATTTTAAATGTGCGACAGCGTTTTAAACCTCTTCCTCGACGTTTTAATTCTTTTAAAGATAGAGACTTGTTATTGTTGATATCAAGAGCGCGAAGTATACGGGTTTGAGTGCTAACAATTTCTTTTATTGTAACCTTTCCGTCTTCATTTAAATCACAAAATTTCATCAACATTCTAAAACGTCGCCTTTGTTTTTTACCCCTTTTGTTTCTTTTTAGACTACTAAAGATTTCAGATGTTTCTAGGGCGCCGTCGCCATTAAGGTCATGACGATTGAACCAGCGCTNCGCAGGCCTTGATAATTCCAGAGCGGTTATTTCTTGGTTACCGTTATCATCCAGAAGATCAAACATAGTAACTGATTGCCATAATTTGAGATTACTACCGCGCCGCCGCATTTCCTTAGGAGAAAGTCCNCGGCTGTTATCCATATCGATGGCCTGAAGCATTCGATTTTGATCCTCTATAATTTCCTTAACGGTAACTTTTCTATCATTGTTAAGGTCATAGAGACGCATAAATTTCCGTGCTTGTCTTTTCTGCCGTTTATATTTTTTGTTAAAATAATTTTCGGAAAGGAAATTTTTTTGGGANAACAAATTATGGGCATTGATTTCAGAAATAGGTTTTGCACACACCGAAAATGCTGAAAGCATAAGCACTGCAGCTGCCGTTGTATAAATAGACGAATATATATTCATTCCATTTACTCCTTTAAGATTTATAAATCCTTAAAAATTGTAACGTGTTTTAATTCAGAAAAGTGGAAATTTCGATAACATTGGGCCAGATTGAAACGAAATATACGATAAAACAACCTTGTTTTTTATTACAAAAAAGATATCCAATATTGAATTGAGAGGCTACTTGTTTCAGTTGCCTGTTGTATTTAAGAGCATAGTTGGTGATGCATGGCTTCTGTCATCCTAAATTCGATTGAGACTTTTGACGGAGATCGGTGTGTTGATATTTTTGAAAGGGAAGATGGAACTTTTGGTTTTGAAGAATTTAGGCGAGATCCAGAGACGCGCACGGGTTGGTTTAAAACTGGTTATTTTGGAGGGAACATATTTCTCGATGAGATGAGTGCATTGGTAGCAGCGCGCGGAAGCGTTAAGTGGCTCGACCTCAAAATGAAAATATTGGAGAAACGATAAAGTAATGAAGAAAAAAGTTTCTAGCAGAAGGCATTGGTCCCAAGATGTCCACAAACTATTTAAAAGAATAGGCATTAAACAGGTTGCATATGTACCTGATGGCGGTCTGGCTAATCTGATTAGATGTTGTCAGATGGATAAAACTATTAGATCTGTGGTTCTTACTACAGAAGAAGAGGGCATCGCTCAAATGGCTGGAGCCTGGCTAGGTGGCCAACGGGGTGTTCTTTTGATGCAGTCGGGCGGGGTAGGAAACTGCATAAATATGTTGTCGATGATGCAAGAATGCCGGATACCGCTTCTATCTCTTGTGTCNATGCGCGGAGAGTGGGGCGAAACATTTCCGTGGCAGATACCCATGGGACAAACTACTATCCCAGCTCTTGAGGCAGCTAGGGTTATTGTCCATCGGGTTGANGAGCCCGAGGAAATTCTAACAACAGTAAATGCGGCTGCAAAACTAGCTTTTGATTCCAGCCGTGCAGTCTCCGTTGTTATTTCTCAAAGAATTTCAAATAGCGGGAGCAGAGGCTAGTGACTAAAATTTCAAAATTGAAATATTCCCTGCAACGCCGAAGTGTGGTTCATCGAATTTTAGAATCGCGTGGAAATGCCGCAGTAGTGGCTGGAATAGGNAATGCGGNTCATGACGTCGCTTCTTTCAGTGATAATCCTAAAAATATGTATCTTGGTGGAGTTATGGGAGGNGCATGTATGGTTGCGTTCGGGGTAGCTATTGCGCAGCCTAAGAGGCGTATTCTTGTAATTACTGGCGATGGAGAAATACTGGCTGGTGTCGGTAGTCTTGCGACAATCGGTGTGGAGAAACCAGATAACCTCTCAATAATTGTTATTGATAATCAGGCTTATGGTGCGACGGGTAATCAGCACACCCANACGGGGCGCGGGGTAGATCTTGTGGGGATCGCACAGGCCTCGGGATTTAAAAGCACAGCTCTTATCACCAAGGGCTTAGAGCTTGAAACACAAATTCCGATAATATTTCGGAAACCCGGGCCATATTTCGGTGTTGTAAAGGTTTCAGGTAAATCGGCGCCCAGGNTTAATGCACCAAAAGATGGAACTTATGTCTCCAGACGCTTTCGAATGACAGTAGTTAGTGAAGGACCGTAATGACGGCAGTTTCAAATAAAAACGACTGGTCCGGTTCAGTTTTTAAAGTGTTAAAAAAACATAAAGTGAATCAGATTGTCTACGTTCCCGACGCCGGGCANACATCACTTATCCAAAAAGCGATATCGGACAATGTCGTAAAAACAGTTTCCCTGACGTCCGAGCAAGAGGGCGTTGCGGTTTTATCGGGTGCGTGGCTTGGTGGTGAAGCCGGTGCGTTACTTCTGCAATCCTCNGGAGTGGGCAATCTTATTAATATGCTTGGTATGGCCAGTGAATGTCGCTTTCCTTTGCTGATGCTTGTGACTATGCGAGGGGAATGGGGTGAGTTCAATCCGTGGCAGGTGCCGATGGGTCAAGCTACACAATCTGTACTTGAGGCTGCGGGCGTCATAGTGCACCGCGCTGATAAAACTGAAGATATTCCGGAAACAGTTGAGGCTGCATGTAAACTCGCATTCGAGGGTGGAAGAATGGTTGCTGTATTAATTGGGCAACGTGTCGTAGGTTATAAGGATTGGAATAAGTAATGGACCGCAAACCAAATATTATTTTAAACCGCCGTCAGGTTGTAGCGAAAATTTTAGAGAATCGCGGGTCATTGTTAGTGATTAGCGGTCTCGGAGCACCCACCTGGGATGTGGCTGCAGTAGGCGATCATCAAAATAATTTTTACCTTTGGGGGGCAATGGGCGGAGCAGTCTTAACCGGTCTTGGTCTTGCCTTGGCACAGCCTAAACGGCGTATTCTTGTTATTACTGGTGATGGCGAAATGCTTATGGGGCTTGGTGGTTTAGCAACGGTAGCGGTACAAAAACCATCAAATTTTGCTGTCTGTATAATTGACAACCAGCGTTATGGGGAAACGGGTATGCAAGAGACCCATACTCACTACGGTGTAGACCTTGCCCAAATGGCATTAGGGGCGGGATTTCGGACAGCACAAATGGTCTATAATAAAAATCAATTGATAAAATCTATACCGATACTTTACGAAGAAACCGGCCCGGTACTTGTTAATATNAAAGTNAAAGATGGGCCCCTGCCAATGACTTTGCCACCAAGGGATGGACTTCTTTTGAAACACCGGTTTCGAGAAAACCTAGTTGGACATATGTAACTTTGAACGTGATAAATTAGCTTAAAAAGGAATTAGTATAATGGCCGACCTGAAAGTTAACAAAATGATAATTAATGGTCAGTGGANAGATGCTGAAAGTGGGGAGACTTTCGAAAGTTTCAATCCTTACACGGCAAAGCCCTGGGCATTAATCCCCAAAGGTGGCCCNGCTGATGTAGACGCCGCNGTTGAGGCCGCNTGGCAGGCTGGACGGCCGGGTTCGGAGTGGAGGTCAATGACCGCNTCGGCGCGTGGTTCNCTATTGAGAAAACTCGGTGATGCNCTTCTTGAAGCGTCTGAACACCTTGGNGAAATGGAAACGAAAGATAACGGCAAGTTAATCGCCGAAATGGGTGTGCAGTGTAAATATCTAACACAATGGTATCAATATTATGGTGGGCTTTGTGACAAAATCGAGGGCTCAGTTATTCCAATCGATAAACCTTCTACTTTCAATTATACGGTATGGGAACCGCTAGGGGTCGTCGCTTGTATTATTCCCTGGAATTCACCATTGCTTCTTTTAACCTGGAAATTAGCCCCGTTGCTTGCCGCCGGGAATACTACTGTTATTAAACCTTCTGAATATACCTCTGTGTCGACTCTGGAATTTATGAAAGTAATTGAAAAAGTAGGCTTCCCTCCGGGTGTTATAAATGTGGTCACCGGNTTTGGGGCNGACGTTGGAGCGCCNTTGGTAGAACATCNAAANGTAGCAAAGGTTGCGTTTACAGGTTCAGATNCAACCGGNTGTCAAATATATCAATCCGCTGCCAAAGGCATGAAGCATGTNACAATGGAACTNGGAGGCAAGTCTCCTAATATTGTATTTGAGGATGCTGAAATTGATAATGCTGTAAAAGGAGCAATTTCCGGTATATTCGCTGCGACTGGTCAGACCTGTATAGCTGGTTCACGGTTGCTGGTTCAAGAGAGCATACATAATGAATTTGTTGACAAGTTGGTCGGTTTAGCTAAGACGGCAAAAATGGGCGATCCGATGGATTTGGATACTCAAGTCGGACCGGTCACCAACATCCCTCAATATGAAAAAATACTTGAATATATTAACATTGCCAAAGATGAGGGTGCGGAAACTGTTCTTGGCGGGACCAAAGCCGATGCACCAGAATGCGGTAATGGTTGGTTCGTGGAACCCACGATTTTTACCGGTGTTAATAATTCGATGAGAATCGCTCAAGAGGAGGTATTTGGTCCAGTTCTGTCTATTATTCCATTTAAAAATGAAGAGGAAGCAATCCATATTGGTAATGATGTTGTTTATGGACTGGCGGCAGGTGTCTGGACACAAAATATTCGGCGAGCAATGGTTATGGCAGACCGGTTAGAGGCGGGGACAGTCTGGGTAAATACCTATCGGGCGGTGAGTTACATGTCTCCATTTGGTGGCTATAAGCAATCAGGTTTAGGCAGAGAAAGTGGTCAGGAGATGATAAAGGAATACCTACAACAAAAATGTGTATGGATTTCCNCGGNGACTGAAGTGCCTAACCCGTTTGTNNTACGTTAGAAGTTANGTATTTAAATCAATCAAGGTTCCATCTTTAGTTTTACCTTGAGATCGAAAATGTCCAATAAGTTGTAAAAGCGGCGCATCCGTAATAGCATATAGTATTGCGTTTTTCCTATCATCCAAGTTTGCGTGGTGATGCCATAAATGGTTGGGCACAATAAAGATATCGTTTTTCCCCCATTCAAGTCTTTTGCCAGCAACTTCTGTATATCCNCCGCCAGAGATACAACAATACAGTGTGCTAGCCGTCTGACGAGAGGGGAGNGTANTTTCCTGAGGTCGCAGCAACTGCGCGGAGTAGCCCAGCGTAGTGAAGACTGATGAACCATTGATAGGATTAGTGAATTTTATCTTGATTGCTTCAAATGGATCGCCNTCATCCCCTGCAAGTTCTTCCAGTGTGTGTCTGATGTCTTGACCNTTGTAATGCATTAATGGTGAATTACCATGGCCAATGCCGCGAGTTTCAGAAGAAAATACAGGCACCATTCCCCCTCTGCCAAAATGACGTGAGGAATAGTTTTTTGAATGATTTGGTGTATTGGGCATTTGGGATTGGTCCTCCTCCGTAATCCAGATGCAATCAAGATACTCCAATAAAGGCCAATCCAAGACATCCATCCATATCACCGGGTCCTTGCTTTTATTACCGTGGCNATGCCAGGTGCCATTTGGAGTAAGGATTAAATCGCCTCGTTGGGCTTTGCAGGTCTCACCATCCACCTTTGTATAGCCTCCAAACTCAGACAAAATTGTTCGGCTAGCATTAGGTGAGTGCATATGGTTAATAGCCTCGTCGCCGGGTTTGTAAATNGATAAGGCAACTCTGATAGTTTTGGTGACACTTAAGGATCTATCTAGGCTCGGATTTAAGAGTAAAAATTGCTGTCGGTCTGTAAATTCTAAAGGAGCAATTTCGGCAATTCGATGAAGGTAAGGCTCAATGTCAGTCCATTTCCATAGGTAGGGTGCGGGACGATATATCGGTGGCGGTGAGGTTANGCTTTTGGGATATTTTTCCAATTCAGGAGGTTTTTCTTCTAGCCCAAAATGCCAAGGTTGTTTTTGTGGGGCATTTGCATGGGTTCTGAGCCATATGTGGAGTGGTGCCGCTTCCTTATTCAGAGCTTCCATTTGCGCTAAGGTTTTGGGCGGAAGAATTGATTCCGACAGGGTCGAATCTTGAATTTTACCCATTGTAGTGCCTCTAATTCTTAATCAATAAAAACAATNATACCATTTTTTTTTTAGTGTATCTATAAATCGACATTTNTGATGATTGTTTTGTTTATATGACAAGTTCAAGATTGACCGCAAAGGTGGTCTGAGCGTGAAACATTTGATATTTAAGGGCGTATAACACTAAAAAGGAAAAAGGCGTTGGTCAAAAATAATGTGATTGAGGGTTTGGATAATGCAGTAAATGCATTTGTTTCCNGAACGNTGATTTTTCAGGATGATGCATGGATGAAAAACCGCTGCCGTGCCTTTGTTTTACAGCATCGTCAAAACAATCGGCATCGAAACTCTGTTCTAAAACTCAAAGTTGCAACAAACTGTCCAATTTGGGATATCAAACTTGATATTATTGATGCCTGTTCTCAGGAANTGTGGAATTTATCAGATGATGACGTTGGTTTCTTCAAATTGCATACTGAGGCAGACCTTGAACACTCAGGGCTCGGNTTGCGGAATGNGGCAAACTATGCCGACGATCTCAACCTTGAAGATGAGCTTGTAGCGTCTTGCCGCCGTAACCTTGTTGTCTGGAAGAATTATTTTAATGGTATTTGCTATCTAGGAGATTCTTTTGACCAAGGTATTTAGCCAACGGATTTAAAATTTTGTGGAGTAAATAATATGTCTAATTCGCGACTGAGGCTTAGCTTTGCCACCAGTGACTATGAACATGTACGTGACGTGACAATGGGGACGGTCGAACCCGAGGGTATTGAGCTGGTNCCGATCACATTACAAATTGAAGAAATGTTCTACCGTTTCATTAATTTTGAAGAATTTGATATATCCGANATTTCCAGTGGAAAATACACCTCCATGATTAGTCAAGGCGATGAGAGGTTCGTCGGTTTACCAATTTTCCCTTCTCGCGTTGCTCGTCAGTCTTCTGTTTATATTCTTCCTGATGGACCAATAAAGAAAGCAGAGGATCTACGTGGCAGGCGTGTCGGCGTGCCTGAATGGGGTCAATCCGCTTCTGTTTATTCCAGAGGATGGATTGAGCATGATGTTGGCATACCATTGACGGAAATAGAATGGTATCAGGCTGGGGTAAATCAGCCTGGTCGGAAGGAGAAGGTCGCGCTTAACTTGCCTAAGGGGATAGTATTAAATCCGGAGCCAGAAAAATCGCTAAGTAGCATGCTACTCTCGGGCGAAATTGATGCAATTTTGACAGCCCATGCCCCGGAATTGGTAGAAAAACGTGACCCCCGAATAGTAAGATTGTTTCCAAACTATCGCGAAGTTGAAAAACAATATTATCGAGATACCGGTATTTGGCCTATCATGCATCTTTATGCAATAAGGCGTGANGTTTTTGAANCCAATCCTTGGNTTGCACAAAGTATGTGTAANGCTCTGACNGAAGCTAAAAANCGTTCCATGGAGAGAATGCTTGATATAACTGCCTGCAGGGTACCCGTNGGTTGGATTTANGATATGGCGGAGGAATNAAGGGATTTATTTGGAGATGATTTTTATCCATATGGTATAGANCCAAACCGCANNACNCTGGAAGCCTTTTTGCTTTATGGATATGAGCAGGGGCTATTCCATAAGCANTTAAAACCAGAGGATATGTTTCCGANGGAGGTGCAGAGTGAGTTTAAAGTATAATATCGANTACTGGCGAACTTTCGCGCTAAAAACCTTTTAATAATANTAAAGAGGTCATTGATGATTTTCTATTTGTTTTTATTAAGAATAANTTCATAGNANCATTNGAAAAGAGGCCTNATGGATTTTGATAGCATAATNANCTGGTNTACCGGGGTATTTCCGAAGTTGCTGTCACAGTGGTTTGAAGNCCTATCNATNTTTNTTATATCNNTTTGGAACAAATCNATATTGCTCGTTGCAANNATTATAAGNTTATTGGNTTCTTTTATGGANTGGTTATGGCTCCAAGCGGTCTNNTCNTTTTATGGAATTGNNTCTTGGTATACGGAGTTTATAAAAGAAACTAGGGCTAAATTTCCTGAAATCATTCCAGAATCAATCTTGCCATTTGTTGAAGCTACACCGGATTGGATTCTTTTTATTGTAATTCCAGCATTGCTAACATTAATTTTTTTTATGGCTTTAAAAGACGCAGCAGATCGGGAAGCAGCTAAATCAAAAGAGGGCGATAGCGGTGAACCTTTTATAGCGTCTCCTAAGAGTATTGACAGCAGTTTAGTGACTATTGACTCAAAGACGTTGGGTTTTGAGTCTAAAAATTTTGAGGATCGCTCTAGACGATCGGCAATTCAAGAAGGGGCGTCTCCGTTAAACAATCCTACCTTAGAGGCCGGTGAAATTGAACGCAGTATCAGGCAATACCTCGGGGTTGAAAAAAATCCTCTCAGATTAAATGTCAATAAATCCGGAGTAAGAATAAGAGAATCCGAGGAAGCTCTAATAAGTCCGAAAGTCGAAAGGAATGTATTAGAGATTTTAGAATGCTTTATTAATCCAAGTACAGAAACTAATAAACGGGGGTTAATTTTAAAAAATAGAAGCTTAGAGGCAAAAGAAAAGTTAACTGTTGACGCCCCCGATGTCCGTGTTCCAGCGACACCGGGTCCGGTTCTAGTTAAAATAATAGATTTAGAGAACGGGCTTAAAGTGAAAGAAAGGCTGGCCGCCCTTAATCCGGCGAGTAATAATGCGCAGCGCGAAGTTGCGATGGCGAATAGTCAGCTGGCAGACGCATTAATGGAAAATAAGGAATATTTGCGAGCGTTAAATCTTTTTGAGAAGAGCTTGGAAATATTGGAAAATATCATCCAAAGAAACCCCAAAAATACCGAAACCTTAAGAGATATAATTGTCAGTTTAAATCGGCTTGGCGGTGCGCTTGAGAAACTCGGGAATTTTGATTCTGCCAACGATAGATATAATTTAGGCCTTAAGATATCTAAACGGCTCGCTGAAGAAGATCCGCAAAATAGTCAATTACAGCGTGATGTTTGGTTTAGTCTCAACAGGTTGGGAGATTTAAGAAAAAATTCGGGGAATTTACCTAGTGCCAAAGCTTATTTTGAGAGAAGTTATATAATTTCTAAGAACCTTGCCGACCTAAACCCGGAATATTTAGAAGCTCAACGAGATCTTATCGTGACTTGTACGAAACTTGGCGAGACTTGTCCTAACCATGGGTGGTGGGCTAAGGCCCTAGCGATTTGTCAGGGGTTAAAGAAAGCTGGTGTATTGCCAGATGCGGATTACTGGATGCTGGAAGATCTCCGCAGGCGTGCGGTTGCGGAGGATAGTGTGCAATAAATAATTTTCTTAAGATGTTGTTTTAATTTAAGACCGGTTAATCAAGTTTGGGGTCCTTAATTTTGAATATTCTGAAATCACAAAATTAGATTTTATGGGAACAGGGTTACAGGTGTTGAGGGCTGAGGGACTTATATCAAAAACTTATAGATGAGAACATATTTGTCACTGAGGTTAAAATTTAGCAGTCTGCGTTTTAGAATTTTACATGTAAATTTCTAGAAACGGGAGGGGTCTGATGTTATTTATACACAATGATGTTGTAGAAAAAATTTTAAATATGGAAGACTGCATAGAGGCTCAGGAAAAGGCCTTTCGTGATCTTGCGGAAGGAACGGCGACCCATCGGCCCCGGTCAGATATTTACGCGCCATGTGAACGAGAGGATGGCTACTATCGGTGGGGCACAATGGAGGGGTGTTCCGGTGGTTATCTAGCCATTCGGATGAAATCAGACATTATGACATGGCCAATGGCCGCCAACGGTAGTTGGACGGAAGATAAATACTGTATAGAGCCGGGGACATATTGCGGTCTGATAATGCTTTTTTCGACGATGAATGGAGAGCCGTTGGCTTTTATCAATGACGGTATTTTGCAGCATATGAGAGTTGGCGGTGGCAGTGGTATAGGTGCAAAATACCTTGCTCGTGAAAATGCAACTACGGTTGGTATGCTTGGGTCAGGTGGAATGGCTAGAACCTACCTTCAGGCTTATTGTGCTGTTAGGAAAATTACAAAAGTTAAGGTTTACAGTCCTACGAAAAGAAATCGCGATGCTTACGCTTCTGAAATGGGGCGCCGACTAAATATAGAGGTTGAAGCAGTAGATAATCCAGAAGAGGCGGTCCGGGATTCTGACATTGTTTCTAGTTGCACTGATTCTATGGCCCCGACCTTTGAAGCTGATTGGTTGTCAGAGGGGCAACACGTTACGATGCTTGGGCCCATGGAAATTTCGAATGAAGTCCTTCAACGTGTTGATGTTAAAATATCTCAAGGAGAAAGTGGATTGGATATCGAAAGTAAGGATACCGAGAAAGGTATCGGTCACAGCCCCATGGCGTGGGTGGCCGGCTCTGAGGAGGAGCGCAAAAGACTGCCTGGAAAACAAGACAATTTTAATTTTATAGTCAATTTTCCTTCCTTTGGGGACTTGATAAATAATCCCTCACTTGGGCGAACAGATGACAGACAGATAACATTTTACCATAATATGGGTAACCAAGGGTTGCAGTTTTCATCGGTAGGCGGCCTCGTTTACGAGAAGGCCCTACAAGAAAAAGTTGGCCGGACAATACCGACTGAGTGGTTTTTACAAGACATCAGGGATTAAGTCTATTAAAAGGAATTCAAATATTAATCTCCAAAGAAACTGTCTTTTCGGAAAATAACCTCTACTGATTTGTTTTCTTTCGAATCACCTCGCATCTCTTTACCTTCTGCATTCAGGCGTGTTGGTTGAGGTTGTTTTTTGTGATTGGGATTACCAACCCGGATCATAACAAGGGGTTCTTCGCTAGTTGCAAAAAACTTATAAAGGTTACCGCGCGGAAGCATGATACCTTCCCATTGACCCAACTCAATGGCTTCATCCTCTGGTCCAAAAAATTTTGCTGAGCCTTGTAAAATCATGAAACTATGATCCTCGTAAGGGTGCGCATGCAGCTCGTTTTCACCACCCGATGCATAAACTTTTAATCTGATGGTTAAATCGTCGGTTGCAGCAAGAACGCTATCTGTTCTTCCCTGATCAAGAAGTTGTCCTTTTAAAGAGAATACATAGGGTGTTTTTTTCTCGGATAACGAAAATTCCTGGTCTCTCATTTCCTTATTAGTCATTGCGGGAGGGGTAAATTGTGGGCTATCAAGCATCGCAGATTCCTTTTTAATTTGTAAAGAAATTAGAATATAGAACAAATTTATGAGTATAATCGAGTCCGAGGTGACAATTCGGTTGACGTAGACATGAAATCTTAATTTATTCACCCTACCCATAGGGGAATAGTTTTACTGGAGGAAACAGTATGGCAGATCGTATAGCCATTAAACTTGAAGAGAAGGGCGCTAACGGACTAACCCGTGAACAGGCACTGACAGATCTACGTACCACGCTTGAATGGCTTGGCGAAGATGTCCAATACATTAATAGTGAAGTAGACCCTCTTGTTGAGATGTGCACAATTACAAAGGCGTTCGACAACTCCAAGGTAATTGTCGCTAACAAAATCAAAGGTTACCCCGGAGTCCGGATGATATCAAATCTGTATTCTCGCAAGGAGCGGGTTAACAGATTTCATGGTGTCGAAGATTTTCGTGATATAAAGTATCAGCTCCTTAAACAGGTAAGCAACCCAATTCCCCCTCGAATAATTGATGTTGCCCCGGTTCAAGAGGAGATCCTTATTCCGGGAAAAGATTTTAATCATATTCATGAAATCATTCCCGTTGCCACACATACGTTCAACGATGGTGGACAAATTTTCGGTGCGGGTTCACATCTTTTTATGGGTGAGCCGTGGGTTCCAGGGGGTGGAAGCCAGATATCGATGTATCGCATGTCTTTCCGTGAGGGACAAAAATATGCTTCAATTAATATGGTTCCCGGTGGTGCGGGGGATGTAATTTGTTCCCATCATCCAGGTAAAAAAGTGCCTTGCACTGTGAATATTTGTCCCCCGGTAGGACCAGAGCTAGTCTCCGTTTCGACGATGAATCCGGTCATCTTTCCCGGGCAGACTGATAAACTTGGATTTGCAGGTGCTATTCAGGGTTTCCCTGTAGACGTTGTAAAGGCAAAAACAGTTGACGCCTATACTATAGCGAATGCTGAGTGGTCACTTGAGGGCTATGTTTTGGAAGGAGAGCGTGTCTGGGAAACTGAAGAAGCGGAACGAATGGGTAAACAAGGTGTCGCATTGTTACATCCTGAGTGGGCCCGGTCTATGGGTCATGCTTATCGTACGCCTCGTGCGTTTCAACTTACCGCTGTCACAAGGAGAAAAAAGAACCCCATCGTTTATACTCCACACTTTGGTGCCTTCTGGTATGAGGCACCCTTCATGTGTGCGAGTGTTTATGAACTATGTGAAAGGATGGCTCCTGGGTTTGTAAAAGATGTGGCTAGTTGGCTTGGACTGACTTTATGGGGCGGCCTGGTTATTCAGGTAAAAAAACGTCGAAGGTCAGATGAAGGCATGCAGCGTAACCTGTTAACCGCAATAATGGGCCTTTATCGTGGGATGCGATTAGTGGTCGTTGTAGATGAGGATATTGATCCATGGCAGCCCGAGGACGTCATGTGGGCAATACAGTCGCGTGCATCAGCGCAAAAAGATTATATTGTTTATAACGAATATGGTCGCGGCCAGGCATTTCAGCCATCAGAATTAAAGATAGGAAATATCTCGGTTTCTGATGGTGGAATGGGTATTGATGCTACGGCACCACTTGGTGTTCAAGTTTATGAGCGTTCAAAGTATCCGGTTGATGAAATGGATTTTTCTAAGTGGTTTACTAAAGATGAAATTAAAGAACTCAAAAATATGCAAGATCCCTATTTTCGGTGGTTGGGTGAAACTGGACACGGTTAATTACATGTTTATGCATGGCAGGTGTTGGTCTATCCACCAAAATTAGACCCTCCATTTATGTGCATGTTTTCGCCGGTCATGAAACTAGCTTTGTCGGAAATAAGGAAAATTGCTCCTTCTGCTATCTCCTTGGGTTTAGCAAACCTTCTTAGTGGGAAACGCTCTCTCATAGCGGTCTTTTGTTCTTTTGTGTAACTTGCAACCATTGGGGTGTCAGTGATACCCGGGCTAACCGCATTAACTCTTATTCCGTCTGGACCAAGAGCACGTGCCATTGATCTCATCAGACCAATTACAGCTCCTTTTGAGCTTACATACGCAGGTCCACCTTGGCCATTTCCTCCCGTGACGCCGAAAAGTACAGAGGCTGAAGTGGTGAGAACTATTGAGCCACTTTTATTTTTCTTCATATGGTTTGCACATGCACGGGCAATAAGGAAAGAACCGGTAACGTTTATTTCAAGTATTCTATTCATATCATTGGGGTCAAGTTCATCCCAACGCGCACTAGAATGAGCGGCACCACAATGAATAAGGCCATCCAAACCCCCAAAATTTTCAACCGCAGATTTTACAGCGTTAATACAATCGAGGTCTAAGGATACATCCCCACATAGGCCAATAGCATTATCTAAATTTCTGAAATGCTTTTCCAGTTTTTTTCTCTGTACGTCGAGACCTACAACCTTTGAACCACGCTGTGATAGCAATTTAGCGCAAGCATATCCTATACCGCTCGCCGCGCCAGTAACGATCACTGTTTTATTCAATTTAAAATACCTCGAGTTTATTGATTGGTTAAAGTAGTATAAAATTATAACAACTTTTCTTATTCGTTAAACACCACTCCTTACATTGCCGCTAAATCTTATCGATGTTAAACAAATCCTATGAAGAATATATCTAAAAATGGTGCAAAAAGTTTTCATCAGGTTTTATTAAAAAACGCTGAGCGTTGGCCGGAGCGTACCTATGTGCACTGTGTTGACCAGGGAAAGTCAATCAATTATGGGGCTTTGTATAGTATTTCTAATAGGGTGGCTGGTTTTTTAAATAATCGTCAGATTAAAGCAAACGACAGGATTTTACTCCTTGCCGAGAATTCGGTCGAAAATCTTATCATTTTTACCAGTGTATTAGGTTATGGAGCTACTTTGGCGACCGTTCATGTTGAAATGAACGAAGAACATCTTTCGGAAATTGTTAGAGCAGTTTCTCCAAAAATTGTTCTTTTCCAAGAAGATCTAGGGCTCCAAAAATTAAAGTCTGATTTACCAGGAGAGTGGATTGCCATCGGTGATTGGCAGGAAAACATTGGTGCTGCTACAGGATTTTTTAATATCCTCGGTTCTTTTCCAGAAACGGATAATATTGGTAGTGTAGCATCCCCTAGTGATCATGCAGTGATTTTTTATACTTCCGGGACTGTTGCCAAACCAAAAGGTGTCATCCAGACACATGAAACAGCTTATTATAATTATGATGCTACCGCTGATTATTTAGAACTAGAGCCCGGAGATAAAGTATTTGATTGTCGTTCTTATAGTTGGTTGTCTGCACAGCATATGAGTTTGGGGGCCCCTCTTGTCGCAGGCGCCACTGTTGTGATGGCAAAAAAGTTTTCCAAAAGCAATTATTTTGATTGGCTAAAGAATTCTGAAGCAAATATTGCTTTTGTTGTTCCAACAATCGTTAACATGCTGATTAATAAACCGGTGAATATAAGGGGGAAGGATTTACCTCATCTGCGTTTTCTTACCTCTAGCTCAGCACCATTGTTAGAAAAGCAATGGATAACTTTTGAGAAACTTTATGGGATTAAACTTGCTCAAAGCTGCGGTTCAAGCGAAGGCGGAAATACTGCGGCTCATCGAGGTTCGGATAGAAAAATTGGATCTATTGGTCCCGCTCAAAAATATCAAGATATTAGGATTGTTGACCTAGGCGGTAAAAAGCTAAGTCGTGGTGAAGTCGGTGAAATTATAGTTGGTGGAGGAAAACAACAGGCGTATGGCTACCTCATGCCTAGTGGCGTTATAGAGCGTCTGCCAAAAGATGGACATCACTCAGGGGACCTCGGTTTTTTCGACGAAGATGATCACCTGCATATTACGGGAAGGCTCAAAGAGCTTATAATTCGGGGAGGAATGAATATATCGCCTTTGGAAATTGATGGAGTATTAATGCAACACCCATGTATTGTTGAAGTGGGTACAATCGGGGTGCCTCATCCGATTTATGGCGAAGAGGTTGTTTCCTATATTGTGTTTGGATCAGGTGTAAAAATTTCTGAAGAGGAGATTATTGAGTATTGTATGTCGAAGTTACCAAAGGAAAAAATACCTAAGGCAATATACACACGTAATCAATTACCGAAGAATTCTCGTGGTAAACTTGATCGAAGCGCTTTGGCTAGTCATTACCAATTAAATTATTCTAAATCAGCGAGTTGGTCTTAATTTTCTAAACCCGGTATGTTTTGTTCCATTTTTAAATTCAAGAGTGGATTCGAGATACAAAAATATCAAGTACCTAATATTCACTTCTTTTGTAGGGATAAAGGTGCTATCCTAATATTATAAATTGCAAAGGCTATTTCATTGGGGATTTTTTTTTAGGAGCCGGTTGGCTGGATAGAACGCTAGGTAACGTGAAGAGTGTCCGTTGATGACAAATATTCCAATTATAGACTTTAAAAACTTTACGGCCAATGATGACGAAAAACGCATCCAAGTTGCTAAAGAGGTAGACTGGGCAGCATCAAAAGTTGGGTTTATGTATGTCAAGAACCTTGGTATTGATCCAGAAATTTTAGCTTCGGCATTTGCTTCGAGTAAACAATTTTTTTCCCAAAGTCAGGAAATTAAAGATCTTTCTGGATACTACCAAGAAATTAATCATGGGTATCAAGCTTCTGAGCAGCAAAGGTTAGATTCACGAATAGCTCCAGATCTTAAAGAAGCATTCACGATGCGTGATGTCCCCAAAAATTACGACAAGCCGGAGCTTTGGCCTTCTCCAGAATTTTATGCAACAGCCAAGAGCACTTTTGAAGAATTTCTGAGGGGTGCCAATATTGTAATGGAGGCGTTTGCACTTGCTCTGGATTTGCCGAACGATTTTTTTCGAAAATGTCACCAAGGGGACAACACCGCTTTACGTTATCTTCACTACCCGGTCTATGAAAAGGAGTTGGCGGAAGAACAACTTGGATGCGGAGCACATACCGATTTTGGGACCATCACACTACTTTTCCAGGATGATGTTGGAGGGCTCCAGGTAAAAGGACGTGATGGTCTCTGGCACGATGCTGTCTACATACCAGAAACAATAATAATAAATACTGCAGATTTAGTAGCTACTTGGACTAATGATCGATATTGTTCTACACCCCATAGAGTGAAGCCCATGAATAGCAATACTGACCGTTATTCGATTGCCTTTTTTGTTGATCCAGACGTCAAAACTCCCGTGAGTACATTTCCAAGCTGTATATCCAAGGAAAATCCCAAAAAATATCAAGATACCACGGCTGGCGCATATGTGGCGCAGCGGATCGCCGATAGCAATAAATTAGGGTCATATACATGACATTACATTAATTCCTATTTTATGTGGTTGATTGTATCGATTGAGGGTGCCAATATTGTGCACCATAAAAAGCAGGTTGGTTGATTGAAGATTTTATGTTGACCATCCATTTTATAAAATAAATTTTGTATTAGGAGGTTTGCTAAATGGCAGATAGTACAGCCAAAGCAGTCGATTCAGGTTCCAATGTCGGCGCCCGTTTGACCTATGAGGATATGCGAGAGTGGATCACAGAAGCAGAAAAGCTTGGAGAACTTAGGGTCGTCAAAGGTGCGAGTTGGGAAGAAGATATTGGTTTGGCAGCGGAAGTTGTACAGCACGATGAAAATGCACCGTGCATAGTTTTCGATGATGTCCCGGGGTGTCCACCAGGCTTTAGAATGCTTATTAACTTTTTTGCTGGTAAGCGCAAATGTATGACTATGGGTTTTCCAACAGAATGGAATAAGCTCGAGCTTACAGACGGTGTTCATAAACATATGAAATCTGTCGAATCTATCCCTCATAAAATTGTAGATACCGGCTCAGTTTTTGAGAATATTCTGGAGGGCGATGAAATTGATATAGAAAAATTTCCAGCTCCAATGTGGCACGATAAAGACGGTGGGCGTTACATCGGGACAGGCTCTTACAATGTAACTAGAGATCCTGATACAGGTTGGATTAATCTTGGAACATATCGGGTGATGATTCAGGGTAAAAAAGAGGTGGGGTTCTACATATCTCCCGGGAAGCATGGTCGGATTCATCGTGACAAATATGAGGCCAATGGTGAGCCTATGCCCGCATGCGTAGTCCTTGGTGGAGATCCAATGGGTTTTTTGATGGGTTGTACGGAACTCCCTCCTGGCGAGTGTGAATATGATATTCTTGGAGGTTATCGTGGGCATGCCCTGGAATGTGTCCAAGGTAAACATACAGGCTTACCTTTTCCCGCCAATGCTGAAGTCGTAATAGAAGGTTTTATTCAACCCGATAATCGTAAAACAGAAGGCCCCTTCGGCGAATGGACAGGGTATTATGGATCTGATGTGCGTCCTGAGCCAATTCTTGATATTAAAGCGATATATCACCGAAATGATCCGGTAATTCTAGGGTGCCCACCATTGAGACCACCCGACGAACTAGCTCGCTATCGAGCAGTTACTCGTTCCGCGGCTCTAAAAGAGAATATCGAAAAAGCGGGTGTTCCCGATGTTACGGGGGTTTGGGCTCATGAGTGCGGGACGGCCCGAATGTTGCTTGGCATTGCAATAAAACAGAGGTATCCGGGTCACGCTATGCAAACCGGGCACGTAGCAGCTATGTGCCACACTGGCGCCTATGCCGGGAAATATGTAATAGTCGTTGATGATGATATTGATGTTACTAACTTGGAGGAGCTAATGTGGGCAGCCATCACACGGTCCGATCCAGCTACTTCGATTGATATAATACATAACTGTTGGTCAACACCCTTGGATCCTAGAATTCCTCCCGAGGAAAAAGCGAAAGGTAATTTGACCAATAGTCGGGCAATCATTGATGCTTGCCGCCCATTCCACTGGAAAGATGAATTCCCTGCAGTGAATTCACCGGAACCAGCGGTAATGAAGGAGGCATACGATAAATGGGGCCACCTCTGTGAGCCCGTTACGCCGGAAAATCAGATTGTTACAAAGAAATAATTTTTCCTAATCTCTAAAAACGGCCATCGGGCATTTGGCCGGTGGCCGTTTTCTTTTGAGATAAAACTCATTTGGGTAGCCGAAATTGCATAAAAAGGCTAAAAAGGTTCGATGATTAGCTAAGGAATCTCTTATGAACCGACCCCCTTTGAATTCAGGTAATATGGATACGGAAATCAATTGCAATAGTGACAACTTAGTTTGCGCGCTGGAATATGTTGATTTACGGGACTGGATGGACGAAGTTGAAGCTCGCGGTGATCTCAAGATTGTCACTGGCGCATCCTGGAAAGAGGATATTGGCCAAGTCGTAGAAGTAATGTGTCACGACGAGGGCACATCTACGGTGGTATTTGATGAAGTTGAAGGCTGCCCTAAAGGTTTTCGTATTTTAGTGAATTGGTTTACTGGAACTAGGAAAAACCTGACACTAGGGTTTCCTTCGCACTTCAACAAACTTGAGCTTAGTCAAGCTTATCATATGCATACTAAAAATCTGAGCCCTATTCCGCACGAGATAGTTGATAATGGTCCGATTTTCGAAAACATTCTTGAGGGCGATGATATTGATGTCACCAAGTTTCCTTCGCCCTTATGGAACCCGGCAGATGGCGGCCGATATATCGGAACGGGATGTTTTAACATAACAAGAGATCCGGATACTGGCTGGGTCAATTGTGGTACCTATCGAGTTATGGTTCATGATTCTAAACGAGTGGGACTTTATATTTCACCGGGAAAACACGGCAGAATTCATAGAGATAAATATATGACTAAAGATCAGCCTATGCCGGTTTGTATTGTTGTCGGAAGTGATCCGCTGTCATTTTTAACGTCCTCAACCGAGGCACCAGAAGGAATGTGTGAATTAGACATGATGGGCGCCTATCGAGGCCAAGCTATAAAATGTGTTAAGGGAAAGCATACAGGACTTCCTTTTCCCTTTAATGCCGAAATAGTGATTGAAGGTTTCATAAATCCAGGAAATTCTGCGCCAGAAGGACCCTTTGGAGAATGGTTAGGTTATCAAGGGGCGCAAATGGAGTCGGAGCCTTGGGTTGATATATCAGCTATATACCATCGTAATAATCCGATAATGCTTGGAGCGGCTCACATCCGTATGCCTTATGAGTATGCCCGGTATAGAGCCATTAGTCGATCTGCCGTTCTTAAAGAAAACATTGCTCGAGCAGGGGTTCCGGATGTTGATAATGTTTGGGCTCATGAAGTAGGAGGCTCGCGTCTTTTTTTAGCAATAGGGATTAAGCAAAGGTATCCAGGTCATGCGACACAGGCGGGTCATATTGCTGCTACTTGTCATGCCGGAGCTTATTTAGGCAGAATTGTTGTTGTAGTGGATGAAGATGTGGATGTTACAAACCTAGAAGAGGTAATTTGGGCGGTTTGTACAAGATGTGACCCAGCATCTGGTATCGATATTATTCATAATATGTGGTCTTCTGCCTTAGACCCTGTTATTTCCCCTGATGACCGCAAGGCAGGAAAGCTTTATAACAGTCGTGCAATTATCGATGCTTGTCGTCCGTTTCACTGGAAAGATGATTTTCAGGAAGTGAATGCTCCAACGCCAGAAGCCCGACGAGAGGCTTGGGCTAAATGGGGGTATCTCAGGGATTGAGTATGGGAAGTGCTATTTTAGTAGTGTTGAATCAAATTTTTTAAAAAGGAGAAGTTAAAGATGGATGGTGGGAGAGAGAATTTTAGTCCTCAAACGGATTTGCGTGATTTTCTCGCGGCATGTGAAGAAAACGGACAACTTGAGAAGGTAGATGGTGCGCATTGGGATAAAGAAATGGGTGCCGTTGTAGAGGTACTATATCGTGAACGTGTTGAAAAATCGAAGGCCGTTTTGTTTGATAATATTCCCGGATACCCGAAAGGGCATCGCTGTCTTTACGGAATGTTAGCATCGCCTTATCGACTAGCTCTTGCGGTTGGTATGGATACCGAACTCCAAGACGATCGCTTCGCCTTGCTTAAAGCCTATCGTGAAAAAATGTTTAACCATGAACCAATACCGCCAAGACATGTGGATGCCGGTCCAATTTTAGAAAATATCGTCGAGGGTGACGATATAGACATAGAAAAAATCATTCCGGTTCCAATTCATCATGAACTAGATGGTGGACGATATATTGGAACCGCTTGTGGGGTTATAACACGTGATCCAGAAAATGGTCGAATAAACTCTGGCACTTACCGTTGCATGGTTCATGATGGTCAGACCCTTGGGGTAATGGCGTCGAATGGAAAACAGGGTAACATACAACGAGCAAAATATTTTGCTAAAGGCGAACCCTGCCCAGTAACTGTTGTCGTTGGCGTTGATCCCACCCATTTCCTAGCGGCTAGGATGACCATACCAGATGATGTCGAAGAGTTTGCCTTTCAAGGAGGGCTCGCAGGTAAACCTATAGAACTGATTACGGGGGATAATGGTTTGCCTTTTCCAGCCCATTCGGAAATAGTGATAGAAGGTTATCAATATCCGGATGAAACCCGATTAGAAGGGCCCTTTGGGGAGTGGACAGGTTATTATGCGGGTGATGCAGAACAAGATCCAGTTTTTAAGATTACTAAGATTTATTACCGGAATAATCCAATTTTAACCTGTGCGGCCAGTCAAAAACCACCGCACTCCCACCTTTTTGAACGGTGTTTTACTCGCTCTGTTACGTTATTAGATAATCTACAAAAATCTGGAGTTCAGGATGTCCGTGGTGTATGGCATCATGAGGCGGGTTCTGGTCGAACATTTGTAGTGGTTTCTATCAAACAGCGTTTTTATGGCCACGCAACACAGGCTGGTCTGATGGCATCTCAGTTAAATCCTGCCACATATTGCGGGAGATATACTGTCGTGGTGGATGAGGATATCGAGGCTCATAATTTACATGATGTTGTATGGGCAATGGGTACGCGATCGGATCCAGAGAAAGATATAATTCACCTTAATCAATGTCAGTCGTCAAGATTAGACCCCATGCATGGTGAAGATACACTTTACAATACTCGGGTGGTAATTAACGCATGCCGTCCATATGAGAGAATTGAGACTTTTCCAGCAGTGGCACAAACCTCGCCAGAGTTGGCGGCTGAGGTCCGTAAGAAATTTCCAAAGGTTTTTGAATATTGAAACAAAACTAGGATCGTTGCTCATTAATTGTAGATGAAGCCCCGCTTTATGGCGGGGCTTTTTCTTTAAGTCCTGTGAATAGGTCTTGCAAAGAAAAAAAAACTTAATTTAGCAAGCCCTAAGTTAGTAACCCGGAAATTTCTTCAAATATTTTTGCATAACTTCCTTTTTAAGGCAGTCTGTTTACGGTAAACCAGAAAACAAATAGAATACTGATGGGCGTTTGATAAAATTTTCATAATTTCCCGGAGGATGTGCAGCATGGCAACAAAAATTAAAATCCATGATAAAATTTCGATAAAAGCTATACATCCGGTTATTGGTGCGGAGGTTAGTGGTGTAGATCTCAGTCAAGAACTTGATACTGAGATTATTAGATCAATCCGAGAAGCTTGGTATGAATACGGTCTATTATTATTTCGTAATCAAAGAATTTCAGGTGATGATCAATTAAGGTTTGCAAGTAATTTTGGACCCATAGCTGAACGTCACAAGCCTAAACCAGGTGCCAACATAAAAGAGGTTGGTGAGGCGCCAGATTGGGTAAATCTGATGCTGGTAACTGATAAAAAAGATGAGGATGGTAAACCGGTTGGTGGTTTAGGTCATGGTGAAATGTGGTTCCATTCCGATAAATGTTATCACGAAAGGCCGCATAGAGCATCCTTTCTTTATGGGATAGAGATTCCAAAACAAGGTGGTCACACGAAGTTTTCTAGTCTTTACGGAGCCTACGATAATATGCGTGGGGAACTAAAGGAAAAGCTAGCAGAAGCGAGAGTAATGCAAGGGTATGATTATAGGAATGTGGAGCGTCTAGATCTAAATATTGACCTAGATAATATATTCCACTTCAGTCAGCCTCTTATTGTCACCAATCCGGGCTCAAAGAGAAAAGCGCTCTATGTTTCTAGGCTCAATAGCATGTGGATTGAAGGCATGATTAGAGATGAGAGTGAACAAATTCTCTCTGAGCTATTTGACCTTACCGAAGATCAAAATAATTACTATGAACATATTTGGCAGCCTGGCGATTTAATGATGTGGGATAATTTAGCATGTCTCCATGCAAGAACTGATTGGCCGAAGGATCAAACCAGAATGTTGCGCCGGTGCACCACGTTAGGAGAACCTCTAGGATAATCTTGTAGAAATATAATTGAATGCTGTAATTAGTCTTTTAACATCTAGTTTTGATATTTCTTTGCCAGTTAAACGTCTCCACATCAGTTGGCATTTGGAAAGAATAACTGCGTATTATTTTTTTTAATTCTTTGAATAGAATCTTGCCCTTTTTTTGATCTTAACCACTCTATAAATATTTGACCGGCTTTGGACCTTACATTTGGACACTTATTTTTGTTCACTAGGATAATACCATATTGGTTAAAAAGAGTTTTATCACCTGATACGTGAGGCTGAAAATCCTGTTTATTTTTAAAAGAAACCCAGGTAGCGCGATCAGTGATTGAATATGCTCCGATTTCCACAGCCGTATTTAGAGTGGCCCCCATTCCAGAGCCGGTTTCAAGGTACCATTTTCCCGACGAGTTTTCTGGTTGCAAAGAAGCCTCTCTCCAAAGTGCCATTTCTTTTTTGTGAGTTCCTGAATTATCTCCCCTAGAGGCAAAATATGATTTTGATTTTGATATCTTTTTTATTGCTGCGGTAGCTGACTTCATTCCTTTGATATTAGCTGGGTCGGAGGCAGGGCCAACAATTATAAAATCATTATACATCAAATTATAACGCTTTACGCCAAAACCTTCTGCTACAAACTTTTCTTCATCTGACTTTGCATGGATGAGCAGAACATCAGCATCGCAGTTTCTAGCATTTTTTAGGGCCTGTCCCGACCCAACGGCAACGACATGAACAACAATATTTGTATCGGCTTTTACTAGCGGTAAAATATGATCGTAAAAGCCAGAATTTTTTGTAGATGTAGTAGACTGTAGTAAAATATTAAATTCATTTTCTGCGGAGACAATATTTGCCATTAATAATTTGAAAATTATTATTCCCGCTAAAACTAAACGTCTAATCATTTTATAACAAAATTCTCCCTTCCAAATAGGCTTTAGCAGCTTCAGATGTGGGGTTATCAAAGAAAGTAATTGCAGGAGAATGTTCTACTAGTTGCCCTTTGTGTAAAAATACGACGTCGTCAGCGATCCTTCTAGCCTGGCCAAGATTATGAGTGATAAAAATGATTTTCGTACCATTTTTATGAGCTCCCGTTACGATTTTTTCAATGGCAAGTGTCGAAGAAAGGTCAAGACTCGCCGTTGGCTCATCGAGAAAAATAATTGCAGGATCTGTGGCTAGTGAGCGAGCTAGTGCCAACCGTTGCTGCTCGCCAACAGATAGCGTGCGCGCTGGTTTATTATAGAATTGGAGAAGTCCGACATTTTCTAGGATTTCATCCCTATAATCATTGTCTTTTAAGCCCTTTAACCTGAGTACAAAGTCAATATTTGCAGCAACTGAACGTCGAAGTAAAACCGGTCTCTGGAAAACCATTGCTTGCTGTTTTCGAATGGAATCATTCATTTGCACTCCATTCCATAAAATAGTCCCATGCGTTGGAATTATCATTCCATGTAAAAGACGCAAGAGCAGACTTTTGCCTGCGCCATTTTCACCCATAACAACGGTTAAATTGTCGGATTTGATCGCCATGTTAATATTATTGATGTAGCGAATTTTATTTAATTCTAGTATCAAGTCTCTCGTTTCTAGACTTAACATATTTTTTTTTCGAATTTTTAATCCATTGCTGATGTCTCGTATTTCAGACATTCGGAATTCTTCCAGTAGTTTGTCTGAGTGACATAACGGCTGCGTTTATTGCCAAGGCGATAAAAAGTAAAACAACGCCTAGAGCAAGGGCCATAGGAAGATCACCTTTTGAAGTTTCCAGAGCTATTGCAGTTGTCATTACTCGGGTCAAGTGATCGATATTTCCACCGACAATAATTACAGCACCAACCTCTGCGATAGCTCTTCCAAAGCCAGCTAATGCAACGGTGAGAAGTGAGTAACGACCATCCCATATTAATGCAAAAATAGCCGTAGATCGCGGCACAGAAAGAGATTTGAATTGTTCTGCATATTCATCATGCAGATCTTCAATAAGTTGCCTCGATAGAGCAGCAATTATAGGCATTATCAAAATTATTTGGGCTATGATCATGGCTGTAGGTGTATATAGGAGACCAAAAGAACCCATTGGACCGGCTCTCGATAGGTTTAAATAAACAATCAGCCCTACCACAACGGGAGGCAATCCCATTAAGGCATTAATAATAACCAACAATGTACCACGTCCATAAAAACGACTGATAGCTAACAGAGCTCCTAATGGAAACCCAAGAAGACACGCAACCAATACCGCTGAAAGGCTAACACGAAGAGACAACAAGATAATCTCTAGTAAATCGGTATTCCCAGAAAAAACTAATAGAAAAGCTAAACGAATAGCTTCAGCAAAGTCCTGCATTGCAGCTTAATCTCTTAAAATTGCGAATTTGATTTTATTTTAACAAACTAATTTTAAATAAAGTATGGTAGCAAGTTATAATCATTACAGTGGTCTTCTAAAAGGCTTCAGTTTAAAATTTTAAATTTATACGTACGGGGAGGATAGAATGGAAGTAACCAAAGGACCTTCAGAGCTAGCGGAGGAAGATGAATTTCAGCGTATGCGGGATCTTGGCGACTTTATGATTTATAGGTCCGCTATAAATAAGTTAGCTGATGGTGAGTGGTCAGGGAATGAAAAAAAAACATTTAACCTAGGACCCCTGAAACCATCCCTAATGGGCGAAGATCCACGGCTACCATCTATGCCAGAGAATCCAACTCTGTTAGACTTTTTTAACCTACGTTTTGGTCCTTCCAAACAACACTTACTTCAGAGTGCAGCTTTGGCTCAAAAAAATAATTTACCAGAGAAGATGATTTTAGCCTGTTTACTTCACGATATTTCAGTCATTGCTTTCTTTCGGCCAGACCATGGGTATTGGGGCGCGCAGATGTTGGAGCCTTACGTGGACGAAGAGGTTTCATGGGCTATACGGATGCATCAGGCTTTAAGGTTTTTTCCTGATAAAGAGGTTGGATATGAGTATCCAGAAGCCTATGCCAAGCGCTTCGGGGCAGATTATAAAGTGGAATCCTATATTCAAAGAGACTACGAATACGCTCGCAAACATAAATGGTATATGTCGGCAAGAATGATTTGTCTAAACGATCTCTATGCCTTTGATCCAAATACTCAGGTATCCATTAATCAATTTGAAGATATTATTGGACGTCATTTTAAAAACCCTAAAGAGGGTTTGGGGAACGATAATACATCAGCTTCTCATATGTGGAGAACACTTCGAAGGCCTGCAAACGCGCTATAAAATCAATTATAAATAAAATTGCGAAACGCTGATTTAGTTCTATTGTAAAATTGTAGTAAAATTAAGAGTTGAATGATTGTTGAAAAGTATTTCCTGCCTTTCGGTATAACCCCTTTTTGTGGAAGCCAAAGTTGGCACCGGTAAATTTTAAAATACAAGTTCATATCAATTAATCGAGATATACCAACCGCCGTTCACATGAAGAGTTTGACCAGTTGTATATCGGGAGTGGGGGCCGCATAAAAATCTAACAGTCCCAGCAAATTCCTCTGGCGTTCCTTCACGACCCATTGGAATTGGCTTAGATTGGAAATGTGGTGAGATAGAGCCTTCACGCATTATTCTGCCGGGAGCAACACAATTTACGGTAATGTTTTTATCGGCAAGCTCTACTGCTAGGGCTCCGGTTAAACCCGCCAATCCCATTTTTGCAGCAACATCTACGGCCCTATTAGGATTTCCTGTATGCGCTGATGAGGCGCCAATATTTATTATTACTCCACATCCATTTTTTGAAAGATGGGGAATTGCAGCTTTAATACAAAGAAAAGCACTATCAAGCTTTGTCGCCATATAATGCCGCCATTCTTCATAGGATATTTCTGTTACAGGTCCACTAGATGGCGGCCCAACATTATTTATCAGAATATCAAGTCTTCCAAATTCTCCAATAGTCGTATCGATGATATTCTGGACTTGCTCTTCCGATGTAACATCACCAAGACAAGCTATAGCTTGACCACCGGATTTTCGTATCAACCTAACCACTTCTTTTGCTTTATCAGCTGATGTACGGGCGTTGATCGTTACACTCGCTCCTGCATGGGCGAGTGCTAGGGCGATGGAGCGACCAATATTTCCTGTACTCCCTGTTACAATTGCTGCCATACCTTGGAGTTCTTTTTTGGCAGACATATTAAGCTCCCCTAAAGAGTAAAAATTAATTTAATAACTGTATTTTAAACAAAGTCTATCCAATAGTTTGACTAGAGAAAATTATCTAGATTTCCTATAAAGTTATTGATTCCGACAGTGTTTAAAATTGGTAATATAGTGAATAGAAGTTTTTATCATATTTTTAGGTTTAAATTTGATTACTATACATAAATCCTTTGAAAAAAGTTGGCATTACATTTTCTTTCTATTGGGCCCTCTTGCGTATTTTTCGGTTTATGCCCTATGGCTACCTATTCTTTTAATTCTAATACTAAAAATTAGAACTTTTATCGATATCTTCCGTCCTGAGGGTTTAGTTAGGCTCAGACAATATTCACTGTATTTTGTTTTACCGATATTTGGTGGACTTTCTGCTTTTTGGGCTTTGGTACCTGCAGATGCTGTTTCTACCGCTATAAAATTTTTTATATATTTTTTAATGGCGCTTTTTCTTGGGATGGTTATTAAGCATGCAAAGGATTATGAAAGGCAAAAGATCTTTCTAAATTCTGCAATAGGATTTCTATTGGCATTCCCATTTGTCGTATTAGATGTGGCTTTGGCGGGCGCAATTTCAGGTCCATTCAAAGACTGGTATGCGCCTGATGTCTATAATCGCGGAACAGCAATTACCGCGTGTTTATTAATTCCAATTACGCTTGGTTTATATCATTACAATTTTAAGAAGTTCTCCATTGTTTTTGCTCTCTTATCTCTCGGTATGATATTTGGGCTTTATATGGAAGCATCTAAATTAGCTGTTACTGCCGCTCTTATCACTTTTTGTTTTGTTAGATGGAAATCCAAATCATTTTGGATCTTCATTACCTTGCCGCTAATTATTACTCTGATTTTCCCTCTGTTTTTTGTATCTCCATTTTCAAAGAAAGTGCAGTGCCAGATTTACGAGGCTAAGCAATCGGCAATGCACCGAATAATGATTTATCATTTTGCATCGAATAATATTCTAAAAAAACCTTTATTGGGCTGGGGAATGGATGCGGCAAGATCTATTCCCGGAGGCGGGAAAAAATTAGATACGTTTAAATGTTTAAAATCNGGAGGTATAGGGTTTGATTTATATCTCGATGGATCAAATTTACCTCTTCACCCTCATAATGCTGGAGTTCAAATTTGGTTAGAGTTAGGTTTAATTGGGGCTATTTTATTAATAATTTCTGTTTTTTCATTCATTAAGAGGATGAGAATTGAACTTGTTAACGCTGACGGTCAAGCGGCTCTTGCGTCTACATTTGTTTGTTGTTGTCTAATTTACAATATTAGCTTTGGCTTATGGCAAAGTTGGTTGATGTTTGCGATGATTTTGGTTGGTAGCATATTATTAATGCTCTCCTCTAGGCGTGATGAGAAAGAGAATCATCAAAACTAAAATATCAATATATATAAAGGTCATATCAACAATNTAGTTTACTGTCCAAAACAGCTACTTGTTGATTTTAATTTTTGATGAANATAGGAGTGAAGTTTGCCAAGGGTTTTGACTAATAAANAATTCAAAGCCTAACAAAGGGACGGGTTTATCTCTCCGCTTGATTGTATTTCTGTAGACNAAGCGATGGAGCACTACCGAGAAATTGAATTGTATAAGCAGGAATTCAAAGAGGATGTTAGCGTCCATATACGCGTTCGCGCTGTTTTGGCATTTAAATGGATGATTGACTTAGCTCGGCATCCAAAAATTTTTGGGGCATTGCAAGNTTGTATAGNGCCTAATGTCCTTTTGTTCTTATCAGGAGTTTGGTCAAAACGTCTAGGAACGGAACCATTTGTGTCGTGGCATCAGGATAGTGCCTATAATCCTTTTGATCGAAACGTAGGCGCTACTGCATGGATTAGTGTAACGGATTCAACACCTGAAAAAGGCAACATTTGTTGTATTCCCGGCAGTCTTAAAGAAATTATTCCTCATGAAGAATGCTTTGATAAAGATAATATTCTCTCTAGGGNGCAGAGCGTACCAAAGGGTGACGTCATAAAGTCTGTCGATATGCCTCTTCGTGCAGTACAATTTTCAATTCATCATGAGCTGCTAG
Organism: Rhodospirillaceae bacterium; assembly: GCA_002719885.1. GTDB lineage: Bacteria > Pseudomonadota > Alphaproteobacteria > MPNO01 > UBA2964 > UBA2964. The sequence goes on along the minus strand of PBFH01000007.1, from coordinate 177,269 downwards.
TGCATGGTTCGGCACCTAAAAAAACCGATAGTCGACGACTTGGGATTTCCTTTGCATGCCTACCNACAGAAGCAAAGCCCCTAGCCGGTCCTAATTCCGGAGTTTTAATAGCAGGTGAAAACAAACCCGGCCATTGGATATTGAACAAAGAACCTGCTTTTGATTTTTATCCGGTAGGCTTAGATGAACTCAGAGCGGTTCAAAAAGCATATCGCGATCCCGATACAACCAAATTAATTACAAAAGCAATAATTTAGGCACTTGAGCCTGCATAAGAATACATGTCCACTAATTCTATAACGTTTCCATCCGGGTCAGGAATGTAGACGCTTCGACCTGTAACGACAGCTTTATCTTTACGTTCATCTTCAAGTAAAATTTCGATTTCTTTATCTTTAAGTTCCTGAACGACTGATTCAAAGTCATCCGAATCTACATGAAACGCATGGTGTGCATCACGTTGTCTTACCGGTGATATTGTAGTGTTAGTTTTAATTAAAACTATGCAATCTCCAGCGGAATCCAAAAATACCATGCCACGATCATGGTTTGCATTGAGAAGTTTCAGGCCCAATATGTCGGTGTAGAATGCAGTACTTATTTGAGTATCTGTCACGGCGATTGTAAAATGACAAACTCCCTTAGTTTTTATCATTTATGCTCCACATTAAAAGTTTTAGGTTAAAATTCAGTCTATTGAATTNTAGCAGTGGTGTCNATTTGGTTCACTCATTCCACTCTGGAACCTTCGTTCCGCCAGAGCTTTTTGGAGGCCCATCCATATCTAAAATGTTCTCTTCTGACTCAGGTTGAGTTAGTTGTTGAAAAACAGTCAGGCGGTCCCCGAGTTCCCAGGCATGGGTAATTAAGTCGGCCCGAACAATAAAAATGCAGACACCAACAAAATTGACGGCGGATCCTTGTGGTTCTATCCCAAAGAATGTGCCCTCGTGTGTACCTTTGTATGTTAGACAGGCGGCAACCTTTTGTTCCTCTGCTATCAGGTCTTCTACGCTACACTGTAAATCTGGGAATGTATTTTTAATTTCTTTGATATAATTAATTAACTGATCAATACCTTGGGTTTGTTTTCCTAGAGCACCATGAAAGGTGATTTCTTCGGCTAGNAGTTCTTCAGCAATTCCGAATTGGTTTTTGTTNAAAAATTCATGATAAAATCTATTTACCAATAAACGATTGGCATCAATTTGTTGTTCTGACATGTCTNNAAATAATTCCTTAATCTCNCTTTGTGGTTGNTGANGTTTNGTTTATCATAAAAACTANAAANNTTCNTTAATTCGAGTTTTAGTTTNATCCGGAGGTGNANTATGGATAGTGGACTGGAGCAAACAAGAGAACTCCCGCAGGAAATNACAACAAAAACAGATACNCGTGATATTTTAGCACGAGAGACNAAATATCAGCNTGAAAAAGGTTTTAATCATTGGACTATTGTTGACGTTGACGCGCACCATTCAGAAATGAGTTCCTGGAGAGAGGTTGTTGAATACATTGATGACCCNATCTTAAANCATTATGGAAAAGAGTTTCAATCGCGNACCGGTGGNGCTCCTGGACTATCCAANGCCATGCCCGGTTTACGTTACCAAGATATCGGTGGAAGGGTACCACATCAAACAAAAATTGAAGAAGCTGTTGAAGATACTTCTAACCATCGCGATGTGACCCTGATTAGACGTTCAATGGATGCGATGGGCCTNGATCATCAAATTTTATTTCCGGGAAACCTCCTACAACTTGGAACACACCCCCAACCGAGGGTCGAAGCACATTTAGCTCTAGCATATAATCGCTGGGTCTGTGAGCGTATTCTTCCTTCAGATGAGCGGGTCAAGACCCTGCTTTATTTGCCTATTTCCGAGCCGGATATGTGTCTTAAGATTATTAAGGAGTTTGGTGAAAATCCTAATGTCTCCGGGTTTATGATTACTGCGGTGCGCTANAAACCAGTNCATCATAATCAATTTATTCCTATTTATAAGGAANTGGAAGAACGCGGGCTTCCACTTGCATTTCATGCGGGGCTGACATGGGGCGACGACTGGATGAAACAACTTGATTTGTTTATCTCGATGCATGCAATTTCATTTGTACTTTGTAATATTGTGCACATGACCAATTGGATTATTCATGGAATGCAAGAACGTTTTCCAAAACTTGATGTAATTTGGATAGAGTCCGGTTTGGCATGGTTAGCTTTCTTGATGCAACGGCTAGATTCTGAATATCTTATGCGTCCCTCAGAAGCACCACTACTTAAAAAGTTACCGAGTGAATACATGGCGGATATGTATTATACATGCCAGCCAATCGAGACTTCGAATATGGCGCTAACCGAGGAAACATTTAAAGCAATAAAGGCGGAAACCCAATTATTGTATGCGTCAGATTGGCCCCATTGGGATTTTAACCCACCCAGCACAATATATGACCTTCCCTTTCTTGAAGAGAGGGCAAAACGAAATATTTTAGGTGAAAACGCGGTAAAACTTTTTGGAATTGAAACAAGAAATTCAAAAGCAGCTTAAGGGGAAAGATAATGGTGAATATATATGTAGGCTGTGAAGAGGAGTTTGAGGATCGAGGTCGAAAAGTAATTATTCACGGTGGTCTTGAAATTGGTGTATTTTTCGTTGATGGAGAATTCTACGCCTATGAAAACAAGTGTGTTCATCAAGGAGGGCCNGTCTGTCAGGGGCGGATACTTAACCGTGTTGTGGAGTTGATAGCAGAAGATAAGACTAGCCAAGGGCTGGCNTGGTCGGATGAAGATGTCCATATTGTTTGTCCATGGCATGGTTATGAATTTAATTTAAAGACCGGAATACACCCAGGATATAANAACGCGCGGCTNCGCGCTTTTGATGTTAAAGTNAANNACGGGGAAATTTATGTCGTCACTTGATGANCTCACTGCNTCNGNAANTGCAGCATTTGACGCAGCGAATGAGNCACTAAATGACGGAGAGGTAGAACAAGTTTCCTCGGAAACTGTTCAAAAGCTTCTCACAGCAGGGGCAAAATTATATTGCCGTAAACTAACCGAAGAAGACGACTACTTTCCGCCCTTTCGACCNGAAGACATGGTAACTGCNACCGAAGCTGTAGTCGCCATTGCTGAAATGATGCGTGCTGCTGATCTTAACACNTTCGATTTAGCAATGTGGATGTCGAGGCCTCATTCTAATTAAAGATTTTACTGGAAGTCTTGTATGCAGGTGCTAATCGCGTATGATCCGAGCCATCATACCTGAAACAAGATTTGAGAGATAGGTAATGTCCAGCCCTGCTGTTGAAAATCCAGAACCTAAATTAAAATTAAAAAAATGGTCCAAGTTTAATTGGGAAGACCCGTTGCTTTTTGAAGATCAGCTTTCCGAGGAGGAAAAGCTTGTGAGGGATACAGCACGTGATTACGCACAAGAAAAATTACTTCCCAGAATACTTGAGGCCAATAGAAATGAAAGTTTCGATCGTGAGATTATGAATGAAATGGGCGAATTGGGATTTTTAGGTTCAACCATTGACTCTGAATACGGATGTGCCGGTGTTAATTATGTTTGTTACGGTTTACTTGCACGGGAGATTGAGCGTGTAGACTCAGCTTATCGGTCATCACTCTCCGTACAGAGTAGCCTTGTGATGTGGCCTATTTATGCATATGGAACCGAGCAGCAAAGAAAAAAATACCTTCCTAAACTTGCGACAGGAGAATATGTGGGTTGTTTTGGCCTTACGGAACCTGACCATGGATCGGATCCNAGTAGTATGAATACTCGAGCGGCGTCTGTTGATGGTGGCTACATTGTCAAAGGTTCAAAAATGTGGATATCAAATGCCCCCATAGCCGATATTTTTATTGTTTGGGCCAAAAACGATGAAGGAACAATAGAAGGCTTTATTCTTGAAAAGGGTATGAAGGGACTAACATCCCCTAAAATAGAAGGAAAATTTTCNTTGAGGGCGTCNATTACGGGAGAAGTNGTAATGGACGATGTATTTGTCCCAGAAGAAAATCGATTGCCTAATGCTCGTGGTCTTGGCGGACCATTTGGTTGTTTGAATAATGCTAGGTTTGGTATTGCGTGGGGAGTATTAGGTGCTGCAGAGTTTTGCTGGCATGGGGCGCGTTCTTACACCATGGAGCGCACTCAATTTGGTCGTCCATTAGCAGCAAACCAACTCGTTCAGAAAAAATTAGCTGATATGCAGACAGAGATCACAGTTTCTTTGGAATCCTGTCTCAGGCTAGCACAATTAATGGATGAAGGAAAATGCGCACCCGAGGCGATTTCACTATTAAAGCGGCATTGCACAGGAAAGGCTCTTGATATTGCACGCACCGCACGCGAGATGCACGGTGGTAATGGAATTGTTGATGAATATCATATTATCCGTCATGTGATGAATTTAGAAACCGTGATCACCTACGAGGGAACACACGATATTCATGCNCTCATTTTGGGTCGTGCTCAGACCGGTATCCAGGCATTTTCATAAAATTTTTTACTTAGGTTTTTACTTTACTCTAGGTATAAATTAATTGAGACCTACTTTGTCAAAAAGATAGATCAATTTCAGACTTTAAGAAGGAAAAAAAATGTCGGGACCACTTTCTCATATTCGTGTTCTAGATATGAGCCGTATTCTTGCGGGGCCATGGGCAGCTCAAACACTTGCGGACCTGGGAGCAGAAGTAATAAAAGTAGAGCGCCCCGGAACAGGTGACGATACTCGCACTTGGGGTCCCCCATTCATCATGGATGAGGAGGGGAAGGAGACCAAGGAAACCGCCTATTTTCTNTCCACTAACCGGGGAAAAAAATCGATTGCTTTAGATATATCAAAACCAAAAGGGCAAGAAATCCTTAAAGGATTGGCAAAAACATCTGATATCTTAATTGAAAATTATAAAGTTGGAGGTCTGGCGAGCTATGGTCTAAGCTACGAGGACTTAAAAATAATTAACCCGGGTATAATTTATTGTTCTATCACCGGATTTGGGCAGACAGGTCCCTTCAGTAGCCGTGCGGGATATGACTTCCTAATTCAAGCAATGGGTGGTTTGATGAGCGTTACTGGCGAACCTGATGGAAACCTTGGTGGTGGTCCTCAAAAAGTGGGCGTTGCATTAACTGATATTCTAACGGGTCTTTACACTAATATNGCAGCACTAAGCGCATTACATCGTCGNGAAAAAACTGGTNTGGGNTGTCATATTGANATGGCGNTACTCGATGTCACTACGGCTACAATGGCGAACCAGGCCCTAAATTTTCTAGTTACAGGCGAGGTACCTACGCGAATGGGTAATGCTCATCCAAATATTGTCCCTTATCAAGCTTTTGAAGCGGCTGACATGTATTTAATTGTTGCAGTAGGTAATGATCGGCAGTTTAGTGGTTTTGTTGAGGCGGCCGGAAGACAAGAACTCGCTGATGATGAACGTTTTTTAACTAATGCGGCTCGCGTTGAAAACCGTGAAATATTAATACCGATTATAANAGAATTTATGAAACAAAAAACGGGGCAAGAGTGGATAGATGAATTAGAAAAAAAAGGAGTTCCCTGTGGCCCAATAAACAACATGCAACAGGTCTTTGAACACTCACAGGTCAAAGCACGCAAAATGCAAATTGAATTAAAACACCCAGTTGCCGGTAAAGTTCCCCAAGTTGCGAGTCCAATTAAAATCACGGGAGAAAATATAAAATATCAAGGAGCTCCGCCGACATTGGGTCAGCATTCCAATAATATTCTTACAGAGGTGCTTGGTTTTTCGAAAGATCAGATTNCGGCATTAAAAAAAGACAANGTTATAGATTTTTGAGTCTTGTCAAATATATGAACACATTTNGCATGTTTGATTATTATTANATATTGCAGAGTTTCTTGACATAAATCGATCCTCTATAGATTATTTGTATACGAACAAATTGGTAAATATCTAAAGAGTATATGGTTTCAAAAAAACAATATGTTTTAGAAAGACAAGCTGGACATTTATTGCGTCGAGCACATCAACGTCACTCCTCTATTTTTCAAGAAAACATTGGAGATCCACAACTAACGCCACTCCAATTTGCAGCATTGGTTAAGCTGCATGATTTAGGAGAGGTTTCTCAGAACCATCTTGGCCGTTTGACCGCGATGGATGCGGCAACTATGCAGGGAGTAATAAAAAGGTTGGCGGTACGTGGTTTGATAGATCGCCGGCCAGATCCTCACGATAGAAGGCGACTCATCTTGAGTCTGAACAAAGAAGGGNATAAATTAATTGAACATCTTTTACAATATGGTGGGCAAATTACTGAACAGACCCTAGAGCCGCTAACTTCCAATGAACAAAGAATCTTTTTAGACTTATTATTTAAACTAGCTCAGCTTAATGAAACAGATAGAAAAGTTTAACGGGATGAATTGAGCCCTTCAAGCATAGCATTCACAGTATTGAATTTTTTACGCGGTGAAGGTTCAATAGCCGCCCTTTCTTCTAAGCCTTTAATGACAAGCCAATCATCAAATGTAATGGCTTGAAGATTGCGATTTATACAAAGATTGTCCATGGCCTTTGGACCAGGTTTTGATAGTCCAGAGAAATCGCCGACTAATAAATCCGATACAGCATATGAGTCTAGGCGATTAGTTCCTATGGTTCCTGTAGCACCACGCTTTACCCAGCCCGCCGCATAGACACCCGGAGCAACACGACCATTAGAATGTTCTACAATTCCATTTCGATTATCGAAAGGTATTCCATCAATGGCCTCAGCACGTGAACCGATACACGTAACCACCAATTCACACGGGATATTAAATATCTTACCCGTACCAACACATCGACCATCAATAACCTCAGTATGTTCCATTCTAATTCCTTCAACCTGTTTATCTCCGATTATTTCTACCGGAGAGGCGTAGAATTCTATATGGACTGTACGACGTTTTTCGTTTGCATTTGATTGGGAGAGATTTCTAAAAGTATCAAGGATACGTGTTCGAACTTTTTTTGTGCGATCATCCATATCTGCTGGAAGCTCGTCAGGAATAACATCGCCACGAACCAATGTTGTAGCTGCTTCAAGCTCTCCCATCTCCTTCAATTCTGTATTTGTGCATGCCGCTTCGATAGGACCACGGCGTGCAAACATATAAATATCTTTTAATGAGGCGTCGTCGATGGACNTCATTGCATAATCCGCAATATCAGTAGAGGCCATTTCTTTAGGTGTTCTCGACAAAACCCTAGCTACGTCTATCGCGACGTTTCCTATACCAATAACGGCAGCGGTTTTAATTTCTAGGTTAGGGCGTAGATCTATGAAGTCCGGATGACAGTTATACCAGCCGACAAATGCGTTAGAACCGAAAACGTTTTCTTTATCTTCTCCCGGAATGCCGAGTTTATTGTCATAAGGGGCGCCGTAAGCGAGGACAACGGCATCGTATATATCTGTAAGGTCTTCAAGACNAAAATCACGGCCTAGTGCAACATTACCAACATAACGCACAGATTCATTATCAATGATCGTCTGAGAATATTTTTTATCTACTCTTTTTGTACTTTGGTGGTCGGGAGCGACGCCACCTCTAATAAGNCCGAATGGAGTGGGCAGCCGATCAATGATGTCAACATTACAACCCGGTGCTTTTTCTAACAACGCTTGCGCAACATACATGCCGCCGGGTCCGGATCCAACGATTGCTACACTGCGGTTACTGAACTCACTCATTCTTTATTCCGCGAAGTTTATTAACCTTACCAATTTTTATGATATCTTAACCGGGTCTTTTGGAAACTCCAACATTTCCTTTTGGTTTAAATATTTTAAACAATATTATTATACAACTGTCCAAGTTTTTCCTTTGTGCATTAGTTCGTTAACCGGAATAGCGGGTTTTTCTTCTTTAATTTTGTCGATTTGGTTATATACAGCATCATCAAAGGCTACGCCGGGGTCACGAAAAATTACGCCCATTGCAACAGGGAAATTAGGTGGTTGCATCCCAGCAAGCATCAATGCTAATGGACGATTAGTTTCATCATGAACTAACACATCACCCTCGGTAACATTATTTTCTCCAATAGTTATAACCTCTAGTTGCATAGAGCTCTGATTTATTTGGATGCCTTTATTTTGTTCCTTACCGAACAACAATGGCTTGCCGTGTTCACAAATCACTTGTCCTTCCGCAGCATTTGCTTTGTCAGTAAAGGAAGAATAAACACCATCATTATAAACAATACAGTTTTGCAATATTTCAACGAATGAAGCACCTTTATGCTCCTTTGCTTCCTGAAGCAGGCCAGGCAGAACCTTTGCATTAGTGTCATGAGATCGGGCTACAAAGCGTGCATTACAACCTAGGGCGTAGACACATGCTGAAACTGGGGCATCTACAGATCCGGATGGTGTGGATGGTGACCGCGTTCCAACTTTTGAGGTTGGCGAGTATTGCCCTTTAGTGAGCCCGTAAATTTCATTATTGAATAGAAGAACTTGTACATCAATATTTCTTCGTAAGACATGCAAAGTATGATTGCCACCGATGCTCAGCATATCACCGTCTCCCCCAATTACCCAAACATCTAGGTTGGGGTTTGAGAGTTTTACACCAGTAGCTACAGCTGGAGCCCGGCCATGAATCGTATGAAAACCATAAGTAGCCATATAATAAGGGAAACGAGCTGCGCAGCCAATACCTGACACAAAAACGGTGTTTTTGGGGTCAGCCCCCATATTAGCCAGCGCCTTCTTTACTGCATTTACAATCGCGTAGTCACCACAACCAGGGCACCAGCGTACCTCTTGGTCGGACGCATAATCGTTNGGCTTTAATTTTTCGGGNGCGGTTTGAACATTCATGTTTTAGTCCTCCAACCGGCTACGGATTTCTTTTTCTAGGTCTGCGACTTTAAAAGGCTGCCCCGTAATTTGTGTCAATGACTCTGCAGGAACGAGGTATTCGGACCGAAGTAAGGTGACGAGTTGTCCATTATTCATCTCTGGTACAATAATCCTTTCAAAACCTTTTAGCAGNTCTCCAAGGTTTTTAGGTAAAGGCCATAAGTAACGTATGTGAACATGTGAAACATCCAGTCCTGATTCCTGACAACGTAGCGTCGCTTGTTCTATCGCTCCGTATGTTGAGCCCCATCCCACAACAGCCATTTTTCCGGATGTGTTGCCACAAGAAACCTTTTGTTCAGGGATATCTCCGGAGATATTGAGAGTTTTTTGTGCCCTTACTTTCGTCATTTTATGATGATTATCAGCGTCGTATGAGATATTTCCCGAGTCGTAGTCTTTTTCTATTCCACCAATACGATGCTCAAGACCTGGTGTACCTGGAATAGCCCAATTTCTGGCCAATGTCTTCTCATTACGAAGATAGGGATGAAAGTTCTCTTTATCACTAGCAAATTCAACAGGAAATGGTTCGATATCATCTGTATCGGGTAGTTTCCAGGGTTCCGCAGCATTGGCTAGAAAACCCTCGCAAAGGAACATGACTGGCGTCATATATTTTGTAGCGATCCGAACTGCTTCAATTGCGCACTCATAACAATCCGAAGCTGTCGAAGCCGAAATAACCGGCATTGGAGTATCACCGTTACGGCCAAACACAGCCTGATAGAGGTCGGATTGTTCGGTTTTAGTGGGCATGCCCGTTGAGGGACCCCCGCGTTGGAAGTTTACGACAACAAGAGGCAACTCCGTTACCGCTGCAAGGCCAAGAGCTTCGGACTTTAGAGCTATACCTGGGCCGGAGCTTGAGGTAATTCCGATTGCACCTGCATAGGAGGCTCCTATGGCCGAGCATATAGCCGAAATTTCATCCTCGGCTTGAAATGTCACGACACCATATTGTTTGAAGTTACTAAGNGTATGCAGTAACGGCGAAGCCGGNGTNATTGGNTAAGAGCCAAAAAAGATATTTAATCCNGCTTTTTGTGCCCCAACGAGCAGACCCCAACTTGTAGTCTCAATTCCAGTCACGGCTCGATAAATTCCCGGNTCAACCTTCGCTTTAGGCACGACATAGGTGCTAATTTCGCTAGGCAGCTCCGCAGTTTCTCCGAAAACATGCCCCGCGTTAAGGGCAGCAATATTAGCTTTGGCAATATTAGGAAGTTTAGCAAAACGCTGGTTTAGCCAGTCAATAGTNGGCTTTCTGTCGCGGTCATACATCCAGCACATGAGACCAAGGGTCCATAAATTTTTAGCCCTAAGTGCTTCTTTTTGGGTGACATCGATCCCCTCTACCGCCGCCAATGTAAGTTTGGAAATATCGATTTGAATTAGNCGAAAACTATCAAGAGACCCGTCCTCTAACGGATTTTCCTTATAACCTGCTTTTTCAATATTTCTGTCATTAAACGCTCCTAAATTTATGATGATTGTTCCACCGGGCACTAGGTCCTTTAAATGAACTTTTAATGCGGCTGGATTCATTGCGACTAAAACGTCGGGTGCGTCTCCAGGGGTTTTGATTAAATGTGAAGCAAAGTTAATTTGAAAAGCAGAAACTCCATAGGTTGTTCCGACAGGAGCCCTTATTTCAGCTGGAAAATCAGGAAATGTTGATAGATCATTTCCCATTAATGCGGTTGATTGAGTAAATTGTGTACCGGTCAGTTGCATCCCGTCTCCCGAATCACCTGCAAATCTGATAACAACGGAATCTAGAATCTCTCGGCCGTCTTTGTCGGTTTCTTTGAGTTGTGTAGCCATGGCTTCGACTCTGAATTTTCAGCTAAAACACGCTGGTTTTTGATGAAAAAAANTTTTTAGTTACAGTTCAGTCTTATTAAATAATTGTTTGTACACTTACAATTTAATTTNGATAAGTATCGACTAAGCCGAGAAATTGTCAAGAGTTTGAAAGCTTAAATTAGACATTTGTTTAGAAAATTTACAGATTAATTTTTGTTTAATTTATCTCATTAGTGTAAGTTGCTTGACAGAAATTGTAGCCTCACAGATATTTGTTTGTATACTTACAAATAATTATAAATTGTTAATTGGCCGGAGAGGCAGGTCATGGCCGGTAAAGAATTAAATGAGAAAGTTGACTTGATCAGGTGCGACGCCTGCCCGGTTTTATGTCGAATTCGGCCAGAAAAAACCGGGGCTTGTGACCGTTATGGTAACTTTGATGGCAAGCTGGTTAGAATGGATCCTGTGGTTGTTGCGCAAAAAGTTCTCGATAAAAATGGNGAAATGGTACCATTCGGCACTAACGCAGATGAGTGGGACGGGTCGCTAGTCGGTAATGTACCTTCCTTTGTAACCGGCATTGGCTCCACGACAACATACCCNGACTACAAGCCGGCGCCATTTATAATTAGTTCTGTGCATGATGGTATTGATATGGTTACCGTNGTAAGCGAGGGCGTTTTCAGTTATTGCGGCGTGAAAGTCAAAATAGATACNGANGCTTANATCGGACCNGAACCCGCTGCAATTAGNGTTAACGGTGAACAGGTGGGTCATGTTACNACGGCAGAATATGGGTCGCAAATGCTTGCCATCGGTGGAGTCCGTCATTTGACTGGTGGCAGTAAAAAGGAAGGTAATACTACGTGCAATACAATGATGCGCCTTTGTAATAAAGAGGCTGTCGAAATGTCCATAGATGACGGTGCTGAGATAGTAGTTCAAGCGGGAAAAGCACCNATNATAAATGGAGTTCAAGAAGAGCGCATGCGCGTTGGTTGTGGTTCCGCGACTGTCGGTATTTTCGCCCCTCAATGGCACAATTTTGTTGATGAAGTAATTGTTGTGGATGATCACATAACCGCTGTACTCAGTGAACATCAGGCTGGAAAATTTCTTGATATGCCTCCAGCTGGTATACGTGTAAGAGGACGACGTTCCACCCCAGGTCGTTATTTTCAAGTAGCTGATCATGGCGCCGGGTGGGGGGGCACAAATATAGTGGATCCACTTGATATAATTGAAAAGATTGAGCCAGAGGTTGCTTGGCCTGGCCTACGTTTGCTGATGGTGTCCACCACAGGTCAAGATTCGGCATATTTTGAACTTGACGCTAGCCTTGAGCCAGTCAAGAAAAAAATGTCGGATGACGTGAAGTTGGTTGTAGATCGTATAGGTGAAAATTGCGAGCCTGCTCTTTGTTCTGTCATGTTCATGGGAGGAGCCGGCGGAAGCCTTCGAGCAGGAGTTACAATTAATCCTGTGAGGTTGACGCGGTCTGTCAAGGAAACTGTGACGGGCGTGACGTGTGGAGGGGCACCTGTTTATGTTTGGCCGGGTGGTGGAATAACCCTTATGGTAGACGTTAATGAAATGCCTGATAATTCATTCGGATATGTACCCACTCCCGCTCTAGTGGCTCCCATAGAATTTACTCTACCGTCTGAAAAATATAACGAAATGGGGGGGTATATCGATCGAATTCGCACTATAGAGGAAGTGCTAGATAATGAGAATGTGCGTTCAATTCGATGGAATAATCGTCACTCCTGGCCTTTAAGTAAGAATAAAAATTTCGAGTTTGAGCAGGACGCATAAAATGTTTACCCCTGCCCAGATGGCATTAACGCCGGATGGGAAGAAATTACATCTCAGTCATGGTCCCATTGATATAATACTTCAATCGTTCGGTCTCTCCAATGAAGTCCAAAAATCTTACGAACAGGTTATTAAATTTTTCCCAAAAATATTGCCGGATTTGGTAGCAGAAATAGGTGATTTACGAAGACCATATAGTAAAGGCTGGCAACCTGAAGGGTTGGTTTCTCGTCGGATGAAAGAAGCGTGTTATCCATACCAAGGTAAATTTCTAACTCCCATGGCGGCGGTGGCAGGTGCAGTGGCAGATCAGGTTCTGGAAATTTCGTTAATTAACAGGAAACTTGACAAAATATATGTTAATAATGGCGGTGATATATCTTTCCACCTTGAGAGAGGCCATTTATTAACGGCTGGTATAGTTGGTGATATCAGTCGGTCGAAAATTAATGGCAAATGCGTGTTCAATTTTGAAAATCCGGCTCGTGGTATCGCCACGAGCGGTTGGAAAGGTCGCAGTTTTTCCATGGGTATAGCGGACGCTGTGACCGTATTGGCTTCAAATGCTGCAGCCGCAGATGTTGCCGCTACGTTAATTGCCAACGCAGTTTTCGCAGATCATCCAGCCATAAAACAAGAGCCAGCAATCAATCAAGATATTGATAGTGATCTTGGAGAACGGTTGATAACTGTTAAAGTCGGTAAGCTTGACGGGAATACAATTGAGAATGCGCTAGACTCAGGACAAACTGTAGCCGAACAAATGGAACTAGCTGGACACATTACGGCTGCAGTGTTGGTATTACAGGATAGCTTCAGGGTAGTGGGTAGCCCGCCAATTGGATTAAAGAGCAGTTAGCAAGGATAAGAGTATCAGATTTATGAAAACCAAGATTAGAAAAACACAAGTTATTGTTGAAGCAACCATGAGTGATATTGGCCAACTTGTTGATCCTCCGACACGGAAGGCCGCAGCCATAGCAGTTATAGAAAATCCTTTTGCAAATACTTTTAAAGAAGACTTGTCAGACTTGATAGAAATTGGCGAAGAACTTGGAGGCTACCTGGGAAAGATGTGTGTTGATGCTCTTGGCATTCGACCTGAAGAAGTCGAGAGTTATGGGAAGGCGGCTATTGTTGGAGAGAATGGTGAATGGGAGCACGCAGCAGCAATTTTACACCCTAAATTGGGTGCGCCCCTGCGTAAGGAAGTAGAGAAAGGAGCAGCACTCGTCCCTTCTGTCAAAAAATTGGGTGGCCAGGGCTGTAGAATCGATATACCTCTCGGTCACAAGAACGCTGCCTATATTCGCAGTCATTTTGATGGAATGGAAGTAGGAATGGCTGATGCTCCTCGGGCAAACGAAATTTTAGTGGCTATCTCTGTTTCGGACTCTGGAAGACCGTTTCCAAGGGTCGGCGGTCTTTCTGCAACAGATATGATTGGTGAAGATGGTCTTAGATAAGTTTGGCTCGCAAATAAAACGTAATTCTATATAAATGTTTATGAAAATAACACCTTTTACTAAAACCTTTGGAGCTGAAATAATCGGGCTCAACCTAGGTAAATTATTAAATGGACAAAACTCAGAATTGTTGCGCGAGGTCTGGCTGAAATATGGAGTTATTTTTATACGTGGTTATCCCCTTAGTGATACTGAACAAGCTTCCCTTTGCTCAAACTTTGGAAAGATCCAGGTTGAAAGGACTACCCCAGAATTTGAATCTCAGTTTCACCCTAACATGTTATTGGTCTCGAATTTTAAGAAAAATGCAATTTTACCTGGCAGAAAAATGTAGCTTCACTCGGATCAATGTTACTTTGCAACACTTGTTTCGGCGACAAGTTTGTATTCAGTAGAAATTCCATCGGAGGGTGGAAACACAGTGTTTTGTATTTGTTCTGAAGCCTATGACCATCTGCCTAGAAATTTAAAAGCAACGCTTTCTGGAAAACTAGTCCTAAATGTTTATGACTATCAGTCGAATAACAGATATGCAAAAACAGAGGAACGCACGTTAGGTGTCCCTTCTGCCGTACATCCAATCGTAAGAACGCACCCTGAAACGAGACGTAAATTTCTTTTTGTTAATAGATTAATGACGGATTATATAATTGATATGGAAAGAGATTTTAGTAATCAATTGTTAGAAGACCTTTTTGATCATATAGAGAGCAAAAATTATTTATATGAACATAAATGGAAATCAAATGATTTTGCTATTTGGGATAATCGTTGTACTCTGCATGCTAGAACAGGCTTTGACTTAAAAGAGTGTCGCTTATTACGACGATATGCCGTCGAAAGAGAAAAGCCATTTTAGGATTAATTTAGATATGGCGTTGATAATTTACTTTACTTCCCATTTTTAAATTTATCCCATTCTTCCTCGACGCGATTCCAATGTTTTGAATCTTTATGTTCGCCGATTTGACCGGGCCTAAACTCTTCTCCTTTTGGGCCTGCCATCGTAAACACTTTGGTGATGTGCGTATAATCCATATACCCCATGCGAGCCAGAGGCTGGATTTTGACCCAATCAACTTTCCCCTCTGTTAACGCTTCTTCATTTATATGAATACCTACAACTTCACCGATTACAACGTGATGTACGCCTTTGGGCGAATTTGATGGAAGTGTAAGCGTCGAGTGATGCTTGCATTCCAAATTAATAGGACTTTCAAGAACTCGAGGACATTTCACAAGATTACATGACGCAGGAGTTAGGCCGCACATTTCTAGCTCGTCGACGTCTGGTGGCACATGTTTTGAGGAAAGGTTAACTTCATTGCGGAGTTCGTAAGTTGCCATATTATAGACAAACTCGCCTGTGTCTTCGGCATTGACTACTGAATCTTTTCTCCGTGGCTCTGAGCCCTCTCCATCAATCGCGCCTGAACCAGAAAAAAATACGAAAGGTGGATCATAAGCGAGTTGGTTAGAAATAGAAAAAGGTGCAAGATTCACTAAACCGGCGTGACTTAAGGTTGTAATCCAACCTATTGGTCTTGGTACAACACACGCCTTGAAAGGATTATAGGGCAAGCCATGATTATCTTTCCGAGGTTCAAAAAACATGTAAGTTCCTCATTTTATCCAGCGTTTTTTATCGCTTCCCATATCCTGTTCGGAGTAGCGGGAGCATCCAATTCTTCGATACCGTTATCTTCTAAAGCATGAAGGATAGCGTTCATAACCGCTGGCATCGAGCCTCCATTCCCCGCTTCGCCACAACCCTTCACACCAAGCGGATTTGTCTTACATGGAACATTACGCGTCGAAAAATCGATATTGCACAAATTGTCTGCCCTCGGCATGCAGTAATCCATATATGAACCTGTAATCAGCTGGCCGTCTTCATCATACAAAGTACGTTCTACTAGAATTTGCCCTACACCCTGCATCACGCCGCCTTGCACTTGACCTTCAACAACTAGAGGGTTAATGACTACTCCAAAATCATCAACGACTAAATATTTTACTATTTCCACAACGCCTGTTTCGGGTTCAATTTCCACTTCACAAACGTGACATCCGTTTGGAAAACTAGAGGGACTGGCGTCATGAACTGCCTTTTCATCCAAACTAGTTGGGACATCATTTGGTATATTTTTTAGGCTCTTTAGCTTTTGTGCTAAAGCCATAACATGAATGGTTTTATCAGTGCCAGTGACGATAAAATTTCCATCAGAGAATACTATATCCTCTACGGCAGCTTCCATAATATGACCAGCCGATATTTTTCCTTTTTCTATAATTGCAGAGGCGCAATCACTAATTGCATTTCCTGCTCCCACAAGTGTTTTAGAGCCTCCAGATCCAGAGGCACCAGCACTCATCTCATCAGAATCATTTTGGATAACTTCAATAGCTTCGTATGGTACTCCAAGTCGGTCATGTAAAATCTGAGCGAAAGGTGTTCGGTGGCTAGTCCCCATATCCTTGGCACCTGTAACTAGGGCGACGGTTCCATCGTCACGAAACCGAATATCTGCTAATTCACCGGCCGCACCAGTATTTTCTAAATAGTTAGTAATACTAATACCCCGCAATTTTCCATTTTTTTCAGAGAGGGATCGGCGTTTTTCAAATCCAGACCAGTCACTTCTATCCAGCGCTGCATCCATAATGGCCTCAAATTCGCCACTATCATATTTTTGCCCGTTGGGAGAAGAATAGGGCATGGCAGAAGGGGGTATCAAATTTCGGCGCCGAAGTTGTACTCGATCAATACCCATTTCCCGAGCTGCTTTATCTACGAGTTGTTCCATAATATATTTTGACTCTGGACGACCCGCTCCACGGTAGGGGCCCGTAGGCACGGTATTTGTAAATACAGCCTTGGTTGCATATGAAAAGGCGGGTGTTTTATAAACACTGATTATATTTCGGCAAATAACATTAGTCATAGGGGCGGGCCCCATAGCAGTAAGGTAGGCACCGCAATTCCCAACGCCGTTGACCCTAAGACCTAAAAAATCACCTGCAGCACTCAATGCGAGCTCCGCATATATAATGCTATCACGGCCCTGATGATCGGCTACAAAACTTTCAGAGCGATCTGCCGTCCATTTTACCGGCCGCCCAAGTTTTCGTGCCGCATATAAAATGGAAATCGGTTCTACAAATGCTGCTCCCTTCATACCAAAAGAGCCGCCAACATCATTGGAAAGCACACGAAGCTTTTCAGGAGAAATTTTAAATATTGATTTGGAAAGTGTGCCCTTTACTCCCATCACACCCTGAGTTGGCATATGAACGGTGAATTTATGATTTTCAGCGTCATATTCAGCAATAACAGAACGGGGTTCCATCGCGTTGACGACAACCCTGGTATTGTCAATCCGGAGTTTCGTTACATGGTCTGCTTCAGAGAATGCTTTTTCAACCGCATCTTCATCACCAACAAAAAAATCAAGGCAAATATTATTTGTTGCCTCTTCATGTAACTGAGGCGCATCAGGTTTGATAGCTTTTTCTGCATCGATGACAACTGGCAAAGGGGAAATATCTGGTGTAATCACCTCTGCGGCTTCTTGTGCTTGTGATGAAGTTTTCGCTATTACAACAGCTATGGGGTCTCCCACATGGCGAACCCGATCGACTGCAAGGCCTGAACGAGGCGGAACGACATAAGGTGTGCCATCACGATTTTTTAGGGGTAACGAACTCGGAATGTTACCAATTCCATCTGCTGATAGGTCAGCACCTGTAAAAACGGCGACAACACCAGGCATAGAAATGGCTTCTGCAATTTCGATTGATTCTAAAACCCCATGGGCAACCTGACTGCGAACAAATCGAGCAAATAATTGGTTATCCAAATTATTGTCATCGGTATAGTTTCCTCCGCCAGTCAGGTGGCGTGGATCTTCGCTTCTAGTTACTGGTTGCCCTATTCCAAATTTGAGTGGCAGTTCCGCTGTATCTGGTGCCATTTTTTAACGACCTCCAACTTATAAGTAGTGTGTGGGGTATTATATTGATCATCACTAGCTATTTTTCCATCCTCATCAGCGCAAATATCAATAAAAAGAACTAGTTAATTTGTTGCTGCTGAACATTTTTTCCCGATATTTGATATAACTAACTTTTCCTTCAAAAAGAAACCGATTTACAATAGTCATTTCTACTACCTATAAAGTCGTGGCGACTATCCGTAAAGCAGGTGATCTCCCAATCACTTTGACAAAGGAGAGATTATTAAGCCGTGACTTTAACTGGTAAATTAATTTTTGAATTAAGGGCTGCTAGGATCTGATTTGTCATCTGAACATCGCCAAAGTTTAGGTAAAGTGAGTTTAGCGCTGATTGGTGTCCTCGAATGGTACTAGCTGCACAAGCATCTTCAACAATGAACGTATGATAATTTAACATCATCGCGTCTCTTGCGCTCGATTCAACGCAGACATTTGTAGCTACACCACAGAAAATCAAAGTGTCGATTCCGTACTCAGCTAAAACGTTTTCAATATTTGAAGCTCCAGGAATAAAAGCGGAATAACGAACTTTATTTACTTTCAGGTCCTCTTTACGAACGTCTAAATCCCTCCAAAGTTTAAATCCATTACCATCTTTTGCGAGTTCCTTTTTACGCGTTGCAATTCGTTTTGGGGTCATGCGCCCATAATGCGCACTCCATCCTTTGAATGCTTCAGGGTTCGTTATATTCCGGATCCATATGACCTTGCCACCAAAGAGCCGCATCGAATTTGCGAGTTTATTCACATTTGGAACAATGTCCTCTGCGTATTGGCAATAAGATATCTGGTCTTTGGATATATAAAAATTCTGCATGTCGATGACGATCAGAGCAGTTGATTTCGGTTCAAACTCTTTAAGACTGTGCGGGCGTCCGTCTCGTTCAGTAATTTTTTCAATGTTTTCAGGTAACAGACAGGAAACTTCAATATTCATTTTGGTCCTCAAAAGGATTTGATTGTTAAGAGGTTATTGCCAAACAACACGTTGCTTCAGACCAGTAGAGAATTTTTGTTCGCTTAAAGTATTAATATATCATTCAGCTGCCGCAGCGATATTTTGGTTTAGCAAGGCAATAACTTCCTCAGTCGATTGTACGTCACCAAACTGCAAATAAAACTGATTGATCGAATTATTATGGAGGTCGTCGTCTGGTGCCGCACAGCCATCAGAGATCATCATAGTTCGATAGTTTAACATCATACCGTCGCGGGCCGTTGATTCGCAGCAGGTACAGGTGGAGACACCCGTTATCAGCAAAGTATCAATACTGTGTTCCTTTAATACAGACTCCAGTTTTGAAGGAGAAGGAATAAATGCAGAGTATCTGGTTTTAGGAACAATCTTATCCTGATCATGAACGTCTAGTTCTGGCCAAAGGTCAAAACCACTCCCTCCTGGACTCATGCCTCTTACTCTTTTCATACTATTCTCGGAAGTCATGCGGTCATAATACGCAGACCAACAATCTTGAGATTCTGGGCCGGAATGTGTCTGAATCCAAATTACTAGTCCGCCAGCCCGCCGAGTAGCATCGGCTAGTTGGTTAATATTGGGTACTATCTCTCTAGCAACCGGGCACTCGGAGGGCTGCCCTTCACCCATAAAATAAATTTGCATGTCGACCACTACTAGGGCAGTCGCGGAACCCTTTAGACTCTCAACTGAGTGTTTTTTGCCGCCGCGGCGAATTACGGTTTCAATATGTTCTGGTTTGATTGTTGCCTTATGCATTATCCGTTCCTTTTGTTCACCGTTAACTTGAAATTTCTAACAGTACTAACATCGAAATGCTAGTAGCAATTGAATATGGTTTTAAACACTGCCACCACCACTTGCGCTTATAACGTCTCCTGTTACGTAGCGCGCTTGATCAGAAATTAGGAATCTGGCTACATCAGCTATCTCATTCGGATCACCTATTCGGTCAAGCATAGATTTATTTGCAGCATTTTCACGAGCGGTGTTTGTGTATTCTGCAATCATCGGAGTTTCAGTTGCTCCAGGTGCGACGGTATTAACGCGAATATTGTAAGGGCCTAGTGAACGGGCGAGGGAACGGTTTAAGCCATAGATAGCTGCTTTGGAGGTAACATAAGCGGGTCCGCCGCGTCCGCTGCCACCACCGACCCCACTTGCTTGCACGGATCCAGAGGATGTTAACACAATTGCACCGCCTCCATTTTCTTTCATCCATTCTCCTGCNGCTTTTGCCACGTGAAATGAGCCTACGACGTTNACCTCTAGCACNCGNTTCCACTCCTCCGTAGAAACATCTTCCCAATTCANGGTAGAATGTATAGCNGCAAAATGGCANACGGCATCTAAACGGCCAAATTTTTNTACAGTCTGNCTTACTGCATCACGGCAGGCNTCTAAGGAAGATACATCCACGTTAAGGGCNATATAATTNTCTTCCGGGGCTGCGTTTAATACTGTTTCGTGAACCGGTTTAACGTCGAGCGCAGTTACTTTATTTCCATCTTCTANTAGTCCNCGGGCGCATGCNGCGCCAATTCCNCCACCNGTTCCACTCACNAAAACTACCTGTTCTGCCATTACCACATATCTCCCTGATTATTNAACTAATGTGCTACAGCTTAGCCTACGTTTCTTAATGATGCCAAGCATGCAAAGACAGCTTAATTTATTAAATAAAAGGGTAAGGTTCGAGGCTAACTTCTTATCCAAATATCGTGTTTTATCAAATAAAAGGTACNGTTCTGCCTTGACAGGGCAGCTTCTATGATATCCCATCGCCGAAATCAGGCCATATAAAGAGTCTGAAGTATGGGCAAGTCTGTTTGGACTTACAGAACCGTAACGATGAAACAGGAGAACTTTACGTGTAAGTAGATTTCTGTGTTTCTGTNGCAGTTTAGAGTTTNTGTGGGCTTGCTTTATTCGCAAAAATGTTTTGTGTGACACTTTGCATTTGTGTTACAGGCACGATAACTTGGTTTTATAAACTATTTGCGAATTTATGAGTGTAAGTTTTGAAGTGAAATTTATAGGCGAGAATAATGGAAGACATTTCCCTATTAAGTGAAGCCGGTCAGGCGCTAAACATATTATTTACATTTGAGAGACTCGGTTTCTTGGCCTTGGGGGTCATCATCGGTCTAATTGTGGGTGTAATACCCGGTCTCGGCGGTTTGGTAGGGCTATCCCTTCTATTACCATTTACCTTTGATATGAATGCATATACCGCTCTCGCATTTTTGATGGGCCTACAGTCGGTGACTGTGACGTCTGATACGATACCGGCGGTTATGTTTGGGGTGCCTGGTACAGTGGGATCGGCCGCGACAATTTTAGATGGCTATCCCATGTCTAGAAAGGGCCAAGCCGGTCGCGCTTATGGCGCCGCATTCACGGCCTCGGTGATTGGTGGTCTTTGGGGTGCCTTATTGCTCGGGGTCAGTATTCCTATTTTGCGTCCCGTCATGCTACATATTGGTTCGCCGGAACTTCTTTCCTTCTGCATATTTGGTCTTTCACTAGCGTCAGTGCTTAGTGGTGGTTCTCTTCTCAAGGGCTTGGCTGGGGCTTGTATAGGTATTTTAGTATCTACTGCTGGCGATGACCCTCAAACAGGAACTTTGCGTTGGACTTTTGATTCACTTTATTTGTGGGATGGATTGCCGGTTGTGCCNCTCGCGCTCGGGTTATTTGCTATTCCGGAATTGGCAGACTTAGCCATTCAACAAAAATCTATTGCTGCGGAAGGCAAAAGTACAAAAATTACTGATAGTCAGCTCGTAGGTGTACGGGATGTATTTAAGAACTGGTGGTTGGTGCTTCGATGCGGAACTATCGGCGCCGGCCTTGGGGCGGTTCCAGGTATCGGCGCATCAGTTGTTGACTGGATAGCCTACGGGCATGCCGCAAGAACTGAGAAAGATGCCGATATCCACTTTGGTAAGGGTGATGTCAGGGGCGTTATTGCCTCTGAAAGCTCTAACAATGCTAAAGAGGGTGGAGCTTTGGTTCCAACTATTGCCTTTGGTGTACCGGGTTCTGCATCTATGGCGCTAATCCTTGGTGCGTTTTTAATACACGGTCTGGTACCAGGTCCGGATATGGTTACCAAGAAGCTTGATGTGACCTATACGATGGTTTGGTCTGTGGCTGTGGCTAACCTCCTAGGAGCTGGGATCTGCTTCACTTTCGCTAACCAGTTAGCCAAACTTGCTCTTATTCGTCCAGGAATTTTGGTTCCCATTGTGTTAGCCGTTGTTTTCGTAGGAGCATTTCAGGGGTCACGGCAATGGGGTGACATTTGGGCCTTACTTGGTTTCGGCTTGCTTGGTTTCATTATGAAACGCTTGCGCTGGCCAAGGCCTCCACTTGTCTTGGGCTTCGTATTGGGTGGATTAGTAGAGCGCTACATGTTCATTTCGGTGGAACGGTATGGAGCTCAATGGACNTATGACATAACAGAGTTTCCAGTAGTCGTTATAATGTTTGTTATAACTTTCTGGGGTATCATGAGCCCTTATATCCGAGACTCCCGTCAAAGACGCAAGGATAGGGCCGCAGGTGTTACTACTTCGCAAACCTCGACTTTTGCTTATAACAAGCGGGGGTTCGATCTCGATTTTGCGTTTGGAGCCGGTCTCTTTATTCTTTTTGTGATAGAGCTATNAATAGCTTCTACCTGGGAATTTGGTGCACGCCTTGTACCACAAGTTATTGGTTATTTAGCACTGATCATTCTGGCCTTCTTCTTGTTTGCNAAGCTTTTNTATCAGAAAGGGGNCAAGACTGTTACCTCAAAGGNAGCTGATGGGAATGAGATTACCCAGCAAGAAGATGAAAGTGATGTTCACTTTGATATCGTTGTNGATTTCGGAGATNTAGATAAGGCAACTATAACNAGGAGAGCNTTCGCCTACTTTGGTTGGTGTGGCGGTTTCTTTATTATGGCTTCGATTGTTGGCTTAATGGTCTCCATGTTTTTATTTCTAATCGGATATATGCGGTTTTGGGGTAAGGCCAGCTGGACCGTGACATTAGGAATAGGCTGTTCACTCTGGATCTTCTGCTATGGCTTGTTTCATCACATTCTGATAATTCCATGGCCACAGTCTGTGGTAGGGAATNTATGGCCAGTACTAAGGACGATTAATTGGGCCAATCTATTTTAAGAAAATCCTAATTTTTAAATGAAACGCCGGTCCTTTTCGACCGGCGTTTTTTTTATTTAGTTATAAGATATTTAAGAAAGTTTTTTAGCTATTTTTTTTTGATAAATTATTTGGTCCCTGGTTTGCGAACCATGATTAGTAACCTATTATTTATACTTGCGAATTAGTCACGGAGTAAAATTTGATGTCCACGTCAAACTATGGATACCAAGAACAGAATTTTGACGAAGAATTTGATGTTGTTGTGGTCGGTTATGGATTCGCNGGCGGTGTATCTGCAATTGAAGCGCATGATGCCGGGGCTAAAGTTCTTTTGATAGAAAAAATGCCAGATCCGGGTGGCATTTCTATTTGCTCTCATGGTGCAATTTGCTCAACTAGAAACCCTGAGGGGGCCTTTACTTATTTAAAACATACAAATGCTGGACGGACGCCTGATTCCGTACTTCGAGCATTGGCTGAGGGAATGCAAGATAATGAAGCTTATGCGAGAGAGTTGTCAGAGGTCACTGGCGCTGAGTTTATGATCCGTGAGCGTGGCGGTAACTATCCGTTTCCGGGCGAGGACGCTTTTTATTATACCCAGATCACAGCTATTCCCAATGTTGATGCNTCGACGGTTTATCCGCAGGTCAAAGGGCGCCCAGGAGGGCCTCTTGTCTTTTACGTTTTAGAAAAAAATGTAGCCGAAAGAGGAATTGAAGTGCGGTGTAATACACCTGCNAAGAAACTNATTTCTACAGATGAAAAGGAAGTGNTTGGTGTTATNATTGACAGCCCTAATGGTGAAAAACGTATCCGGGCCCGAAAAGGAGTAGTACTTGCAAGCGGTGGTTTTGAAGCCAACGAAGAAATGCAAAAACAGTATTGGCAAATTAAGCCTGTAACATCGGCGGCGAATGGCGGGAATACGGGTGACGGCATTCGGATGGCCCAGTCTCTTGGTGCTGACCTATGGCATATGTGGCATTTTCACGGGTCTTATGGCTTTCTGCATCCAGAAAAAGAAAAATTTCCGTATGGAATTCGCGTTAAACGATTTCCTGATTGGATTCCTGGCCTTGAAAGTCGGGCAGTGGTTCAGGCGCCCTGGGTAATCGTTGACCAATCTGGGCAGCGCTATATGAACGAATTTCCACCATACGTTCAAGATACTGGTTGGAGACCAATGGAACATTACGATCCGGTGACGCAAAGTTTTCCGCGTATTCCTTCTTTGCTAATTTATGACGAATTAGGACGTCGTCGTTTTCCGATGGGTAANCCAGCTTACAATGAACGGGATATGACATATGTCTGGAGCACGGATAACAGTAAAGAGATCGATGAGGGTATTATTAAGAAAGCTGATACAGTTGGCGAGTTAGCGGAAATGTTTGGAATAGATGGCAGTAAGGTGGAAGAGACACTCAAACGCTGGAATGACATGTGTGTGTCCAAAGATGACGTTGACTTTGGACGTCCNGCAGGGACGATGATGAAAATTCAGCGNCCACCATTTTACGGTGGTCAAGTCTGGCCTGTTTTATCAAATACGCAAGGTGGTCCNGTCCATGATGCCAAGCAACGGATTATTGACGTTAATGGTAACGCAATTCCACGTTTATACGCTGCTGGTGAAATGGGCAGTTCATTTGGTCATCTTTATCTTGCGGGCGGTAATATAGCGGAATGTTTTGTGACGGGTCGTATTGCGGGTAAGGAGGTTGCAANTTTGGCATCGTAGGAGAGAATATTTTAAGGCGGGCGTCTTAATTTTAATTTGGGTAAAATTTCTTAAGTTTAAATCTCTTTCATGATGCCACTATTATTGCCAAGTTTGTTTTGAGAATATAGTTTCTGAAAACTTATACAAATCTAAAATGAGCGGACCCAAAATTTCTGGGAGCCCTTAAATGTTCCAGGGAGATTAGTAGTATGGCGTACGATCCAAATTCTTTTGATGGCAAAGGTTATCCGGATTTTCAAGACCATCTTGAAGCCCTAGATAAGGCTGGCCTTCTTACAAAAATTGATAAGACCGTAAACAAGGATACAGAAATGCATCCCTTGGTTCGTTGGCAGTTTCGCGGTGGCATTCCGGAACCTGATCGTAAGGCCTTTGTTTTTAATAATATTACCTGTTCTCGGGGACAAGATTATCAGCTACCCGTAGCAATTGGAGCCCTTTCAGCTAATCGTGCGATTTATAGTATAGGGATTGGTGCTAGTGTTGATGAGATAGGCAAGGTTTGGAGTAACGCTATTGCAAATCCAATCGCTCCACGTGAGGTTTCGGAGGCACCGTGTCAGGAAGTAGTGATGGATTCAGACCTCGAAGGGGAGGGTAAAGGGTTAGATTTTTTACCCATTCCTATTTCGACCCCAGGTTTCGATAGTGCTCCTTATTTTACTGCTACTGGCTGTATAAGCCGTAACCCGGAGACTGGTGTGCAAAATATGGGAACATATCGAGCTGGACTTAAAAGCTCAACCAGAATGGCAGTGAGGATGTCTGTTCGTTCTGGAGGTGCTGAGGGGCACTTGCATTGGCTTGAATACAAGAAACGTGGTGAAAAAATGCCAATGGCAATTATGTTAGGTGGACCACCTAGTGTCTGCTACTGCGCCCCGCAGAAACTACAACTTGGGGTTGATGAAATAGCGGTAGCCGGAGGCTTAGTTGGCAATCCCATAAATATGGTAAAGGCCAAAACCGTTGATTTATTGGTCCCAGCCGAGGCGGAAATCGTTGTGGAGGGTTACATTGACCCAGAATATCTTGAGCCAGAGGCGCCTTTTGGGGAGAGTCACGGACATATAGCGCTAGAGGATTATAATAATATAATGGAAGTTACAGCAATTACACATCGTAAAAATGCTGTAATTGCATCGATTATTTCGCAAGTAACACCGTCTGAATCCAGTGTGATCAAGCGGGTGGCCTGGGAACCGATATGGTTTAACCACCTAACCGAACATTTAGGTATAAAGGGCATAAAGCGGGTATCAATGCACGAGCCGTTAACAAATATCCGCCGAGTTTTATTTATTGTATTTGAACGAGGGGTTCCCACGACAGAAATTTGGCGTGCACTTTATGGAGCTTCAGTTCTAAATTCGGCTGTTGGAAAATACATCATAGCAGTAAACGAAGATATTGATCCGGATGAGGGCGATGCAGTTTTTTGGGCGCTGGCCTATCGTGCTAATCCTGCACTTGATGTCGCTATCCTCCCTCATCGGGATAAGGGACATGGTCCGAAAAGTGATCTCAGAATGGGCCGAGAAGAGGCCACCATGTTGATAGATGCTACGTTAAAATCAGATATGCCTCCAATTGCACTGCCCAAAAAAGAATATATGGAAGATGCAAAGGCACTATGGGAAAAACTTGGTTTACCCACGTTGAAGCCTGAAAGTCCTTGGCATGGTTACTCACTTGGAGATTGGAATGANCAATGGGATGAAATGGCAAGAAAAGCAGCGGAAGGTAAATACCTTGAGAACGGTCGAAGAAGTGCGCAATTTCGTCGTAATGACGTGTCTCCAAATACCTCCATCCGAGAGGTATCTGGTAACCCTTTCGAAGACGAATAATTGAAGGTACGAAATTGACGATAAGTCGCAACGACTGGATCGAAGCAGCTTGGGATGTANTAGGCATATCTGGTGTNGATNGTTTAAGTATAGAGCGATTAGCTCTGCAACTAGGTGTTACTAAAGGTAGTTTTTACTGGCACTTTAAGAACCGTCAATTGTTGATTGATGCCTTGTTAGAACGTTGGCTCGGTATGAGAGAAGAAACCTACCCTAGTTATAGTGACGAATCTAATCAGCCTAGCGAATTAATATGGAAGGTAATAGAGAGGGGCATTGAGCGTGGCACAAGGGGGCAAGCAGCGGCTCTTCGTCTCTGGGGTCAAAATAACCCAGAAGTAGCCATTAGAATTGAAAAAGCCGATGCACTTCGTCAGAAATTTTTAGTTAAGCAGTTTCTGTGTCTAGGTCATGACCAAGATACTGCTGAAAATCGTGCCGAAATTTATATGGCTGTAATCAGTGCCGAATTTCTACATTCTGGCAGGCTTGATATAAATGAGCGCCTTTTGAATGCTCGTCGTAAGCATAATATGNTGATACGTTAAACATCGTCTGAGAGGTGAAGTTTTAAANTTTCCTAGTATTAAGTCATTAAAATTTAATTTGGTTNGAATAATATTTNTANAAAAAAAATATGGAGGCATCGATGCCATTGGATGTAGTAGACAAGGGAAAGGTGACGACAGAATCTGAGGAGATGCGAATGTTGCGTGAGGCTAATATTGAGAAGGCCCCTCAAGCAGAATTTTTTAAACTTCGGGCGCAATTACTAAAAAAAGGCCGGAGTAATCAATTGGTCGCTGATACCGGTAANATGTGGGCTAACCTAAAAGTATACGCCTCGGGGGGAGAAAACGGGTTGCATAACCATACCGATCAAGATCACTTTCACCTCGTTCTTAAGGGTAAAGCATGTTTCTATGGCCCTAGAGGTGAAGAAAAAATTTGTGATGCTTATGAGGGGGTAATGTTGCCATCAGGCAGTTACTATCGCTTTGAGGCAGTTGGCGATGAACCGCTCATCCTGTTGCGTGTTGGAGCTAAGACCGAGCCTACAGCAGAGCATCCGCGTTATAACATCTATGGAAAACCCCTAAAAAGTAATGCGAAGGAGAATGGTCGCGTGGGGGTAATCGCGTTTCCAGATGAATTTTGGGGTGCTGAAGAATAAAAATTATATTTTCTTTAATTNATTAGATATTATGGAGAATTGAGTTCAACCATACGGTGCCGTATTGACTTGCTATNCCGGCAAAAATAAGTTCTTCCAAATATCAAGTAATAATATTCACCTACCTTTATATNATAAGGAAATTAAGAATGGCTAAATCCATCCGGGAACAAACTGCTGCTGATCGAGGTTACGTTGATCTTCACGAGCACATCGTTGCATTGCGCGAGGCCGGTTTATTGTTTGAAGTTGACCGAGAAATTAATAAAGACACAGAAATGCATCCACTAGTGCGTTGGCAATATCGCGGGGGCATTGAAGAGGAAGATCGTAAAGCGTGGTTATTCAACTCAGTCACGGACGCGAAGGGTCGAAAATATGATATTCCGGTTCTGGTTGGTGGGCTTGCAGCGAATAGCGCTGTCTACAAACTAGGTATGGGTTGCGAACTTGATGAAATAAAGGAAACGTGGATTAAAGCCTTAAATAATCCGATTGACCCTTCTGAGGTGCCTTTTGATGAAGCACCCTGCCATGAATTAGTATATGAAGGGGAAGACCTTCTCAATGGTTTCGGCGTAGATCAAATACCTGTTCCTATCTCTTCACCTGGGTGGGATAACGCACCGTATTTTGCGGCTTCGCATTTCATAACTAAAGATCCTAATAACGGTATACAAAACATGGGCAATTACCGTGCGATGGTAAAAGCCCCTAACCGCGTAGGTTTTAANCCTTCAATTGAGTTGCGCACGGGGGGGTATATGCATTGGGAGGAGTGGAAAAAAATAGGTAAGCCAATGCCGTGTGCTATTGTAATTGGCGCACCTCCGATAGTTTCTTTTACAGCGGTGCAGAAGGTTCCAGAAAAATACGATGAATTTCAAGTTTCCGGTGGATTGTGTGGGAAACCACTCAATGTCGTGAAGGCAAAAACGGTTGATATTCTGGTACCAGCCGAGGCGGAAATCGTTATTGAAGGATATATTTCTACAGATTTACTAGAACCAGAAGCCCCATTTGGCGAAAGTCACGGCCATGTTAATTTGCAAGAGTATAATGGCTTTATGGATGTAACAGCAGTAACCAGACGAGAAAACGCCGTCATGGTTTCCTGGGTAAGTCAAGTTACTCCGTCGGAGAGCTCTGCAATCAAAAGACCGGCTTATGAAGCTGCCCAAATAGAACATTTGCGTGACCACCTCGGTATCAAGGGCATTAAGCATGTATGCACACACGAGCCACTAACATCACTTCACAAGTTAATTATTGCCGTTGTTGATCGAGAAATGCCTCGGACCGAGATTTGGCGCGCACTCTACGGNATAGCCTCGCTAAGAAGGGCNGAGGGGAAATGGGTGATTGCAGTCAANGAAGATATTGANCCCGANGATACTAATGCAGTTTTTTGGGCCATGTCATATCGCTGTAAACCACATAGGGACGTAGAAATTCTAAAAAACAAAGATGAAGGGCACGGTCCTAGAAGTTTGCAGGATTCAAACGACTCCGCTGTTTTAATTGATGCAACCCTAAAAGANACATATCCACCAGTATCATTACCNAAACGTGAGTATATGGAGGGTGCTGCTGATATATGGTACGAACTTGGGTTACCTAAGCTAAAACCACAGCGACCNTGGTATGGTTATGATATGGGCGAGTGGAATGAAGACCTTGAAACCATGGCCCAGCGCGCTGTCAAAGGTGAATATTGGCAAACAGGAGAAATAATAGCGCAGAAGCGCCGAGGCGATTTGAAAATGAACACCGAGGTACGTACTCTTGGTGAGGGTACTCCGGGAGCTGGCGATAGAAAAGAAAAGGGAGAACTGACATGGGACGGCTTGAAGGACGCGTCGCACTCGTTACGGGTGCAGCCCAAGGAATAGGAGCAGAGTTCGCTAAAGGCCTAGCGCGAGAAGGGGCAAAAATTGCCATATCTGATCTAGATTCTGGTCAGACTGTTGTCGANATAATAAAGCAGGCGGGAGGAGATGCTGTAGACGCTCCTTGTGATGTTTCTGATGAAGCTTCGGCACGTAGTGCCGTTCAAAAAACAGTGNAAGCTTATGGTCGTTTGGATATTCTAGTTAATAACGCTGCTATTTTTACAATGGTTGACCGGGCAAATTTTGATGAAATTACTGTCGACGACTGGGATCGGGTGAGCGCTGTAAATATCAAGGGCGTCTGGATTATGTGCAAAGAAGCAGTTCCAGAGATGCGCAAGCACCAATACGGCAAGATTATTAATATTTCATCCGGTCGTGCCTTTAAGGGGTCCACGCATTTTCTTCATTACGACGCATCAAAAGCCGCGGTAGTCGGGATTACGCGTTCACTAGCAAGNGAGATCGGGNGTGATAATATATGTGTTAACGCCATAGCTCCTGGGGCAACTGCGAGTGAAAATGTTCTTAAACGGGATACTGAGCTAGGTACGAGTATGGACGGCACGGTTAAAACAAGGGCGCTTAAACGGATTGAAACACCAGAAGACCTTGTTGGGGCATGCCTTTTTCTTGCCTCTGCTGAAAGCGACTTCATAACTGGGCAAAGCTTGGTAGTTGATGGCGGCTCAGCAATGCACTAAAGGCCATGCAAATAAACTCTTTATCAAAGGCACTTGGAGCTGAGTTAATTGGAATAGACCTCAACTTTATCCAAGAGCGCGAATTTGAGAAAATTAGTTCCGCATTTTTTGAATACCAGCTTTTGGTGTTTAGAGAACAGAAACTTGAGCCTCGTGCCCAAATCGAATTCAGTAAAAGATTTGGCCCTATTGAAACCCGTGAAGGGAGGCCCTTCACGTTGCCATGCTTCCCTGAGATAACAGTNCTTTCCAACCGGTGGCNGGAAGGAGAGCCAGTAGGCGTAATCAGTGCCGGTGGTTTTTGGCATTCAGATTTGTCATTTGCCAAGGTCCCATCTCGTGCGACATTTCTTTATGCACTNGAGGTGGCCGAAGAGGGNGGCGACACAGAATGGTCTGACCTATATGCCGCTTATGANACCCTCTCAAATAATCTNAAGAAACAGATTGACGGACTTAAGGCTATCCATGTCTTTGATCGCAGGCGCAATAACAGGGCTCAAGTTGATCAACAATTTTTCAATTCAGCTGAAAAAGTCTACGGAGTTGCGGTTCCAGATGCGGTACATCCAGTCGTCAGAAAGCACCCGATAACAAAACGTAGGGCACTCTATATTTCCCCGCGTTTTGTCGTGGGTATTGAAGGAATGGAAGATTCTTCGGCACAGCCTCTCCTCGATGAACTTTTTGAGCATCAAATAAATCCTGAATTTCGCTATCGGCATAAATGGAATAAAGGTGATTTATTAATGTGGGATAACCCTTCTTTGATCCACATAGGGCGGGGAGGCATTAAAGCGCCTGGGATTCGTCACATGCATCGCACTATGGTAATAGGGGAAGAACCATATTAATTTTTTTACAATTTGGTGCAGCTACTACCACCATTTTAAACTGACCGCGTTATTTGATCTTTGAAGGAGAAATTCATGCCCGAAGGGAGTGACTTACTTGACGTTATTTTTAACAAGGGACGCACCTATGATTCATTTCTAGAAAAGGCCGTACCAGAATCCCTACTTCAAGAGGCTTATGACCTAGCTAAGATGCCTCCTACCAGCGCCAATTGTCAGCCAATGCGGATCGTATTTCTTACATCTCAAGGTGCTAAGGATCGTCTGGCACCTGCACTTTCCTCTACAAATAAAGAAAAAACATTGAAGGCCCCGGCAGTCGCTATTATTGCTCACGATTTAGCATTTTTTGAAAANCTACCAAAACTTTACCGTATCCCTGGTGCGGANAAATGGTTCATGGGTCAAGAGGGNCTGATAGAAGAAACNGCGTTCCGCAATGGTACTTTGCAGGGNGCTTATTTTTTATTAGCNGCACGCGCAGTAGGTTTGGGAGTAGGTCCCATGTCTGGGTTTGACAATGCAGTCGTCGATCAAAACTTTTTTTCAAATTCAAACTGGCGTTCAAATTTCATTTGTAATCTTGGTTACGGTGACGAGAGTACAGTACCTAAAAGAGATCCGAGGCTNGAATTCGCCGAAGCGTGCGAGGTGTTATAAATTATGGATGCCTTAGGGACGAAAGGCAAAGTTATTCGAAGTTTCGATCAACACAAATTGAAGCTGGGTTTGTTTGGGCTTAACTGCTCTGGAGGTCTTTCGGCAACATTGGTTTCTGAGCGCTGGGGNGGGACNTGGGCGGAAAACCTANCNATAGCGNAGATGGCCGATGATGCGGGNCTAGACTTTTTATTGCCGCTTGGTCGCTGGAAAGGTTACGGTGGTGAGACTGATCATAATGGTGAGAGCTTAGAGACCCTTACTTGGGCTTGTGGCATACTCGCCGCCACGAAAAATATTATGGCATTCGGTACGGTGCACGTCCCTTTATTTAATCCAATTGTTGCCGCAAAACAAATGGTNACAGCTGACCAAATTGGTGGTGGCCGTTTTGGTCTTAATATTGTTTGTGGCTGGAACCTTGGTGAATTCAATATGGCAGGTGTGGAGCTNAATTCCCATGAGGCGCGGTATGAGCAAGGGCAAGAATGGGTGGATATAGTTTCAAAAGCGTGGACGGCAGACGAACCCTTCGATTATGCTGGCAATCATTATTCGGTAAAGGGCGCGTTGATGAAGCCCAAGCCAGTTTCAGGGGATCGACCTCTCGTGGTNTCAGCAGGTAATTCGGAGCGTGGCCGGGAATTTGCTGCCCGTAATTCAGATATGATGTTCACAGGAATTAAGGTTAATATCGAAGAAATAAGCCAAGATATAGCGCCCCTAAAGGCTCAGGCGAAAACCTTTGGGCGTGATATTGGTATATTCACTAATTGTTACGTTGTTTGTCGTCCTACAAGGAAAGAAGCTGAGGACTATCATGACTATTACGCCCTTGAAATGGCGGACCAAGGAGCGGTAGAAAATCTTATTGTGGGGAGGAGCGTACGAGGCCGTTTTGATGGTCTTCCAGAGGAAATGCTGCGAAATCTTAAGCAAAGGGCCGGTGGAGGCAATGGAGCTTATCCGGTCGTTGGTGACCCAGATGATGTCGCAAACCTGTTAATTAGACTCAATGAGGCCGGAATTGATGCCTTTGCCATGGGAATGGCTAATTAT
The DNA here is from genome assembly GCA_002719885.1 of Rhodospirillaceae bacterium. GTDB lineage: Bacteria > Pseudomonadota > Alphaproteobacteria > MPNO01 > UBA2964 > UBA2964. The sequence goes on along the minus strand of PBFH01000007.1, from coordinate 144,151 downwards.
CTTGAGCATTTCCCTTTCTTTCGTGATGAGGTTTTACCAAGACTAGAAAAAGCAGGATTTCGCTAAGGGTNATTGATTTGTGATTGGGGCAGTTTGACAATCATAGCCGCAACAATTGTGGTTGCGATCGCTAGTGCTAAAAANATCTGAGGTATACTCCACCCTATAGCTAGAAAGACAGCAACAATCATGGCGCCAACGACTATAAAGAGAGCATTGATAATGTTATTGGCTGCAATTGTACGGGACCTAAGTTTTGGCTCGCTATAACTTTGAATAATAGCGTAAAGTGGAACAGTATATAGACCGCCGAATATTGAAATTCCCGTTAAGTCTAAAAGAATACGCCAGTTGTAAGGGTCAACTATAAATTCTTTTGCGTCTATCAAAATCGAATTCGAGGGATTTAAACCTTTACTGGCAAAGTAAAGGTCAAAGGTAAATATTGCGAGACCAAGCGCACTGACGGGAACAAATTTAGCAGAAATTGAACCTTTTAAAATTTTGGAACAAAATCCAGAGCCGATGGCAATACCTACCGAAAATGTTACCATGAAAAGGGTTACAACTGTGGCATCACCGCCAATTTGGCTTTTAGTGAAGTTGGGAAACTGCGTAAGGAATGTCGCTCCAACAGCCCAAAACCATGAGATGCCCAATATGGAGATTAACACTGGGGGCCTTTTCTTCGCTATGCTAAAGATCCAGACAGTTTCTTTTAATATATTGGGGTTTAATTTAATCTTTATATCGGCGGCCTCGGCCCTTGGAATTTGGTGGCTTGATAGCCAACCAACAGTAGCGATTAATAGCAGTAAAATTGAGACGATAATTAGGCCTTGGTCAGTGACAATGAGTAAGCCCCCGGCTATGGTTCCCAATAGAATTGCTAAGAATGTTCCACCCTCGATGAGAGCATTTCCAGCAATCAGTTCTTCTTTGGAGAGGTGATTGGGAAGGATCCCATATTTAAGGGGACCGAAAAAGGCGGACTGGCATCCCATCATAAAAAGGATCGTCATAAGAAGATAGGTATTTCTATAATAAAACCCTATAACCGCAGCGATCATGATTACAATCTCTGCTAATTTTATTAATTGTATAGTTTTTGATTTTTCGAATTTATCTGCTATTTGGCCCGCAGTCGCCGAAAATAAAAAAAATGGTAATATAAAAATCCCTGCTGCAATAGTTACAAGAATACCGGGATCATGGAAAACTTTGCTCGTTAGCCCAAAAGTAATCATTACAATTAAAGCTTGTTTCATTAAATTATCATTCATTGCACCGAGAAACTGGGTAATGAACAATGGTAAAAACCTTTTTGTTTTGAGAAGTTGAAAGGTTGTATGGTTCATAGACTCTTACAAAAAACTTGCCCGAGCTTGGACAATAAAAAGGGGATCCGATTGCCCTGGGTTTGGAGAAATATTATGTGTTTCCGGTTTGTCAAACCCATTAGATTTCTCGAAATAATATTCCACTAGTTTTCCATGATTTTGGTCATCCAAGTGATGCCAAATTGCAACAGCCTTTGTTGGAAAACACCTATTAGAGAATGAGACGATACAGGCCGCTCCGGGTCTTAAAACCCGCGCGATTTCGGTGAATACCTTTATTGGATGAATTATGTATTGGACCGAGACTGTGATCATGCAGCCATCAAAAGAATGATTGGCGAAGGGTAAGGTAGGGTTTTTTGAAAGGTTGTGTACGACACGTTTGGTGAGTTGAGGGTTTTCATTTAATTCCACCTCATTCATGCCAAGACCCGTGATATTTTTATATGTCATGTCCCAGGGAAGGTGTGATACACAGCTTGACATTAAATCTAGGAGCTCGCTATTTGCGGGAAACTGCGTCCTGAAGTAATCGTTTAAAGCACTACAAGCAGGGTCATCGATATGTGTGACAAGCCGGGGCTGCTTGTAAAAGTCAGCGTCGTCTCCTTCATCCAGACGACGAAAATGTTCGGGTCGTAATTTATCTAATTTTTCTGACAAGGTCTATGAGCCCATTGCATCATTCATTGGTGGGTCTCCTGCGAGGACGGGATGCTCATCCTCCAGAGTAATGCGCCGGAGCATCCTTCGTTCATCTCGAGGAAAGTCGGTACGAGCATGGACTGAGCACCGATTATCCCACATTAAAATGTCACCGGGACGCCATTTATGCTCGTAAATAAATTCCTGTTTTCTTTGATGTTCAAACAATATTTGAAGAAGCTCCTTACTCTCTTGTTGACTTACTCCAAGAATTTCTTCTGTCATTAACTCGCTTACAAAAAGAGCCGAGCGGCCTGTCTCGGGGTGTCTACGAAATACGGGGTGCGCAAAATGAGGGTGGATACTTTTATCGTAGCTGTCGTCGGTTTTATTTTGATTGCCGTAATCATAAATGTGAAGCGCCTTTCGATTTCCAATGCGTGTTTTTAAGTCGTCAGGTAAAGTTTCTGCGGCCCTGTAGCTATTGGAAAATAGTGTATTACCTCCGCGAGATGGAATGTCGATGGCGTACAGCAGTGTCGCCTTGAGAGGCCTCTCGTAATACGGTGTGTCAGAGTGAAACATCATTTCGCCATCAGGAAGTGTGCCGATAGGTTTTCCGTTTTCACGAACATTGGTAATTAGCATAAGTGTGTTACTAGTTTTTTTTTCATGTTCTGTCGCGGATGATTGGCTTCTGACGGCAACTTTCCCAAAGTTTGAAGCGTAAGCATGTTGCTGATCGAGGGTAAGTTCTTGATCTCGCACAAGGACGATTAAATGTTCGTACCAAGCTTGTTCTATCTCTTTCACAACTTCGTGCTTTAAAGGTTGACGTAAATCAATGCCAATTACCTCGACGCCGATTGCATCAGATATTGGGCGCAACTCAAAATTTTCCATAGTTAGCTCCAACAATTTAATCGTTGCTAATTGAACGCTATTGGGAAACGAAACTCAACTGGTGCGCCGCTATTTGACGCTGAATGAGACCGCGAGTAGAATTATAAAAAAAGTACCGAAAAGGTGCAATTAAGTCTTGCAGTGGAGGATGTCATGGAAATTAGCCATCTCTCAGATTCATTGGGAGCGGAGGTATCAGGCGTAAATCTTGCCACTGTTGACGCTGTTGAAGCCGAGTTAATAAAGAAAATTTTCCACCAGCATCAGATCCTTCTGTTTAGAAATCAGGAAATTTCTATCGTGGAACATATCAATTTTAGTAAATACTTCGGGCCTCTTGAAGTTCATATTTCCAAGGACAGTCTCCACAAGAATCATGAGGAAATCCTACTCGTCTCAAACGTCAAAGAAAATGGCAAGTATATTGGTGTTGAGAATGCGGGAGACTCCTGGCATTCTGATCTATCCTATATGCCGAAGCCAAGCCTCGGCTCACTGCTTTACGCACTTGAGGTTTCTGAAATTGGTGGCGACACCGAATGGCTTAGCATGTATGACGCTTATGATACTTTGCCTGAAGATACCAAGAATCGTATCCATGGATTGAAGGCTCGTCATAGTTTTAACCGTTATAAAAACAAGCGCATAGGCGTTCCTAAACAACGCCAACAAGGCGGAAGGGAACGCTATGAAAAGATCAGTCCGCCAGACGTATTTCATCCCGTAGTAAGAACCCACCCCGAGACAGGAAAAAAGGCTCTTTACATTTCCCCCCGTTTTACAATTGGAATTTTGGATGGGTCGGATGATGAGGGGCAGGATCTGTTGGATGAGTTAATTGAGCATTCAATTCAACGTAAATTTATATACCATCATGAATGGAGGGTGGGAGATTTAATTATGTGGGATAACCGATGTACCCTGCACTTGGCATGCCGTGGGATACCTGAAGGCCAAATTCGTCACATGCACCGTACGACAATTAGCGGCGATATCCCGGTTTGATAAAAGGAAATGCTAAAATGCAGATAAATCCTTTATCGGATATATTAGGTGCAGAAGTTGTAGGGCTCGACGTAGGAAACCTTGATAAGGCTAATCTCAAAACAGTTCAAGAAGCATTCTTGAAGTATCATGTGCTAGTTTTTCGAGAGCAGAAGCTGCTGCCTGAACAACAAATTCAATTTGCAACTAATTTTGGAAAATTGGATGTCCATATTCAAAAAGATAATCAATATTCTGGCCATGAGGCAATGCAAATCCTTTCAAATAAAAAAATTAACGGGAAATATATTGGCTCGCCTTCCGCCGGTGATGCGTGGCACTCCGACTTATCCTATACCGACATTCCTACACTTTGTACGATGCTCTATGCCGTAGAAATTCCAGAGGTCGGCGGCGATACTGAATGGTCGAATATGTATAAGGCTTATGACACACTGTCATCTGAGGTTAAAAGCCGCTTAAAGGGATTGCACGCGCGTCACACCTTCAATCGATTTCGCAATCCGCGAATTGAAGTGCCCGATGTTTACAAGGGTAAAGGAAAAGAACGCTACGTGGATGTGGCGCCACCAGATGCAATACATCCTGTCGTTCGCACACATCCGGAAACAGGTCATAAAGCTCTTTATATTTCAGAAAGGTTTACCATTGGAATAGAGGAGCTTGAAGAGGAGGAAGGACAACTTTTACTTGATGAACTAATTGCACATCAAAAAAATCGAGATTTCATTTATCGCCACAAGTGGAGCCAAGGTGACTTAACAATTTGGGATAACCGTTGTTTGATTCATTTGGCTTGCGGTGGAGTGCCTGAAGGACAAATTCGGCACATGCACCGAGTTATCGTACGCGGAGATAAACCCTTTTAAAGTGAATTAGGAGAAGTTTTAATGTCTGATTTATCACCTACCATACAGCCCCGTATCCGACACACTATGGTTAGGGTCAAAGACCTAGAAAATTCTGTAAAATTTTATTCGGAGGTCCTCGGAATGAAAGAGTTCAGGAGGAATGCAAATGAAGGTGGAAAATATACTGTTGTATTTATGGGTTTCGGTAATGAAGACACAGACCCGGCAATTGAGCTTACTTATAACTGGGGTCGGGACGATGGTTATGAATTAGGAACCGGATATGGTCATATAGCAATTGGATATCCTGATATCTATAAGGTTTGCGAAAAGGTTGAGGATTTCGGGATGGAGGTTCCAAGACCGCCAGGACCTTTAAAGCATTCGGGTCCCAATGGCCCAGTGATAGCTTTTATCCGTGACCCTGATGGTTACTCGATTGAACTTACTGAGCCCAGAATCAAAGAAAAAACCTGGGGATCAAAGACTGAAAAATAATAGGGAGGAAGACATATGGTGGAGGGTAACCCGACTGAAGTTTTACGCGCCAATAATGAACATAACTTTGCATATCAGGATCTCAGAGATTGGCTTGTCGAAGCTGAAAAGCTTGGTGAATTAGAAACAATCACTGGTGCGAGTTGGGAGGAAGATATCGGTATGGCGGCGACGGTTGCGAAATATCGAGATGGTTCACCAGCCCTTCTTTTTGATGAGGTGCCTGGATGTGATAAGGGCTTCAGGGTTCTTTGCAATTTTTTTGGCGGCAAACGTAAGAACCTTACATTGGGTTTTCCAGAAAACCTCGATAAGGTCGAACTTTCAGACGCTTGGGCCGGGGTTTACTCGCATGAACAAGGCGCATTGATCCCTCCCGTTTATGTAGAGGGTGGACCAGTTTTTCAAAACATAATGACGGGGGATGATATCAATGTACTAGCATTTCCTTCGCCAATGTGGCACGAGGATGACGGTGGTCGATATATTGGAACCGGCACTTACAATGTTACGCAAGACCCTGATACCGGTTGGTATAATTTGGGGTGTTACCGAGTGATGGTTATCGATGAAAAAACCGTTGCCTATAATTCTGCTCCCGGAAAACACGGGAGAATTCATCACGAAAAACACGTTGCTAAAGGTGAAAAGATGCCGGTAGTGATGGTTGTAGGGGGTGAACCACTTGCATTTCTCCTTGGAGGGTATGAGGTGCCGTCTGAGGTCAGTGAATTTGATGTTATGGGAGGCCTGCGTGGGAAGCCTATTGAATTAGTTCGAGGTAAAGAAACAGGGTTGCCATTCCCTGCTGATGCAGAGATTGTTATTGAAGGTTGGGTGGATCCAAATGAAGTTGTGCCAGAGGGGCCATTTGGTGATTGGTGTGGCAGTTACACAGAAAAAGGCAGGGTAAGACCGAAATGTGATGTGGCAGCTATTTACTATCGAAATGACCCGATAATCCTTGGCTTTCCTCCTCAGCATTTGCCAGATGAATTTTCTCGTTTTAGAGCGATTACTAGATCTGCATTGATGAAAAAAAATATAGAAGCAGCCGGCGTTCCAGATATACATCAGGTATGGTGTCACGAAGTTGGTGGGTCAAGGATGCTAACAGGAGTATCTATAAAGGCTCGGTATCCTGGTCATGCAACTCAAGCCGGACATATTGCCAGTCAATGTCATGCGGGCGCGTATGCTGGTAAGTGGGTTATAGTCACGGACGACGATATAGATGTTACAGACCTCGAGGAACTTATCTGGGCAGCGTTGATGTGCTGCGATCCGGCTACGGAGATGGATATAATCCGAAATGCCTGGACTTCGAATGCAGATCCACGGCTTCACCCTGATGAAAAGGCTCGCGGAAATATTACTAATTCACGTCTTATCATTGACGCAACAAAACCATTCCACTGGGCAGGTCGGTTTCCCCAGTCGACTAAACCAAAGCCGGAGGTGCTAGCAGTTGCTCGTGAAAAGTTTGGGCATCTGGCATAGGTATATTATTGTTTCAGTAAATTTAGATGTACATTGGCCTCACAGCCTGATTGGCTTGCAATTTCCAATCTTGCGTTCAAAATTTGAAATATTCTGATGGGAGAAACATATGGGGCAGTTAGAGGGTAAGGTGGCTATAGTGACCGGTGGAGCCCTTGGAATAGGAGCAGCCTATTGCAAGCGGCTGGCGGAAGAAGGCGCCAAGGTTGTGGTTGCGGATATTGAGGACGGCAACAGTGTGGTTGGAGTTATCGAGCAAGCTGGAGGTAGGGCTTTATTTATAGAAACTGATGTAACCAGTGAGCCGGATAACAAGAATATGGCCTCCAAGACATTTCAAACATTTGGACGGCTTGATATTCTAGTTGCTAATGCAGGGCTTTATACTCATCTTAAACGGCATCCCTCTGTAGAAGAAACGGTTCAAGAATGGGATGATGTCTATAATGTGAATGTTAAGGGTGTATGGCTTGGCGCTAAAGCCTGTATTCCTGAGATGAAGAAAAATGGGTACGGTAAAATTGTTAATATTGCTTCCACGGCAGCATTTCAGGGAACGCCAGGTATAACACGTTATGCCGCCTCTAAAGCTGCTGTAGTTGGTATCACCCGGTCTATGGCAAGAGAGTATGGCGACGACGGTATACGAATTAACGCGATTGCCCCTGGTCCTATCGAGACTGAAACAGGAAAACCATACGAGACTGAGGAGAGCCTAAAACGCAGACTGGTAAGCGGAAAAAAGCGCGCGTTGGGGCGTAATGGGCTACCGTCTGATGTTGTTGGATTATGTGTCTTTTTGTCTTCGGAAAAAAGTGATTTTATGAGTGGACAGACTGTTGTCGTCGATGGTGGCGGTACCCTATGGTAAAAGGATTCAGTTGATGGGGAGATTAAGTGGAAAGGTGGCTATTGTCACAGGCGGTGCCAGAAGTATTGGTGCGGCATTTTCTAAAGGTCTAGCTGCAGAGGGAGCGAGAATCGTTATAGCGGATCTTGATCCTGCTGATGAGGTGCTTGGCATTATCGAGCAGGCGGGGGGTGAGGCGGTTGCAATTAAGACAGATGTTACAAAAGAGAATGATTGTCAGTCAGCGGCTGCAGAGGCCTTAGCTAAATTCGGGAAGCTAGATATTTTAGTTGCTAATGCAGGGCTATGGGTAAATCTTGAACGCCAATCAGCGACGGAAATAGATGTCGATATTTGGGAAAAAGTAATGTCCGTAAATGTTAAGGGCGTATGGTTATCGGCTAAGGCGTGCATACCGGAAATGGCTAAGAATGGGTATGGAAAAATAATTACCGTTGCTTCTACCCGAGCTATGAAGGGTGGCTCTGGTATGTTGCATTACGATGCCAGCAAAGGGGCGGTCATTGCTATGACCCGCTCTCTAGCACGGGAATATGGACCGTCAGGAATTTCCGCTAACGTTATTGCGCCNGGGGCNACNGATACNGAAATCAGTCAGGCTTTAGCAGATGAAACTCAGAAAGAGCGACGANTGGCAAGCGCGCAAGCTCGCGCGATTAAGCGTTCGGAAGAACCNGATGATTTAGTTGGNGCCTGCATACATTTGGCTTCGCCTGAAAGTGATTTTATGAGTGGGCAAACGTTGGTTGTTGACGGGGGTGCCATCGTCTGGTGACTTCAGTTGAGCTTTTCTCCACTTACCTTGCTGCGGCGCAGGCGGCGATCGTGACCAAGTTTAAAATGCGTACGAGCATGCGTGACAGATAAATTATCCCAAACGATAAAGTCTCCTACTGTCCAATGATGTTCATAGATAAATTGTTTCTTTTCAGCGTGGTCGAAAACCTGTTCTAGGATTGACGAACTTTCCTCCAAAGACATTCCCTCGATCTGGCAGGTCATCAGGCGGTTGACGAAGAGCGCTTCGCGACCGGTTGTTGGGTGTGTAATTATTGCTGGTTGCCATGCTTTCTCCAGTTGATCTAGGTTTTGCAGATTTGGTTTTTCGATTGTTGCATAATCATAAACATTGAGTGCTCTCTTTCCCTGAATTTTTTGTCTGAGAGAAGTGGGCATTGAATCCAAGGCATCATACATATTACACCACATGGTGTTCCCCCCGCTCCTCGGCACAGTTATGGCACAGAGCATGGTAAATTTATCTGGCTCGTCGGTGTAACAAGTATCATGGTGAAACCACATTTCACCATCGGGGATCACTCCAGTAGGTATACCATTCTCATCACGAATATTGCTAACATATGCTATGCCGGGGGTGTCATATGAACTTGCGGGAATAACATAATTTTCTGGTAATTTGCGTTTTCGTACAGGTCCAAGGGCTTTGGTAAATGATAGTTGTTGTGCTGCATTAAAGGTTTGCCTTTGGAATATGACAACCTGGTATCTGTGGATACATTGTTTGATTTTCGCGATCAGAGCCTTATTAGGCGTATCCCTAAGGTCGACCCCATCAATAATTGCCCCAAGGGGTTTCTCTAACGGAATGATTTGCATCTAATTTTCTCCTACTCAGGAGATAATATAACAAACAAATCAATACTTTTCTCTAGAAGAGTTGAAACACAGAGGAGTAGAGGTCAAACTAATAAAAATTAATTGAAATCTCATGGAGACGGAAATGGGAAGAGTGGACGGGCGTGTCGCAATTGTTACGGGTGCTGCACAAGGACTTGGTGCAACCTATGCTCGGGCTCTTGCTAGAGAGGGTGCTAAGGTTGTCATTGCTGATCGAGATAAAGGGGACGCAGTTGTAAATGAAATTAGGTCCTCGGGTGGAGAAGCAATTGATATTCCTACCGATGTTTCACAAGAAGCCGCAACTCTTGAAATGGTATCTAAAACCGTTGAAGCCTTTGGGCGGCTGGATATTCTGATTAACAACGCAGCCATTTTCACCGCCGTTGAAAGGAAGGCTTTTGATGAAATTTCAATAGCAGAGTGGGATCTGATGCATTCCGTGAATGTCAAGGGTACATGGTTATGTTGCCGGGCAGCTGTGCCTGAGATGCGAAAACACAAATATGGTAAAATTATAAATATTTCTACAAGTCGAATTTTTCAGGGGGTTCCCTATTTTCTGCATTATGACTCAACCAAAGGGGCAGTTTTAGCCATCACGAGGTCCCTTTGTAAAGAATTGGGCGATGACGGTATTAGGGTTAATTGCATTGCACCGGGTTCGACTATGAGTGAAAACGTACTAAAAAGAACTAATTGGAAGGGCAGCGGAGCGGCGGTTCAGCTGCAAAATCGTATGATTAAGAGGGAAGAAATGCCAGACGATTTGGTTGGAGCTGTAATTTTCCTATCTTCCGCAGAAAGTGATTTTGTAACGGGTCAAACTATGCTGATTGACGGTGGCGTAAGCACGCATTAATTGCTTTTTGAGACGGGATCAAATCTAACTCTAACAGACTGGGTTGGCCTGTGATCGGCATTGAGTTATAGCTTCGCAGATTAAATTTATGAAGAGGAAAGTAAAAGTGGCGACCAAAAAAAAAGATATTGTTAAACGTTCACCCAAGCGGAGCTATCCAGATTTACACGATCATTTAAAGGCGCTTGATGCTGCGGGTCTCCTCGTGACTATTGACCGCGAAATCAATAAGGATACAGAGATGCATCCGCTGGTTCGTTGGCAGTTCCGGGGAGGGATAGAAGAAAAGGATCGCAAAGCCTTCCTGTTCAATAATGTTGTTGATTCCAAAGGAAATAAATTTGATATGCCCGTTGCAGTCGGAGTTCTGGCGGCTAACCGAGCAATATATGCCATGGGCATGGGGTGTGCAGTAGAGGAGGTTCAGGATCGCTGGGCCCATGCTATAGCCAATCCTATTAGCCCCTTGGAAATTTCGAGCGATGAGGCACCCTGTCATGAAATTATAATTGAGGGTACAGAATTAGATAAACCAGGCAACGCATTGGATGCTATTCCAGTTCCGATTTCAACCCCAGGATGGGATGTTGGCCCGGTCGCGACCCTAACTCAATATGTAACTAAGGATCCGGACAGTGGCCTGACCAACATGGGCAATTATCGAGCACAGGTTAAGGCTCCCCGTCGTATGGGGATGAACCCATCTCTGGAACTCCGGCCTGGTATTTATATTCATTGGGAAAAAATGAAAGCCCGTGGAAAGAAATTACCAGCTGCGGTAGTTTTAGGAGCCCCCTCATGTGTTACCTTTACTGCTGCCCAGAAACTTCCTGAAAATATGGAAGAAATTACAGTGGCTGGAGGTCTAGTGGGTTCGCCTATAAACATAGTGAAAGCGCGAACTGTAGATTTAATGGTTCCCGCTGAAGCAGAAATTGTAGTCGAGGGCTATATCGATACCGAAATGTTAGAGCCGGAGGCACCTTTTGGAGAAAGTCATGGCCATGTGAATTTACAGGAATTTAATGCCTTTATGGATGTCACCTGTATAACCCGCCGATCTGATGCAACTATGACATCTATTATTTCTCAGGTAACGCCGTCCGAGAGCTCATGTATTAAGCAAGTGGCGTATGAGACAATTTTTATGAACCACCTCCGCGATGCCCTCGGACTTAAGGGTATCAAGCGCGTAGCGTTACATGAGCCCCTGACTAATATTCGAAAGCTTGTAGTTCTTGTATGTGAACGTGAAATGCCGACCACCGAGATTTGGCGTGCATTATACGGTGCCGCTACTTTGTTGCGTGCGGGAGGTAAATTCGTGATTGCAGTCAATGATGACATTGATCCAAGTAATGCCGATGCCCTGTTTTGGGCGATGGCTTATCGTTGTAATCCAATTCTAGATATGCAGGTTTTACCCCACCGGGACCAGGGCCATGGACCGAGGTCGAAGCGTAACAATGGTGAGGATGGTTCAGTATTATATGATGCCACACTTAAAGAGGATTTCCCTCCAATTTCCTTGCCTAAACGTGAGTTTATGGAAAACGCTGCGAATATTTGGGATGAAATAGGTTTGCCAGAGTTGAAACCTCAAGAGCCTTGGTATGGTTACTCACTCGGTGAGTGGGGTGATGACTTTGATGAGGCCGCAAAAATGGCAACAGAAAGTGATTATTGGGCATACGGAGAACGGATCGCTCAGCGTCGACGCTCTGATGTTGAAATGAATACAGAAGTCCGGGATGTCGATGAAAATAAATAGGTATAATAAAGATGGAATTTAAATTAAGAAATTTTTCATATATAGAGAAAATTCATTAATTACTTCCTTTGTATTTTTTGTTTTTAAATGCTCACCAAATATCTCTAATTCTATTTTCTGATTGTAATTACTCGTTAAAATTTTGGGTATGATATTCTGAAAATCTATGATTCCATCTTTTATTGTCCGTCTCTCTAGGTTTTTGTTTTTATCTAGGCCGATATTACAAATTTGTATCAACCCTATGTGCTGCACGTTATCATTTATGATGTCTAAAAGTCCTTCGTCCCACCAAGAGTGATAAAAGTCTAAAATCAATTTTGCATTTTGGTATGGCCTGATAATTTCCAGGGCATGGCTTATTGTATTTATGCAGCCCTTGCTAAATATATCTGTTGGGTTAATTGGTTCCAATCCAACAGTAACACCATAGCGTTCTCCATTTTCTGCTAGTTCTCCAATTTTTTTTGACACGCATTCATGTGTCTCTGATAGAGATTGTGTTTGTAAATTTAATCCACCAGTTATTACACATAAAATATCAGCGTTTAGCATTGCGGAAAATTCGATAAGCTCCTGATCCGTGTATCGGTTTGGACGTTTAGAGCAATCGGTAAAGTAACCGGCACTATTAAGGGACGAGACAGAAAGACCATAATCACTAATGCAAGACTTCAGGTTGTCAATACCCATCTCCTCAATCGCTGAACATGTTACACCTATCGCAGGTATGCCTGCGTCAGAAACTATTTGAATAAAATCTCTGAATGCGATTTCTTCCGAACAGATATAATGGTTTATTGAAAGTTTCACTTTGCTGACTTATCCCCAACAATATTAGATCCAAAGTGGAAAATGATCGAAAAACCAAGCATCGCGATTAGCAGTCCAAATATACCAATCACTCCAAATTTTTCATTAAATATTAAATAACCCATGAACGCTGTTGCCGGCGGCATCAGGTAAAATAGACTAGTTACTCGAATAGCTTCTCCCTTTCTAAGAAGCCAATAAAATATTGAATATGCTGCTGCGGAGAGTATTATTACCTGCCAACTCAACGCAAAGATGATGTCAGCATTCCATTCTATCGCATTTTTTTCAAAACTTAATGCAAATAATCCGCAGATGAGAGCAGACGCAAAAAGTTGAATGGAATTCATACTTCTTATGTCGCTAATTGCACAAAACCGTTTCTGATATATTGTTCCAGCTGTAATGGAGATAAGAGAAATAAAAGCGCAGAATAGGGCGATAATGGATGTCCCTTCTAATGCAGCTTTCTCCCACATTACAAATGTCACGCCCAAAAATCCTAGCCAAAGTCCGGTCCATTGACGTTTGGTTATAGAATCTCCAAGTAGCGGGCCTACGCATACCGCCGTCAAGATAGGCTGAATTCCTGTTATTACGGCAAGGGCTCCTGCATTAAGACCTAACTTGATGGAAAAAAAAACACCACCCAAATATCCTGCATGCATCAATAATCCTGCGATAATTATGTGCAGAATTTGGTTTAGGCTAGAGGGCCAAGTCGCTCGCATTATGAATGCAATGAAAGCGAGTAAAAGGGAGGATAGAAGAAATCGGATCGACAAAAAGGTTAGAGGTTCAATATAAGGTAAACCAAGTTTAGAGGTTATATGCCCCGTACTCCATAAAAAAACAAAAAGTAAAGAAACCAAAATTATTATTAATCTCTTAGGAGTAATGTAATAATTCATCTGAGAAATTATTTAATGATTGCCAGGCTTAGGTCGGGGATAAATGTAATAAGAGCTAGCATCAGAAATGCTAAAATTAGAAATGGTGCGGTACCGCGGAAAACCTCAGAAACGGAAACTTTACCAATAGCGCTTAGTGTAAATAAATTTAATCCAATAGGCGGCGTTACCGCTGCAATTTCCATATTAATTATAATAATGATGGCAAAGTGGATTGGGTCTATTCCGAGCATTTTTATAAGTGGTAAAAAAATAGGTAAGGTTATTAATAGTGCGGATATAACTTCCAGAAACATACCCAAAAAAAGTAATAAAATATTTACGGATATTAAGAAAAGAATAACACTGAGTTTGTGTTCGGATAGCCAATTTACCAGTGTTTGCGGAATTCCACTATCTGTCATGGCGTATCCAAATACGGCAGCACCTGCGAGTACAAGTAGAATTGCAGCAGATGTGACACAACCACGCGTTACTACATTTAGGAAATTTTTAAAGCCGTGTCGTCTATATTCCGGTGCTGTAATTACGAGTGCATAGACAACCGCTATGGCGCTTGCTTCGGTAGGGGTTAATATACCGCCGTATATACTTCCTAAAATAATAACCGGCAAAAAAAGGATGTCGACTGCTGAGAAAAGTGCCTTGACCTGTTTTACACGCGGAGTTCTTTCCTTGAGTGTTTCAGGCCATTGCCTTGTTCGCCAGATTACATATGCACATAAGAAAAGACCAAATAGTAAGCCGGGAATAATACCAGCTTGAAATAGCTTGCCGATTGATTCATTTGAAACAAGGCCATAAATAATTAATGGGATTGAAGGTGGAATGAGGATACCCAAGCCTCCGGACATGGCAATCAAACCAAGGCTAAAACGTCTGGGGTAACCGCGTTCAATCAGTTCAGGGAGAACAACCACCCCTATGGCCGCGGCAGTTGCAATACTTGACCCACACATGGCAGAGAAAATTATCGTTGAAATCACTGCTACGACTGCTAGCCCACCAGGAAGGTGGCCAATCAAACTGTCAATACTTGCAACTAAACGTTTAATGGCACCGCCATGGCTTAAAATTTCGGCAGCTATGATGAAGAATGGAATTGCTAGTACGGGTGTTTTGTCCAAGGAACTAAACATAATTCCGGCGGCCACGGGGAGAGCTGAAATTGTTAGGTAGATATAAGCTGTACCTGCTGCAGCTAAACTTAATCCGATTGGTACACCTATAATCGATAGTATTGCCAAAACACCGGTTAGCAAAAGAGTGGCAGAACCTACATCCATTGGAATTTAACCAATATTATTTGGAGTGTTGGCGGCGGGTTTCCATAGACAAATTGTTGTTCTAACAATCTGAATTGAAAGTAATAAACCTCCGAAGAAAATGGCTACATGAAATGGCCAGACAAACCATCGCAGAGAAGTCGGCATGCGCTCATCAAAAATCAAAGTTTCTTGAGCAAGCGTGAATCCGGACAACACCAATCCAAGAGCTAGGATTGCCGTAATTAAGTTTGCTGCAGTTTGAATGAATTTTTGTCCCTTTCCATCAAAAAAATTTTCTAGCAGGGTAAAACGAATATTTACCCGGAACCTAACAGCAGCTGCGATGCCTACAAATGTGCCCCATATCATTGAGTACCTAACAAGAATTTCTATGGAGGGGTCCGACCAAGAAAAACCATAACGCGTTATAACCATCACAAACATGGCTACTGCCCCTAGAGTAAAAAGGGTTGCTGTAATTATGTCTGCGAAAGTATCAAACCCGCGCCAAAATTTTTCCAGGTAATGACGCGGGTTTGAATCTAGGTTCATTGCATCAGACACGAATTGTCTAATTGATATTAGTAACGACCTTAATCAGTTTTTTATTTTTTTCATCATGGCCTTAATTTCGGGATCCAAGCCTGAATACAGCGGTTTTAGGGTTTTAATCCATCGTGCTCTTTCAGATTTTGAGAATCCGATAACTTTCATGCCATTTGCGGCTACATTTTTATATGCACTCTCAACGGCATTTCTGATTTCTTTTAAGTTATATGCTTTGGCTTGTGCGAGTGCGGTCCGTATAAGCTTCTGTCCGTCTGGACCTTGTTTTTTAAACCAGGCAGGGTTTACAACCACGACGTAACCAAATGGGAACAGATTTACTTTTGTTACTGAGTTGAGCACCTCATATAATTTTATAAGGTTTCCGTATGGAGGAGTGGTCCATGCTCCGTCCGCTACGCCTGTTTTGAGCGCCAAAAATACTTCTGGGCCGGGGATAGCGGTGGGCGAGCCGCCAAGGGCTTTTGTTGAATTCGCAAGAACCTCGGAGGGCCAAACTCTAATTTTCAGATTTTTTAGGTCTGCTACGGTTTGAATAGGCTTTTTAGACCAAAGNGCAACAAAACCATCATACCAGAAATGAGTGGCGAGNACCCTTTTCTTNTTTAGTNTTTTAAGAAGATCTTTNCCGATAGGTCCATTGAGAACCTTTTCCATTGATCCGTANCTTTCGAATAGCATTGGAACTTCCAATAATTTGAATGCAGGTTCAATATTTGAGACATAACCNATTGTGGGTATTGCCATTTGAACCTGTCCACGTGCTACAGCTGGAACCTCATCCTTACCAGTCATTAACTGAGCAGATGGGAAAATTGAAACTTTGTATTTTCCCTTAGAAATCGTCTCCAATGACTTTTTGAAGGCTTTTGCTGAACGAGTCTTAATATGCCCAGGGGGAGTTTCCATCGGTATCTTTATTTCCGTTTGTGCTTTTGCTTCCTGTTGTGCACTTATGATTGGAAAACTAAACAATACTGCTGCAAAAATCGTTCCAATATATTTCATTTTTTTACCTTTTTAACTTCGAGTTTGTTGTTGAATTAAATCTTCTACCATCAACTGTTAAGAGTTTCTGATTTTAGTAAAAAAGTCACGGAATATTTGTACAAAAATTGTTTGAATTTTGTGAACTTTAAGCTTTTTTCCATATATCCTCTATGTCCTCCGTCTTAGTAACAATGCCAAATCGGTGGCGAATGGTTTCAATCGTTGACTCATGCAGTGACATATTCCAACTCGCTGTTGCGTTAGAGGGTAAACATACATAGTAACCAGTTTCAAATGCATCTCTTAGGGTNCTCTCTACGCACACATTTGTTGAAACGCCTGTTGTAATAACAGTTTTAATTCCTCGTGACCTTAAAACCATATCCAGATCTGTACCTTTGAACGCGCTGTACCTATGTTTTCGAATTATTAATTCATTTTTTAATGGTTTTAATTCATCAATAAATTCGGCTCCTTCAGAGCCGGCCATGCATAATTTATGAGATGAGTAAGTGGATTTTTTTCTTTGGGAGAGCCAAGAGCCGGAATCAGAGAGATTGTCTGGTAATGTCCAAAATCCGACATGGCAAATCATAACATTTTTTTTTCGAGCTAAACTAAGCAATTTTCTCAGACTTGGTATGATATTGCGGGTNGCCTGAAGGTNCCGTCCTGCTGCGTCACATAGAAACCCATCATACACTAGGTCTTTCTGCATATCGATAATTACCAGAGCTGTATGAGGCGGCGAAATATAGTTTTTTAAATCCTCGAAGTATTTCAATGTCATTACTTTAATCCTCTGAGATCGGGGATGCATCTTTATACCATCTCCAAATATCTTCCCCTTTAAGAAATAANGTATCAGTCCTCTTTTGTAGGTGATCAATTATCTTGGTTAAATAATAGAAGCGGTGAGGTACGCCCATTAGATGGGGATGGAGAGCTATGGTCAATATTTTGGGGTTTTGGTCTAATTCTTGATCAAAAATTAAAAGGGTGTCTAAAACACGCNGGAAAANTTCNTTGGATGTGTGTTTNTCGACGGCNTAGATGACGCTGTCGTTTAGTTCAAGAGAGTAGGGCAANGCCATTAATGGTCCAGACTTGGTTTGCATCCAGCATGGAAGGTCATCTAGTACCCAATCAAATATATATTCTATTCCCATGGTCTTTAAAATATCGGGTGTTTGGGTAGTCTCCCTTAGACCAGGGCTGAGCCACCCCAGAGGTGTTTTGCCGGTAAATTCTTGTATTTGAGTTATGGCTTTTTCTACAAATTCAGCTTCATTATCGTGGTTTTGCATTGTGGTCTGGTGAACACCATGACCGATAAATTCCCAACCGGATTTTAACATTTCTTCTGCTAAGCTTGGGTAGGCGTTAATCACACTTGCGTTGATGCTCACCGCTGCAGGAATTTTCCTCTCCTGGAAGATCTGCATAATTCTGGGCATGCCACAACGCATACCATATTCAGCCCAGCAGTAGTTTGGTATGTCGGGGATTACTTCGAGACCTTGGGGAGCAGAAAGTATTTTCCTCGGCATTTTTTGATCAAACTGCCAATGCTCCACATTGATTATGACCTGAATTATAAGATTTTTACCGCGTATAGAGTTAATGCGAGGCCGTTCGTGGGACATTTGATATGGAATTCTTGGATTACTCATAATGCAGTTCCTCCTAATAACGTTGATTAAGAGTTAAGTTATCATTAGGTAGCAAGGTGTATTCGAGTGCGAACTATTTTTCGCAGCTTAACAATAAATATATAATTAATAGAAATGCAAATCCGCTTACAGCTGAAACGATTGTAAAACGCCATGCAAGGCGACATCCCATTTCATCGAAATAGAGATCTGGTTTCATCAGGTATGACGGTTTTATAAAATTTCTTTTACGAAACCATAAATTTTTAGGAGGGTCGGGAGGAATAAGGAGGTGGTCATTGAGCATTCGTGAAATTATTGCCATTGCTGCTGTGCCGGCTAGAAAAATCCAAACCAACGTTGTTGAGTATTCCCAGAGACTACACATAACTAGTCACGAATATCTTGGAGTAACCACTCTGTTGGTATCTCATATCCAAGGCCTGCCGCCTTCGCTAGCTCATATGTTTTCCCAGCAACGGCATGAAACTGATTGCCTTGAAGATTACCACGCTCAGAATAAGTAATTTGTTTTTCTGAGGTTCTTGATTCTTTCGTTTTATGGAGAAGGTCAGAATAGTATATAACTTTATCTGGCATGGCCACACCGTGGGCCCGTTTTCCGAGGGGTTTTTGTCTCAGCCCGTTATCAATATCGGATCTTGCCGCGTAGGTTATCCACTCATCGGCTAGAGCCATTTCCGGCAGGCCGGCTGGAGATGGGGCATTTCCAAAACGGAAATAAATATCAACCCTGTCTTGTGCCTCTGGCGAAATCATACCAGTTCCTCCACCAACGTTTACGATGTGCATTCCAGGCTCAAGAAGGTCAGCACGGACAAT
Source organism: Rhodospirillaceae bacterium (assembly GCA_002719885.1). Lineage (GTDB taxonomy): Bacteria > Pseudomonadota > Alphaproteobacteria > MPNO01 > UBA2964 > UBA2964. Next base: position 125,223 of record PBFH01000007.1, on the reverse strand, counting down.
CGGCACGGAGGCATTAGTGCAACCAGCGACAATATCGGCACCCTTGTATGCGCTTTCTTCATCTTTGCAAGCGATGACTTCGACATTCCATTTGGTTTGCATTTCGTGGGCATATTTTTCGCGGTTCTCTTTAGTCGGGCTGTAGACTTGTATTTTCTTTATATTACGAACACACATAAAAGCGTCGATATGACTTCGTGCCATTCCACCAGAACCAAGCATACAAACAACTTCTGAATCTTTTCTGCTCATATAATTGACTCCAATACCGCCGTCAGCCCCTACGCGCATGTGCTGAAGTACGCCATCATTAATAAATGCCAGGGGTTCCCCTGTCTCAGTGTTGGTCAAAAAAATCAGCCCGCAAAAAAGCCCTGGTTTGCTGCAATATTTTTGATGGGTACGATTGCCGTCTACAACGGTTTCATAAGTGACGTCGGACTTCATCCTAACAGCAAAATAACCCCTAGTTGATCCACCTTCCATGGTACCCCATTGGTAGACTTTTCCGTCGGAGGTTGGAATTTGGATATCAATTCTGGGCCTGCAAGTTGCCTCTTGTGCTACTAAGTCAGCGTATGCTTGCTCTAGAATGCTTATGGTGTCTTCCATGGTAAGAACCTGGGAAACCATTTCATTATTAATTAGAAGCGTCACAATGAGTTCCCCTTTCTTCAGTTTCTAATATCCTGCAAAAACCACTCCGTTGGCACTTCATTTCCTAGATTGGCTTCCCGAGCTTTTTCATAGGCACGTCCGGCAACGGCATGAAACTGATTGCCTTGAAGATTACCACGCTCAGAATAAGTAATTTCTTTGCTTGATTTTCTTCCTCTATTGGTGCCCCTCATTAGGTCAACAAAATATAAAACCTTTTCGGGCATAGCGACACCGTGACCGCGTTTACCCCGTTTTTTTTGCGTAAATCCATAATCGTGATCTGGCCGGGCTGAATAGGTTAAGTACTCGTCCGCCAAATTTAATTGGGGTAGGCCTTCGGGTGCTGGAGCATTACCAAAACGAAAATAGACATCGATCAATTCCTGAGCATCTGCGCCGATCATTCCACCACCGCCGCCGACATTAATAACGTGTTGTCCGGGTTCAAGACATTCCGCACGGATGACAGGCACTGCCGAGTCCGTGCAGCCAGCAATAATATCTGCACCTTTATAAATATCTTCTGGGTTATTACACACGACAACCTCGATGTTGTATTTTTCTCTCATTTCAGATGCATAAGCCTCACGATTAGCCTTTGTGGGGCTGAATACCTGTACTTTTTTGATTTTTCTTACACACATAAAAGCATCAAGGTGGGTACGGGCCATTCCCCCAGAACCAATCATGCCTACTACTTCTGAGTCTTCGCGACTCATATACTTGACACCTATACCTCCATCAGCACCGACCCGCATATGTTGTAAAATTCCATCATTAATAAAAGCGAGCGGCGTACCGGTTTCCACATCTGTAACAAAAATTAATCCACAAAATGTTCCTGGCTCCACACAATATTTTTCCTGACTGCGGACACCTTCATACTCTGTTTCATAAATGATGTCTGACTTCATACGGATTGCGAAATATCCACCGACTGAGCCCCCCTCCATAGAACCCCATTGATAGGCTTTATTTGGATCCTTTGTAGGAATTTGAATATCGACCCTAGGGCGGCAGACTGCTTCACCAACTGCCAGGTCGCGATAGGCCTTTTCAAGGACATCAATTGTATCATGCATGGTGAGAACTTTTGATACGACTTCGTTATTTAAAAATAATGTCATTAAATTTCCTAATTTAGAGAAGTGTGCACATCCACTAATGCCACGCCGCCCATTTCCACGACATCCGCAGCCTTTTTGAAAGCAGCAGCGAGTTCTTCGGGGTCTCGGACTGGTTCCTCTGCCCATGCACCATAACCCCGCGCTATTGTGCAGTAATCGGGCTCCGGGCCGACCATGCGCTGTCCTATCCAAGCATTTTCCGCTGGGCGCCCCCGACGATAGGCCAGAGTGATTTGATGTTCTTCATCGTTGCCGAAAGAGGTATTATTATGGAGAACAATCATGATTGGAATTTTGTAATGAACCGCTGTCCAGATTGCAGCGGGACCCATGGTGAAGTCGCCGTCACCGATTATTGCGACTGTGAATTTACCCTGATCACGCCCAGCAAGAGCCGACCCAATAATACCGCCGGGTCCATAGCCAATACCGCCACCGATGGAGTTGGACATAAATTGACCGGCGCTATCGAATTCCCAAATGCCATCATACCATGCACGGTAGTTTCTTGCTGCGAGTAACCAATCCTTTTCTTTCACTACATTAAAAAGTTCTGCTGTCATTCTCGGCAGATAAATCGGCACCTGATCCCACTTTAATTTCATCGCCTCAAGTTGGCTTAAACGAAGTTTATCGTGCATATTTGCTATCTCGGCTCGACGGTCTTTGGCTTTAGCTAACCAAGGTGGTTTTTCTTTCGCTCTTCTTCTAATTTCAGCGTTTATCTGTTTAAGACCGTAAAGGCCGTCAGCCTGAACCTGTATATCTACAGGGTGCAAAGGTCCTCCAAGGTGCGTCCAATGCTGGATTGTAAAATCATTCATGGACAGATCAATGACCGTCATTTTTCCTGCTGCAACCTCTTCACCCGCACCACGGGCTCCCTCATAGGCTCCGATGTTATTGGATATATCAAGACAGTCGACGCACAATACTACATCTGTCTTTGCCATTAACATCTTCTTGTATTCCCCCTCCGCTTTTGTTCGCCCAAAGCTGGCATTGAGGTTCTGTGGGTGGTTTGAGGGCATACAAATAATATCATGTCCATCTTGGTATGCGGCGCCGAGTATTTCCACAAGTTCGGTCATTACAGGAGTGGTTGCCTTGTCATATCCGACGCGGCCACCAAGAATAAGAGGCCATTCTGCATTAATAAGTGCTTCAACTGCGGAGGAGATTGATTCCCTTGGCGCGGCTACCGGTGGCGCTGGCAAATAGCGAGGTTTTTTTACATCTGGCAGGGACACCCCTTCTGGAAGATTTGATTCTTGGACTAAAACATCAACGGATACATAGGTTGGAGAGCATGGAGAGCTGGTGGCGATACGTTGTGCACGAGCAATGGAGTCTAAACAACCTTGGAGTGTTATAGGTTCATCTGTCCATTTGGTTACGTCCTTTACGATATCACATTGGGTATTGGCTGAATGAATCCAGTCTGTTTTACGTCTTTGGGCTGGGTCAGCCGGCCCGGAACCACCAAGTACAACTACCGGCATACGATCGGCCATAGCATTGTAAATTGCCATTGTTGCGTGTTGAACGCCAACGAGGTTATGCAGGAATGCCATAGCCGGTTTTCCTGTCGCCTTACAGTACCCTTGTGCCATTGCGACTGCTATTTCCTCATGAGCTACAAGAATGATCTGTGGTTTATGATTTTTAGTATGATTAACTAGAGAATCGTGTACGCCACGGAATGAAGAACCAGGAGTTAAAAATATATATTCATGACCCAGTGCGCCAATGAGCTCCGCTATTAGATCAGAACCATATTCCGCTTGTGGTTGGTTTGCGGGCAGGTTTACTGGGGTTTCTGATATGAAATCTGGTGCCGCGGGGTAATTATTATTGATTTCGTCGCCCATCTAGCTTTCCTAAGGAGATTTGAGTGGATTCTATTATCTTATTTAGGTTGTTTTTTTTGTACTTTAATATTGAGCAAACAATTTGGCAAAGGGCTCAGATTTATTTTATTACTGAAATTTGACTTCTTCGTTTTTCGGGAAGATTATGATCTCTAATTGTTTTTATTTGATTAATAAATCTTTTACTGATTGTTTTTGTAATGCATTGGGTAATATTGAAAATTACAGTCTTAATGTCTCATTGGCTAAGACTGATGTACCCTAGTCATAAACAAAAAGTTAGTTGGAGCGCATAGCGGTTTATCAGGAACCGAACGGGGGGAGATTTAATGCCGACTAAGACCTTAAAAAATGTAACGGTTGCAGATGCATATTTAGAAGTTCTCGCCGATCGCGGTGTTGACTACTTGTTTGCCAATGCCGGTACAGATTTTGCCCCGTTGATTGAAGCTCTAGCGAAGGCGCAAGCCACTGGTACGCCTCACCCACACCCTGTTACTTGTCCGCACGAAAATACTGCTCAACATATGGCTATTGGTTATTATCTCGCAACAGGTCGCCCGCAACTGACGATGATGCATGTGAACGTTGGCACCGCAAATGCGATGAATGGCTTGTTAAATGCCTCTCGGGGTCAAACGCCGATGTTATTTACTGCAGGTCGAACACCGACAAATGAAGATAAACTGAAGGGGCACCGCACACTCGATATTCATTGGACCCAGGAAATGTATGACCAAGCGGGAATGACCCGCGAGGCGGTAAAATGGGATTATGAACTCAGGAATGGAGAACAGGTTGAAACAGTGGTTGATAGAGCGCTCAGCGTTATTATGAGTGACCCTAAAGGGCCCGCATATCTCTCTTTGCCAAGGGAAGTGTTGGCTATTGAAATGGATGAGTTCAGTTTTGAATCTCCTGGTCGAATTCAGCCGGCAGCCCCAAGTCTGCCCAATCCTTCAGCCCTAGATGAAGCTGCATCAATTTTAGCCAAAGCAGAAAATCCCGTGATTATTACTAATTGGGGAGGTCGTAATCCCAATGTAATGCCTGCACTGGTTGAACTAGCGGAAAACTACGCCATACCAGTAGTTGAATATCGTAATCGTTTTGTTGCAATGCCGCGACGTCACCCAATGTTTGCTGGTGGTAATCCAAACCCCTTTGTTAAATCTGCGGATGCTATTCTCGTAATGGATTCTGCAACACCTTGGCTCCCCTCCCAAGTCACACCCCCAGAAGATTGTAAGGTTTTACATTTGGCCCCTGATCCCCATTATAGTTATCTGCCTATCAGAGGGTTTAGGTCGGATATAGCGTTGGCATGCGACAGTGCACTAGGGCTGATTGCACTCAATAATGCTATGTCAGAGCATGCAAAATCCAACCAGGAATCTATTAAGACACGTTGTAAAAAAATTACCGGGATTCACGAAGAGTTAGAAGAGGAATGGAAAAAGAAATTACAGGATGTCAGAGATCAGACACCCATACACCCAGCATGGATATCTGACTGTATTGCAAAAATAAGTGATGCAGACACGATCTTTGCCAAAGAGTCTCAGCTTCAGGTTCAATATCTTGATACTTCTAAACCGACTAAGATTCTGAATGCGGGTGCCTCTTCAGGTTTAGGACATGGAATGGGTGTTGCGCTGGGCGCCAAGCTTGCAAATCGCGATAACCTTGTAATTGGAACCCATGGGGATGGCTCCTATATGTTTAATGTCCCTGTGTCAGCGCATTATGTCGCAGCAGAACAGGAATGTCCTATTTTAACCGTTGTTTTTAACAACCAAAAATGGCAAGCCGTCCGTGGTTCGACCCTTGGTTTGCATCCTGACGGGTATGCCGCAAAAGCCAATAGGCCACCATTGATGTATTTTACAGTCGATCAACATTATGAAAAATTAGTGGAAGTATCAGGGGGTTATGGAGAACAGGTAATTGATCCTAAAGACATGCTGCCGGCTCTGGAACGTGCTGTTAAGGAAGTGATGGTCAACAAAAGGTCTGCGCTGCTTAACGTGATGGCATCAGACCCAATTTAATTTCGATGATAAAGGAATATTACGTTGGATGAATTTTCAACATTGCAGCAGATAGCGGTAAGGGCACGCCGTAATTTAGATTGGAATGTTTGGGATTACTTAATGGGAGGCTCAGAAAGTGAGACAACGCTAAAACGTAATCGGCAAGGGTTTGATGCCTTGGCTTTGGCTCCAAGAATTCTAAGAAATGTGATGCATGTTGATCCTTCGACGACATTTATGGGAAAGAGGCTTAACTTCCCGGTGATGTTAGCTCCCATTGGATCGCTGCAGTTGGTAACTCCTGATGGAGCTTTGGCATCTGCAAATGCGGCAGCCGAAGTGGGAACTATGTATTTTTTGAGTTCGGTTACGCAGCCGGAAATGGAAAATGTAGGTCCAGCGACGAATGGGCCGAAGGTTTATCAATTATACGTAAAAGGAGATGACGACTGGATTGATCTTCAGGTTAAGAGGGCACAAGACGCTGGCTTTGAATTTTTCTGTCTCACGGTTGATACAGCGCATTACAGTCGTCGGGAACGCGATATCATAAAAAGATGGGAGCCGAGTTCACGTCGTGCCGTGGTAGAGGATGGTGGTATAGATCATCTCGCTTGTTTGGATTGGGATACCGTAAAGCGCTTTAAGGACAGGCATGATATACCCCTCATTCTTAAAGGTATTGGAACTGCTGAAGATGCAGCGCTGTCCGTGGAGAATGGTATAGATTGCATATACGTTTCGAATCATGGAGGACGCCAGCTCGATCACGGGCGAGGATCAATTGATGTTTTGCCTGAAGTTGCAGAGGTAGTGAAAAAAAAAGTAAGTATAATCGTTGATGGGGCAATAATGCGTGGAACAGATGTTATTAAGTCGTTGGCTCTTGGGGCGGACGCAGTTTGCATTGGGAAACTGCAGGGTCTTGGATTAGCAGCCGGGGGTAAGGATGGTCTGGTTCATACATTGAAACTTTTAGAAGCGGAGATAAAAACCTCGATGGCCCTTTTAGGTTTACATGATTTTTCTGAATTGGATGCGACGTTTGTTGAAGAAGTGGAGCCGTTAATGCCAGCACACCAGACGTCTCCTTATACACATATAGAATTGGAAGAGCGGGAGTATGAAATATGAGCAATATTAAGGCACATGACCGTCCGGTTAACCTAGGAAATCCGCAAATGGGCTGGGCGAGTGATGTCGCAGCAGAAATGTTGAGGCAACTTGGGATTAAATACATTTCCCTAAACCCAGGTGCGAGTTACCGCGGACTCCATGATTCAATTGTCAACTATCTAGGAAATGATACCCCGCAGATGCTGATATGTCTTCACGAAGACCATGCTGTTCACGTGGCACAAGGCTATGCCAAAGCCACAGGCGAACCTATGGCCTGTGCTCTGCATTCTAATGTGGGGTTGATGCACGGGTTGATGGCAACTTTCAATGCTTGGTGTAATCGAGCACCGATAATCATGATGGGAGCGACGGGTCCAGTGGATGCGCCGTTAAGGCGACCATGGATTGATTGGATACATACAGCTAAGGATCAAGGAGCTTTATTACGTGATTATACCAAGTGGGATGACGAACCGCGTTCGGCAGGTGCAATTGTAGAAACGATGCTTCGAGCCAACCAAATGGCGCGGTCGGAACCACCGGGACCTGTCTACGTCTGTCTGGACGCAGGTTTACAGGAGGCTGCCCTTGAAGAAGATATTAAAATACCGGATGTAACGCGTTTTCAGCCTTCCGCTCCGCCTCAAGCGTCACAGGAGGCGGTAAAACGAGTAGCAGATATGCTTCTAGCTGCATCTAATCCGATCTTAATGATTGGTCGCAGTGGAAGATCGAGGGAATCCTGGGATAATCGGGTAAAGTTAGCTGAAGCGGTGGGCGCTGGAGTATTTACAAATTTACGTAATTCAGCTGTTTTTCCTAGCGATCATCTATTGCACGTGGGTCGACCGGCTGGCCGGATTACTCAAACGATGAGAAGTATGGTCACGGCTGCAGATGTTGTTCTTAGTCTAAATTGGCTGGACTTTGGCGGTACGCAGCGTCTGCTTACGCGAGATAGTGAGCTGAAAGGAAAAATCGTTCATTGTTCAATGGAAGAGTATGTACACAATGGCTTTGGTGGTGAATTATTTGAATTACCTATGGCAGATCTCAAAATAACCGCTGACCATGATGCTTTTGTCGTACAGCTTATTGAAGAGATGGAAAGCCGCGGTGTTTCTGGTAGTTGGGATGGAAATAGGGTAGGACCAGACCCAGTCAGTTATGATAACATCGCTGATCGTGAACCTGATAGTGTACTACAACCAGCAGACATCGTTACTGCTCTAGCAGAAGTGCAGGGTAAACGAAAAATTAGCTTGAACAGAGTAAGTTCTGGTGGTGTTGGGCCGGCCTATCAATTTACTGATCCCTTGTCTTACTTGGGTCATGACGGTGGCGGTGGTTTAGCATCTGGCCCGGGCACCTCCGTCGGTGCTGCGCTAGCAGTTATGGACACCGATTGGCTAGCCGTTTCCGTTCTTGGTGATGGAGACTTCATGCAGGGAAATACCGCACTTTGGACGGCTGCAAAATATAAAATTCCGATGCTCGTGATTATATCTAATAACCGCTCTAACTTTAATGATGAACTGCACCAGGAAACGGTAGCGAAGGATCGCGATCGTCCGGTAGAAAATCGTTGGATTGGGATGAGAATTAGTGAACCAGATATAGATTTAAGCGAGCTTGCAGAGTCTCTTGGTTTTGAAGCGCAAGGCCCCATAACAACATCCGGTGAGTTGTTAGAGGCAATGGAAAAGGGTTTGAAAGCTGTTGAAGATGGTAAGCAGCATTTTATTAATGTTCACGTTGATACCGGTTATGCTGAGCCACCACTGATGCGTGGCGGCAATAAAGGCGTGTGACGGTTAGGGATAGGAGAAAAAAATGCCTGATTTAACAAGATTTGACCGGCCTATAAACGTTGGAAATCCCAAGATGGGCTGGGCTAGTGATGTTGCCGCGGAAATGCTTCGTCGTATGGGTATCAAATACTTATCAATGAACCCGGGCGCAAGCTATCGGGGTTTTCATGACTCGATTGTCAATTATTTGGGGAATGATGATCCACAAATGATCCTTTGTTTACATGAGGATCATGCGGTTCACATAGCCCAAGGTTATGCGAAAGCAACAGACGAACCTATGGGTTGTATTTTACATTCAAACGTTGGCCTTTTGCACGGTATGATGGGAATATTTAACGCTTGGTGCAACCGAGTTCCCATGGTCGTTATGGGTGCGACAGGACCGGTGGATGTCATGAAGCGGCGTCCTTGGATTGATTGGATTCACACGGCAAAAGATCAGGGTGCCTTGATCCGAAATTTTGTCAAATACGACGATGAACCTCGATCTGCTCAAGCGCTTGCCGAAACCATGGTGAGAGTGAATAAAACTATCCGTACGGCGCCTACAGCCCCTGCTTATGTCTGCCTAGATGCGGGGTTACAAGAGTCAGAAATTGATCCTGAAATGAAACTACCTGATGTTTCGCGATTTCTTCCTCCACCACCAACCCCCGCTCCACAACAGAGTGTCGACGAGGCAGCTGATCTTTTGGTAAAAGCGAAAAACCCTGTAATTTTGATGGGACGTCTCAAGCGGGAAGAGAAGGGGTGGAACAACCGAATCAAACTCGCTGAGCTTGTTGGTGCAGGTGTTGCTACTGATATGAAAACAGGCGCTGCATTTCCTACGGATCATCCCCTACATTTAGCACCACCAAGTAATCGACCAAGAGAAGAAGCTGAATTAGAAATAAAGAATGCAGACGTAATTCTTGATCTTAATTGGGTGGATTTAGCGGGCACCTTTAAACTGATCTTTGGACGAGATGAGATAAATGCAAAGGTTATCCATGTATCTATGGATTCCATGATACATAATGGCTGGACAACTGATCATATGGGAATGCCGATTGGTGATATTACAATGCTGGCTGAACCTGAACCAGTTGTTGAACAGCTTATCGAGGCAATTGAAAATCGTCTAAGCGATGGGAGCCGGTGGGACGGCAAAAATAAGGGCCGAACGGCCAACCCCGATACAACCTACGAAATGCTGGACCAGAATGATAGCATTTCTGTTGAGGCTGTTACTCTGTGTATGAATGAGGTCCGCAAGGGCCGCAACTTGACATTAACTAATGTTACAATTGGTTGGGCGGCCGATGGATACCATTTCACACATCCACTGGATTATCTTGGAAATGATGGCGGCGGTGGACTCGCCTCTGGAACTGGTACAGCTATTGGAGCAGGTTTGGCTCTAGCTGACACTGATAGAACAGTCGTTGCAGTGTTAGGGGATGGGGATACCATGCAAGGGAGTTCATCCCTCTGGACTGCAGCCCACTATAGTATTCCGGTGTTATTTGTTATTTCCAATAATCGCTCTAATTTCAATGACGAAATTCATCAGGAGACGGTAGCAAAGATGCGTGATCGCCCCGTGGAAAATCGTTGGATTGGGCAACGAATAGACGACCCTACCGTTTCAATTGAGCGCTATGCGGCGTCCCTTGGCGTTGAATCGGCTGGGCCCATTGAGACTGTTAAAGACCTAGTTCCTGCTTTAGAGCATGCATTATCGGTTGTTGAATCAGGCAAACCTTACCTTCTAAATGTCCATGTTGATAAAGGCTATGCAGTTCCTCCGCCTGCGCGTGAAGCTTAATGTCATCGCGGAATAAAGGGGAGAATCTTGGAGAACGAGCTTTGGCCAGGGAGCAGGTTTATCTTTGTATAATGAAGAATGTCAAAAGTCTGCCAGAGGGTATGCCGCCAAGAGATAGCCTCATGCATGATCATAAAATTTATCTGCGTGACCTGGAACGTCGAGGGTTGTTGTTTGGCGCGGGTCGGCTGGTTAATGAAGAAGAAGGCGAAAACGCCGATATCGGTCATGGTATGTTGGTCATTCGGGCCAAAACCCGTTCTGAAGCGGAAGAAATTGCATTCCAAGAACCTTTTACCAAAGGTGGCTATCGAACAATGGTATTGTATCCCTGGCAGCGAAACGAGGGAAGCGTGGATATTTCAATTCGGCTCATGGATTCTGTTTTAGAAATTGACAGCAGGACTTACGACCTTATTCCCAGAGGTGGTGACGTGAGAACATAATATTTTTGGTTAAATCAGTATTGAATTTATTATTAATTAAAGGCTTAAATCAGTAAAGCAAAAGGTTAAATTGTGATGAATGAAGGCCCGCCAATTCGCAAAGCAAATACTCGCTACCAGTCGGACGTCATTGTAGACATGATTAAGCTTTATGATTTCCCGGCAATTCCATTAAATCCCGGTGCGAGCTATCGTGGTCTGCACGATAGTCTTGTTAACTATGGCGAAGACGATCCGCCAATGATTTTGTGTAACCATGAAAAACTNGCGGTGCAGATAGCGCACGGTTACGCGAAGGCAACCGGGAAACCGATGCCAGCAATTGTTCATAATGTGGTGGGTTTGCTGCATGCACCACTCGCTGTTTATTATGCCTATATTGATCGGTGCCCTGTTTTTCTCATGGGTGCAACGGGACCCATGGANGAAAAATTACGTCGTCCATTCATAGATTGGATTCACACTGCATTTGCTCAAGGCTCGGCAATCCGTGATTATACCAAATGGGATTATCAACCTGCCAGTGTGCATGGGGTCGCTGATTCATTTGCGCGTGCTTACTCAATTATGATGACTGAGCCACAGGGGCCAGTCTACATGGTTTACGATGCAGGCTTGCAGGAAGCTGAATTAATAGAAAAAGTTCAAATACCGTCGGCAGATGCCGTTAAGGTTCCACCACGCCTTGCAGCAGATCCAAAGCTTATTGGTGAAGCTGCCGATGTGTTGGTCGACGCTGAATACCCGGTGCTTCTTACTGAGTATGCGGCGCGGGCACCGATTGGCTTCGGAGATACGGTTGAGCTCGCAGAAATAACAGGCGCAGCTGTTTATGATATTAACAAGCGCTTAGGATTTCCAAATCAGCATCCTCTCAGTGTTTCGATGCATGCTGATGCCTTTGAAGGTGCTGACTTGGTGGTGGCCCTAGACGTTGTGGATTGGACAAGAGGTTCGCATAAACCAAACTGGGAAACCCGAGAAGTAGAGGCTATTACCACTCCTGATTGCAAGTGGATAGATATAGGTTTTGCCGATATAGAGATCAGCAAGTGGGCGACTGATTATAATAAACATCATAATTGGGACTTGAGGATATTGTCCGATACTGCCAATGCAATACCGGCCCTAGCGGCAGCTTGCCGTTCCCGTGTCAAATCTGACCCAATACTTGAAAAGAGAATTGAAGAACGGAAACAGTTGATTGGCGAAAAACATGCGGGTCAATGGGCTAAATGGCAGGAGCAGGTCAAGGACACCTGGGATCAGANGCCCATGCACGANGCTCGGATGGCGACGGAAGTGTGGGAAGCCATCAAAGAAGAAGATTGGGTCCTGACAGCTGGTACACTTAAGGACTGGGTTCGCAAAGTCTGGAATTTCGATAAACCCTATCAACACCCGGGTAGGGATCTTGGAACCGGCACGCAGTTCGGTTTATCACTTGGCGTCGCCTATGCCTATAAAGATACTGAAAGGTTGGTTGTTGACCTCCAGCCGGATGGAGATTTGATGTTTGATCTTGGTGGTCTTTGGATTGCAGCGAAATATGAAATTCCGATCCTAGTGATTATGTATAACAATCGAGCCTACTATAATGATTGGGCTCACCAAATATCAGTTGCTAATAAGCGGGGCACTGANCCTGATAGGGCATATATAGGGATGGATCTCGAAGGTCCTGCACCGGATTTTGCCCACATCGCTAAGGGCTTGGATTGGTACGCTGAGGGTCCCATTACCGATCCCAAGGATATCCAATCGGCTGTCAAGCGGGCGATGAAGGAGGTAAAAAAAGGTAAACCGGCTTTGGTTGATATAATTACTTGGAGACGCGGCGAGGCAGCATAAAATTTAGCTCGTTATTTGATTCAATTTCTATTTAACAGGAGAGCGAGAAAATTGAATTGCGTCATTTACTAGGTATTGATGCTTTAGTTTGAAATATTGGGCAGTACAGTAGAGGTTTGAGCATGGGCGATGAAGGCATAAAGAAATCAAATACCAAATATCAATCAGATGTTATTGTAGATCTAATCAAAGATTTTGGCTTCAAACACATTGCATTGAATCCAGGGGCAAGTTACCGCGGTTTGCACGATAGCTTAGTAAACTATGGTGAAAACGACCCTCCCATGATGCTGTGCACTCATGAGAAAATTGCGGTTCAGATGGCCCACGGTTATGCGCGNGCTACGGGAGAACCGATGATAGCCATCGTTCATAATCTTGTTGGTTTGTTGCATGCTCCTATGGGGNTTTACTATGCTTATCTTGATCGGGCGCCTGTTTTTATTATGGGTGCGACCGGTCCTGTGGCAGAGCCTAAACGGCGTCCATTTATTGACTGGATACACTCCGCAAATGTTCAAGGNCAAATTTTACGCGACTTTGTCAAATGGGACGCTCAACCTAACACTATTGATTATGTACCCGATGCGTTTGCGCGTGCCTATTCGGTTATGATGACCGCGCGTCAAGGACCTATTTATATGTGTTACGATGCCGGTCTTCAGGAGGCCGAGTTGGATCATGAGATACACATGCCACCTCCTTCAGCTGCACGGGTTCCAGCTCAGGCGGCTCCAGATCCGCTGGCTCTGAGCCAAGCCGCAGATATGTTGGCTAAGTCCGAGCGTCCAGCTATAGTGGCGGATTTCGCCGCTCGGCCCCCTCATGGTTGGAATCATGTCATTGATATAGCAGAAACATTGGGCGCTAGCGTTTGGGATGTGAACTCCCGACTTAATTTTCCCAGCAATCATCCGTTAAATTTATCTATGGATCAGCAGGTCTGCTATGAAAATGTTGATTGCGTTTTGTTATTAGATGTAGCGGATTTTGAGAAACAAACCCATGTCCGAGATATATCTACAAGAACCGTAAAACCATCGGTTAATGAAGATGCTAAGTGGATAGATATAGGCTGGACGGATACAGAGATTAGTAAGTGGTCTATGGATTATTCACGAACTCTTTTTCCTGACGTTCGTATGACGGCTGATGTGGTGACAGCCACACCAATGCTTACCGATCTCATGAAAGCCAAAATTGCTGATACCACCGGACTAGCGGAAAAAATAGCAAAACGCACAGAAATCATTCATGAAAAGCACCACGCATTAAGAGCTCAATGGCGGAAAGACGCCGAAGAAGATTGGGATTCTAAACCAATGACAGTTGGACGATTGGCATTAGAGGTTTGGGAGGTAATAAAAGATGAAGATTGGGTCCTGACGGCAGGTACCATGCATGATGCGGCACGAAGGCTGTGGGATTTTGATAGGCCATATTGTCATGGTGGGCGNGAATTAGGGACAGGTACTCAAATTGGAACCTCTTTAGGCGTTGCTTTGGCCAATAAAGGCACCGGTAGACTATGTATAGATTTGCAGCCGGATGGTGACTTAATGTTTGATGCCGGTGCACTTTGGATGGCCGCAAAATACGAAATCCCTATGCTTATAGTTATGTATAATAACCGTGCTTACTATAATGATTGGAATCATCAAATTGTGATTGCCAATAATCGGGGTACTGATCCAAGTCGGGCTTATATAGGTATGGATTTACTCGATCCAGATCCGGATTTTTCTGGTATCGCTCGGGCTCAAGGCTGGTGGGCTGAAGGTCCAATTGAAAACGGAGATGATGTTCAAGCAGCCTTGAGCCGAGCAATCGAGCAGGTCAAAAAAGGTAAACCGGCTTTAGTTGACACAATTTGTCGCAGAGGAAAAGGAAAAGCAGCACTCACATAACGTTGGCGTTGTATTGGTTTTAATAATTTCAATATTTAGTACCTGGAGTAAAAAAAATGGTAGAAAAATTTGGCATTGGGCAGCCTGTACCNCGATTTGAAGACCCGCGTCTTCTCACGGGCGGTGGCAAATATATGGATGACAATCAGATGCCCAACGAAACTCGTGCTTATATTCTGCGATCCCCTTACGCGAACGCTAAAATTCTTTCCATGAACATNAGTTCAGCAAAATCTTCGCCAGGTGTCATCGAAATTTTGACCGGACAGGACTATGTAGCGGATGGACACGGCCCACTTTTGTGCACCCCAGTACAAAAACAGCGTGACGGCTCGAGGATGTTTGAACCAGAGAACCCGCCGCTCGTAATAAACCAGGTAAAAATGGTTGGTGATTATGTAGCTATGGTAATTGCAGAAACCATCGAACAGGCCAAAGATGCGGCCGAATTAATAGAAATAGATTACGAACCCTTGGCGGCCGTATCCTTGCCTTTCGATGCTGTGCAGCCAGGAGCGCCAAGGGTTTGGGAGGAACACGATAGTAATATTTGCTTTGTCCACACGGTGGGTGACAAAAATGCAACCGATTTAGCGTTTGAAAGGGCGACAACTATCGCTGGGGGAGAATTGCCAGTCAATCGAAGCGCTCATGTTACAATGGAACCTAGGGGTGCGATCGGTGATTTTAACCAAGGCTCTGGAATGCTCACTTTGTATACGGGTGTTCATTACCCGTGGCAGTTGCGCGAGGAGCTCGCCAATAGAATTTTTCACATCCCTGAAACGAAAATTCGCGTAGTTGCTGGCGATATGGGTGGTAGCTTTGGATTACGAGGCGGAACCTACAGGGAACATGTTTTAGTTTCCTGGGCAGCCTTAAGGATTTCAAGACCAGTGAAATGGGTTTGTGAGCGCTCCGAAGGTTTTATGAGTGATCACCAGGGGCGGGACGTATATTGGAATGCTGAAATTGCCCTTGATGAGAATAATAAGTTTCTCGGAGTGCGCGCAACTAGCTACGCAAATGTTGGAGCTTATCTTGCTAGCAAAGGTACATTGCCTCCTGTGGCAAACCTTGGAACCATGGCAGGGACTTATGATATTCCAGCGATGTATGTCGACGTTTCCGCAGTATTTACAAATACCAATCCAATATGTCCGTTTCGAGGTAATGGGCGACCAGAGGCATCATATGTAATAGAACGTCTAATTGACCTAGCTGCTGATGAGGCAGGGGTTGATCCGGCAGAGCTGAGACGAATTAATCAAATTCCGCCGGAATCGCTTCCCTATAAAACGGCTCTTGTTTTCACCTATGATAGTGGAAATTTTGGTGACAATTTGGAAAAAGCACTAGAGTTAATTGATTATGACGGTTTTTCCACGCGAAAAGAAGAATCAAGATCAAGAGGAAAACTAAGGGGTATAGGGGTATCTAATAGTATTGAGCGAGCAGCAGCTGCCAGTCTTGAGCAGGTAGAAATCAAGTTTAACCCCGGCGGAACACTAACGCTTTATGCGGGTACCAGTCAGCAAGGTCAGGGTCACGAAACAATTTTTAAGCAAATCATGTGTGAAAAGTTAGGCGTTGACCCTGATGATATTGGCTTTAATGAGGGGGATACGGCATTACTAGCTTTTGGNGGGGGTACCGGAGGTTCACGGTCAGCGACCCTTGGTGGATCCGCGGTACTTGGATGCAGTGANAAAATAATTGAAAAAGCTAACAAAATAGCAGCACATTTAATGGAAGCCGCCGAAGCTGATATTGAGTTTGANANNGGTAANTTCAGNGTAGTCGGGACGGATAAATCCATCAGTTTAGTTGAAATAGCAAAAAACTCCTATAAGCCGGGTAAAATGCCTCCAGATATTGAACCGGGCTTGGGAGCAATTTTTACCTACGAGGCCCCAAAGGAAAACTTTCCTAATGGCTGTCACGCATGTGAAGTAGAGGTAGATCCNGANACTGGAGTTATNGAAATTTTATCCTACAAGGTTGTGGATGACGTAGGAACGGTGCTCAATCCGTTAACCCTGAAAGGTCAGATTATGGGTGGTGTAGCTCATGGGGTAGGCCAGGCGTTGCTGGAAGAAATCCAATTTGATACCGACAGTGGGCAACTCGTTACAGGCTCTTTTATGGATTATACAATGCCTCGTGCTGACAATATGAGTTATGTTGATGTTGTTAGCAATCCATGCCCAACTGCGACAAATCCTCTGGGTTGCAAGGGGGCAGGTGAAGCAGGAACTGTTGGTGCTGTTCCCTGCGTAATGAATGCAGTTGTCGACGCTTTATCAGAATATGGCATTCGACACCTCGATATGCCGGCCACTCCGGCAAGAGTCTGGGCAGCTATCGACGGAGCTAAAAACGCCGTCGCCTAAAGTGCGGCTACTCTACTCGTCCACCGGGCAGGTGCGGAAAAGCAGAGTGTTCATGAGGCATTGTAACCGGCATTGCCTCTGTAACACATTCAGGGCCAAGTTGATCAAGAGATGTAACACCGAGTAGACCCAAAGTCGTATTAATTTCTCTTTCAAGCAATTCTAGGCAACGAATTAAGCCTTCGGCACCCCCTGCCCCTAGGGCATAAGCCTGCAATCTACCAATACCCACTGCTTGCGCTCCAAGGGCTAAAGCCTTGATAACATCTGTTCCCCGTGTAAAACCCCCATCAATAAATATCTCTGCTTTACCTTCCGCTGCAGCGGCAATCTCTGGCAACATTTGAATATTTCCTAAAACATGGTCAAGTTGTCGACCGCCATGATTCGAAATATAAATACCTTGAACTCCATGTTCGACGGCGAGCGCTGCGTCTTCCGCAGTCATAATACCTTTTAAAATTAGCGGTCTTTCACCGATTTCATCTTGGATTAATTTAACGGTGTCCCAAGTAATTTTCTTTTGCCATTCTCGCGCCGGAACCCGACGAAGCGCCAATTGGGCTGGATTTAAACGTTCTCTGTTGCCATAAAAAGCCGAGTCTACTGTCAGGGTCACAGTGGAATAGTTGGCTCTAACAACTCTGCGAACGAGTTCCCTTATCCAATTGTCATCTCCGCGCACGTAAATTTGAAATGACTTAGGATGAGGACTATTTGCGGCCACCTCCTCTAAACTAGGCTGACAAACCGTTGATAAAAAATTAACACTGCCAAACTCTTCGGCAGCGTCGTCTACATCAAGTCCGCCGTTAACTGACCATCGTTCGATTCCACCCATGGGTGCAAGTATGACTGGAATACGCATTTTATGACCAAAAAAGTCAGTTTCGGTNTCGATATNACTTACGTCACGGCAAATTCTGGGTCGGAAGGCTAGGCAGTCAAGCGACATTCGATTTCGTCGCAGTGAGGTTTCACTCTCTGCGGCCCCGCAAATATAGTCCCAGTTATCTTGATC
This sequence comes from Rhodospirillaceae bacterium, assembly GCA_002719885.1. Classification (GTDB taxonomy): domain Bacteria; phylum Pseudomonadota; class Alphaproteobacteria; order MPNO01; family UBA2964; genus UBA2964. Next base: position 107,171 of record PBFH01000007.1, on the reverse strand, counting down.
CATATTACGTCTNGCCATCATGATCATNTCGTGTGTTGTTTCAAAAATGGCATCACTCATAGTNTTCTCCGTAATATGNNATTNATTTTNTAGAATTTTATTTAAGTGAGACGGCCACCGGGAATATGCGGAAATGCGCTCATTTCATGTGCAGGGTTAACNGGCCTTGCNTTAGATANATATGAAGCATCTAGCTGATNAAGGGAAGANACACCAAGTAGACCCATGNCAATTTTNATCTCTTCTTCAAGAATAGTGAGGCAGTCAAGTAAACCATTAAGCCCTCCGGCANANAATGCAAAGGCCTGCAATTTTCCTATACCGACAGCTTGAGCTCCAAGGGCTATAGCNTTGATTATGTCGGTACCTCTCATAAANCCCCCGTCAATAAATATTTCGGCTCTNCCGTTAACGGCNGATACNATATNTGGCAAAACTTGNATTGTTGCGCGGTCATGGTCCAATTGTCGNCCACCATGATTTGAGACATAAATTACGGAGGCCCCATGTTGGACACCAATCTCTGCATCCTCTGGCCGGCTGACGCCTTTAAGGATCATTGGCCCGCCCCAAATTTGACGAATTTCATCCCAGGTGTCCCAATTAAGACCAGCCAAGAATTCTCTTCCCACGGCATTTGATCGGGTCGGCGGTGTCCACCCTGCAATCATTTGGCGTTCACGGTTTGAATATACGGCAGCATCAACCGTGACAGCTAAAGCGGCATAATTATTTTCTTTAACCCGGCCAAGTAAGTCTTCCAGCCAATTGCGCCCACCTCTAACATAAATTTGGTAAACTTTCGGGTGCAAACTGTTCAAAGCGATTTCTTCCAAGCTTGGTCTTGAATGACCGCTTAACATATTAATAATCCCGAATTCTTCAGCGGCATCATCCGCTGCTTGAGCCGCCGATGGGGTAACAAGTTGAAGAGATGCCATGGGAGCAAGAAATACAGGCATTCTCGATTTATGGCCCAATAATGTCGTAGTATAGTCTAGGACTGATACATTCCTCAAAACCCGGGGTTTAAAAGCGATGGAATCTAGTCCAAATCTGTTACGTCGCATAGCGGTTTCACTTTCGCTTCCACCCGCGAGGTAGTCCCATACAGCACCGCGTGCATTACGTCTGGCTTTTCTTATTATCTCGTGATTTGTCTTAAATTGCATCGATAAATATGAAAATTTCTTGTTAGTTTTATGTGGTTTATTGGATATTTAATAATTTAAACTAAAATCTTAAAGACGATATTGTGATTTGTCGACGGTGAAGCGAATCTCTTAGTGAATAAGTTTTCCAAAAGTTGCTTTTAAGAGTAAAATAGATTTAGAAAAGATAAAAAATGGAAAGTTTATGGCAAGAAAACCTGCAATTTCAATGAAGCATGTTGTCGATCCTGCAGCGTGGACGGCAGATGAACTCAGAAAGGACCAAGGGTGGGTTTATAATTTGTCTGCGACCGATATTGCTGAACTAGACTTTTTGGTAAATGAACTTGATAACAAAATTACGGACGTTTTGGAAATTTCTCCAGAGAAAATTTTTCTGCCGACCTTGGCGCCTAAGTTAAAAAATATTGCTAATGATGTTATTAAGGGTAAAGGACTTGCCTTGATCAGAGGCGTGCCTGTGGAGAGATATAGCAGGCTTCAGTCGGCTATCGCATTTTGGTGTATTGGTTCCTATATTGGACAACCGGTTTCTCAAAATGCAAAGGGTCATTTGCTTGGTCACGTTCAGGATCTTGGAGGAACATCCTTGTCTAATCCTGATAATCGCGGCTATCAGACCCATGATGGCCTTCCATACCACTGTGATTCATGTGATGTGGTTGTGCTCATGTGCCTACATCCATCAAAAACCGGTGGTCTCAGTACTGTTGTCAGTTCTCTAAGCATATATAATGAGATGGTAGAAAGAGCCCCAAAACTGGCTTTGGCACTCAGTGAGGCGATCTATCGAGATAGACGAAATGAAATTCCAGAGGGCAAGAATCCATGGTTTCAACTACCGGTTTTTAATTTTTTTAAGGACTATCTTACTGTGAGCTGGCAGGGTGCTTATATTCGGTCCGCGGCTCGTTTTGAAGAATTACCCCAGCAGTCACAGAATCTCAAAGACGGGTTGGATCTATTTAATAAGCTAGCCAACGAGATGGCTTACTCTATGGAGTTCAAACCCGGGGATGTTCAAATTTTACATAATCATGTAACTGTCCATTCACGTACAGCTTATGAAGATTGGCCTGAACCTGAGAGAAAAAGGCATTTGTTGAGACTTTGGTTGGCAACGCCATCTGGTAGACCTTTGCCTCCGGCTTACGAGGAACGGTATGGCGGTTTAAAAACTGGAGATCGTCCTGCGGGCGGTATAATTGTTCCCGGCACTGTCTTAAAGGCGCCTCTGTACGCAGAGTGAATAAAGGTGATCTGTAATGTAGTTCTTTTTGTAAAAATACTGTATAAATGCTAATAAAATTAAAATTTTCGGATTTTTTAGGGGTGGGTTTACTAAGGAGCAAGTCAATGGATCTAGCAACGAGCGATAAATATCATGCAATGAGTGTTGATAGTTTTGATACCACAAAGTTATTAACAAATGCTGCGAGGCAGCGTGACGCAAGAAAACTAAATGACTTTCCTATTTTCGATGTTGATGCTCATCATTACGAGGGTGAATCCATTCAGGAAATTATAAAATACATTGATGATGACGTACTGAATCATTTAGCACGTGCTAACCCTGCAATTATCGCTCAAGGCAGAGGGGGGTATCAACCAGTAGGTGGGCGAGTAACCCGATATCCTTTAAGAAAAATTGAAGAGACGCCCGCGGACGGTGTGCACCGAGATATCCATTTGTCCCGCCGGTGGATGGATGCAATGGGTATCGATTACATTGGTCTTTTCCCCACTGGTATGTTGGGAATAGGACTTGCGCCGCAGGTGGAGGTTGAAGTCCAGTATGCCAAGGCATATATGCGTTGGTTGACTGAGGAACTTCTTCCTAGCGACTCGCGTATAAAGGGTTATGTTTTTCTACCTTTTAATAGTCCCGAGGCAGCCTATGAAATGGCTTTGGAATTTGCAGACAAAAAAGGCATTGTCGGCTTCCTTATCACTAGCCCGAGGTACAAGCCTGTTCACGATAATGCCTATATGAAAACTTATCGTTTCATAGAGGAGACCGGTATGCCTTTAATTTTTCATTCGGGGCTTAATTGGAATGATCCTCTGATGTCGGTTACAAACCGCTTCATTGCTGCTCATGCTCTTGGTTTTACACTGTATAACGTTATTCATATGACGAATTGGATTTGTAATGCGCTTAATGAAAGATTTCCAACTCTAGATGTTTGCTGGGTCGAGTCAGGGTTGTCTTGGGTTCCTTGGCTCGGGCAGCGGCTAGACAATGATTATAAAATGCGGTCATCCGAAATTCCGGGGCTTAAGAAACTACCAAGTGAATATATGGCTGATATGTTCTACACTAACCAGCCCATGGAAAAGCCAAATGATCTTGATTACTTAGAGATGACTTTCAAATTTATAAAGGCGGAAACTCAACTTCTTTATGCATCGGATTACCCACATTGGGATGCGGATATGCCATGTGCAATCTATGATTTACCGTTCTTGGATGAAAAAGCAAAAAGGAATATCTTGGGTGGTAATGCCGTCAAATTATTTAATATAGACGTCTCTGAGCGGTACCCAAACTATAAGGCGGCTTAAAAGTCATTTGTACTCGGCGGGAAGGTCGGCCCGTAGTCGTATCGGCCTGCGAACCGTGCATCGGCAACATTGTATTTACTGAAAGTATTTAAGATATTGAATTTAGAAAGGGAGCGTAATGGCTAAGGAAATACTAGTCGGCAAAGCCTCCGACTTTAAAGAGGGTGACAAGAAAATTGTACCAAATGGAAAAAATAGTGAAATTGGAGTTTATTTGGTTCACGGTAATTGGTACGCCTACGCCAATCTTTGTCCACATCAAGGTGGGCCCGCATGCGAAGGTTTATTGATGGCGAAGGTCGAGGAAATAATCGCCGAAGATAAAACCTATCAGGGAATGAAATTTAACCATGATGAAATGCATATCGTTTGCCCTTGGCATGGTTGGGAATTCGATATTGCAGACGGTCAGGCGGTGGCAGACCGTAAGTGGAGTCTTCGAAAATTTGATGTAGAAGTGCGGGGTGAAGATGTCTACGTCCTCGCTTGAACCAGATCCCAGGGCCGCCGACCTCCCTGAAGGTGGCGAGGTGATTGCCCATATTCCTCAGGAAGAAGAGGCGTTGAGAGAGTTTGCCAAAGCAATAAGCGAAGTTCCGGCTGGCGAACCTATACCAGAGGAAATTATTCAAGAGGGTCTAACTGCGTTGACGAGGCTTTATGCGGTGAAATTTCAGCTCGGAGAGCGATGGGAACCGTTTACACCAAATAATACTGTGCCCGCTACAGCCGCGATGATCATGTGCACAGCCATGTTGAGGGGCGTGAATGTAGAAGTCTTCGAACTTGGAATGTGGCAAAGTTGGTCAGGCGCTTAGAGGTTTTTAATGGATATTCCTACAAGTAATCTTCACAAGCAGTCAGTTCAGTCACTCGATACTACTACTCTTTTATCAAATGCAGCTCGTCAACGTGATGCAAGGAACTACTCTTCCTTTCCAATAGTGGATGTTGATTGTCATCATTATGAGAATGAGTCACTTCAGGAGATCGTAAAATATATTGATGATCCAGTTTTAAAACAAATGGGTCAACTTTATACAGGTGGTGGTACAGGCGGCCAGACCCCATTTAACCCTGGATTGGTTGGTTATCAGGATGTGGCGGGGAGGGTCACTCGTTATCCACTGCGTAAAACCGAGACTACGCCTGGTGATGGAACCCATCGCGATGTTCATCTTTCTCTGCGCTGGATGGATGCGATGGGTGTTGATTATGTTTGTTTGTTCCCCACCCCGATGCTGAGCTTGGGGTTGCATCCTCAACCAGAGGTCGAAGGTGCGCTGGCCAGAGCTTATAATCGTTGGTTATTAGAGAACATAACTTCTAAAAATGAACGTATAAAAACGATGTTGTATGTTCCTTTCAACGATGCTGAGGCAGCTTTTCAGACAGTTCAAGAATTTGGGAGCCACCCGGATGTCATCGGGTTCATGATATGTTCTGTTCGCTATAACGGTGTTCATGAAAATCAATATATGAAAACTTACTCACTGATTGAAGAACTTGGTAAGCCTCTCGGTTTTCATAGCAATTATAATTGGAATGATAGGCTAGTTGGAAACAGCAACCGTTTCTTGGTAACACATGCTCTTGGCTTTACTGTTTATAACGCCGTCCACTTATGTAATTGGGTTATAAACGGCCTCCCTGAACGTTTTCCCAAATTAAAAACAATATGGATCGAGTCGGGGTTAGCTTGGGTGCCTTGGGTGATGCAACGCTTGGATAATGACTATAAAATGCGTTGGTCGGAGGCACCATCCCTGAAAGGTTTACCTAGCGATTACATGCGAGAAATGTATTATTCGAGCCAACCCATGGAAAAGCCAGATCGCGATGATGTTTTGGAAATGACATTTGATTTAATAAATGCCGAAACACAGTTGCTGTGGGCATCTGATTACCCTCATTGGGATATGGATGTACCTAGCGTCATTTACGATTTGCCTTTTCTCGATGAGAGGCAAAAACATAAAATTCTGGGTGGAAACGCGATTGAACTTTTCGGTTTGGACGTAAAAGACCGATTTCCAAATTATAAGCCAATATAACGGTCTAGGGATGACATTAACGGAAAGTCTTATCAGTCTTATCCGAAACAAGACGGTTACAAAAAAAGATCTCCATAAAACAGCATTATTTACATTGGATGCCGTTGCTAATCTCGTTGCAGGCAGGAACTCTATTCCTGGTAAGAAGTTGCTTGAATGGGGCGTGAAACGGCACGAAGATGCTGCTCGCCGCGCATTTTTAATGGGTGGTTTGATTCATATTCTCGAGGTAGACGATGTTCATAGAGCATCGGTTGTTCATACCGGTTGCGTAACGGTGCCAGTCGCTTTGTCATTGGCTATGGACAGAAAAATTTCAGGGATCGAATTTCTTAGATCCGTTCTTTATGGATTTGAAGCGGCTTGCCGAGTTGGAATGTCGGTTGGTCCGTCGCACTATAAAGTTTGGCATAATACAGCAACCTGCGGTCCCTACGGCAGTGCTTTAACCGCAGCGACTCTATTGGACCTAACAGATGAACAAAGTGTGCACGCGTTAGGGAATGCTGGCACTCAATCATCTGGCTTCTGGGAGTTTCTAAAAACTGGAGCCATGAGTAAACATTTGCACGCCGGCCGGGCCGCAGAAGCGGGTCTGGTTGCTGCCGAGTTGGCGGCTTTGGACTTTACCGGTCCCCCTAAAATTCTTGAGGGTTCAACTGGATTTTATTCTGGTGCTTGCCCTGACCCCCAACCTGATAATGTTTTATGTGATCCGAAAGGACCATGGCAGGTGCACCTAACCTCCATAAAACCTTGGCCTTCTTGTCGTCACACGCACCCGGCGATTGATGCTGCGTTATCGGTTCATAAAGATTTGAATGGTATGCCGATTGCAGAGGTTAAAGTAAAAACATACCAAGCAGCCATTGATGTGTGCGATCGACCAATTTCTACTAGTGAATACGAAGGTAAATTCTCCATTCAGCATTGTGTTTCGGCTGCCCTACAAAGAGGGAATATCAATTTTTCAGGTTTTGGAGAGAATGCTCGCAGTGACGCCTCCGAATTAGCCGAAAAGGTAACTTTGATTGCTAGCGAACCGTATGCATCCTCCTATCCGAAATCTTGGGGTGCTGAGGTATTAGTTGTTCTTGAAGATGGCAGAGAGCTAATGTCTTCCAAACCGGAATGCAAAGGTGACCCGGAAGCTATGCTAGCTGATGAAGAATTGATTAGCAAAGCTGAGGAACTATTATACTTTGGCGGTTTAAATAATCCGGCCCCAGTCATTGATGGCGTCTTGGAGATGGTTGAAGGCGGTGAAACCCCGAATTTCGGTAATATTTTGAAATTCACTGACTAATTTTTTTTAAATATTTTAGAAAAATTAAAGAGTTTTAATATGAATCAAACAGAGAAGGCAGAAAAGTTTTTAAATTTACATAAGGAGGGAACCTTTATTTTGCCTAATGCATGGGATGTCGCGAGTGCATGTGTTTTGGTTGATGTTGGCTATGAGGCGATTGCGACCACAAGTGGTGGTTGTGCATTTTCTATGGGATTTTGTGATGGGGAAAATATTGGTCGTGAAGGGATGGCTGAAGTCGTTGGACGAATAGCAAGGAATGTCAATATACCGGTAAGTGCTGATATGGAAGCTGGTTATGGTCCTTTGCCTGAAGATGTTGCGAAAACTGTAAAAGCGGCACTCGATGCCGGAGTGGTAGGGGTAAATATTGAAGACAGCATAAAAATTGGCCGTCGTAGACTGTATAATTTTGAGATAGCGGTGGAACGTATACGCTCTGCAAGGATATCGGCTGATCAGTATGGTATCCCCGCAGTAATTAATGCTCGGACCGATGGCTATACGTTGGGTGGAGATGAAGACATGTTTGATGAAACGGTTAGGCGTGCAAATGCCTATCTAGAGGCCGGTGCAAACTGTGCATTTGTTATTGGCGTAAGAGACGGAGCCCTAATCCAAAGACTAGTTTCTTCGGTAGATGGCGCGGTAAATATTTTAGCCGGTCCAGGAACGCCCCCAATATCAGAGTTGAAAAGAATTGGAGTGCGCAGGGTAACGGTGGGAGGTAATTTAGCTAAAGCAGCATATACACTTGTTATGAAAGCTGCTAAAGAAATGAAATTTGATGGAACATATAACTTTGCCGCAGGCATTTATTCGCAAGCAGAAATGCATAGGATGATAAAAGGTGAGTAAAGTATTTAAAAAATTTTTTAAATACTTTTAATATACCCTCCATCGACTCTTATGAGGCTTCCGGTGAGGTAACTCGCGCAATTACTTAGTAAAAATGTTGCTACATCCGAAAACTCTTTAATACTTCCGTATCTTCCTGTCGGTATTGTGTCTTTTGAGGCTTTGACAATTTGTTCAAGTGATTTTCCTGTTCTTTTTGCCGCTGCGGCATCAATTTGATTAACCCTTTCGGTGTGAATTCTGCCCGGTTGGATGGTGTTCACCGTTACGCCGTCTATAGCAATTTCAGTTGATAGTGTTTTAGCCCAACCTAAAAGCGACGACCTTAACGTATTTGAAACACCTAAACCCGGTATAGGTTGAGTAGTGCCGGAGCTGGAAATTATTAATATACGTCCCCACTTTTTTTTCCGCATGCCGGGGATGAAAGCGCTTGTAATTTCTATTTGGCTCAGGACCATTGGACGAAAATGCTTGGAAAAAGTTTCAGGCTCAATATCATCCATCGCCCCTGGTGGAGGGCCACCGCCATTGTTGACAACGATGTCAAAGCTGCCGAAATCTTGTTTGGCAAGGTTTATAAATTTTGAAACAGATACCTGATCTGTTAAATCTAATTTATAACCATTTACTTTTCCGTTTGATTTGCTCTCTAGTTTGTTTGTTATTGTTTTTAATGTCTGATTATTACGACTGCATATTGCAATATCTACCCCTTCAGAAATGAGGTTTTCGGCTATTCCAAGCCCTAAACCTCCTGAGCTTCCTAATACAAGAGCACGTTTTCCATTTAGTCCTAAATCCAAAAGAAGGTCTCCTTATCCAATTCTAATATCTAAATATTCTCAAAGAAAATCTTTGTTTCCTTTTAGGTTTCTCTTATTATTTTAGCGCTTTTGAGCCTAATTCCCGAAGTTCGGAAAGAGTAGAACGCGGTGATATTTGATCTTGATCAATCCGCACTTCTATCATTGCGGCCCCGGAAAATTTGAGGGCTCTTTCAAATGCCGGAGCAAACATTTCTGTGGTGGTAACAATTTCACCTCTCAATCCATAGGCCATGGCTAGGGCTGCAAAGTCAGGATTTATTAAGTCCGTTCCACTTACTCTTCCCGGATAAAATTTTTCTTGATGCATTCTGATGGTTCCATAAGTTTCATTATTTATCACTATGAAAATTATTGGCAGATTATATTGACGAGCTGTGGCGATTTCTTGTCCACACATTAAAAAATCACCATCTCCATTGAAGGAAACAACTATACGTTCTGGAAAAACGATTTTTGCGGCAATGGCTGACGGAACTCCGTAACCCATTGAACCACTCTGAGGAGCCAATTCAGTCGGATAACTGCGGTAGGGGTAAAACCTGTGAACCCAGTTAGAAAAATTACCGGCACCATTCGTAATTATGGCATCATCGTCTAATCTGTTGCCAAGCCATTGAACAATCGAGCCTAAATCAACTTGGCCTTTCATTTTTGGAAGTCTGATGTTTTTGTCTTGGTCTACGCGGGCGGCTTTCGTCCAGCTTGACCACGTAATATTATTGGGAGGATCCAATCTCATAGCCGCATCAGCAAAGTGCGGCATTCCGGTATGTATTGCGACTTCTGGCTGATATACCCGGGCCAGATCTTCTAAACCTGCAGCAACATGTACAAGGGTTTGGCTCGGGCATGGTATCGAAAATCGTTCATAGCCATCTGTAATAATTTCAGTAAGCTGTGCACCGACTACCAAAAGGAGGTCGGTTTCCTGTAGACGCTTTGCAAGAGTGGGGCTGATCCCAAGACCAACATCGCCGGCATAATTGGAATGGCGGTTGTCGATTAAGTCCTGTCGCCTAAATGCTGCTCCCACGGGAAGATTAAAGTTTTCAATGAATGCCTTAAAATTTTCTAGCGCATCTTTTGTCCAACCACTTCCTCCAAGAATAACAAAGGGTTTTTTTGCTTTAGAGAGCATAGTCTGCAGACGGATCATAGATTCTGTGGAGGGGGAGGGGTTTATAGGACAATACCGTTTGGCATCATTTACCGCTGCCTTTTCTTTCTGCATGTCTTCAGGAAGGGCTAATACCACCGGACCAGGCCTACCTGATGTGGCAACGTGAAACGCCCTACTCAAAATTTCTGGTATTCGGTTTGGATTGTCGATTTGCGTCACCCATTTTGCAAGTGGTGCATACATTTCACGGAAATTGACTTCCTGAAAAGCTTCACGGTCAACCATTGAACGCGCTACTTGTCCAATTAATAGGATTACAGGTGAAGAATCCTGGTAGGATGTATGTATTCCTAGGCTGGCATTAGTCGCCCCTGGTCCTCGGGTTACAAAGCATATACCAGGCTTTCCTGTTAGTTTCCCATAGGCCTCAGCCATATAGGAAGCTCCTCCCTCCTGACGACAGACGACAAGCTTGATATCATTTTGAACATCATAAAGAGCATCAAGGGTCGCTAAATAACTCTCGCCGGGTACGCAAAAAATAGTATCGGTGCCATGAATGCGGAGTTGGTCTACCAGAATTTGGGCACCAGTACGAAAGTTAGGATTTTTGTTCATGGATTCATGAGTTTGATGTTGGTGACCAAGGTGCTGGAACCAAGGTCTTATTTTCTTGGCGAAGGATAAGTGGCAGTATTTTGGGTAAAAACTTTTTCCATTCCTGATTTTTACCTAAATTCTCTCTGCGTTTGTCTCGATCTGAATAAGACTCATAACTCCACATGTGCACGATTTGATTTTGCGGTCCAAAATCCGTGTAGTACCAGCCCACAAGCTTCCCGAGTATTGGCTGTTGAATTGAAAGGCCTTCAGCTTGATATAGATTCATATACATGGGCACCTTACCCGGGTGAAGCGTGTATATGCGTTCTTCAATGATCATTTGATCAATATCCTTTTTTGTTGCATTAAATACATCTCATCACAGGGAAATCCCTCGGGCAATAGTCGTAAGGGTGTATATTGTGAAAAACCCTTTAAGCGTTAATAGACAAAAGCATGAAAAATCATTTAGTTAAAACTTACTCTTCAAAAGAAAAGTTAAAGCGAGAAGACGAACTCGCATGGAAACTAGCAAACCTAGCAGTCGATAAGGTGGCCGTTCAGGAAGAGGTGACTGAAATGGTCATCAACCGAATTATTGATAATGCCTCGGTTGCAATGGCTGCAATCAATCGATCACCACCCTCTGCCGCCCGTTCTCAGGCTCTTGCGCATTCCAGAGATGGAGGCGCGACAGTATTTGGCTTGCCTACACAAAAGAAAATTTCCGCGGAATGGGCCGCTTGGGCGAATGGAACAGCCGTCAGAGAATTAGATTTTCATGACACCTTTCTAGGTGCAGATTATGCGCATCCTGGGGATAATATTCCGCCCTTATTAGCAGTTGCACAGCAGATGGGTGTAGGTGGAGAGGATTTGCTAAATGGCTTGGTTACAGCATATGAGATTCAGATCGACCTTGTAAAAGCTATTTGCCTTCACGAACACAAAATTGATCATGTAGCGCATTTAGGGCCTTCTGTAGCAGCAGGCATTGGGACAATGCTGTCTTTGCCGACAGAGACCATTTATCAATCCATACAACAGGCATTACATGTCACGACGGCAACGAGGCAGTCACGCAAAGGGCAAATTTCAAGTTGGAAGGCCTTTGCTCCTGCGCATGCCGGAAAGCTCGCAATTGAAGCTGTTGATAGGTGTATGCGTGGCGAAGGTGCTCCATCCCCTATTTATGAGGGAGAAGATGGAGTAATTGCATGGATGCTTGCGGGACCGGATGCAAGGTATGTTGTGTCGCTGCCAGAGCATGGAGAACCTAAAAGGGCAATTTTGGATTCTTTCACCAAAGAGCACTCCGCGGAATACCAGAGCCAGGCTTTAATTGATCTTGCGTTTAGGATGCGGCCAAAAATTGATGATTTAGAAACAATCGAAAATATAGTAATTCACACAAGTCATCATACCCATTATGTGATAGGCAGTGGTTCTGGAGATCCGCAAAAAATGGATCCAACCGCTAGCCGCGAAACACTTGATCATTCCATAATGTATATATTTACGGTGGCTTTGCAGGATGGCGAGTGGCACCATGTTCGTTCATATCTTCCGGAAAGAGCGCAGAGGGAGGATACGGTTCGCCTATGGAAGAAAGTTACAACGGCGGAGGATGCGAAGTGGACGGCTCGATATCACCACGCGGATCCAAATGAGTTAGCTTTTGGTGGCCGGGTGGAAATTACCTTAAAGAATGGAGAAGTCCTTGCTGATGAGATGGCAGTTGCTAATGCACATCCGAATGGATACCGCCCATTTAAAAGAGAAAATTACATCCAAAAATTTCGAACACTCACGGAATCTTTNGTTTCGGCGGGTGANCAGGATCGTTTTCTTAGTGTTGTTTCAAGGNTGCCAACATTAAACGCCGTTGANGTTGGTGAAATCAATGTTGTANTAGACGAANTAGAGTTGGGGTTTGGAAATAGAGATCAGAAAGGAATATTTTAATGTTATTTGAAACAAAATCCNCTACACAAAAACGAGCNGACTTTCGGAATGGNTTAAATTCGGGAAAGATTTTAAAATTTCCGGGAGCCCATGCGCCAATAGTCNCTCTTGAGGTGGAANGACATGGGTTTGACGGCATTTATATTTCTGGAGCCGCTCTNTCNGCCGACNTAGGCCTNCCAGATATTGGATTAACCACCTTGAGCGAGGTGACGCAGCGNGGGCGTCAAATAGCNCGTGTTACATCTTTACCATCATTGATTGATATTGATACCGGNTTNGGGGAGCCTATGAACGCGGCCAGAACTATCAGNGAATTNGAGGAGCTTGGTATATCCGGCTGTCATTTGGAGGATCAAGAAAATCCCAAACGATGTGGTCANCTTGACAANAAGACTTTGGTTANCCGGGATGANATGGCGAGGAANATCATGGCNGCTTCTGATGCAAAAACTGATCCNAATTTTNTGCTNTTTGCCCGNACTGATGCACGAGCNTCAGAAGGGATGGATGCCGCAATTGANCGTGCNAAGGCATATGTTGATGCGGGGGCTGATGCAATTTTTCCTGAGGCAATGGAGGGCGAAANAGAATTTGAACTATTTCGTAAAGCAGTTGACGTTCCTATGATGGCAAATATGACAGAATTTGGTAAATCTCCGTTGCTTTCTGCGCNGCAACTAGAANACCTTGGTTANAATTTNGTAATTTATCCAGCNACTACNCTTAGATTGGCAATGGGCGCTATTAAGGAAGGNCTNGCTGAGATAGCNAAAACTGGTACGCAGTCNGGGCTCATGGANAGATTGCANACCAGGAAAGAGCTNTACGATTTGATNCGGTATCAGGANTATAACAATTATGATCAGTCTGTGTTTAATTTTAAAGTTCGAGAAGAGGGGTAGGGAATGGCAANANCAACCCAAGTATACAGAGGTCTGGATGGTGTAATCGTCGATGAAACATCAATTTCAAAAGTTATGCCAGAGACAAATTCACTCACCTATCGGGGATATCCCGTTCAAGATCTCTGCANGTTTTGTTGTTTTGANGAGGTAGCCTATTTGCTTTGGTACGGAGAATTACCAANTAGGTCACAACTGCGTTCTTTTAAAAATAAAGAAAAAANNTTACGTCAACTATCACGAAATGCTTTAGGGGTAATAAANAAATTTCCGAAACGTGCACACCCCATGGATACNATTCGGACAGCTGTTAGCTANCTTGGAACAAATGAAATAGCNTGGGGTGGNGAGCCNTATGAAAAAGATATGAGCCGATCTCTTNGTCTGCTGTCTAAAATNCCAACACTGATTGCATCTGATTATCGCTACCGCCAAGGTAAANGACGAATTCCTCCAAGANCTGATCTTTCGTTTTCAGAAAATTTTTTGCATATGTGTTTTGGTAAAGTACCACCAAANAAAGTNGTAAAAGCCTTTGATGTTTCTTTAATTCTTTATGCCGAACACAGNTTCAATGCTTCAACATTTGCTNCGCGGGTAGTTACTTCAACTATGTCGGATATCTANAGNGCAGTTACCGCTGGTATCGGNGCNCTAAAGGGACCTTTACACGGTGGNGCTAATGAAGCGGTGATGCATATGCTTTTGGATATTGGGAGTGCAGATAAAGCTGAGGCCTGGTTGCGCANGGCATTTTTAAAGANGCGNGTTGTNATGGGTTTTGGTCATAGAGTTTACAAGTGGGGTGATAGCCGCGTACCNACCATGCGCTCTTGTTTGGAAGACCTNTCACAATGGAAAAATGATCGAAAATGGATAGAAATTGAGGATGTACTNGAGGNTATAATGGTTAANGAAAANAANATTCACCCCAACCTTGATTATCCTGCNGGGCCTGCTTACTNCTTAATGGGTTTTGAGATAGATATGTTNACNCCAATATTTGTTATGAGTCGTATAACAGGGTGGACAGCTCACTACATGGAACAAAATGCNGCGAACCGTCTGATCCGNCCTCTATCNNCNTACAAAGGNGTTAAGGAACGGNGTGTAAAGCCGCTCGCNAAGCGTTAAGGNAGTCCAACTTAACATATGGCCTTCAGTTAGTGAGTTGGTTTAANATNTTAGGCGGTNACTTNTGNTCNCTTTAGAGAAATGTTNAAACTTTGGCGTTTTAATNTTAATCGNCTTTGTCANTTTTTCTGAGCATGGCCTCTCTTCTAACAATGTANCCNCAGGANCCTAGCACGATCATGCCACCGGTAATTGCCCAAANNTCTGGTATTTCTCCAAAAAATACAAAACCNATGAGGACGCCGATAATTATCCTGACATAGTCTANGGGCGCTATTATTGTCATTTCTCCAGCTGCGTATGCACGCGTAAGACAGTATTGCCCAGTCGAACCCACAAAACCAAGGGCTATAAGCCANATCCACTCCTCCATATTGGGCNTNCTAAAATTNAGGCTGGCTGGAATTGCGAGGATTAGNAAACCATAAAAAAGNAAATAGAATACTATTCGGTTAGAGGGTTCAGTTCGGGTAAGNTTTTTCATTGTAGTCAANGCGCATGTCGCAAGAATAGCTGCCAAGAGTNCGACAAGCGCAGCNGGTTCGATTCCTGCCTGNGGCTTAACAACCATCAANACTNCGCTGAAGCCGATNACTGTCGCGAGTGCNCGACGAAAACGAATGCGCTCGCCTAAGAANAGNGCCGCCATAATTATTGACCAAAGNGGTATCGTAAAAGTTAATACAACCGCGTCAGCAAGTAGAAGGTNATGAACTGCATAGATACCTGCAAGAAGGGAGGTCGCNCCGAAAAAGGCACGCCAGAAATGGGCAAATGGNCTTTTNGTTTTTANAACACCTAGACCATTAGNCATAAGCCAGGGNATCAGAAACATTAANCTTGTTAAGAAACGAAACATACCCACNTCGGCTATNGGTAATGTTTGCATTAGAACCTTTGCTATACCAAACATTCCTGTTAGAAGTGAAACGGCNAANAACATCCANATGACACCAAGNATATTNGAGTTCNTGCCNATTCGTTCAGGGANAATTTTAGGATTANTTGCCAAGAANGTTTTTTCCTATGAGGANGAGGCTTTACTTATTAAGGNGAATATTAATATCTTAAAGGNNCTTTAAACGAAACTGATAAAGTATTTTATTNNTTCAGAAAAACTTAATCTTACTTGTNNGGCGTTNTNATNTGTGTGAAGCGGATNGGAGAAATAAATGATTTATGAGGAACGTATTTATACTATTCAACCNGGNAANATTCTTGAATATNTGAAAAACTATGAAGAATTAGGACTNNCNGTCCAAAAAGANGTTTTAGGAANTTTAGTNGGNTTTTGGCATACNGAAATTGGNGGACTAAATAAAGTTGTTCACATATGGGGTTATCATTCTTTGGATGACAGGTTAGAGAAAAGGGCGACATTGGCGGCACACCCTGACTGGCCCGCATATTTGAAAGTAGCACTTCCATTGATTGTTGAACAAGAAAATCGTGTACTTTACCCCGCTAGTTTTTCTCCCGCAAATTAAAGCCAAAATTAAAGAGATTAACTGTGCAAACATTACGTGAAGATTGCGAAGTGGGAGCGTGGGCGGCTAGCTCGTTTTAGCGGTGGGTTGTGGCTAAATGTATAAATGGCAGAATTTTTTTTATTTAAAAAGGCAAATTTTATTGTTGCCAAACAGTAGCCGTTGATGGGTGTATTTTCCAAATTAATGGTAAAAATTTATCGTTCTCAATTTTAATTTATGTAAGGATGAATTCTTAATGAACGGAGTTAAAAATGCCCGAGCCTGTTAAGGTAGAAATTTTTACCGACTATGTATGACCTTGGTGTTTTCTCAGTACCGTGCGTATTGAAAAACTTAAGAAAAATTTTAACATTAAAGTAGAGCTAGTGCATTTTCCTTTGCATCCTGAAACGCCTGAGGAAGGCCTCCCTATTGCTAAGCTTTATGCCGAGAGAAATATGGATCCAGAGGAAATGTTTAGACAAATGAAAGAAAGAATGGATGCCGAAGGGCTGCCTTATGGCAAGCGCACTCACACATATAATAGTCGCAAAGCTCAGGAGCTTGGTAAGTGGGCGGATACTCAACAAAATGGCCATTTATTGCATGATGCATTTTATCGAGCCTATTTTGTCGATACACAGAATATAGCGGATAAAAATTTACTCCTTAGTGTCGTTGACAAGGTTGGTTTAGATATCACGGAAGCGCACAAAGTACTGGATAAACGCCTGTTTAGAGAAGCAGTAGACAGGGATTGGGAAAAGTCACGTAATTATGGAGTTACGGGAGTACCTACTTTTTTGGCTGGAGGTTATGGTGTTGTTGGTGCCCAGCCCTATGGAGCTCTTGAAAAACTCATGAAGGAAGTGGGCGCTGATAAAATTGATAGCGAAAATTAGTCAAGGGTCGGCAAAATGATAGAAGGCCAAGTAGCTGTGGTAACAGGCGGCGGACAAGGAATTGGTAAACATGCAGCTAAATCTCTTGCGGAGGCAGGTGTTAAAATTGTTATTGCAGATCTTAATTATGATACCGCAAAAAGCACAGCGTCGGAATTGAATAAAATTTCGGAAACAGTCGCGATCCGTCTCGATGTAAGGAATGAGAGTGAAGTACGTACAACCTTTTCAAAGGTTAAAGAAAATTTTGGTGGTATAGATATCTTGATTAACAATGCGGGAGTTGTACCCCATTTTCGTTGGGGGATTCCGCGCTGGCCCGAAATTTCGGATATGCCCTTTGAGTTTTGGGACAAGGTTATTAGCACCAACCTTTACGGCACCTTTATTGGTACGAAACATGCCATACCGCAGATGAAAGAACGTGGGCAAGGTCACATTATAAATTTATATGGTGGTGGAGACACAAGTCCACCGGGGGCATTAGCCTACATGGTAACTAAGGATGCCATAAGAACTTTTACCCGATATGCAGCGGAAGAGGTCAGAAGTTCGAAAATTTGTATGCTAACTTTTTCACCTAGATTCGCTATAGCTACGGAGACTGCGCCAGAAAAAGCTAAAAAGACAATGCCGAGGCCAGATATTCTTGGTGAGGCATTTGTGTTGGCGGCGGAAGCGCCAATGGCTTTAAGTGGTCAATGCTTGGCTTTTGAAAATGGAAAACTCGTTAAAGAAGTGCCGGCAGATTAATAGAACTTTCTAAATACGTAACAGGGTACGAGCATTTGAGTATTTTTTACCTTGGGCTTCAGCCACGGCTTGGTAGGTTAATTCTCCCTGATATATATTCAGACCTTCAAGCAGGTGTCCATCTGATTTCATCGCTTTTTCAGGCCCTTGTTCTGCAAGCGACGAGATAAAAGGTAGGGTGGCATTGTTAAGGGCAAAGGTTGAGGTTCTGGCAACTGCTCCTGGCATATTCGTTACGCAATAATGTATAACACCATCTTCTTCAAAATAGGGGTTTGAATGGGTTGTGGGTCTGCTGGTTTCAAAGCAGCCACCTTGGTCTATAGCGACATCCACAACGACGGAGCCTCTTTTCATCTTTTTTATCATTTCGCGAGTGGCTAATTTTGGAGCTGCGGCACCAGGTATTAGCACAGCCCCAACCACAAGGTCGGCGTCGCAAATAGCTTCTTCTATACAATGAGTGGTAGAATATAGTGTGGTTACCATGCTTTGAAATTGGAAATCTATTTCTGCCATTCGGCGCTGGTCTTTATCAATAATTGTAACGTTTGCTCCCATCCCTGTTGCTACAAAGGCGGCATTGGTGCCGACAACGCCTCCACCGATTATCACGACCTTTCCAGGCATTACCCCCGGCACCCCGCCGAGCAGGACGCCACGGCCACCACGCTCAATTTCTAACCCGTTTGCTCCGGCTTGAACGGACATTCGTCCAGCAACCTCGCTCATTGGGGCTAGCAGTGGTAACGAATTATATTTGTCTGTAACAGTCTCATAAGCGATTGCGATGGCACCACTATCAAGGAGACCAAGAGTTTGTTCATGATCCGGAGCCAAGTGCAGGTAGGTAAAAAGAACTTGGCCTTTTTTCAACATTTTGATTTCTTCTGGCTGGGGCTCTTTGACCTTAATCACCAAATCTGATTCAGAGAATACTTCCGCTGCATCATTTACAATAGTTGCCCCTACTGCTTCGTAGTCGTAATCGTCTATGCCGATTGCTTTCCCGGCGTTATTTTCAATGATGACGTGATGTCCGAGCCGAGCTAGCTCGAAAACGCCCGGTGGTGTCATGCCAACGCGATATTCGTGATCTTTAATCTCTTTCGGTATGCCTACTTGCATCTCTTGCCCCTTTTACAAGGAGGCAATAATAATGTGTCTGTACAAAAAGAAAATAGAGGAATTTAGTTATGCGCGCTTTAATGCTGCACAAAATTGGGCGGCCTGAAGACCTAAAATTAGAAGAAATTTCTTCACCGGGTCCCGGAGAAGGGGAGGTTTTGGTAGACATGCGTGTCGCAGCCGTAAATTTTCCTGATTTGTTGACCATAGAGGGAAAATATCAGGTAAGGCCGGATTTACCATTTATACCTGGAAAAGAAGGAGCGGGTGTAGTCTCTGCTGTAGGACCTGATGTCACCCGTATCAAACCTGGTGACCGCGTCATGATACAAGTCGAATATGGTACTTTTGCTGAACAGGCTGTTGCACCGGAACATGAGTGTTACCTCGTTCCAGAAAATATTCCATTCGATCAAGCCGCCTCCATTGGTATCGCATTCCAAACGTCATATTTGGCTTTAATGGATAGGGCGCAAATAAAAGCAGGAGAAACGGTATTAGTAACCGCAGCAAGCGGAAGTGTTGGAATTGCAGCGATACAGCTCGCTAAGGAACATGGGTGCACGGTTATTGCGGGTTTAACAACCCCTTCCAAAGCACCGGTAGCAATTGAAAATGGAGCAGATCACATTATTGATTTATCAGTAAAAGACCCTAAGGTTAGCATACGTGATCAGATCTATTCTCTTACAGATGGAATGGGTGTGGACGTCGTTATTGAAATGGTTGGCGGAGATGTGTTTCATGGCTCCATTCGATCCTTAAAATTTCGTGGTAGATTGGTGGTGGTAGGTTTTACCGGTGGTTCTATCGCTGAAATGAAAACAAATTATGTATTATTAAAGAATATTTCTGTGATTGGGGTTGATCGTGGACAATACCGAGATAAAGAGGTTGATTGGATGCAAAACGCACAGAAAGAAATCTTTGAAATGTGTTCAGATGGTAAGATAGGAATGCCGGTTCAGGCTTCATTTGATATGGAACATATAGTTGAAGCTTTTGATTTGATACGTGGTCGAAGAATACAAGGCAAGGTTGTTTTGGAAATCAGCCAATAGGTAAAATTATGACTCAAAATCCGTGGATAACAACTTTCGTAAATGGAGATCCGCGCATTTGTATGGATGTTGCAGGCGAGGGTAATTTACTAGTATTTCTCCATGGTATCGGCGGTAATAAAATCAACTGGCACTTGCAACTACCGGAGTTTTCGAAACATTTTAAATCGGTGGCTTGGGATGCGAGAGGTTATGGAGAGTCCGATGACTACGAAGGCGATTTAGAATTTAGTGATTTCAGTAGGGATCTGCTGCGTGTTTTGGATCATTTTGAAGTACAGAAAGCGCATCTATGTGGTTTATCAATGGGTGGTCGCATCGCTCAGGATTTCTACGCACTATTTCCAGATAGGGTATCAACAATGATACTCTGCGATACCTTTGCCGGTGATGATGAAACTGATATTAGAGCAAGTCGTTCGCAATCGATTGAGGAATTTGTTGAGAGCCGTATCCGTCCATTCCTGCATGGTGCAGATCCGTCAGAGTATGCTAAAAACCGAGGTGGATTACTGTTGGCTCCAGGGCATTCGGAAGAAGCAAGGCGGCGTTCCATCGAGGCTTCGTCTCAATTACATGTAGAGAGTTATATTAAAACAGTCCGAGCGTCGGCTGCTTTCTCAAGGGTGGATAATATGAAGAATATTAATGTTCCAACGTTACTGTTATTTGGTGACCAGGATCCTCTCACGCCACCGCGAGTGGGCGAGTACATGCAGGAACATATACCTCATTCCGAACTTGTTATAATTGAACATGCCGGCCACATGACAAATCTTGAACAGCCTGAAGCATTTAATACTGCTATTTTAAGCTTTCTTCATGAGCATGGCCATGTTACGGACTAATAATTTACTACTTCTCGGGTAACAGAAGCCCGAGCATCCTCAAATGTATTCACTTGGCGGAATTGTGTTTCGGGACGTAATTTTCCATCCTCGGTCATTTGGTCCATACGACAGTAAAGCTCGTATTCGAAGCCATCCGGATCACAAAATTGTAAAGCCATATTGCCACCGGCTCTGTTGCACCCGTCAAATACGACAGGAATACCATTTTCTTTCAAATATTTCCTAGTTTTAATTAATTTGTCGGGGCTATCCAATTCTAGGTCTAAGTGCTTTATTTTTAGTGCAACACCGGTTTTGGTCGTGACTGTGCCTTACTTAGCTTTAGGCCTATGGCATGATGGTCTGATCCACATCTAAAAAATACCATTCCAATCGCATTCCGGTCTGTCTCTTCAAATCCCATAACATCTCGCCAGAATTTCAACGTTCGTTCAACATCAGGACTTCAAAGACCATGTGCCCGAGCTTATTTACTTTTATCGGAGACCTTTCTTTATATTCATCAGGGTGTTCCACTTGTCGGTTGGTTAGCGCCTTTCCGTAAGCCCTCTTTTACTGAATTTTCTATTACCCCTTCCATCAATATTTATAGAGAAGCGGGTTCGTTCCATTCTGAGACGATGTCTTCGTATACAGGTCGAGTCCGGTCGGAGGGGGCTTCTTTAAGGGTACCGAAATATAGGAAACCGGAAATTCTATCCCCAGATTTTAAACCCAGCGCGGCTTTTACATCTTCGTTGTAGGCATACCATTCCGTAATCCACTGGGCGGCGTAACCCATTCCAAGCGCGGCGGTAAGCATGTTTTGGCATGCCGCACCAGAAGATAGGATTTGTTCCCACTCCGGTATCTTATGCTCTGGATTAGTTCTGGAAATGACGGCGATAATGGCTGGTGCGCGGATGAAACGTTCTTCCTCTATTTCAACCTGCTCATTAATGCAGTCAGGATTCTCTTTTTTAAATGCTTCCCCTAAAATCTTACCCATTTTTATACGAGCATCGCCTCGAATTACTAAGAACCGCCAGGGCGTAAGGCGACCATGATCCGGAACACGCATACCCGCTCGCATTATATTTTCTAGGTCTTCGTTACTGGGGCCGGGTTCAGCCATATTGCGGACAACAACAGAACGACGTTTGAGCAAAAAATCAGATAATTCAGACATATGAATACTTTTCTTAACAAAATGTAAAAAACAATACAGATATACCAGTTTGAATAATTTTGTCACTAGGGAAGACTTGACGCTATTTATTAGTTGTAGCATGAAATCTGCGTTAGATTTTTTAATTTTAAGGATTTTTATTATGGGGAGTGGGGTTCTCGAAGGAAAAATCGCTCTAATAACTGGAGGATCACGGGGATTAGGAAGAGAAATGGCGTTGGCCTATGCACAGGCGGGGGCAGCTGGAATTGCGATTACGGCAGCCCCGGGTTCGGATGAAAAACCTGAGGAAATAAAGAAAGAATTAAATGAAGTTCTCCTTTCTATAAAGAAACATAATACAAGGGGAATTGCCCTGATCGGAAATGTCGCAAATGCTGAAGATTGTTCCCGAGTTGTTGAGCAAACGGTAAAGGCCTTCGGTTCTCTGCATATTCTAGTCAACAATGCTGGTAAATCGGGACGCTATGTCCATTATGGTGATGGCTCTTTATCAATTTCGGATGTTGATCCACAAGGGTTTAGGGAGGTGATTGACACGAATATACTTGGCCCATATTTGATGACTCATGCCTCTTTTAAATTCCTGTTAGACGCAGGATGGGGCAGAGTAATCAATATCTCAAAACGAACCGACTCGATGCACAGGTCAGCCATCACACCTTATGGTCCTTCAAAGGCGGCTGTTGAGGCCGCGACCATCGCCTGGGCAGAAGCAATGTTTGGTTCAGGGATTACATTTAATGCTTTAAGCCCGGGAGGTTTAGTGAATACCAAGTTCGCGACTGGAGAAATTGCGGGGAAAGGTTTGGATCCCAAAATTATTGGACCGGTGGCAGTTTGGCTTGCTTCTGAAGCGTCAAATTATATCACTGGTTGCCGTTTTGTTGCTGAGCTTTGGGATGGTACGCTTCCTGTGGATAAGGCAGCGGAAGGTTGCAGAGAACGTGCCATTTTCACGCCACCAAAGCGTGAGACGCCATTAAACAAGACTTGGACTGAACCTAATCGTTAACTTTATTTTGGGCCGCGTAAGCCGCTCGAAAAATTTGACGCCTGACAGATAAGTTGAAATCGCGTTTAAACGGTGTCGGTGGTCCATCATTTACACGTGCCCATAGGAAACGGGGTCCGGGTGATTCAATAATAAATTTAGTTCCATTCTTGATTTGCTCGGGTGCCTCGATCGTCATCACGGATTCTATACCCGCTCCTTTGGCCATGATAGCGAGGTCGGTGCCCCGAGAAGTGTGTCCCAATTGGCCTCCCGTTTCTGCATGCATTCCGTTATCTATACAAATAATTGAAAAGTTATCTGGGGACATCGATGCTACGGTAAGAAGTGATCCAATACCCATTATCAACTCTCCATCACCGGTGATAGAGATTACTGGCTTTTTTGGCTCTGACAGTGCGACACCTAAGCCCATAGAAACAGAAGCACCCATGGTTCCGGCCATGGTAAATAGGTTTGCTCCGTCTTTAGTGAAGCCGGCAGCATCTTTTGATGCTCCAGCTAACCCCGCAATCATTAAATATTGATCCGGATTAGGTATGAGTTTGGGGAGTAATACTCGGCGATCAATTGTAGCCATATTAGAAGGCCTTTGCACCAAGAAATTTTTGGGAGATGACAAGCGCTACACCCTCACCGGCGGTAAAAGCTGCTGAGAGTGAAGCTTCAATAGCGTGCTCAAGTTCATCCTCTCGGTCTACTTGAAAAACTAGTATCCCCATCGCCTCAAGGATAGGTTTCACAGCCTGACCCATAGGATATTGCCAGTGATTTTCTTCCCCATAATCCCCTCGCATGGTTACGATAAGCAGCATAGGAAAATTTCCACCTTTTATTAGGCTTAAAAAGTTCGGACAATTTCCTACCCCTGACGATTGCATGCAGACTACTCCTCGTTTTCCAACAAGGTCGGCTCCAGCACAAATCGCGACGCCTTCCTCTTCGCTCGACAACAATACGGCCTGAGTTTTATTATGTGCTTCTGCCATTTTAATAATATCGGTGTTACCGAAATCAGGAATATAACTAAACAGAGAGACGTCAGCTTCAACTAGTTTATCAAAAACCAGCTTTGACCATAGATGCCGATCGCGTGTTGTCATTGTTTTTGCCGAATTCTTTTTATTTTTATTTAATGTTTTGTCTCAACCAGCGACGTCTAGGAATTAATTATGTACCGCCAGTTTATATGGTATCCCTTCATCGATACCAACGTCAAAGAGTTCTCGGTCGTGCATCCACTTCTGAGTGCGTTCAAACATATCCTTCGTATAATATTGTGGCACAACGCGTTCTCCATTACCGAAAAGTCGCACATCAACCTCCTCCAAATAGCGATCGGGAATTTCAGTCAAAAAGAACTTTTTGTATTTTTCCGGCTCCGAATCTATATCGGTTTGCGCCCGTATAAGGCCTCGCATGTATTTTTCAACATCCTCCGGGTCGGCTTCTTTAGTAAACATGAAAGCCATAATAAATGTTGTCGGTACAATGCGTCTGAATCCCTTTTGCTCCATTAGATAGAGTTGTGGCCCCCATACATTCAAGGCCGGTATCTGTTCAGCCAAAGCGGCATCAACGCGAGACCAACTAGTCCCGACGAATTTCAGTTTTATCTCCTCAGGTTTCAGAAATATCTCAAGTGCTTGCTGCGCAGAATAATGACTTCCTGAATGGTAACCTACTGCGACATCGATATTTTTAAGTTGTTCGGGTGTTTTTACATCAGAGTCACCCGGTACGACTATTGCTGACTCACAAATACTGTAGGCCTTGCCATACATGATACCTGTTTCAAGTTTTGCTGACTGGTTTACCGTCCAATGACATGCGCAGCTAACATCTCCCGCGTTTTCTGCAGTTCCCTTACGTCCCCCACCCTCTGCATAACGTTCAAAGGCACCGTGCAGGTTATCTTTGATCAAGGATTTCGACTTTGCCTCGGGAAGCATTTCTACCGTCTTGTAGCTTGCCTCAACATTTAGAAAGTAATCCAGTCCTTCTTCGGCAAAATAGCCTTTTTCATCTGCAACCCAGTCATTGAGTCTTCCGTGTGGTTGGATAGTAAATTTACTCATTTTTTTCCCTTCAAAGTGGAATAACTATTAACGTATCAATACGCTCAGAATCACATACCACGATACGCTCAAGAAATTTCAATTTCTTCCCATCGTCGATGATACGGTCGAGATATTTACCGGTACAAAATATTTCAGGCGCCGACCCCTGTGTAGTTCTAAAACATGAAAAACTTGTTTTAGCACTAATTTCACCCTTTTGTTGGTCGGTGATAATCGGCGGATCTATCAGGTGCCGATAACTGTGGGGTTCAAAAAGGTTTGCAACCCGGAGTGCAGAGACTCTATCCTCCATCATTCCCCGGTTATCACAAAGGATCAACCCGACGGGCATGTTCTCTTCATGGTTCTGTCGCGTGGTAATCATGTAACGAGCGTTATCAAGGAAAAAGGCGGGCCATTCTTCGAGAGCATCGTCGTCGATGGTATGACCATAATTCCTGTTAAATACGTCAACCCGATGCTGTAGGGCAAGGGTGGAATTTGAGGGTATGCGTTTTTCAGGCATTAAATTTAGCTTTCCATCAACTTGTGCCAGCCTTGCCAAAAACCACGTACCGCAAGTTCGTTGCATCTACTGTTAGATCTTCTCTCTGTATCTCGTCCGCCCATCGCGAGGACAGACTTCTTGTTTTCTGCTCCTTTTACTCCCCTTCGGACCCAACCAACTACCGCCCCATCCTCCATGGCGATGTAGCCTCCAGGTCCAACAAGATTAGATTGCCTTATTCGCATCGCTCTCTGCTCTTTAGTGTCTGTTGCTGCCCCGAGTACCCACCACGTAAGTTCACTCTTGTCAGGTCCTTTGGGTACAATAAGTCGAAGGGTTAAGACATTGGACAGTTGCTGTATAGAAAAGTTCGGAAACAAGCTCTGAATCGCTAAAGTAGTGCCGCATTTAAATTCCGGCCAACTTTGCAGTAATTCTGGTGAGTTTAGCGTGTAATCATCTTTCGAGGCTCGGATTTCCTTCGCATTATATTGTCCCTGATCGTTATCTTGTGTTCGGATCGAGTAAGTTAAATGATGAAGGCCGCCCTCGCTTACCTCGACAGCTCCCTTCATAGATAAACGGTTCAACCTGAAGGTTGTCATAAATGAATGAAGAAGAGTCGCATGGTAGGTGTCTCTTACATTCTCCATGTAGAGCTTCCAGTTTCCATCAAGACCATGCTGAAAACGCCCCAGTAATTCCACTTCCCGTCCCAAAAGACGTTCTATGTTTTTACACATTTCCGGTCCAAAATATTCGACTAAGGTAGGCATATCCTCGTTAAAGGTCCCAAAAATAAGCCCACAATATGTCTGAACCGTTAATTTTTCGAGGCCATGGCAGGACTTATCAAAATCATCAGCCATTCCGCCTTCGCCTTGTATTCCCTTTTCGAATGCGATGGAGGATAGGTTACCTTCCAAATCATAAGTCCAGTTGTGATAGACGCACGTTAGGTGCTCTAAGTTTCCATGATCCTCAACACAAACTAAATTGCCCCGATGGGCACAGCGATTGACCATCGCATGCACAATATCTTTTTTATCCCTAACGACGATAATGGGCGTGTCACCAATGAATACCGTTTTAAAATCACCGACGTTGGGAAGTTCAAGTTCCAAAGCGAGGAAATGCCATGTCCGGCCACGGTAAACCTGCATTTGTTCCTGTGTATAAAGCTCCTCATCTGAATAAACAATGTAGGGGATTTCGCTATAATCATTTGGATTAAAATCCAGGGAGGGCATATGAAAATACCTTTTCTATTTACTACCGTAGTTATGTCCTATGCAATCGCATGCTGAACTGAGGTTTCAATATTATATCATATAAAAGAAATTTGGGAGGGTTTAGTGAAATTAAAGCTCAGTATAGCAACTGATGTAAATCCGCTTACTAGGCCTATCATCGAAGGTCAGGTGAAAGTTGATGGTGTGAGTTTAGTTCATACCCCACTGCATCCCTCAGAAATGTTTTGGCGACAACTTACGTTTTGTGATTTTTAATTTCCGAGATGTCATTTTCCTCTCTAATTAAAGCCGTTTCGGCCGGAGACACAAGGTGGGGTGGTATTCCAATCTTTACGACTCATCATTTCTTCCAAAATTGGATTTTGATGCGTAAAGACTCGGGTATTCGAACAACGCAGGATATGCGCGGTAAACCCGTTGGAGTCCTGGAATTTCAACAAACTGCGGCCGTATGATCGTGTGGGACCTTAAAACACGGATTTGGTGTTAATCAAATTGAAATAGAATTTTTCATGGAGCGGTTACCTGAAACCAGCCACGGTGGTGCAACTGGTTTTAAAATTCCTGATGGTGTCAAATTAAATCAAATACCAGTGGAAAAAAATATCGGACAAATGTTACTGGATGATGAGTTGGATGCGACACTTTTGTATCTCAACATTCCAAATTTGGTCGACCAAAGCTCAGTCGATTTAGCCAACCATTCTAACTTCGGCCCATTATTCTCAGAACCCGAGGCTGAAAGCTTGCGATATTATAAAAAAACTAATATTTATCCAATTAATCATACAGTTGTTATAAAGTGATCGTTAGCTGATCAACAACCATGGTTAATATTAAATATTTTTAAAGCTTTCAATCAAGCGAACAATTTGGCTGATAGTCAACGCCTAGAACATGTTGCTTATTATCGGGCCGCTAGCCTAATCTCGAGAGAAAGCTATGACGCTCTTGGGCAACCACTTGTTCAACACGGCATAAAATCTAATCGAGAAACTCTGGAAGCCGCCACATTGTATTCATTCGAGCAAGGTTTGACGCCCTACTAAGTTGAAATTAAAGAGGTGTTGGTCATCAGTACTCTAGACCAATAGAAACGGAAGAAAATTAAAAGTGATTGAGTTATCTTTTTTAGGTGTTCCGGGTGTTAACGCTTGGATTTTCTTTGGGCTGTCTATTGCTGCATGCTTTACCTCGATTGTGGCGGTAGTAACTGGGACGGCAGGTGGATTGTTGTTGCTAGCCCTCATGGCTTTCTTTTTTGAGCCGGCTACGTTGTTACCCCTGCATACAGTAATAATGCTCTTGGCTTCTGTGCATGTGGCCGCCTTGTTCTGGCGCTTTATTTTAAGGCAAACGGTTATTCCTTTCTTGGGAGGCTCAATAATTGGGGCAGCGTTGGGCGCCCAAATATTTGTGACGCTGCCTGCCGCTATTCTTCAGGGTATCATCGGGTTTTTCATACTAGTGTTAACTTGGTTACCGAAACTTGCGAGTTTTGGCGGCGAGACAAAACGATTTGCGGTGGTTGGGTTTGTAATTACCTTTTTAGGGATATTTGTTAGTGCGACTGGCTCGTTATTAGCCTCCTTTGTTGCCGGAGCTTCACCGGATAGGAGAAATCATGTTGGGACAATGGGGGCTTTAATGATTTGTAGTCATATAACAAAAATCGTGGCTTTTGGTTTCCTAGGTGTCGCTCTGACTGCTTATATACCATTAATAATTTCCATGGTTGCGGGTGCGACCCTCGGTAACTGGTTAGGAGGAAAAATGCTTCACCAGATGCAGGAAGAAATTTTCCGCACTGTGTTTAAAATATTACTAACTCTGCTTGGTCTTCGATTGCTTTGGGTTGGCAGTGAAGGACTTGGTTGGATCTAGCCTACATATTTTTAAAGCACCGCAGAACGGCATCACGCGAAATTCTAGCAATTTCTGAATTGTAGGCCGGCTTTCCCGGAGTTGAAAAATTGTGTGACTGACCTTCATAAACACTAATTTCGGCACCCGGGTGATTTGCATACGAGTGTCTTATTGCGTCAACCTCTTCCATTGGAATAGATGCATCACTGTCGCCGAAATGATAGCTGACTGGGCATCTAATGTTTTTAGTTTCATCCAAATGCAGACCTATCTTTGTGCCATGAAATGAAGCAGCACCATCCACTTCCAATCTAGCGGCTGAAAGATGTGCATAACGTCCTCCAAAACAAAAACCAAGAACACCGATCTTACCATTGCATATCTGCCGTCCCTTCAAATCATTTATAACATCTTCAATATCAAGCATGCCCTGTTCGGCATCAAATTCTGCGTAGCGTTTCTGGGCGACCTCGCGGTCTGAAGTGGGTCCGGGGTGTTGCCGCCAAAAAATATCTGGCATCGAAACAACAAAACCATCGTCTGCCCATTCATCAGCCAACATTTTCATAGTGTCATCAGCACCAGAAATCGCAGTTATCCATAAAATACCAGGGAATGGCCCTTCGCTATTTGGCCTTGTTAAATAGCCATCAAAATTTTCGTTATTACGAGTGGTATACCGAATATTTTCTCCTTGCATCGGCTTTCCCTCCTAGTTTTCAAAAAGGCTAAGAAGTGCGCGCGCAAAGGAGAACATTTCCGCATCTTTATCTCTAAACCCAATGATTTGCAGACCCAGTGGNAGGTTTTCAGTTTTNAAGATTGGCATNGACAAAGCTGGAANACCGAGCAGAGANGTNCAAACAGTAAAATTNGGATCTCCCGTCCANTTTAANCCTTCTGGTGCGGCACCGGGTGCAGCNAGNGTAACAGCAAAGTCACAATGTTCAGCCAAAGCTGCGTGCCTCCTACGAATTTCTGTCCGACGTGTTAACAAGTCACAATATTGTTCCTGCGTCATCTTATTCGCTTGCTTGAGACGATCGAGCGAGCTTTCACTTAATTTACTAGAATCGAGGTCTCGGTGGTATGTATTTAACGGCCATCGCCCTTCCCAGGCATTGATATCACGGGATAATGGATTGGCATCCGAAATGGCTTCTTCGACGTCGGCAACTGTTTGGTTATTATCTGCGTCAATTAGCTTGATCCCAGCATTCCCAAAAAGATCNGCTGCCATTTGTAGTTGTGCCTTCGCGTCATCTGTAGCAGTTTTCCAGCCTGCCGTTTTTAAAATAGCAATTTTTTGAGGTTTTAAATTCTCGGGAAGGTCCATAGGGCCCATCAGTCCGGCGTAGCCTGGATCGCCCCCAGCACGTGAAGACATTTCTCGAGCCATTCTCCATGTATCGGTTAACGAAGCGGCTATAGCACCAGTACAACTTTGACTAAAATCGTCAAAACTGCCGCCCCGGCATATTCCACCNACGCTAGGCTTAAAGCCAAACGCTCCGCAATAACTTGCAGGACGTATTGTTGATCCGATAACCTGTGATGCCGTCGCACCCGCTAGCATACCGCAACCAACGGCTGCAGCAGACCCACTGCTGGACCCTCCCGGCGTTCTGTCCGGGTCGTGAGGGTTTTTTGTCCCCCTTGGCGTGGTGGCGGCAAATTCTGTTGTGACTGTCTTGCCGATTATGGTTGCGCCACCCTCTCTTAAGGCAGCGACTGCCGCACAATCGCGACCCATGTTCCAGCCTTCGAACAGGGGAGAGCCCTGTTCTGTGACCATGTCGGCAGTCTCCATAACATCTTTTATGCCAACGGGCATTCCATCAATTCGAGACAATTCTTTTTCCTCTCGCCAACGTGCCGTCGATTGATCCGCGGCAGCACGCGCCCCTTCAAGGTTGGTTACAACAAAAGCTCCGATCGTTTTTTCGTGGTTTTCAATCACGTCAATACATCTCTCAAGAAGATCACGAGGAGTATCACTGCCGTTTGAAAAAGCGTCNGNGCATGAATAGAATGGGCGTACTTGGGGGTTAATACCATCAGCCATAATGTTTCTCTCTTTTAAATTTTGTTAACTATCCAATAAGGTCGTGTGTGCCTTCAGCGAAAAGTTCTTCGACACTGAATTTCCTTGGTGTTATTAGTTGATCATACGCTGTTTGTGTCAATGCCTCCAAAGCAAGACGGTTTGGCTCTATGCCGTATGGGAATGGATCACCCCCAACGCCTCTCTCTAGTTCAACAGTCAGTTGGTCTTCCGCGGTAAGATTCCCTTCTTTGTTGATTAAAGATAAATATTTATCTTTAGATGATTTCAAGGCATGAAATAAATCAACAGCTAAACCCGGATATTTTTCGAGCAATTCATCTTTGACGACAATCCCATGATTGACCGGGTAAACACCCGACCTACGATATGAAGCAAATCCCGCCTCTTGTGGGTTACCTATTAAGGGCTGAACGTTTTTCACAGGCTCAGGTAATGTCCCGACGGCCGCGACAATGTTGTCGTTTGCAAACATTTCCTCAAAATTTTTTCCCATGGAGGCATAGTCAGCGAATGATGGAAGGTTGAATTCAGCGACGTGTTCATCGTCAGTACATGTCCAATGAACCTTGTTGAGTTCAACGTCATATTCGGAACTTAGGACATATCTAGCCCAAACTCCCGTCGTAACGGTGTAGCCACGCACAATTCCGGCAGTTTTTCCTTCCATTTCCTTGGGATCATTAAGTCCGCTCTCGGTATTTACATGTATCGCTTGATGATGAAAATTTCGAGTAATAAATAGTGGTAATGCGGTAAATTTTTTGCCAACCGATTTTGCGGCAAGGTAGGTTGTAAAGGGCATTTCACAAATGTCATATGCCATCTCACGAACCATTTTTCTTGCCCAGATTAAAATATTTTCAGCCTCAGGAAATTGGAGCTCCAATCCATCGTTTATGGTGTTTTTTGTCTTCATTTCGCGCATCAGGCCATAGCTGCGGGTAGGTACTATTAATTGTGGCATTCGGTTTTCCCCAGATTTAATTCAGTTTTGATATATTTTCTTATAGCAAATCAGCCGAGACATCAAAGTGGTGATTATGTTTGAAGGTAGACAAAGAACATTATTTGAAGACACAATACAGACAATTGGTTTAACCGTAATAAGAGCTGGGGAGCTTTACAATGGATAGTAATATTAATGCTTATGATGGCGACGGACATGTCGAAGAATGGGAAGAGACATTCTCTGATAAATACCTTGAACCCGAATTCCGTGATCGTAGACCGGTGGTGGTTGAAACNGGTGAGAANGAGCGGGATTATAAATGGAACATTGAAGGNGAATTATTTAGAATAGGCGGTTCNCCCTCCAGCAAGNANGGAGTGGTGTCACTGGAATATGAAAAAATGTCAAAGTGGCGAGGTTCCCATGAAAGNGGGGAATTCCACAGTGCGGCCGACCGCCTTCAGGTGATGGACGAGGAAGATACACTTATCTCAGTAAATTATCCTACCTTGCTTTTGCAATGGCCAATTGCCAAGGATCCCAAGCTTAATCAAGCCCTTACACGTGCTTATAACAATTGGGTNTGTGACATTTCCAGCCAAGCGCCGGATCGTTTAAAATGGGTGACTGTCATTTGCCCGAGCGATCCGGAAGAAGCGGCGCGTGAGATGAGGCGGACTAAGAAAATGGGCTCGGTTGGTGTGATGGTNCTCGGTGAGTATAATGAGAAAGGCTTAGATCACCCGGACTTCGAAGTGATTTGGCAAACAGCGAACGATATTGGTATGCCTGTGAATGTGCACCCGGGAACNGGGGCCTTAAAAGCCTGGGAAGATTATCCAAGTGTCGCGGCTGATCAATTTTTAATGTCAGTCGTGCGTGGCTTTAAGACAATTTGCAGTTCTGGAATTCTTGATCGTTACCCTGATGTAACAGTTTCTTTTTTGGAAACAGGATGCACTTGGGTCGATTTTGCTATCGAAGTAATGGACTTTACCTTGGATACAATTCGTGAGCGAATTAAACACGATGCACTTCGCGCCGAGCATATGCCAATTATAGAGCGTGGTTTGCCTAAAATGACCCCAGAAGAGTATATNAAAGCTGGTCGTATATTTATNGGTTTCGAAGTGGATGATGATTTGCTTCCATATATGATAAATAAATATGGAACAGANTGTTGGGTTTANGCCAGCGATATTCCGCACGCCCATCGNTTGGTNAACTCNCCCAAGCATGTTCTNAATCGACCCGATGTGACTGANAAGGCNAAGGANAAAATTCTCTGGCATGGAACAGCAAAATTGTATGGTTTCGACNTGCCAGANAGNAAAATAAAGGCCGCTTGATAGGNNNATTTNTTTTTTTCAANTTGGTNGATTANNACTAAGTNTCAAAAGNTGGTGTNCGCCTGTGNAGNGTAGCCTGCTCNTAGGCAAAGGCAAAGTTTATCATGTTCGCATCATCGTAGGGTCTNCCTAAAAAGGTGATGCCGGCTGGCAAATTATCTTCGGTGAAACCTGCTGGTACAACGATTGAAGGTACGAAAATTAGAAAAGTATTAATGTGTGGAGCGCCCCATTGGTCAATATAAGGAGGATTTATTCCATCTTTGATTAGAGTGGGCTGATGTTCAACTGCCTTGTGAACGAATGCATCTAGGTTGTGGTCTGCCATGACGGCAAGAAACCTAGTCATGAGGGTGTCACGAGCATGAAGATATTCACCCCATTCTGAACTAGTATCCTCATTTTTCCATCGTGTTCGGACCCCATAAGTAGTTTCCTTAAATAATGGAGAGTTCATTATTTCTGCGCGTGTTCGAAAAGGAGGGTTTGCGGAACCGGAGGCGTAATTTTCATAGGATTGGTTCTCGTCATGATTGTTTCTGGCGCGCTTGCCTAAAAGTTCATTGAGACCAGGAATAGAAATTGGGTCAACAAGGTCTGCCCCTGCATTATGAAGTTCTCCTATCGCGCGGTCAAAAACGGCAGTTATTTTTGCAAAGTCATCAGAATCGGGTTCTGCTCTGTGACCCATTGATTCCCTTAATATACCAATTCTTTTTCCTTTAAGAGCATCCTTATCAAGTTTTTGTGCATAACTTTTTGGCTTTTTACCGACCCCGTGAGCTGTAATAGGGTCTTTGGGGTCGTATCCGACCATGCAATCGAGAAGTTTGGCCAGATCTGTGACCGTACGAGCCATTGGTCCAAGTGATCCATTAATCATGGGCCATCCGGCATAGACTCCATGACGACTTACCAGTCCTGCTGTTGGTCGCATCCCCGATACGCCATTCCATATGGATGGACGACGAATCGACGCAAAGCCCTCCTGACCGATGCAAATGGTCGCAAAATTTGCTGATACAGCAGCCCCGGATCCACCGGAGGATCCTCCGGCCGTTCGTTCTTGATCGTATACATTACGGGTGGAGCCAAATAGAGATCCATGAGTGTCACCGGCACCCATCTCCCCGAGGGAAGCCTTACCAATAAAAATAGCTCCTGCTTTCTTAAGTTGGCTAGCTATTGTGCAATCACGGCCCGGTTGGTGGGCTTTAAATAATAGTGAGCCCATTGTAGTGGGCATGCCATCTACATCAGCCTGATCTTTCATGAGAATTGGTATTCCATGTAAGGGGCCAACGAGACCGTTTTTTTCCATTGCCTCGTCCAATTGGCTTGCTTCTTCTAATGCTTTAGGATTTATAGATATGACAGAGTTAATTTTTGGACCATTTCTATCGTATTTCTCGATACGGTCTAGATACATTTGGACTAACTCCTGAGCAGTCAGGCGTCCGGCTATATAAGCATCATGTACATCGGCTATTGTAGTTTCTATTATTTTGAATGTATCAGTTAAAGACATTTCATTAACCCATTGTTATTTATATTGTATTTTTTTTATAACTTTCTATTTGTCGCAGTGCTCCGCGCTGAATTTTACCAGTTGGCGTATGGGGCAACTCTTCCAAAAATTCCACCTCTCGGGGATATTTAAAAGCAGAAATTTGAGATTTAACAAAATTCTGAAGTTCGATCACAAGTTGATCGCTTGCTAAATTTTTGTCACGCAACTCTATAAATGCTTTTACTACTTGGCCGCGGTTTTTATCGGGTGATCCAACCACGGCTACCTCTCTTATTGCGGAATGTTCCATGAGAACCGCTTCAACCTCAAGGCCGGAGACATTATAGCCGCCAGTCAATATCATGTCATCGGTGCGAGCTTCATAAGAAAAATAACCTTCTTCATCGCGTATACATAAATCACCAGAAAGGTTCCAACCATCATGAACGTAGGCTCTTTGCCGATCAATGTCGTCTAAATAGCGACATCCATTAGGGCCTTTGACAATCATTTGGCCGACTTTTCCGGCCGGGGTATCGTTAAAATTTTCATCTACAACCCGGACCTGAAAGCCCGGCACCGCTTTTCCTATTAAACCAGGTCGGATGTCATCGCCTGACGCAGAAATAAAAATATGGAGTAATTCAGAAATGCCAAGGCCGTTAATAATCTTTACACCTGTCTTTTTCTCCCAGGCATGAAACACTGCTGGAGCTAAAGGCTCGCCTCCGGCAATACAAAGTCTTAGCGACGACGTATCAAAATCCTGGATATGATCGAGCATGAGTTTGTAGCCAGATGGAGTAGAAAAACAAACGGTTGCTTTATATTTTTCTATCGTTTCGAGCAAGATTTTAGGTGTAGCCCTCTCGACAATGACGGTCGAGGCCCCAAAGCGCATTGTGTCGGTCAAATAAGCACAAAGCCCGTATAAAAATGCTATTTGTGGACTTCCGCAGACAACATCATCTTCTCTTATCTTTACAACATAGCGTATAAATGTATCGGCTACAGCTAGGATGTCCCTGTGAAAATGCAGTGTTCCTTTCGGAGTGCCGGTTGAACCTGAGGTAAAGCCTATTACACAAGGGTCAGTCGCATAGGTGTCGACGTTGGTAAACTGGTTTGATTTGGTTGTAAGGAGGTTATCCAAAAAATTTTGACCCTCATCTCCAAAATAAACAATACGTCTTAAATTATCAGATTTTTCATATGCTGCTTCAATATCATCTTTGAGCTTGATGTCGGATATCGCCAAGTTAACTTTTGCTTTACTCATCATGTAAACTAGCTCCCTTTCGCGGAGCACGGGCATTGTAGCAATTGCTATTCCACCGGCTTTCAGTATTGCAAACCATGCAGCAATAAGCAGGGGGTGGTTGCCGGACCTAAGTAGAACCCTTTCCCCCGGTACCATGTCAAAATCTTCAACGAGAACGTTGGCTATTTGGTTGGCTTTGTCTAAGAGGTTTTTATAAGTCCAAACCTGTTCACCGAAGTAGATCACGGGCTTTTCGCCGAAGCCGCAATCCACCATTTTGTCTAGCAGTTCTATCGCAACATTTATTTTTTCCGGGTAAGCGGCCAGCTCTGGCAGAACGGAGTAATCCATATCTGGCCACAGATTTTCTGGGGGCATGTTGTCGATAATGAATGTATCTAAATGGGAAGAAGATATTTGAGACATTGAAGGAAAATTTCCTTGTTCTATTTTACATAAAAAAATTTAGTACAAAAAAGGTTGGTTGGAACGTAGCATAATGATAGCTTGCCCGCCATTTTAAGAAACGGAAAAAAATGAATCCACTAATACAGCTCGAATTGATACGTGAATCTTTGGTCGCGGTAGTTAATGAAATGCGGGCTAACATCATTCATTCATCATATGCGGCTATAATTTATGAGGGCCATGATTTTTCTTGCGCCCTTATGTCTGCTGACGGGCGTCAGGTGGCGCAGGGGTTAGCTGATCACCCTATTCATATTTTTGCTGTTCCCTACTCAACGCGAGAAGTAGTTAGGGCTTTTAAAGATGACATACATGAAGGTGACCTTTTTCTCCATAATGACCCTTATACCGGAGGAACACACCTAAATGATGTTTTACTTTTACATCCTATTTTTAATGGCGGTAAACTTGCTCTCTTTGCAGCGATAAGGTGCCATTGGAACGATGTTGGCGGCATGACGCCGGGTTCTCTATCTGGACGGGTTAAAGAAATCTGCCAAGAAGGAATTCGTATCACGCCAACCCGCATTTGTGAAAAAGGTAAAATGAACGACGCAGTTCTCGCTACCTTGTTTAATAATATGCGAGGACGAGAAGAGCGAGTGGGTGACTTTAACGCTATGTTAGGAACAGGTCGAAAAGCGGCTGAGCATCTGGGTCGACTTTTTAAACGATTCGGTGGACAGGGCCTTTTGGATGGTGTCGAAGCGTTAATTGATAGATCAGAGCGTCAGATGCGTGGTCGTATTTCTGCCTGCCCCGATGGCGAATATTTTTCTGAAGGTTACATTGAGAGTGATGGATCTAATCCAGACCCCTTAGTTGTTCGGTTGAAGCTTACCGTGGAGGGGGATGGAATAAAGGCCGACTTTTCTGGCACTTCTGCGCAGACGAATGGGCCGACCAATTGTGGGCCGGCAATGGCATTTAACGCTGTGGGAACTATTGTTAAGGCTTTTCTTGACCCGAAGACCCCAATAAATCATGGCTCTTTCAATCCCATTAACGTGATAGCGCCCGAAAAAAGCTTTATTAATGCAAGGGAAACAGCACCGTGTGGCGGGATGGCTGAAGTGAAATTTTTAATAGACTCGGTCGTTGCCGCTGCAATGGGACAGGTTGTCCCTGAAATGAGCGTAGGAGATCTCAAAGGTGGCGCCAACCATATTCACATTGCCGGTCCGAGGGCTGACGGCGGTACCTACATTCATTATGAATGGCCGGCTGGAGGAACAGGGGCCAGTTTAGGAGTGGATGGCAGCAACGCTGTCAGAAGTTACAACGAAGGGGATTTCAATTCTATACAATCTGCTGAAACCGTAGAGTCCCAGTATCCGCTGAGGGTAGAACGTTGTGAGGTAAGGACGGGGGCCTGTGGAGATGGACAATACCGGGGTGGGTTTGGTCTAAGACGAGATATTCGAATACTGGGTGACCATGCCATGTTATCAGTTCTTTCAGAAAAAAATGTTATCCCTCCTTATGGCGTTGTAAAGGGTTGTAATGCTGCGGCTAATCGGTTTGTTGTATTGCGTAATGGTAAAGAAGTTGATCCTTCAGATGTTCCGGGAAAAGTCTCAGGATTTGCATTGCAAACAGGAGATGTTGTTAGAGAAGAAACTGCTGGTGGTGGTGGCTATGGTGATCCTTTAACTCGTGATCTAAAGCAAGTAATGGAGGATATTCGTGTGGGGTACCTCACCACAGAACAAGCTGAACTTCGTTATGGGTTAGCTTTGACGAAAAGTGGTGAGGTCGATTTTAAAAAGACTGATGAAAGACGCAGAGAACTAGAAAGTAGCAGGGTTGAAGTTACCCTGAAGATAACGGATGAGGAAGATATGGAGGGTGCCCGTCGTCGATTTGCGGTGTCCCCCTTTCTCGCAATGAGATTAAAAATACAACAAGGTGACCTTGTTGAAATTTTAGGCAATGCGGCGGCACCACTCAGGGGGTGGGCTAGAGTTATAGAAGGAGCAGAAACAGTAATTCCTGTTGGGCCATTGGGGATGAAACTGTTAAATTCTACAGATGGTCAAGTCGCTGAAATAAGAGCAGTTCGTTCGCGGCCAGTAGGGGTGATGTAATGCCCGAATCTTCGCAAAGTTACCTAGTTGGCATTGATGTCGGGGGGACTTTTACTGATATCCTATGCCTTGATATCGAAAACCAAAAGTTGTTGTCCGCAAAAACCCCCTCGCTTCCTGGAAAGCAATGGGAAGGTGTTTTGAATGCACTTGGTGAATTAGGAATTAAAACTAGCCATATAAAAGCCTTTGTTCATGGTACTACTATTGCAACCAACGCTTTACTTGAAAGGAAAGGAGCTAAAACTGCTTTAATAACAACTGAAGGTTTTCAAGATACTATTGAAATCGGGCGCACTAGACGTTTGATAGGGGGGTTGTTTGATATTAAGTTTGTCCGACCTCTTCCCCTTGTCGATAGAACATTGAGGATAGGCGTACCTGAGCGTATGAATGCCGATGGCGAGGTCATTAAAGATTTATCTGATTATGATTTCGAGGTTCTTGCAAGGAACCTCCTCTCAGAAGGTGTAGAGGCAGTAGGCATTGGGTTTGTGAATTCCTATGCCAATAATGCAACAGAACAAAATGCAGTCGTTTGTTTAAGTAAATTTTTGGAAAATATTCCGGTCTGCTGTTCAACTGATGTTGTAGCAGAAAGAGGAGAATTTCATCGATTTTCAACTTGCGTATTAAATGCCTACCTAACACCCGTAGTCATAAAATATTTGGATACATTGGCGGATGAACTCAGAGGGAGAGGTGTCCAAGCGCCGGTTAATATCATGGGCTCAAACGGAGGCGCGATGACATTGGATCAAGCCGCTAAATTTGCTGCAGGTACGTTTCTTTCTGGCCCGGTAGGAGGTGTAGGAGGCGCGGTACGGACTTGTGAAATGGCAGATGTACAAGATTGCATCACCTTTGATATGGGCGGGACATCAACCGATGTTGCACTAATTTATCAACGGCAACCAAGAATTAGCCACGATAACCAAATAGATGCTTATCCTTTACAGGTTCCTCAATTAGATATTCATACAATCGGTGCCGGCGGGGGCTCAATCGCTTGGGTACGGGAGGATGGTACTCTAGAAGTGGGTCCACAGAGTGCCGGAGCGCTGCCGGGTCCGGCTTGTTATGGAAGGGGTGGAACACAGCCGACTATATCAGATGCAAATTTGCTGCTTGGTCGTTTGCCTACGCAACGGACACTTTCCGGTGGCCTAAGTTTAGATAAGACAGCTTCTGAGCTAGCATTCACAAACCTAGCGGAGGAACTAGGAGGAGGGAAAATTGATGCTCTTGCCGATGGCGTCCTAAAAATTGCTGTTGCAAAGATGGCTGGGGCGGTGCGAGAGGTGTCTGTACATCGTGGTTTTGATCCTAGGGATTTTGCCCTTTTGGGTTTCGGTGGAGCGGGACCCATGCATGTTTTTNTAGTAGCTGANGAGCTTGCGGTGCCTCAGGTCATNATCCCTAGATTTCCTGGGCACCTGTCTGCCCTNGGGCAGCTTCTTGCTGATCAGCGNCTNGATACNGTTCAGGCGTGGGGNGGTAAATTGAGCNAACTCGATCCGAGAAAATTACAAACACCTCTGGTTNAAATGAAAGCGTCCGCGCGACAANCACTNAATGACGCAGGATTTATGAATGACCACCAGGAACACATNTTTACCGCTGACATGCGTTATGTNGGNCAATCATATACCCTGTCAGTGCCATTGGATGAAGNCACNGANAATTGGCNGNTNGTCAGGNAATTATTTGCTGCTCGTCATACTGAAACCTTCGGTCATGCAGATGCGAGTAGTGACGCTGAAATNGTAAACTTGAGGTTANTTTCTTTGGGTGTTGTGGATAAACCNTCNCTAGCATTTAATTCGGGTGNGGGCGNTGATGTGATTNTCGAGGAACGTGAAGTTTGGTTTGANGAAACTTGGANTGCNTGTCCNGTTCTCGATCGCCAAAAAATGAAAGCCGGNTTTAGCTTTGTTGGNCCGGCGATANTNGAAGAAGCNGGNGGGACTTCAATAGTNCCACCGAATTGGAAANTNACAGTGTTAGACGCTGGATCNCTTGATTGTCGCAACCCAAANATTGNATCCTGNCAANACGAAATTTAATATCAAGTCTAATTCANCCTTTCGTTAGANATTCNATNAANGAGTATCATNATTAGCCNCTNATTTTTGCGTTTCTNTAAGGCCGGGGTTAATCTNCTGTTANCTNTGAAGAAAAACTTATTAAAAAGGGGGNGAGTATGGCCTATCAGGATCTAAAATATGAACTAAAGGANGGAATTGTTACTATCACAATGAACCGTCCGGAAGTAATGAATGCATTATCAGAAAATCTCGAAAAAGAAATTCACCTAGCATTTGATGAGGCTGATGCCGAGCGGAAAGCTAGGGTTATTATCTTGACTGGAGAGGGGACGGCCTTCTGTGCGGGGTACGATCAGAGCCCCAAGAAAGGTGGAAAAAAAAAGGGGGACCCNNCGGGGCGTTCTATCGCAGATTTTATTGAAGGNTGGCAACGAAATGATANTAAAATTNCCGACAACTGGGTACATATGTGGAAACTAGGCAAACCAATTATTGCGGCGGTTAATGGTTGGGCAATGGGTGGTGGTTTCTGGTATCAGCTTGCAGCCGACATGACAATNGCCTCTNAAAAAGCAGTCTTTGCNCAGCCTGAGGTGCGGCATATTTCCAATACGTCTTANTTGATGACGGCATTATGTGGATGGAAANCGGCAAANAGGTGGGGGCTTACCGGTGATCATTTTGANGCACANGAAGCCTATCGNATTGGNATGGTGAATGAAGTAGTGGAGCATNAAGATTTGATGTCNAAAAGTAGAGAGCTTGCCGCACGAATAGCATTGGTACCAGAGCCTGCAGTTCGCCTAAATAAGGCAATTGCAATGCAGGGNCTNCAAGCATCGGGTGTNAATGCTTCANTATTATTAGAGGGGGCTTTGGGCAGTATGGCCCATTCTTCNCACAATGAGCATCGAGAAGAACTATANAAGACCATGCAAGAAGAAGGCGTTCGAGCTTATTTGCAAAAAAGGGANGGNCCGTTTCAACCAGAACCTATGGGCCCNAAATCAGCAGCNGGTATTGCCTCAAGAAAAGATAATAATTCGACAAAGAAATTATNATACTAATTATTCTAATTAAGAAGGTTGTGCTTTNTTCGACTATGTCGTAGAGGCCANTAAANATNAATNTTGTTTTGGAGGAANAGATGGGTAAANCCTTTGATGTGGANAATGCTTATAGTGTCAANGATAAAGTTGTTATCGTNACCGGNGGNGGAACTGGTATCGGAAAAGTNTATAGTCAAAGATTGGCTGAGAGTGGAGCNAAGGTAGTGTTGGCNGATATTGCGGCAGANGAGTCNAATGATGTNGCGGCAGAAATTNGANANTCTGGTGGNCAGGCNATATCAGTGCCAACTGATGTTACAAATGAAGAGGCAGTAAAGGCGATGGCTGATGCGGCAGCNAACGAGTATGGAGGAATNGATGGGCTGATCAACAACGCNTCTTTAATGAGNGTTTTGCCNCGNGGAGATTGGTTTGAGATTTCAGCCGAA
Source organism: Rhodospirillaceae bacterium (assembly GCA_002719885.1). GTDB lineage: Bacteria > Pseudomonadota > Alphaproteobacteria > MPNO01 > UBA2964 > UBA2964. The sequence continues at coordinate 65,384 of PBFH01000007.1, read as the reverse complement.
CGCTGGGATTCGGTNATGTCNGTAAATTTAAAAGGTATATTTTTATGTTGCCGCTCTGTTTACGCNCATATGCAAAANCGTGGTGGNGGNAGNATTGTNAATATTTCATCTAGCCGAATTTGGGAGGGTAACCCAAATCGTCTTGATTATACGACCTCTAAAGCTGGTGTCGTTGGATTAACCCGAGCANTAGCNCGTGAGCTTGGTGANGATNATATAAGCGTAAATGCAATAACCCCGGGCTTTACTTTGAGTGAGACCCAACTCGCATCTTCATCGTCAAATTACCTTGGTGGTAAGGATGAAGGAAAATGTTTCAAACGNCCACAAACCCCGGATGATCTTGTTGGNGCGGTTATATTTTTATTAAGTGACGCAGCGGGTTTCATGACNGGNCAGACGGTCAACGTNGATGGCGGACGGTATATGCATTAATATTNCTGATTTAAAGGTTAAGTNGAACGTAAATCGGAGTTNAANTTATTTACGTACNTAGATTAANTANGCTGAAAGGAAGTAAGGATGTGNCCAGCTGAAGTAAANACTGANGCCATTGCAGAATCTATGACACAAAGTGAGTATTATAATATAGCTGACTCGGTACTACCCGGTGGCGGGCTCGGTGGNTACTCACTTCCNGAAGATGTNCGCTTNGTNATTCAAAAAGGGGAAGCGGGTCGTCTTCAAGANGTTAGTGGGAATTGGCATATTGATTATGTCGGTGGCGCAGGTGCTTTAATAATTGGTCATGCATTTCCGAGTGTAGTTGANGCTGTAAAAGAGTCAGCNCCGANAGGTCTNCATTTTTTCGGTACTCTCAATCATTACGCNATTTCATTGGCGGAAGAGTTGGTGAACGCAATTCCGTGTGCTGAAAAANTNGCCTACGCGACAACAGGTTCTGAGGCCACATTTTACGCTATGCGTATTGCNCGCGCGTTTACGGGCCGAGATAAAATTTTAAAATGCGAGGGCGGTTANCATGGNAATCACGATTATTCAGCATTTTCTGTTTCTCCTCGTACAGTTTCNAATTTTCCGGTNGGCCAACCNGATACAGCGGGTATGCCGACCAACNTGTCGNCGAATGTTTTAATCAGCCCCTACAACGATTTANACGCTGTTAATGAAATTGTGAAAGGNAATAANGATGAATTAGCGGCGATCATAGTTGAACCAGCTCAGCGGATNATATTTCCTCGTGACGGTTANCTCGAGGGTCTCCGNCAAATATGTACNGACAACGATATCCTTTTAATNTTTGATGAAGTGGTAACCGGATTTCGTTTGTCCTACGGCGGTGCGCAAACTTATTTTGGTGTTAAACCCGATCTGGCAAGTTATGGCAAAATTGTTGGCGGNGGTGGTCCGGTTGCTTGTGTCGCTGGACCNGCGGAAATCATGGAACAATGTAATCCGGTCAANNGGGGTAAAGATAATTACGCTTATATAAATGGCACGCTCCACGGAAACCCTGTNGGNTGTGCAGCAGGGCTTGCGACATTNGAGGAACTCCGTTCTGCTAATTTNTACGAAACNCTCCATTCCCGTTCGGCTGATATACAGCGNCGATGTCAAGAAGTTCTAGATGCNCATAANTTGCCCGCAATTGCTATCGGNAAAGGCTCACTTTGGCAAATCGTTTTCATGGAAAAGGAGCCTGAAAGTTTTGCAGATTTTATACGGGCCGATATGGCTTCTACACGTGAANTAGACCTTTGTCAGATGCGACATGGTTTGTATGTTCTCCCGTCAGTTCGTCGTTTTGTNTCTTCNGTCCATACAGATAAAGATTTNGATGACACCCTTACNGCGCTTGATGCGGCCTGCCGAGATATAAAGTGAGAANTTTATGAGTTCACCTAGTTTAGTAGAGATAAAAGGNCGGGCGGTNCTTTTTTCAGAAATGACACCGCCTNCTGGTGAAGAATTNAAATTTAATGAATGGTATGANGGGCATCATTCGCCNAGNCATGTACAGGGNGTTCCTGGTTTTCTNAGTGCAATGCGGTATCAGTCTCCTGAGGGTCCAAATTATTTGGCNATTTATGAACTTGAAGGACCAGANGCTCTCGATCATGAAGAGTACAAACGNCGGAAGTTAACNCCGGATAATCCTACGTATAAAATGTTAAAATCNGTTTCTGGATTTACTCGATATATNGCGACGGAAGAATATTCACTTATTCANNCNNAAAATGTTGAAAATCCACTAGACGCAGATCTTGTATTTTGNGTNCTTTTTACNNTACCGGCNGACAAACATCTGAGCTTTGANNGTTGGTTTGATACNGAACACGCGCCNATGTTACTAGAGAGTAGGGANTGGTATTGCTCGAGAAGNTTTAAGATCATTGCACATGANCCCGAACCGCATACACACTTGATAATACATTATTTAAAAGGAAGAGATGCACTAGAAACCNCTGAAAGGGAGGCGGCATCNNAAACGGAATGGCNTAGAAAATTATCCAACGAGAGCTGGTTNAAACCAATCACCAGGACTTACATAAAGAGGAATAAGAGGTTTTTGAAAACTGGGTAAGGGTCAATAGAGGAAAAGTAAATGGCAATTTCAAATGAGAAAACTTACGATAAGGGGTTGAATATTCGCAGGGAGGTTCTTGGCGCAGAATATGTCGATCCGAATATTGAAAAAGCGGCGCAGGATGATTTTCATGGTGCGATCCAGGACGTTGTTACAGAATATTGTTGGGGTATGGGATGGGGTCGGGAAGGTGTACTCGATCGAAAAACACGTTCCATGCTAGTGCTTGCGATGCTAACAGCGTTGGGTAAACCTAATGAATTAAAAGCCCATACGAGGGGGGCGCTAAGAAATGGTTGTACGGTAGAAGAAATCAGGGAGTTATTAATACATGCAACGGTGTACTGTGGAATACCCGCGGGCGTGGATGCATTTAGAAATGCTAAAGAAGCCATCGATGCATGGGAAGTGGAACAAGAAAACTAGATCAATTAGTCGAATAGCCGGCCATATCCCTTTACCTCGCCAGGTATCTTAAGAAGGTGAAGCGCGTGCCAGAATGACGCGGTATTACTGCTAATAACTGGCTTGCCGAGATCGTCTTCTAATTTTTGTATGACAGTCGATGAACCAAAGTCTGTGCAACAAATGAGAACAGCCTCTGCATATTTTTCGTCTATAGATTTTACATGCTCATAAATTTCGTTGGGTGGTACGCGAGACATTTTCTGAATCTTTTCTAGTGTTCCGCCTAAACCCAATCCTTTCACGGATAAAACCTCAAATCCATTACTTTCTAAAAATTTACGTTCTTTGTCATTGGTAGCGTCGGTATAGGGGGTCGCCATAGAAATTCGTTTAACACCAAGCGAGCGCAGAGCTTCAAGAATTGAGCCTGCGGTTGAAATTGATGGTTTTCTGGACCTTTTTTTCATTGTTGTAATCAGTCGGTCTGCCGGGCATGCCATCGATCCAGAGGTGCAGCCATATACGATAAGATCAGCGCCGGCAGTCGCTAAGTCTTCGGAGGCGTCTCCTGCATGTTCCAGCATTTCTTCAAAATTATCNTCTNCTGGATTTCCATGAAGAGGAACTCTGGTAAAGTGAACAGTAACACCACCCGGTCTCATGTTATTGAATTCGGTTTCATTGNTTGTATTGCTCACAGGAATTATAGTTCCNATGCGGGCGCGCCAACTTGCCGGACGCTTTTCCATNTTTGGTTTCCTTTAATTTGAACTATCGAATGGNTTTNATTTTACTGACATCACCAAGCATTTCAATCTTCGCTTTAGATCTTAGGGCNTTAATTGATTTTTCAAATATTNTGTCTAAAAGNNTGTTACGAATTTTTGATATGGCTTGGTCATAATTTTCGGTTCCAGCGCGGCGTTTTCCTTCTACTTTTATAACGTGAAAACCAAACTGTGTTTGTATGGGTTCGAGTGTGAATTTTCCAATTTCAAGAGAAAATGCTGCCTTGGAAAATGGAGGAACCATTTGTTCTTCACTAAAAAACCCAAGGTCCCCACCATTCTTGGCGGAAGGACCAATTGACCTCTCTTTTGCGAGTTTTAAAAAATTAACACCTTCTTTCAATAGGGAAATAATTTTTATTGCTTCAGCCTTTGTTTTAACAAGAATATGTCGAGCACGAACTTGGACCTTCTTTGGTTGAAGAGCGATAGATTTTTGATATTCATCACGAACTTTGGTTTCGGAGAGTTGATTTTTCATTATCTCGGATAGGTAGGCTTCGTTAAGGACACTTCGTCGTGCAGCCGCAAAGTGTGCTTTTATGATTTTATTATTGTGTAGTCCCTTGTTAATCGCGGCTTCAGCGATAAGTTTTTGCTCTATTATTCGGTCGATAAGTTTATCCTTAATTTTCTGGTAGGAAATTTTTTTATATTGAGGTGGGAGCCTATTGTAAAAAACTCTTATTTCCAATTCTGTGACCGGTGAACCATTAACTACGGCAATTACCTTATCTTCAGAGTATTTTCCAAATTGTTCCTTTGAGGCAGCTTCAGAGAACGGATGAATGGCTAGAGTGAGATAAAATCCTATTANNATATGAGGTTTCACGGGGCAATCCTTTAANTTTTTTGGAATGAAATGAAACAGTTTAGTACAATTGAAGNAGCATATGGTTTTCTAAAATATTTGCTCAAATGTGTACAGGGGCTTGCGAAATGTTGAAACAAGTCATACGGTGCCGCGCTNNTATAAAAAATTAACTAATTTTTTGAGGAGAGGTATAATGAAACATTCAATTTTATTCGCCTGTCTTTGCTGGGTGGTCTCCGTATTTGTTACGACCGCGGTAGACGCTGGCAAATTAAAAAAGGTGAAGATCACAGCCGCTCGAAACAGTATTCTGATGTTGTATTCCTACGGCCCAAAGGATGCTGGTATATTCAAAAAGCATGGGATCGATTTAGAAATCGACAATAGACCATTTAAAGGTCACATGGCTGGCCTTCCAGCTGGAGAGGTTCCCTGTACAACTTATGCCGGTACAGCTGCTATCGCCCGTATTAACAAAGGTTTGGAGTGGGTCATTGTTGGTGGTGGTCTCACAGTTATGCAAGAAGTCTTTGTTCTCAAGTCGTCTCCTTTTAAGACGATTACCGATTTGAAGGGTAAAAAGTTTGCAAGCTGGTCCACAGGCGCTGGAGCTTTCAAGGCGATGCGTGCTACGGTGATTGATGGTTATGGGTTTGATGTCCTGAAAGATACTGAATTCGTACAAGCTGCTCCTCCAGCTCTTCTAAAGATGTTGGATCGGGGACAAATTGACTCGATGTTTAATATCAGTTCCTTGACTATTGCAGCAGCGGCTCAGCCAGAAAAATATCGTTCAGTTTATGCCCCGAATGATTATTGGAAGAAGAAAACTGGACAGGCAATTCTTTGGTCAGCTCCGTTGGTATGCTGGAAAAAATGGGTTGATGCAGACAGGGCTCGAGCAACTGCTTTCGTTAAAGCTTTTACGGAAGGCTATAAATGGCTTCGAAAGCCNGAAAATCTAAGAAAAGCNGTTAAAAAATATGGTAAATTAGCTGCTGTAAAAAATGAAGCACAAGCTAAAACCTACGAGAGTTGGTTAAAACAAGGAAAGATGTTAATCACTGATTGGGACGAAGAAACGCGTGACAAACAGTGGCAATTCCTTCATATGGCTAAGAAACATGGTATNCTTAAGAAGATACCGCCTAAAGAGAAATACGGCTTAATTTTAAAATAAGCTATAACTTGAAACAGATAGTTGGGTAAGACGCAGTGAAGTCATTAAATATTAAGCCNGGATTGATACCAGGCATTGTAACAATTGTCGCTAGTTTGGTTTTGTGGCAGGTGGCTTCCCTGTTTTTTATTCCAGTGTTCTTGCCGGGTCCTGTATACTTGATTGATTTGATCGTTGAGGTCTACAGTGATCCGGCATCCTACTCTGTAATTTGGATGACCCTNACAAGAATNTTTAATGGACTTGTNCTNTGTATGTTAATNGGAACGGCTATTGGCCTCTTGATGGGGATCAGGAAAAATTTTGAATCCTTCATGGATAGCTGGATCATGGTGTTGCTCACATTTCCCGCTATTTGTTGGGCGTTTTTATCCGTTCTTTGGTTTGGTCTATCTGAATGGGCGCCAATGCTAACCGTCGTGTTGATAGTCTTTCCTTTTGTTTCCATGAACATCTGGGAAGGCACTAAAGCGCTTGAGAAAGAGCTCGTTGACATGGCTACNGTTTATAGAGCTGATAAATGGATGATGCTAAGGAAGGTCCTAATTCCGCAGCTTATGCCCTATATTTTTTCAGCCATGCGTATCGCGCTTTCTTTATCTTGGAAGATTGTCCTTGTGGGTGAAGCCTTTGGCGTAAGTAGTGGGGTCGGACAGAAACTTATTTATTGGTTTGAAGAAACAAGGGTAGACATGATGCTCACGTGGGGTTTGAGTTTCATGGTGCTCATGGTTGTAATAGAACTTTTAGTGTTCCGTTTGTGGGAACGGCATACATTCGCTTGGAGACATCAAATTGCCAACTGATCAAAAACCTAATGGGCGCGGTGATACCGTCGTTGACGTTAAAAATCTGACTAAAAAATTCCCAGATCCAATGACTGGGGAGGAATTTGTAGTTCTGGACTCTATTAGTTTGGACGTAAAAAAAGGCAAATTTGCTAGTATTGTCGGACCTTCTGGTTGCGGTAAGTCGACTCTGCTCAATATCATCGCTGGGATCGAGACACATGATCCGTCAGATGGCGGTACACTGGATGTTTATTCTGACTCCGGTGCGACAGTGCCGCGGGTTGGGTATGTATTTCAAAATGCGCGCCTACTAAATTGGCTTACAGTGGAAGATAACATGACCTTTGCTCTGGAGTCGCAGGAAATTCCTAAGGATTTATGGAAAGAGAGAGTAGATAAATACCTCGAGATGGTAGGGTTAGAAGGTCAGCAAAAAAACTATCCCCTTAATCTCTCAGGGGGAATGCAGCAACGTGTAGCAATTGCGCGGGCTCTAGCTATAGAACCCGATATACTGTTGATGGACGAGCCATTTAGTCACTTGGATGAGATTACTGCGAGGAAGATGCGTTTTGATTTAATGGAAATCTTGATGCGTGCTAACCCCACTATTTTATTTATAACTCATGACCTAGGTGAGGCGGTATTTCTTGCTGACAATATTTATATGATGAGTACTAAACCCGCTAGAATCTTTAAGCAAATAGATGTTGAGGTACCCCGCCCAAGAAAACCGGAGGACCCAAAAATCTTTGATCTAGAAAAAGAACTCGTCAGNGAATTNTTTAGTGTTTTGGATGCTCAAAATTTAGAGGACGGCTAAATGTCAGAAAAAGCGACAGCCGTTTCGATTAGAGTTGGTTCAATATTTGTACTAATTGCCATTTGGTATCTTGCGTCTGCATTAATGGCCGATGCAGAGGTTTTGCCCGGACCGTTAGCTATAGCTTATGCCATATGGGGTGTCTTGGCTGAGCCCGGCCCCGAGGGTAATTCAGCATATTTTCATATGGGAATTACTCTTGGAAGGACATTCATAACTTTTGGAGTGGCAATGCTATTGGGTATTGCCATTGGTTTGGCAATGGGCTTACGCAAGACGATAGAGTATTCAATGATGTCTCTAATCCCGCTGGCCTTGACTATGCCCACNATTCTTATGGTTTTTTTGGCCGTTATGTGGTTTGGCTTTAACGAAATTGGAAGTTTGGTTGCCGTTGTAGGTGTTGTCACTCCTTATGTAGCCGTCAATATTTTTCAGGGTGCACAGGCGATGGATAAGTCTGTAATCGATATGGCGAAGGTTTTTCGNGCNGACAAGAGAATGTTAATTCGTAAAGTNTACGTACCTCAGTTANTACCNTACATTTTTTCTGCTTTNCGTTTTTCTTTTGGCATGACTTGGAAAATNGTAGCGTTGGCGGAAACCTTTGGAATTAAATATGGCATNGGGTACATGTTNTTTTTCTGGTTTGAACAGTTTAATATGGAACTCGTTTTGGCGTGGATCATTATGTTTGTAATTTTAATGCTTATTCTCGAACATGGTGTATTTGCCCGCCTCGAACATGCTGCATTCAAATGGCGCCCGGCGAATAAACTTCAAACCTAGCTTAGTAAATTCTGAGATCAATTAATTTTAAAACACTATTTTTCATTAAAATAGCTTTAGGTCTGAAATCTTTTTCCAATTGGCTCGTAGAGTTGGCTACTTCCCCGAAACCATGGCTCTTGTTCAAGATTTAAGCGCGCCTTAGAATTTCGACTATTCTCAAACTCAGGAGAAGAAAAGGCGGTTTTACTATCGGATATATAATGAAGAGCCAAATGAGACCAAGGTTGAGGTTCACCCTCTATAACCTCAAATCGACGCACAGCCCGCCAGTTAACGCANCCCATAAGGGNTGGCGTGTATTCTCNGTCATACCACTGATTAAATTCATCAACCTTATTATCTGGAACACTAAAAAATTCACTGAATATAAATGTTTCATCTAATGCATTACTATCGGCATTTTCTGANCCNGTATCCGAAATTTCGTTCGCAACATAACGGCTGTAATTCTCAACATTTGATAGCATCCAAGCTGTTTTNGCGTTGGGCTGCGCTCGGACTTTTTGATAATCGCTATTACTGAGAACATCCTGAGAAGTAATCTCGTATATAGCAAGGTATGTTGGTCGATCTGGGTCCCGATACCTGCGAGCACTTATAAAACCGTCCACTTTAGTCCTTTGAGGAATGTGGTGGGTATCATACCAATGATTAAAATCGTCTTCCCATTCTAAATCGGGTGACATTTCAGTATATAATATTGTGGCGCCCTTCAACGCCGCCTCCCTTGTATTTATTTTATTAAGTTCATTTTTATAATATTGTCTCAATTAAATTTATTTGAAAAGAGCAGAATTTAAATAATTGGAAAACGAAGTTTTTCACAGATGTGAAAGCACTTTATTTGTTTAATTTAGAAAAATCTGACATACCTAATAAAAGTTAGAGATAAAGGTTAAAAAATATGGACGGTTCTTATAGCAAGAAAAAATATGATGGACTTGTTGATGATCGAGTCGATGAAGGTGTATTTCGTGTCGACCGNTCTGTTTATACAAGCCAAAAGATTTTTGATGATGAGATAAAACATATTTTTGAAAATGGATGGGTCTACCTTTGTCATGAAAGTCAGATTCCTGAAGAGGGAAGTTACTTTGCTGTTGATATCGGGCGACATCCGGTAGTGGTAATTCGTCAGAAGGATAATAATATTAGTGCCTTTTTGAATGTTTGCTCTCACCGTGGCGCCTTGCTCACTCCTAAAAAACAAGGGAAAGCAAGAACGCTTACGTGTCGTTTTCATGGGTGGGCCTATAGCGTCGATGGCCGGTGCGTAAGAATCAAAAATGAAAAGCAAGGTTTTGGTGANGAGAATTTTGNTCGNTCTCAATACNANTTAAAACCNATTGCAAAAATAGCAAATTATCGCGGATTTATTTTTGGAAGTCTCNTNAACGAAGTTGAACCCATAGAAGANNATTTAGGNGCCGCGTCAACCTGGATTGACCTGATGGTTGAACAGTCACCTGATGGTCTGGAGGTTGTACCTGGAAGTTCGACATATGTGATTCGCGGAAATTGGAAAATGCAGTTGGAAAATAGTGTTGATGGATACCATGTTTCAACGGTACACAGGGTTTTTGCATCAACAGTACGTAATAGAGAAGAGCGAGACAGTCTAAAGGGACTAAAGCAAACAGAGGGAGGTAGACTAGTTGGTACAGTGCCATCAGGTGCATATGACCTTGGCAATGGACATATGTCTATCTGGGCGCAACATACAACCCCGGAGAGGCGCCCCATTTATAAGAAGAAAACTTGGCTGGAATCTAATCTCTCAGCGGCTAAAGTTGAGTGGATTCTAAAAAAAGGTCGTAATCTAGCTCTTTTTCCCAATGTAATGTTGATGGACAACCCTTCGACGCAAATTCGATATGTGAAACCTGTATCCGTAAACCGAGCGGAAGTTACGGTATATTGTATTGCTCCCGTTGGGGAGGGAACAGAGGCACGGGCGGCACGATTAAGAAAGTTTGAGGATTTTTATTTGACAGCCGGAATGGCAACGTCTGATGATATGGCCGCATTAGAAGACACGATGATGGGAAGTCGGGCGATGCAGGCTAGATGGAATGATTTTAATAGAGGTCTCAAAACAATGACTATAGGCCCTGATGAAGAGGCGAAGGCGGTAGGTTTTGATCCAGTCTCTAGCAGTGAGAGTTGGGAAAATGAAACACTGTTTTTCGGATTTTATCGTCGTTGGCGAGAAATGATGTCCAATACCGCGGACTAACGAATTTATAAAAAATGAAAATAGATTCAGAAATATGTATTGAGGTTGAAACCCTAATTAATAAGGAAACAACTTTACTTGATCGACACTTGTGGGACGATTGGATTGATTTATTTACTGAAGATGCATGTTATTGGGTTCCCTCTTGGGTCGATGAGGAACAAACCGTTGGAGATCCGGAGACCCAACTTAACCTAATGTATTTCAAAAATCGCGGAGGACTAGAAGATAGAATATTTCGTATCGAAACCCGAGATTCATATGCCTCCCTACCACTTGATCGTACAGTTCATATCGTTAGCAATATATTAGTATCCCATGTTGAAGAGAACGTGATTTTTGCTACTGCTAATTGTTTGGTTCATTCATTTGGTAAGCATGGAAGTCAAAATAGGGCTAGTCTGTACGATTATAAATTCAGACAAGTCGACATGGGGGTAAAAATATTACAAAAAAAAATAACTTTAATTGATGACCTTCTTGAGGGTCCTGTCGATATTTATCATCTTTAGGATAAGTAANAAATGCTTGCTGTTTGTAAAATTAGTGAAGGNGTAGGTGGTATTGCCGTTGAAGAACGNGAACCNAGNGATCCTGAAGCNAAGGAGATTCTCGTTAAAGTGGCGGCGGCAGGTATTTGTGGGACTGACATACAAATCTATCAGTGGGCACCACGAATGGCGAGGCGGATGNGGTTGCCGCGTGTATTAGGACATGAAGTTTGCGGTTATGTAGTCAAGGTTGGTAAGGGAGTGTCCAACGTAATAGTTGGAGACTACATCAGCCTTGAGAGCCATGTCTACTGTGGAAACTGCAAACAATGCCGTAGGGGGAATGAACATCTTTGTATTAATACCACATATCCTGGAATAGATTTCGATGGGTGCTTTGCGGAATTCATAACTGTTCCATCCCAGATTGCTTGGAAAAANCCTAAAGATATGCCAATAGAAGTAGCGGCAATGATGGAACCTTTTGGGATCTCTGTTCATGCAACCCTCGCCGGTTCTGGCGTGGCCGGCCGCACAGTTATGATAAATGGGTGTGGACCTATCGGTTTGATGAATGTTGCCGCTGCAAGGGCACTCGGTGCAACTCGGATTATATCATGTGATATAAACCCCATTCGTTTGAAAAATAGTAAAAAAATGGGAGCGGATATAGCTGTTAACCCATTAGAACAAAATNTGCAGGCAATTTTAAGTGATATCACAAATGCTGCTGGAGTAGATGTAGCAATAGAGTATTCAGGGTCTGAGCAAGGCTTTAATGCTTGTTTTGAAGCACTTTCCAAAGGTGGTGATTTAAGGTTAGTCGGTGCGCCGCCGAAGGCAATACCGGTTGATTTCACTCAATGGTTACTGAAATGTCCCGAGATGCAGAATATACATGGAAGACGCATTTGGGGTAGTTGGCAGGTGGCCGCTGAGCTCCTTTCTTCTGGCGCAGTTGATTTAAGTCCTATTCATAGTCATTCTCTCTCAATTGCCGAAGGTCTGCAGGGATTTGACCTAATTTTAAATGGTAAAGCTCTGAAACCATTGATTATTCCATAAATTTAATCTGGAAATAGTAATATGAGTAAATTTAGCGTTGCTTTGGTATTTGAAGATGGTCGCTGTGAACACATACGTGTAGACGAAGATGATACTATTTATTTGGCCTGTCTGCGTAATAAAATTCGAATTTTAACGGATTGTCTTGAGGGTGCGTGTGCTACTTGCAAAGCACACTGCGTAGAGGGTGATTATGACCTTGATGACGTATCGGAAGAGGCATTGTCCGAACAAGAATTAGAAAAACGGTTAGTGCTTACTTGTCAAATGCACCCGCGTTCTGATTGTGTCATAGAATTTCCTTATGCATCTAAACTCGCAATTAAGCAGGAACCAAAAAATTGGACTTGCAAGGTAATTTCTGTGGAGAAGGTTTCATCTACGGTAAAGCGCTTAGATCTTGAAATTAATAGAAATCAAGGTGACTATCTCGCGTTTTTGCCCGGTCAATATGTAAATTTGTCTGTTCCGGGTACAACTGCTTTGCGCTCTTATTCTTTTGCTACTTCCCCGCATGATCTGGAAAAGGTTAGCTTCTTTATCAAGGTTATTGAAAATGGTTCGATGAGTTCATACGTTAACGATCGTGCCAAAGTAGGTGATAGTATAACGATGACAGGTCCTTTTGGTCATTTTTATTTACGAGAACCTGTAAGGCCCATCGTCATGGTTGCGGGTGGGACCGGCTTGGCTCCAATGTTATCGATGTTTGATCATATGATTGAATCAAAGACAGCCTTGTACCCTATACGTTTACTTATAGGGGCAAATGAACCCTCCGATTTATTTTATCTTGATAGGGTGGAAAATTATAAATCCGCCGGACTTTCTTTAATCAGCGAAGTAGCGGTTGTTAAAGGGAATTCAAATTGGTCGGGCAAAGTGGGGCACATCACTAATTTTTTAAGGGATGAGTTGGTACAAGAAGAAGCAGATATTTATCTCTGTGGCCCTCCGCCGATGATTGAGGCTTCCGAAAGGTGGCTGATCGAAAAGGGTATAGATCAAAAGTTCGTTCATTCTGAGAAATTTGTTCCAAGTAGGGTCTGAAATGTCCAAGGCAATAGTAATTCGACAGGGGTTAGTAATTGATGGCACTCGTGCAGAACCATTTCGTGCTGACGTTGCCATAGAAAATGGAAAAATTATTGATATTGGCAATGATATTTCAACCGGCAATGCTGAAACAGTTGACGCAAAAGGTAAATTTATTGCTCCAGGTTTTATTGATATAAAGACGCATTCAGATTGGACGTTACCACTTATGCCTCAAGGCGAGAGTAAAATTCGTCAAGGGGTTACAACTGAAGTTATCGGACACTGTGGATATTCCTGCGCTCCAGCACTGCCTGGAAAGGTAGAGGATTTGGCTGAATACCTTAGTCCTAGCGCTCCATGGTTATCCTTCAAGGAAACAGGTTTTGCAGATTATTTAAACTTTTATCCAGCTTTATCGGTCAACACTATACATTTAGTCGGGCACAATACCCTTAGGCTGATGACTATGGGTATGGAGGATCGTCCTCCAACAAGTGCCGAGCTGAGACATATGATTTTACTTTTACAAGAGGCCCTAGCGGCCGGAGCATTGGGGATGTCGACCGGTCTATTTACTGCGCCCGGTTCATTCTCCGAAACAGAAGAGCTTGTAGCTCTTGGACGAGTTCTTGAGGCTGAAGGGGGACGTTATTTTACTCATCTCCGGAACGAAGGTAATTCAGTTTTTGATGCTATTCAGGAAACAATGGAATTTTCTGAACAGGTTGGTGTGCATGTTCAAATTGTTCATATGAAGTTATCTGGGTTAGATAATTGGGGTGGAGCGTCTAAGGCTATGGATCTTTTTTCACAAGCAAGGGCAATGGGCACTGCTATTGATTGTGATATTTATCCATATACAGCAGCAAGTAATCCGCTACGAAATTTAATGCCCTCTTGGTTGCAGGAAGGTGGAATAGAAGGAACCTTGGCCAAGCTTTCTAATGTGGATACGAGAGCTCGTTTAAGGCGAGAAATTGACCAGGATGGCCTAAATAATTTTGGACGAATTCCCTCATGGGATGCAGTGAGAATTTCTATTTCTCCCAATTTACCTCATTTTGCCGGTCGTACTATCGCTAGTCTTGCTGAAGAACGTAACATTGATCAATTTGAAATGGCTTTAAATTTTATTGTTGAGGATCATGGGCAGACGCGGGTTCTAGTAGAGTCAATTTCAGAAAATGATGTAAGGGATTTTGTAAAAGATCCTAATGTCATGATTGGTTCAGATGGTAACTCGGTAGCACCAGTTGGAACAACGGGGCAGGGACGACCGCATCCTCGTTTTTATGGCACATTTGCTAAGGTTTTGGGTCATTATTGCCGAGACCTTGGTTTGTTGTCCTTTCAAGATGCCATATACAAGATGACTGGCGCGTCAGCGAAGGCTCTGGGTTTGAAGGATAGGGGCGTTCTAAAAAAGGGGTTTAAGGCGGATATTACAATTTTTGATCCAGATAAAATAGCCGAGAAAGCAACGTATGAAGATCCTCATCAGTTTGCTACTGGAGTGGAAGCTGTATTTGTAAACGGGGTTAAAACTCTTCATGGTGATCAACATACCGGAGCGCTATCAGGACAAACGTTAAGAAGACAAAGTGATTTTCTTTGATTTTTTAAGAATGGTATTTTAGGTCTTGATTTTGCATTCTAAATATTTATTTGTAATCTAGACCAAAATGGTCCTATATAATAGGACGAAATTGGTCCCTTTTATCAACTGTGAGCTATAATTTTGATAAAACTTAGTCGATTAGCTGATTATTCAATTGTTTTGATGAGTCAACTCGCTAGCCGCCCGGCATCATTGATGCAAGGGCCTGACTTGGCTTTGGTAACAGGTATTCCAGTGCCAACTGTATCTAAAACATTGAAGTTACTCTCAAATGCGGGTCTTATCGAATCTCAACGAGGTGCCAAAGGCGGTTATGCGCTTATTCGTTCTGCGTCTGATATACCAGTTATTGAAATTATTGTTGCTGTTGATGGACCAATTGCGTTAACCGATTGTACGGTGGAGGAAGATGGTGCCTGTAATATTGAAGCCCTTTGCCCTACTAAGACTAATTGGCGTAAAATCAATAATGCTGTAGTGAAAGCGCTGGAAGATGTGACGCTCGCTGATATGATGCCGGAGATGGTTTCGATTTTACCTCATCGGCCCTTTGAGCCTGCACCTCAACAATCAGAGCAGGGAGGAAAAATTGGCTGAAGTAAGCGTTTCATCACCTGAAAAATTCGCCGAAGATAAAGAATACAAATATGGTTTTGTTACAGAAATAGAATCTGAATTGGCNCCAAAAGGGCTGAATGAAGATATTGTTCNCTTTATTTCTGATAAAAAGGATGAACCTGATTGGTTATTAGAATGGCGATTAGAAGCATACCGGCAATGGCTGGATATGGCGGAACCCGATTGGGCCTTGGTGAATTATCCTAAAATTGATTATCAGGATTCCTACTATTATGCCGCACCAAAGTCAGATGGTCCGAAAAGTTTGGACGAAGTAGATCCCAAGTTACTAGAAACGTATGAGAAACTTGGAATTCCCCTACATGAGAGGGCAGCTTTAGCCGGCGTGGCTGTGGATGCAGTATTTGATAGTGTTTCTGTGNCNACTACCTTTAANGATAAGCTCGAAGANGTTGGAGTAATTTTTTGTTCTATAAGTGAGGCGGTGAAGGAACACCCNAACTTAGTTCGTAAGTATATTGGTTCAGTGGTACCTCAGGGNGATAACTTTTTTTCTACCCTTAATTCAGCTGTCTATAGCGACGGTACATTTGTTTATGTCCCAAAAGGCGTGCGGTGCCCCATGGAGTTGTCTACCTATTTTCGGATCAATGCGGCTAAGACGGGTCAGTTCGAGAGAACTTTAATCGTTGCTGATGAAGGGTCTTATGTAAGTTATTTGGAAGGTTGTACGGCCCCCATGCGCGATGAAAATCAGTTACATGCGGCGGTAGTCGAGTTGATTGCTCATGAGAACGCAGAAATAAAGTANTCCACGGTGCAAAATTGGTATCCCGGTAATGAAGAGGGGGTTGGAGGAATATATAATTTCGTAACTAAGCGTGGCCTATGCAAAGGAAACAATTCTAAGATTTCATGGACACAAGTTGAAACAGGTTCAGCGGTAACTTGGAAGTACCCTAGTTGTGTATTAGAAGGAGATAATTCTGTCGGTGAATTTTACTCCGTNGCATTGACCAATAATTACCAACAAGCCGATACCGGAACCAAAATGATACATTTGGGCCGTAATACATCCAGTACTATAATTTCTAAGGGTATCTCAGCTGGCAAAGGTCAAAATACGTATCGNGGTCTTGTTAAAATTCTTGGAGGTGCGGACAGCGCCCGCAATTTTACACAATGTGANTCATTATTGATAGGTGATCAGTGNGGCGCNCATACAGTNCCTTACATTGAAACAGCTAACCCTACGGCACANGTCGAACACGAAGCAACAACNTCNAAAATCAGCGAAGATCAGATGTTTTANGTTATGCAACGCGGNATGTCAGCGGANGATGCAGTTTCATTAATAGTTAATGGATATTGTAAAGAGGTGTTAAAAGAACTTCCAATGGAGTTTGCTGTAGAAGCNCAAAAACTATTAGAAGTGAGNCTTGAGGGTAGCNTTGGTTAACTCAGAATNTTTAGGGTANTGAAAGAATGCTTTTAATTAATAATCTTCATGTAACGGTTCAAGGAAAAAAAATCCTTAATGGAGTAAACCTTGAGATTGCAGCCGGAGAAGTACATGCCGTTATGGGCCCAAATGGATCGGGAAAAAGTACGTTATCTTATGTNCTTTCGGGTCGTGAAGGGTACGAAATTACGGACGGTGAAATTGTTTTTAATGGCAAAAATTTGTTGGACTTTGATGTACATGAACGTGCCGGAGAAGGGGTATTTTTGGCGTTCCAATACCCGGTGGAAATACCGGGGGTATCTACTATGAATTTTTTGCGCACCTCTTTAAACTCAATTAGAGCCTATCGGGGTGAAGAGCCAATTTCTGCGGTAGATTTTCTTAAGTTGGTTAGAAAAAAAGCAGAGACTTTGGGAATGGATGATAAACTCCTTCAACGTAACGTAAATGTAGGTTTCTCTGGTGGAGAAAAAAAGCGTCACGAAGTATTACAAATGTCTCTATTAAACCCTAAATTCGCTGTCCTTGATGAAACTGACTCAGGCCTTGATATTGATGCACTCAANGCTGTTGCTGATGGTGTTAATGCGCTTCGNNCNCCANATCGGTCGTCCTTAGTAATCACACATTANCAGCGGTTATTGGGTTACATTATTCCAGATTATGTACATGTTCTTTCGGGGGGAAAGATTGTAGCGTCTGGTGATAAAGAACTCGCCCTTGATTTGGAAAAGAAAGGGTACACCGGCCTAAATCAAATTCAAGCAGCTTAAATAGGAACCTGAATATAATGCAAAGCGTTCAGTCTCCTAAAGCTCACAACATTTCAAGTTTTCTTGCGCGTTATAATGAACGGCGTGATGAACTTCCAGGCGCTCGTAATTTGCGAGAAAAAGCTGTTAAAGTTTTTCAGGACAGTGGACTGCCATCTCGAAAAACCGAGACATGGAAATATTCCGATTTAAGACATCTGTATCTCTCNGATTTTGATTTACCCTCTGTTAAAAAGGTTAATTCCGAATTACTCGTACCATTTATTTTGGAAGGTGCGAATATCATAGTATTTGTTGATGGTATATTTTCTTCTGCTCTGTCAAAAACCGACGGGATTGAAGGACAAACCGAATTTCAAACACTTTCTAATTTTCTTAAAGCCGAAAACAAACGGGATCCTTGGTACAGTATAGCAGATATTCAAAGGGCCGGCTTTACGGCTTTAAATACATTTTTAATGCATGATGGGATGGTTTTACAAATCCCCGCGAATGTAACTATTAAAAATCCGATCCAGGTTATTTTCCTTAATTCAGAGAATTCTTCTGTAGAGACACATCTCAGAAACTTGATAATGATTGGAGAAAACAGTACTGCGACAATTATGCAGTCCTATATAACACTTGGGATCTCAACTAGTTTTTGTAATGTAGTGACAGAAGTGACTTTGGCGAAAGGTGCTAATCTGAGACAGATTATTCATCAAGATCTAGGAGAAACAAATTGGAATATTGGACAAACTACGGTGCAATTGGAAGAAAATGCACATTTTGATAATTTTGTTCTCTCTTCTGGTGCGCGCAAAGCTCGTTCCGAAATTTGCGTCAAATTAAATGGCACAGAAGCAAATTGTTCTTTGAAAGGGCTTGCACTGGTTCGTGGTACGCAACATTGTGATAATACAACAGAAGTTATCCATAACACATCGAATTGTCGTAGCAGCCAACTTTATAAAAACGTCTTAGATNATAAGTCTCGCACAGTGTTTCAGGGACGTATCTTTGTTGCCCCGGATTCTCAAAAAACCGAAGCTTTTCAAATGAGTAGGAACTTACTCCTGTCGCGGGGTGCTCAGGCAGATAGTAAGCCGGAACTAATCATTCATGCGGATGATGTAAAATGTAGTCACGGTGCTGCTGTGGGAGACCTAGACCAAAATGCGCTTTTTTATCTAAAGTCGAGGGGTATAGACCCAAAAACGGCACATATTATGATGGTAGAAGCTTTTGTCTCTGATCTTATGGAACCGTTGTGTGATGACAAAATTAAGACCTATCTCGAGGATTTTATTACTTCGTGGTTATCAGGTGTTGAAACCGAAAAGATGCAGGGAGTGGCATAAGCATGGCGACAAAGGTGATAGAAGAAGTAACTCACCCGGTTTTTGATGTAAATGTTTTGCGTCAGGATTTTCCAATTTTAACGGAAGAAGTTTATGGAAAACCGTTTACATATCTTGACAGTGCCGCAAGTGCTCAAAAGCCTCTCCAAGTGATAGAAGCCATTTCTAAGGTCTATAGCACTGAATATTCCAATGTGCACCGTGGTGTGCACTATATGAGTCAAAAAGCTACTGACGCGATGGAGGAAGCGAGAGAGAAAATAAAAAGTTTTGTTAACGCATCTAGTATACGTGAAATAATCTTTGTTCGAGGTGCTACCGAAGGAATAAATTTAGTAGCTTCTAGTTGGGGCCGTCGAAACCTTTCGGCAGGTGATGAAATAATTCTAACAATGTTAGAGCATCATTCTAATATAGTACCTTGGCAATTGATCGCTGAAGAGGTGGGTGCGTTTTTAAAGGTCGTGCCCATTGATAGANATGGTGTGTTGGACATGGATACTTACTCAAACCTCTTAAGCAATAAAACAAAGTTCGTCGCCGTTACCCATGTCTCGAATGCTCTTGGGACTATACTTCCAGTAACGGAATTAATCAGGCTAGCTCATGAAAGGGGNGCTAAAGTACTAGTNGATGGCTGTCAGGCGGCCCCTCATATGAAGATAGATGTTAGGGCTCTCGATGCAGATTTCTATGTTTTATCTGGTCACAAGATTTATGGTCCGAGTGGCATTGGAATTCTTTATGGGAAAGAGAAGTTGCTTGAAGCAATGCCCCCCTATCAGGGAGGAGGAGAAATGATTGATGTAGTTACTTTCGATAAAACTACATATGCAGATTTACCTTTTAAATTTGAAGCAGGTACGCCACATATAGCTGGAGCTATTGGTATGGGGGCCGCCGTTAATTATATTACTGCTGTTGGACTAGATAATATTGCAGNTCACGAAAACGACCTACTTAAGTATGGAACAAACAAGCTTAAGGGCATTGATAATTTGGAAATTGTCGGTCAAGCGCCGGAAAAAGCAGCTATTTTGTCCTTTAACTTAACAGGGGTGCACCCACATGACGTCGGTACCATCCTCGATAGAGAGGGTATTGCCGTTCGGACTGGGCATCATTGCGCTCAGCCCGTTATGGATTATTTTGATATTGCTTCAACGGTAAGGGCCTCTNTAGGTTTGTACAATAACAGGAGCGATATTGATGCCTTGGTAGCTGCATTAGAGCGTGTTAAGGAGATTTTTGGATAATGAGCTCCTCTCTCAAGGATCTCTATCAAGAAATTATACTCGATCATAGCCGGAACCCAAAAAATTTTGGTCTACTTGAGGAGTATGATAGGAGAGCAAATGGCATCAATCCTCTTTGTGGTGATAAGGTAACAATATTTCTAAAACTTGTAGGTAATGTAATTGGAGAAGCGAAGTTTGATGCACGCGGTTGTGCGATTTCAATTGCGTCAGCCTCAATGATGACTGAAATGGTCAAAGGTAAATCTATTGATGAAGCAAAGAATTTATTTGAAAAATTTACCTTACTTGTCACCGGGCAATGTTATAAGGTAAATGATCTTGAGGAACTTGAAACACTATCTGGTGTTAAGGATTTCCCCACTAGGATTAAGTGTGCGACTTTGCCATGGCACGCAATGGTTGCTGCCATTGAAGAATCAGANGAANNAGTGAAAACAGAATAAGTGATTACAATATGTTTTCTAAAAATGAAAAATTANCGNAATCTGAANTCTCGNCCGAAATGGNGNGAAAAGAAACAAACACGGCTGTNCCGGNAGGTCNTCTTCANCANGGNCAGANAAATGAGGNTGATAAANATCNCGANCCAATAGAATCTGGNATGTCTGAAANTGATCAAANTGATGNANNNCAATTAGGTACGGAAATTAAACCTCAACTTTTCGAGAACAAAGTGATAGAGGCCATTTCNACCGTTTTTGATCCGGAAATACCTGTTAATATCTATGAGTTAGGTCTTATTTATAATATTGATATAAATGGAATGAAAGACGTTCATATTGATATGACTTTGACNTCTCCTGCTTGTCCGGTTGCCGGTAGCCTTCCAGGAGATGTTGAGCGGGCTGTTAAGGAAGTCGAAGAGATTGGCGGTGTCAGCGTTGAATTAGTTTGGGAGCCGGCTTGGAGTCCTGATCGAATGAGTGAGGCTGCAAAACTTGAGCTTGGNTTTATGTGAGGGTAATTAATTGGNAAGCGACAAAAANTTTCAAGAAAANCCCTCAGTATTGAGGGTAACCAAANCTGCGGTTGCACAGCTTCGGAAACTTTTAAAAACCCATAATCCCGATGCAGTAGGAATACGGCTGGGTGTAAATGAAGGTGGTTGTAACGGGCTTACCTATGCTATGGACTTTGTTAATGAAAAATCTGCCGNGGATGAAATNATTGATTTTGGGGATGTTCAGCTTTTGATCGANCCAATGGCTGTAATNTACCTTGTTGGCACTGAGATGGATTTTGTTGAAGAAAAAATGGGTTCTAGTTTCGTATTCCGAAACCCTAATGAATCAGGTCGTTGTGGTTGTGGAGAGTCTTTCAGCGTTTGAACTNGTGNTANCTCCNATTATTTATAAATAATTAAANTCANNTNTCTTTTAANGAATNTATTNAATGTCANNACNTGAGNTCAGAANTAAATNCCCCNCAATTTATGAAAACGCTTTAAAACCAATAAGCGTAAAAGTCTCCTTNATTCCTGGTAAAGTTTGAATTTTATCTGTNACAAAGTGACCNATATCAGTGTTGTCNGAAAGGTAAGCCTTTATTAGTANGTCATGNTCACCTGAAATGGAATGNATTTCTGATATACTTTCAACACNAAGAATAGCTTCATCAGCTACATTGTAAGCCGNNCCTAGTTCACATTTACAAAATATAAATATTGTTTGCATGATTTTACTCAGATTTATTTTTGGCAACAGATCTTAACATAAANTTGGGNACGTGTGACCCCATTCCGATGATATTAGTNTTTTTGATATTGTTATTTTGTGCAGGAATAGAATTTTTGTTGCCAGCATTATNAGTATTTTTATTGGCTTTGGCTCGTTTTGCTTNTNTTCGGCTATTCTTTTTTTCAGGAGNNTNAANTTCAGANTCCAAATTACCTTCAATTGATAANATTGGAATTTTCNTACCAATTAACTTGTACACTGCATCTAGGTATTTTTCGTCCTTATCTGTTCCGATTGTTAGAGCGCGTCCTTTACGACCCGCTCTTCCNGTGCGGCCGATACGGTGTATATAGTCTTCCGCATGTAAGGGAACGTCAAAATTGAACACATGTGAAACTTTTGGAATATCTAGTCCACGGGCTGCTACGTCACTTGCTACAAGAAATTTTGTTTCGCCTTTTTTAAATGTTTTCAGTGTTTCTAGGCGCGCAGGTTGGGACATGTTGCCATGTAAGGTATTGGAGTTAAAGCCGTGTTTCCTTAATGAACGATCGAGGGTATCCACATCCTTTTTGCGGTTACAAAAAATAATCGCATTTTCTATATCTTCTGAATTGATTATTTTTCTCAATGTATGCCGTTTTACATAATCTTTGTCCGGAACAATTGTTAGGTATTGTTGAACTGTTTCGGCTGTGGCTACTTTAGGGCTAACAGTGATTTTTTTAGGATTAATTAGAAATTTTTCAGCTAACTTTCGAATTTCTAGAGGAATAGTGGCTGAGAAGAAAAGAGTTTGCCTGATTGGTGGCAGTAAACTAACTATTTTCGTTACGTCGGGCATAAAGCCCATATCCATCATTCTGTCCGCTTCATCAATAACTAGGATTTTAATATCCGTAAGGAGTATTCGTCCACGCTCAAAATGATCAAGGAGCCGACCNGGTGTAGCGATTAAAACATCNACACCTCTATNGAGTTTTNAGTTTTGTTCTTCGAAGGACACNCCNCCAATAAGCAATGCCATTGAAAGCTTGTGATATTTACCATAAATTTCNAAATTTTCGGCTATTTGGGTNGCTAATTCGCGNGTTGGCGTAAGAATAAGAGAGCGNGCCATTCGAGCTCTACTACGACCCGANGCAAGTATTTCAATCATCGGCAAAGTGAAAGACGCCGTTTTACCGGTTCCAGTTTGAGCGCACCCNAAAACATCGCGTCCCATTAAAACGAGAGGTATGGCCTGTTCTTGTATTGGCGTTGGAACCTCATAGCCGGCTTCTTTTATAGCAGTAAGTACTTTGGGGCTAAGTCCGAGATGATCAAAAGTCATATAAAAATTTGGTTTTACCTTAAATAAAATTTAACGTGGCACCTATTTGGAGCTAAATTAGTGAGAAGTCAAACACCGTAATGCGATATACTAAACTTTTAAATTATGCTAAAATAGAATTGCAAACTATTTCGATATTTTAATGAATAAAATTTTAACAAAATCTCAAGTCGATCAATATAAAAATGAAGGATTTATTTCCCCGATCCGGATTATGTCTGAAGAGGATGCCTTGTCACTTAGGCGTGAAATTGAAGCATTCGAAGCCTCTCAAGGTAAACCCATTCATGGTACACAAAAAACGAAGGCATTTCTAAGATTTCCTTGGGCCTATGATCTTGTTGTAAATCAAAAAATTTTAGATGTTGTTGAGGATCTTATTGGTCCAAACATCCTGTGCTACCAACATGGGTTATGGTTTAAAGAACCAGAATCCGGTTCCTATGTAAGTTGGCATCAAGACGCAACTTACTATGGAATGGACCCTTGGGAACTCCTGAGTGCTTGGGTGGCCCTTACCCCGGTAGATGAAGTTTCAGGGTGCATTCAGGTTATACCCGGTTCTCATAAAGATGGGAGTTTCCCGGTCGAATACACAGAGCGGAGTGAGACCAACCTATTGGCAAGTGGACAAAATACACTTTACAATTTTGATAAAGGCGACGCTGTATCCATGCATTTGAAGCCCGGGGAAATGTCCATCCATCATGTGTGTTTAGTGCATAGTTCTAAGCCAAACAATGGAGCGGATCGGCGAATGGGCTTATCAGCTGGTTACGTTCCTACACATGTCCAGCAAACTACTAAATTAAAGGCCACGGCAATGCTTGTTCGTGGCGAAGATTTCTTTGGGAATTTTCTTCCTGATGAAAAGCCACCAGTGGCATTTGATGATCCTGACACTATCGAAAGGCAAGAAAAAGCGGTCAAACTCTACCGAGCAAAATCTATAGAATGCGGAAATCAAACAGCGTGGCGGCTGGGCTAAAAATATTATTCAATAAAGAGTTGTCCATTTTATCTGATAGATTAGATGTCCAGCTGTTTTATGAATTGTGCATTGTTTTGAATAAAGGCAAGGCGTCTTTCTGGTTTTCTGCCCATTAGATCTTCTACTAAGGATTCTGTGTCTTTAGTTGTCTTTGGGTCTGAAGAAGGCGAAGAGGGCGGAACGATGACCCGAACCAACTTACGTTTAGTCGGGTCCATAGTTGTTTCCTTTAGTTGTCGTGCAGGCATTTCGCCTAAGCCTTTGAAACGGCTTACTTCAACTTTACCTCGTCCGTTGAAATTTTCTTGTATTAAAGCTTCACGATGAGGCTCGTCTTGAGCATACATCGTAATAGAGCCTTGGCTAATTCTGTATAAGGGCGGAATTGCGAGGAACAAGTGTCCGTTTTCTATTAGTTTTTTCATTTCTTGAAAGAAAAATGTCATAAGAAGGGATGCAATATGTGCACCATCAACATCTGCGTCAGTCATAATAATAACACGTTCGTAGCGCAATTTCGTTTCATCATAGCTTGAACCTATTCCGCAACCGAGAGCCTGAATTATATCTGTTAGTTCTTGATTGGCGCGTAGTTTTTCTGCTGAAGAACTTGCAACGTTGAGTATTTTACCTCGTAAGGGAAGTATAGCTTGAGTATTCCGGTCACGAGCCGACTTTGCAGAGCCTCCAGCAGAATCTCCCTCTACTAAGAAAATTTCAGTTCCTTTTGATGACTTTTGCGAGCAGTCAGCTAGTTTTCCTGGTAGTCGGAGTTTTCTCGTTGCAGTTTTTCTTGCAGTTTCCTTAGCCTGTCTTCGCTTTAACCTTTCCTCTGCTCTTTCTAAGACACATTCTAATAATATATTCGCGGCCGCGGGATCGCCTGACAGGAAGTGGTCGAAATGGTCCTTAAGAGTGGTTTCCACGTTTCGGGAAATATTAGCCGTCGTAAGCTTTTCTTTTGTTTGTCCTTGAAATTCTGGATTGGGAATAAATACAGAGAGAACACCCCACGCTCCACCGATAATATCATCACTATTTATAATATTTCCTCTTTTGTTGCCGGCTAGCTGAGCGTAATTTTTAAGACCTTTCGTCAGAGCGGCTCTTAATCCTGCTTCATGTGTACCGCCGTCAGGGGTTGGTATTGTGTTACAGTAAGAATCTAGTGATCCATCCCCATCCTCGGGCCATGCAAGTGCCCACTCTACCCTTCCTCCTTGCCCATTAAGTTTGCCTTCGCCGTAGAAGAAACTTTCTAATATCGTTTTCCTACCATCCAAACGAGAAACTAAATAATCTGATAGACCGTGAGGGAAATGTAATATTTCCGTCTCTGGCGTCTTATCCTTATTTGTAATCAGCGCTTCTGAACAAGACCAATTAATTTCTACCCCCTTGTATAGATATGCTTTAGACCGTGCCATCTTGTAGAGTGTGTTCGCTCTAAATTGCGACTTTGATCCAAATATTTTAGCATCTGGGCGGAAAACTATATTCGTACCTCGACGACGAACAGCCCCCTTATTTATGAGCTTTGTAACGGGTATTCCCCTTGCAAATTCTTGAACAAAAAGCACCTTGTCTCTAGCAACCTCTACTTTCATATTCTCTGAGAGTGCGTTGACTACCGAAAGTCCGACACCATGCAGTCCTCCCGAGGTGTCATAGACTTTATTGCTGAATTTTCCTCCAGAATGCAAAGTAGTCATCACTATTTCGAGGGCCGATTTGTCCTTGAATTTAGGGTGTGGGTCAACCGGAATACCCCTCCCATTGTCTCGGACTGAAATAGTTCCATCAGCTTCTAGCGAGAACCGAATTTTATTTGCGTGTCCAGCAACGGCTTCATCCATCGCGTTATCTAGTAATTCGGCTGCGAGGTGGTGCATCGCACGTTCGTCACTTCCTCCTATATACATGGCAGGCCTGTGTCTTACTGGTTCGAGCCCTTCTAGTACCTCTATATCTTTAGCGGAATAGCTCTTTTCATTTTCTAGGTTACGTTTTTTAATTGTGGTCATTTCGCTACTCACTAAATAATATTTATCAATAATAGGGACAGTATGCAGTATATAGCCTATATTAAACAACAATATGTTGTAATTTAAGGTATTTGTTTATGACAAAGGGCACGGACCTACCCGACAAAGAACCATCTATCAGAATCATCGCAATGCCAGCTGACACAAATCCCAGTGGGGATATTTTTGGTGGTTGGTTAATGTCGATGATGGATATGGCTGGTGCGAATATTGCCTATAAAAGAGCAGGCGGGCGTGTTGCAACAATAGCGGTTGATAAGATTGAGTTTCATCGCCCAGTGGCAATAGGAGACATAGTAAGTTGTTACGCTGATATTATTCGCTCCGGCAGGTCATCTATTAGTACAAAAGTAGAAGTATGGGTACGTAGACGGGTAGAAAATGAACAATTTAAGGTTACTGAAGGAGAATTCACCTATGTGGCAATCTCTAATGATGGTAAGTCACGACCTCTACCGGAAGATTAATCATTGAGACAATGCCGACATTATGAAAATCTTTTACTCTACGCCAAGACAATTTTGGTGATTTAGTTCTCTATCAATAGGGTGGATCTTTCCATGCGGCACAGGTTTACCACCGCTATCATCCTTTACAAAAACTATTTTATTGATAGCGGTGTTCACCTCCTTGGTTCGCGTATTTCTTACGTTACATAAGAGGATTATAAAAGAGGTTCTCTAGCCTGTCGTTCGCATGCCAATTTCAATAATATAACCTTGTCGGGCTGTGTAGAGAAAATTAATTTCCGACATAGATCGTGTGACGACTTTCTCACCACCCAACTGGTAAGAGGTAAATATAAATGCTTCTTCGTCAATCCATTTTAGGCAGCGCCTCACCAAATAATGTTCCATTCGAGTTTATATCTCGTGCGGCAATCATTTTACGTGGTCGGAAATTCAGAATAAGCTCCGAAAACCGACAATTTCGGTTTAAGAATAGGGCTTTATTGAAATGTAATATTTGCCTTTTCCCCATTCCAAATAGGTTTGAGAACAAGGTAAAGTCGATTTTTTAAACGCTATAATACATCTCATACTCAACAGGGTGTGGCGCTTGTTCAAACGTGAGAACCTCCTCTTCTTTTAGCTGAAGATAACCATCAATCATGTCATCAGACATCACTTCACCTCGTTTCAAAAAGTCACGATCTTCATCAAGGCTCTCCATCGCTTGACGAAGTGAGCCNGCNACTGTTGGAACNCCNTCGAGTTCNTCAGGAGGAAGGTCGTATAGATCTTTGTCCATCGGATCTCCAGGATTAATTTTATTTTCAATACCATCTAAACCAGCCATTAGCATTGCCGTAAAAGCCAGATAAGGATTAGCAGTTGANTCNGGAAATCGAACCTCTACTCTTTTACCATTTGGNCTGTTNGAATATGGAATNCGACATGANGCAGATCGATTNCGAGCCGAATATGCAAGTANAACTGGNGCTTCAAATCCAGGTATTAAACGTTTGTAACTATTCGTTGAGGCATTNGANAAACAGTTGATNGCCCTAGCGTGTTTNATTATCCCGCCAATGTAATGTAGTGCTGTTTCGGAAAGGTCAGCATATCCAGAGCCGGCGAACAGAGGCTTTCCATCTTTCCATATGGATTGATGAGTATGCATTCCCGACCCATTATCGCCAGCAATCGGCTTGGGCATAAAGGTAGCAGACTTACCATATTGGTGCGCTACCATATGGACACAATATTTATATATCTGCATACCGTCAGCTGATCCAATTAGGGTATTAAATTTTAAACCCAATTCATGTTGACTGGGAGCGACCTCATGATGGTGCTTCTCCATATCAAGCCCCATTTGAATCATTGTGGTAACCATTTCGGCTCTTAAGTCTGTACCGGAATCGACTGGAGGAACGGGGAAATATCCTCCTTTTATAGAGGGCCGNTGGCCGGCATTACCACCTTCCATAGGTTCACCAGAGTTATATGGGCCTTCGTCGCTATCAACTTCAAAAAAAGAACGATCCATGGAGGCTTCAAATCTGACATCGTCAAACACGAAAAATTCAGCTTCAGGTCCAAAGTATGCTGTGTCACCAATACCAGCAGCTCCCATATGAGCTAAAGCCTTCTTGGCTACAGAACGGGGACAGCGACCGTAAGGTTGTCCAGTCGAGGGCTCGTGGACGTCACAGAAGATTATCATTTGCGGTTGTGCAGTGAAGGGATCCATTACAGCAGTTGAACAATCAGGCATTAGTGTCATGTCCGATTCATTAATTGATTTCCATCCAGCTATGGATGATCCATCAAACATAATTCCATTTTCAAAAAAATCGTCATTTATTGTTTTCACATGCTGTGCTGTATGCTGCCATTTTCCCCTGGGNTCAGTAAAACGGAGGTCTACATATTGAACGTCGTTTTGCTCAATCATTTCCAATACAGTTTTTCTGTCAGTCATCGTTTTTTCTATTCCTTTTCNTTAAAGTCTTCAGGATTATTGATCTTAAAATCAATTAANNTAAATCGCCTCATTGCCTTTTTCGTTAGTCCTAATTCTTATCGCCTCATCNAAAGTGGAAACGAATATTTTACCATCTCCAATGCGACCTGTATGGGCGGCCTGCTGTATAGCTTCAACGCAACGTTCTAGCATTTCGTCATCTACAACTACCTCGACCTTTACCTTTGGTAGGAAATCAACAACATATTCGGCGCCTCTATAGAGTTCTGTATGACCCTTCTGACGTCCAAAGCCTTTTGCTTCCACAACTGTTAAACCCTTTACTCCGACATCGTGGAGAGATTCTTTAACTTCATCTAGCTTAAAAGGCTTTATAATGGCCTCAATCTTTTTCATTTAAATATCCTAAATTTTTAATAACGTTATGCGCAGTGATATTTTAGCTTTAACTAACTATATTGCAAAAACCATGCCAAGTACTCTCGTATTTTAAGTTGTTGTTTTGTCGGATAAAAGTTAGCTATTAAAAAAAGATAATTAAATATTTGCCTATTAAATAAGCACAATGCCAAAAAAAGTAACAATATTGTTTAGCAGGAGATCGATTGTGTTTTTGTTTTATTGAGATGTTAACATTGAAAATTCAATGGAGGTAAAAAGGAAAATAATTTGAAAAATTTTAATAATGTATTGTCTTCCCATGGAACTACGATTTTTGAAGTTATGTCTCGTCTAGCCCAAGAGAATAACGCCATAAATTTAGGTCAAGGTTTTCCGGATGGAAATGGGCCCCCTGACGTCGTTGAAGCCGCCACTGAATATCTGAGAAATGGGTTAAATCAATACCCCTCAATGATGGGTATTCCTTTACTTCGTGAAGCAGTAGCCAAAATTAATAAGAAGTTTTATGGTCTTGATGTTGATCCTTATACNGAAGTCATGGTCACGTCAGGAGGAACGGAAGCTCTAGCGTCGAGCCTTTTTGCCCTAATAGAACCAGGAGACGAAGTTGTCCTGTTTGAACCTCTATATGATTCATACTTGCCTATTGTTCGTCTTGCTGGCGGTATTCCTAAATTTGTCAGATTAGAACCACCGAGTTGGTCGATATTTGAGGGTGAATTAGAAGAGGCATTCAGTGATAAAACTAAGTTAATTTTGTTAAATACGCCTATGAATCCGTGTTCAAAAGTTTTTACAAGGGATGAATTAAGTCTGATAGCGGCTTTATTATTAAAATTTGATGCCTATGCCATTTGTGATGAGGTTTACGAGCATTTAACCTTTAGTGGTTGTGAACATATACCTNTAATGACATTACCGGGTATGCGGGAAAGGTGTGTTCGGATTGGTTCCGCGGGAAAGACTTTCTCTCTTA
Source organism: Rhodospirillaceae bacterium (assembly GCA_002719885.1). Taxonomy (GTDB): domain Bacteria; phylum Pseudomonadota; class Alphaproteobacteria; order MPNO01; family UBA2964; genus UBA2964. Next base: position 35,520 of record PBFH01000007.1, on the reverse strand, counting down.
CGGGTTGGAAAGTGGGGTATATAACAGCAGATTCAAAATTGTTAACAACTATTTCTAAGGCACATCAATTTATAACCTTTACAACACCTCCAAATCTTCAGGCGGCAGTTGCCTACGGGCTTTCCAAGAACCAAGANTATTTCCAAAAGTTATCAAGTGACCTTGAGAGAAGTCGTAATCTTCTGGCAAATGGATTAGAAAAAATNGGTTTTAAAACTATGCCCTGCAACGGGAGTTATTTTATTACTGCGGATTTTAGCTCCCTCGCTTTTAATGGTAACGATGAAGAATTTTGCCGGCATATTACGATTGAAGCAAATGTTGCCGCTNTTCCAGTAAGTGCATTTTATCAAGGAGAAAGTGTAGACCATTTCNTTCGTTTTTGTTTCTGCAAGGAGGAGNAGACACTNANCAAAGCATTGAATAGTTTAGAGAANCATTTCANTGGTTGACGCGTCTATTCGTGCAGTCTAGAAAAATCCNNAGAAAATGGCGGGTGTAGCTCAGTTGGTTAGAGCACTGGATTGTGATTCCAGGGGTCGTGGGTTCAAATCCCATCACTCGCCCCAATNATTTNAATCACTTAACNGATAANGANCGTAATTCGGTNGTCGCTTTANGGTCGACNAGNCCAGTCGAGCCTATNACAACACCAAANAGTTGTCTTGCTTGNTCTTGNTNATAATANCCTCGTTTAACATCGCGTTCCACAAGTTNTGGATCTCGATCAAANGGATTGCCGAAGCCTCCNCCACCAGGAGTAGANACCCTGACNGTATCTCCAGGCTGTATTTTTATGTCNTGGTCCTTAGAGAGNTGGGGNGGAATATATTCCACCCCATTTTTATTNACTACNACCATGTTTAGGCCNCCATCATTTCCACCAAGTGCACCTTTTGGACCGGTGCGNCCNTGATCCATTACCATGGANGCCCGTGCCTCGCCNTCACATAGCCGAATTTTATAATTTACTCCAAACCCNCCGCGCATCCGACCNGCGCCGCCNGAGCCTTCATTCAAAGAAAATTCTTCAAATATNACAGGATAATATTGTTCCATTACTTCTATNGGGGTGGTNTTGGAAATTCCGATAGTAGAACAACCGTTGGATATTCCATCACCTTCATTACTCCCACCGTATCCGCCACCAGAAATTACATACATTACGTAAGGCCGTCCTCGTTTGGGGTCTGAGCCGCCAATACAAAAATTCCCACTAGTGCCAGCAGGTGCAGCAAACAGTTTTTCGGGGATGGCGTCAACAAGGGNGATAAATACGGCNTCGGCGATGCGTTGGCTAACNTCCGCGGCGCAACCAGAAACAGGGCGTGGATATTCTGCNNAAAGAAATGTTCCCTTTGGNTCTTTGATATGGAGCGGATCAAAAGTCCCAGCATTTATTGGGACCTCCGGAAAAATATGTTTTATTGCCAAGTAAATGGAAGAACGCGTGGTAGCAATAACTGAGTTCATAGGTCCTAAACAGGGAGGACTGGAACCAGACATATCAAAATGAAGTTCGGTACCCTCGCAACGAATTTTCATATCGATCTTTAACGGCTCATTCACTACCCCATCAGAATCGATATATGCGATTCCGTGATAATCACCATCAGGAATTTCGTTGATACAAGTTCGCATCTGCNGCGCTGCTCGGTCTCGCAGCTCTACAATGGCTTTTTTTACTGTAATAGGNGTATAGCGTTTTAATAACTCTTCGAAACGTCGCTCCCCAACGGTGAGCGCAGCTGCTTGGGCCTTGATATCACCGATCCGCTGGTCGGCTAACCGGATATTTGATAAAATGATGGACAGAATTTCTTGGTNCATTATACCTTCTTTGTAAAGCTTAACCGGCGGAAGCCTGAGGCCTTCTTGTTCCACTTCAGTAGCACTGGCTGAAAATCCTCCGGGTACAGACCCTCCNGTATCGGGCCAATGACCGGTGTTTGCTAACCACGCAAATAGCTCTCCCTTGTAAAAAAATGGTTTGACAAAACGAACATCCATGAGATGTGTACCGCCGAGATAGGGATCATTGACGATATAGACGTCACCGGGTTTGACATCCTCCGCCCGTTCTATGACGCATTTGGTTCCAAATTGCATTGTACCAACGAATACTGGAAGTCCAAGTTCTCCTTGGCTAATCAAATCACCGGTTTCAGGATGGTAAATTCCATCGGAACGGTCCAAAGCCTCTGAAATTACGGGGCTGAAAGCTGATCGCACAAAGGCAAGGTCCATCTCGTTGCACACCTGCTGCAAGCCAGACTGAATTACCGCTAAGGTAACTGGATCTAGTGCACTGATTCCCATGGTCGCTACCCAACACTCATAATTATGTTGCCAAAACCGTCGACCTCAAGAGTGTCCTTAGGTTCAACGACTAAGGTCGTATCACTTTGTTCAAGAATGGCCGGCCCCTTTAACTTAGCATTGAGTGGTAGGGCCTCGCGTTGATAAATTGGTGTTTCTGCTCGACCACCCTCAAACCAAACGCTACGCATTCCAACTTTTGCCGCATTGACACTTGTNTTCCTAGCTTTATCGTCAATGAGGTCTATAAGGTCTATTGACTTTCGTTTGCCTATGACGGCTGTATGAAGGTTGACGACTACTGGGCGGATTTCTTCCAATTCAACTGCAAAACGATTCCAGTAAGCTTTGGCAAAAATTTTATGTAATTCTTCACGCGTTACATCGGCGGTGTCGACGGGTACAGTAAGTATATGCGTTTGCCCTTGAAACTGCATGTCGACATCATGTTGCACGATAATTTTTTCGATGGCTATTCCTTCAAATTCTATAGTTTCTCGTCCGCTTTTCTCTTGATTGCGGAAAACGGTCTTGATTTCTTTCATATCGACTTGGGGAAGGGGAGAGTTGATAGTATTCACGTAATCATGGCGTACATCTGCAACAGTGCACCCGACAGCGTTTGTAATACCTGGTCTAGCTGGAATTAGAACTTTTGGTAACCCTAGTTCACGCGCCAATGCAGAGGCATGAAGTGGGCCAGCACCACCGAAGGGAAACAGAACAAAATCCCGGGGATCATGCCCTCGAGCAAGCGAAACAAGGCGAAGCGCGCCCGCCATTTTATTATTAGCTATATGAATGATAGCGGCTGCTGCTTCGTCCGCAGTTGACAAGTTTAGGGGCTTAGCAATTTTTTCGTCAAGTATAGACGCCACATCTTCAATGGAAACCTCCGAGGAGACCATCATCGCTGGGTTTAGTCTGCCCATCACCATGTTTGCATCAGTGATTGTNGGATTTCTTCCGCCTCGACCATAGCAAATAGGACCAGGAACTGCACCAGNGCTCTCGGGGCCAACTTCTAAAATTCCTGCGGCTGAAATTTGAGCGATTGATCCACCGCCCGCTCCAATGGTACGAACGTCAACCATTGGCACATGGATGGGCATTGCATATTCTATTTCCAGTTCGGTCGAAACTTGGGGTACCCCCTCTTTAATTAGTCCGACGTCACAAGAAGTACCCCCCATATCACATGTAATTACGTTGGGGTAGCCGGATACAGTAGCCGTATATGCAGCGGCTATCACGCCTGAGGCGGGCCCTGACATTACTGTATTGACGGCCATTTTCGAAATTATCTTTGATGAAATAGTACCACCATTACCTTGCATGACCAGCAAGTCATGACCATAACCCTTATTCTTCAACTCATCCCTGAGGCGTTGAATATAGCGATCTAGAACCGGCTGAATCGAGGCGTTGATCATCCCAGTAGTTCCACGTTCATATTCTCGGTATTCTGCCATAACAGCGCTGCCACATGTTATGAAGTTGTTTGGCCAGATCTCACTTACGATCTCTTCTGCTCGGCGTTCATGACTGTTGTTTAGGTATGAATGAAGAAAATGAATTACTACCGATTCCACTCCCATTTCGAGTAATAACTTGGCGGCAACTCGAACTTCGTCTTCGTCGAGAGGTGTAATAATTTCACCATCGGCGTTCATTCTTTCTGTAGTTTCCAANCGTTTTTCCCGAGGTATCAGGCATTCGAAATTGCCTATAAGTCCATACGGATTAGGCCGGGTTCGACGGCCGAGTTCCAAAGAGTCTCGAAAGCCTCGTGTTGTAATGAGTCCGCAATTGGAAATTTTACGCTCTAGTATGGCGTTGGTGGTTACGGTGGTGCCATGAATTATGGAGTCTATATCTGTTAGTGGAGTGTTCCCTTCGTTTATNGCNGAAAGTACNCCGAATGCTTGATTTTCTGGTGTNGNGGGTACCTTTGCAATATTNACTGANCCGGTTAATTCATTCAGTACGATTAAATCGGTAAAGGTACCTCCGACATCCACTCCTACTATATGACCCATAAAGAATACTTTCTAAATTTAAACTTGTTTGTATACAAACAATAATGCCGAAAGGTAATGGCAGGAGCAAGGCTGTAGAGGGAAAATAAATTTGTTAATCTAAGGAACACGTTACAACTGATAATTAATCAAACATGGTTTGAATGAGTTTACCTTAAAGATTTCGACAATAAAGTAATATCTTGGGAACTAATAGACTCAACTAAATCAGATATTTAGACTTTACATTTATTAATTGGTCAGGGAGGAAACCAATGCTAAAAAAAAAATTCAGCTGTGTGAAAGTTAACCAACAAAATGACGGAATCACCTGGGTTATTTTTAATCGCCCAGAAAAAAGAAATTCGATGAGCCCAACCTTTCATGCTGAAATGGTGGAAATTTTAGATCGCCTCGAAACAGATCGAGATACAAAACTTGTAATTTTAACGGGCGAAGGGGTTTCATTTAGTGCTGGACAAGATTTAAAGGTGTTTTTCAGAGAAACCGACGGTCGACCGGATTTGAAGGCCGCTGCCTACAATAATAGTAAGTGGCGCAATGAGAAGCTTTGGATGTACAACAAGCCAACCATTTCTATGGTAAATGGGTTTTGTGTTGGTGGAGCCTTTACACAGTGTATTTGCTCTGATTTTGCCATTGCAGCCGATGACGCCATCTTCTGCTTGTCTGAAATTAACTGGGGTATTCTTCCGGGAGGCATGGTTTCNAAAATGGTTACAGACTTGTTTAATCAGCGTGACGCCATGTTCTATGCCTGCACCGGTAGGACCTTTAACGGAAAAGAGGCAGCGAAAATGGGTATGGTTAACTATTCAGTTCCAAAGACAAATCTTCGTAGGGAAACTTTAAAGTTGGCTAAGGAATTGCTGGAAAAAAATCCAAATGTTCTTCGCGGTACCAAACACGCGATTCGCGCCACGCAAGACATGTCTTGGCGCGCTTCTGCTGATTACTTGGCCGCAAAAGGTGCAGAAATAAAAGCTCGAGACGCTGTCCGGGGTCACGATGCTTATGCTGAGGGTATAAGACAGTTCATCGATGAAAAGGCCTACAGACCGGTTTTTTCACCATACGTGGGTGCGGCAGACGGTAAGACGACTGCAAAGGGAGGAAAACCGAGGGCATCTGCAGCACGTAAACCTAAAAGGCGGCAGAAGAGAAAGGTGAACAAAAAACAATAACTTATTCATTTACTAGGCGAGAAATTAAACGTTGGTTCAAATAACAAGAAAAACACGATAGAAAATTATGAAAATTCTGATTGNGGGAGCAGGTTTAGGGGGATTGTCCGCGGCAGCATGNCTTCTCCAAGAAGGTCATGAGGTTATGATTTTTGAACAGGCTCCCACGCTTGGAGAAATTGGGGCAGGAATACAATTAAGTGCCAATGCCATGCATGTTTTGAACCATATTGGGATTGGAGAAGAAGTTTCCGCAATTTCTGTAAGACCCGGAGCTTATGTGTTTCGGTTGTTTGATACTGCCGAAGTTATACAAGAATTTTCTCTTGCTGATGAACACCTCGCCCTTCACAAGGCACCCTATAACCAAGTTCACCGGGCAGATCTCCATAAAATTTTAGTCAATCGAGTAAAAGAACTGGATACTGATTGTATTTATCTCAAAAAGAGATCGGTCGGTTTCATTGAGTCAAATGATGNAGTGAANATCTTATTCGATGATGGAACATTTGAAATTGGTGACTTGGTCATTGGGGCGGACGGGGTAAAGTCACGCATAAGAGACCAAGTTTGTGGACCTGTTCAAGCAGTCTACACCGGTGATGCAGCGTGGCGTGTTACTGTTGCAACAAGTGACCTCCCTCGCAATTTTATAGATGAAGTGATGTCGGTTTGGATGGGGCCCGGGAGACACGCAGTCTGTTATTATATTCGTAGTGGAGATATTTTGAATTTTGTCGGTGCCGTTGAGACGAAAGATGAGCCGAATGAGAGTTGGACTGCAAAATTTCCTTGGGAGCGGTTTAAGGCGGACTTTGACGGTTGGAATAAAAAAGTGCAAACAATAATTGATACAGTTGATCGCGATGCATGCTATCGCTGGTCCATGTTTAAACGACCTCGTTTAGAGTTTTGGAGCACTAGTCGGGTTACAATTCTTGGTGATGCTGCTCACGCGACTCTTCCTTACTTGGCCCAGGGTGCCGCGATGGCAATGGAAGATGGCGCCGTATTGATGCGTGCACTAAAAAAAGAAAAATTGGTTTTGGATGCCTTGAAACTCTATGAGCGTAATAGAATAGATCGGACTGCTCGAGTTGTGGAAGCTTCTGACGCTAACAAAAAACTTTTTCATTTAAATAGTGTCTCTGAAATTCGGCAGGCTTTTGCNAATAGAAACGAAGGAAAAGATCGCAATGCNTGGCTTTACTCCTATAATCCCTTAACCGTGGAACTGATATGAATGAAGATTCNAGCCGTCTAAACCTGTTAATGGCAGTTTCTTAATCTCNCTGTTGACTTTGAATGGATTTCCAGAGTCGTTCTGGAGAGAGGGGCATGTCTACGTGATCTACACCAATGGGCTTTAGTGCGTTAATTACGGCATTCATAACGGCTGCTAAGCCTCCCACATTTCCTGCTTCGCCGGCGCCTTTTACTCCGAGCGGGTTTGTTTTCGTTGGCACTGNGTTTGCTTTNACCTCCATGAAACTCATGTCTTCTGCTCTCGGCATTGCGTAATCCATGAAAGATCCGGTAATTAGCTGACCGTCATTGTCATAAACAATTTTCTCCTGTAGAGCCTGGCCAATACCCTGGGCAATTCCTCCCTGTATTTGCCCACTTAACAGCAGTGGGTTCATGACCGTGCCAACATCATCCACAACATTATAGTTGACGATCTCTGTGACGCCAGTTTCGGGATCAACTTCCACCTCACAAACATGACATCCATTGGGATAGTTCATCATATTGGCGGTGTATGTTGCATGCTCGTTTAGACCTGGTTCCATAGTTTCNGGAATTTGTTTGGGTGAAACGGCTGCCTTTGCAATAGCACTAAAATTAATTGTTTTGTCAGTTCCTGTAACAGAAAAGATACCCTCTTTAAAATCTATATCTTCAACTGCTGCTTCAAGTTGATATGCGGCCACTATTTTGGCTTTTTCTATTATTTTATCAGTTGCCATTAGGACCGCCGACCCCCCTAGGGTGGCGGATCTTGAGCCCCCGGCACCGTGCCCAAATGCAACCTTGTCGGTATCTCCCCATATATAATTTACGTCCTCGGGACGTAGTCCTAGTTTGTCGCAAACAATTTGTTTGTAGACGGTCTCATGCCCTTGCCCTTGGGTGCATGAGCCGGAAAGTATGGTTACAGTTCCTGAGCGATCCACTCTAATTTCAGCGGCTTCAATACCGGGGGCGGCTGCNCGTTCTATTGTATTTGATATTCCTATTCCACGTAATNTTCCNTTTTGTTTAGCTTTTTGGCGCCGATTTTCAAAGTTTTGATAGTCCGACATTTCCAAAGCCANATCCATATTCTTTTCAAATTCTCCGGAGTCATACGTGAAGGTAAGTCCAGTTCTGAAGGGCATGGATGCTGGCGAAATGGTATTTATTCTTCTGAGTTCTGTTGGTTCAAAACCCAGTTCAANAGCGGCAAGATCAATCATGCGCTCTATAATGTATGCGGCTTCCGGACGTCCTGCGCCCCGATAGGGGGTCATTGTGTTTGTATTTGAAAGAACGCCNGTAACAGAAATGAAAATAGCGGGTGTTGTGTACACTCCTGCAATTGTTCCAAGGTTGTTGACAGCAGGGTTTGGTGTGGCTCCGCCGATGTAGGCACCAAGATTAGCTATGCTGCTGGCTCGGAGCCCAAGGAATTTACCGTTCTTGTCTAGAGCAAGCTCTGCTTCCCAAAAATTGTCGCGACCCCCGTAGTCAGAAAGAAACGCCTCGCTGCGGTCAGCAAGCCACTTTACAGGTTGGTTTAAAATTCGAGATGCTAAAAGACATAATGGATTTTCTGAATAAATTGGTGACTTCATGCCAAAGCTACCGCCAACATCCTGAGCAATTACGCGCACCTTGCTTTCGGGCACNTTTAGAATTCGTTGTGCTAGCGTTGCACGATAGGGGTGTACGCCCTGAAGTGTAGTGTAAAGTGTATAGCTATCATCAAAACTGTTGTAGTAACCAGTGCAACCGCGCGGCTCCATTGTAGATGCCATTACTCGTGTGATATCCAACTTTTTTTTGACAACATGATCAGCCCTTGAGAACGCGGTTTCAACTGCTTCTTTATCTCCAACCTCATGCTGAAAACAGATATTATCGGGGCAGGCATCGTAAACGGCAGGCGCACCNTCCAGCAGCGCAGCCTTGCCTGAGGTGACAGATGGAAGGACTTCATAGTCAATTTCTATCATTTCGCAGGCATCTTTAGCTTGGTTCTCTGTTTCAGCAACGACCATTGCAATATAATCGCCCACACGCCTAACACGATTATCGACAACAATAGGTTTCATCGGGGGTACAAACATCGCTGTCCCATCCGGCCTTTTTCTTCCTGAGGCTACAGGTAAGTCGCCCCATCCGGACTTAATCCAATCCTCTCCCGTGAGGACAAGGAGTATTCCTGGAGCTGCCTTGGCTTTATTTGTATTGATACTTCTAATCTTTGCGTGGGCAAAGGGTGACCGAAGGATTGACGCATGAGCAGTATTAGGAAGTTGCGTATCGTCGACGTACCGACCCCCGCCACTCAGAAGCCTCGGGTCTTCGGAGCGGGGAATTGGTTGCCCTAGCGCGTACTCACCCATTTATAATCTCTCAATGATTAATCACCTAGTTTTAATGTAATGGAAAAGAAGGGATTTGGTAGGGGGAAATTCGACTTTTATATAAATTTTCGGCTCAGTAGCCCATATTGTGCAGATCTATTATGATATTTTAAAAATACTGTTGCCTGAAAGTAATAAGGCAATCAACCGGGTCTTGGGATAATTTTAAAAATGCCAGATAACAGCGCAACATCATGTGAAAGCCGGGTACCTTTTAGGATACAGGCTCCGGTTTATGGTATTGGGCTTTTCTGTACCTCGGTTTATTACATGATGGTCGTTACTGTTCCTGTTTTCGTGGCTTCATTAGGACTATCATATCTTTGGGCGGGTATAATCCTTGGTTGTCGTCCAGTTTTGTCACTCTTTTTTTCAATACACGCGGGCGCTCTTATGGATCGTATAGGCGGCCGGCGCGTCATGATATTTTTTGGAACAGTAGGTGTAATTGCGCCCTTGCTGTATCCCATCGCGCCAAGGATGGATTGGATATGGTTACTTTTAATTAGTCAAATGTTGGCCGGAATGGCCGATTCCATGGGTTGGCTTGGCGCTCAAACCCTCATAGGGCAACATATGAAGGGTCAAACAAAGTACACGGGGAGGCTTAGCGCTATTATTCGCGTTGGACATGTCATCGCCCCAATTATGGTTGGAGTGGCTTGGGATCGTTTGGGAGACTGGGCCGCCTTCGGGTTAATGAGTTTCTGGAATTGCGGGTTTTTAATATGTGCAATAGTTTTACCACGCACTCATGGGGTGATGGATAATAATGAGGCGCGCGCGCGATCAACTAGTGTTGGCGAAAGTTTGGTTACCTGGCGTGATATTTTGCCAAATCCTTCAGATTACATAAGCGCTTTCAAATTGATGGCAATCCCGGCAGTCGCGGCAACTGTAATGATTGGGACCATGCCCCATGTGGGTAATTACGTTCAAAGTACATTTTACGTCGTCTGGCTGGAACAATCGGGAATAACCGGGACCCTCATCGGCCTTTTAATTGCTATTTTTTCGGTTTCAGCGGCTTGCGGTTCGCTTTTAATGCCAAAAATTGCACGATATTTTTCACCGTATTGGCTGTTCTTGGTAGTAGTTTGGGTATCGATAATGATGATTTGTCTCACTCCCTTAGTTGGTTCGGATTTCTTTATCGGTGCTATAATATCGCTTCTATCTCCGTTTAGTTCTTTTGAGACTTTCAAAGAATTATCATCAATTTTTTTTGTTTTTACGGCTTTTGGGGTTGTACTGGCCGTTCGAGCTGTTTTTCATGGTATACAGCAACCGCTTGTAATTTCTTTGATTTTAGCAACAACAAAGTCAGACGAACAGGGAAAGGCAATTGGCCTCAGGGCAACAGCTAATCGAATTACATCAATTGGGACGCCAATTGCAATGGGGGCTTTGGCAGACTGGCTGGGTCTTCAGTACGCATTTTATACAATCGCGGTTATTGCGACCGTTATGATTTTTTTCATGGTCCTCTATATTTTACGACACTCCGAAATTGATCATTCATCAATTAGTCGGTAAAAAAATAAAAACCTAGAGAATAAACGTAAATAAAAAATTTTGGCATTTATTCGGTCCTGCTACTTTCTATGAATTTCTGTGGTTACGTTGCATCGTGTTTAATTTTGTCCCACAATAAGAAAAGAGAGAATAACATTTTTTTTAACAGGGGATATGCGATGGCGAAACCTGAAGCGTTTGAAAATCATTGTTGGGCGGACGTAATACCATCGGAGGATATGCAAACCTATTCTCCTTATGCTAGGGAAACATTTATTGGCAAAAATCCCGCTTTATTATGTATCGATTTGTATAATCTAGTTTACAAAGGTGGTGCAGAATTACCGCACGAGCTTGATGCAGAATTCCCAAACAGTTGCGGCATATATGCTCACAATGCAATTGAACCAACTAAAAGATTGTTTTCCGCAACCCGTGCGGCAGGTTTACCCGTTTATTACGTTACAGCTCAATTTAACCCCCATAGGGTGAACTCCACAAAACGAGTGCACCTGAAAACAACAGCCGAAGATTGCGAGATTCATGATGCATTTACGCCAGAACCAGAGGATGTTGTCTTTCGAAAGGAGCGGCCGAGCGCCTTTTTTGGAACACCGTTGATAGCCCATCTTAACCAGAGACGAATCGACAGCCTCATTATTTGTGGCGAAAGTACTTCAGGATGCGTGCGCGCAAGTGTACTAGAGGCACACATGTATGGTTTGCACGTATCAGTCGTTGAAGAATGTGTATTTGACCGTTCGGAGATTATTCACAAGGTCAGCCTATTCGATATGCATCACAAATATGCTGATGTAATGAAGCTTGAAGAGGTAATTACGCATCTCGAAAACATACCAACCCAAAGTGCAGCCGAGGTTGCTTAAGGAACGATTTATTTTCCTCTGAAGGTTGGATCTCTTTTTTCTAGCATGCTAGTGACAGCCTCAAGGTGATCATCGGTAGAGTGACAAATAGCTTGAATTGATGCGCAATTATCAAGGAAGTCGGGTAGGCTAGCGCCTAAAGACTGTCGAAAAAGTGTTTTTAGCATTCGAGCGGTGATTGGTGGACGCGAGGCTATCGTGTTTGCGAGTTCTAAAGTACGGTCCATCAGTTCTTCTGGTTGCACGCATTCCAGAGCTAAACCAATTTCGGTTGCCTCTTTGCCGTCGACGACCCTGCCAGTAAAAGTTAACTCTGCTGCTCGCTGAAGCCCTACCCTTCTTGGCAGGATCCAAGCTCCGCCGTCACCCGGAATAATACCAACATTGATAAATGTTTCTCCAAATTTTGCTGCTGTAGAACAAATTGTGATGTCGCAGTATAAAGCTAAGTCACACCCAGCTCCAATGGCAGGGCCCTGCACCGCAGAAATTGATGGAATATCTAAAGCATATAGAGACTTGGGAATCCGTTGTATACCTTCGATATAACCTCGGCGCACACCAGCCGTTCCACCTCCGAATATTCCTTTTTTATCTTTCATATCTTTAATATTTCCACCCGCAGAGAAGGCCGTCCCTTCAGCAGACATAACGAAGACCCTTACATCAGGGTGAATTTGTACCTTAGATAGCACGTCTAAAATTTCATCAGTGAAGTCGCGCTCAGAGTAAGCGTTACGAATATCGTGGCGTGCCAATATCATGTGCGCGACACCGCCTTCTATATTAAATTTGATATTCTTATATACTTCACCGGTCATAATATCCTCCTGGAAATAATTTTTCTGATAGTGGGTTTATCCAGTACTATTGGTCAAGTAAAGCTGTATCCAGTTGCAGGAAATAGATACAAAATTACTTACTCTGTTAATTAAGAAAAAATTATAAAGGGATAATCAAAAGTAAAATGTCCATGACTTTAAAAACCTCAATTGAAGGTAGTGAACTCCTGACAAAAGAGCAGATGTATACTGTCGATGCAGCGGCTATAAAAAATGGTATCTCTGGGGGTGCGTTGATGGAGAATGCAGGACGTGCGGTTGTTGTGGAGATCACTAAGAGGTTTAAGTGCCAACCAATAACAGTATTTTGTGGCAATGGAAATAATGGTGGAGATGGCTTTGTTATTGCCCGCCTTCTGAAGGAAAGAGGATGGCCGACTAGACTGATTTTACTAGGAGAGTTGGGTTCACTGTCCGACAATGCGTCTGAAAAGGCAAAGCATTGGTCCGGGGAGATCGAAAATTTTAATTTTGATTGTTTCGATAACAGTAAACTAGTAATTGATGCCATGTTTGGCGTTGGCTTAAAACGGGCAATTGGTGGTGATGCCGCAAGAATTATTGAAGAAATAAATAAACGAAAATTGAATTGTGTTGCCGTAGACATTCCTAGCGGAGTTGATAGTAATACAGGGGAAGTATTGGGTATCGCCCCACGTTGTGATCTGACGGTTACATTTTTTAGAAAGAAGCCTGGTCACTTACTTAATCCTGGACGAGACTTATCTGGGGAGATATCAATAGCTGATATTGGTATTGATACAGCGTTTTTAAAAACAATTGAAACAACAATTTTTGAAAATAGTCCGAAACATTGGTTGAAGCAAATACCTCGTCCAGTTTCTGATGATCATAAATTTAAAAGGGGTAGCACTCTTATCGTCGGTGGATCAACCATGACGGGAGCGTCCAGACTAGCGGCTAAGTCGGCGGCCCGTATTGGCAGCGGCCTCGTAACAATTGCCGTACCCTTGGAAGCATTGGCTTTGTATGCAAGTGACGATCCGTCTTTTATAATTAAGCCATACAAAAACTGTAATGATATTTTTAATTTATTTGAAGATGAACGCTTCACTTCAATATTAATCGGCCCCGGTTGCGGATTGAACCAAACTACTAAAGACGTTGTGCGAAAAGCATTGGGCCATGAAAAACCTGTAGTTTTGGATGCGGACGCCCTAACTGTTTTTAAAGATTGTCGAGCCGACCTTATAGGTGCGGAAAAAGCGTGTACACTTGTTCTTACACCCCATGAAGGAGAGTTTTCAAGGCTATTTAAAGGTAAAGGTGATAAACTCGGAAGATGCCGGACGGCAGCAGAGGNGTCTGATGCTGTAATTTTATTAAAGGGCTATGACACNGTTATCGCTNANCCNAATGCNGNAACAATCATTAACAACAATGCGCCTGCTAACTTGGCGACAGCNGGAGCNGGGGATGTCTTATCTGGTCTTATTNCGGGTTTGTTGGCGCAAGGCATGGANCCNTTTCTTTCCNCNGCTNCCGCAGNTTGGNTACATGGAAAAGCAGCGGCAGGTTTNGGCATGGGATTAATTGCAAGTGACATTCCTGAATTGATTCCCAATGTTTTAATNGAGTTATATGAAGGAACTTAANTTTATTNATTAAAATANTTTAAGANCTTAACGGNAAAATTATAATTANTTTTTGTNAATTCTGTTTGTGNTNAGGGANATNTTGGNTGAAAGTAAAGNTTGAAGTGTCAGNACANCGNGATTCAAAATTAAAGTCTCACTTTTTATTATTGATAACTATGCTATAAGGCACGCCGCAGCTGGAATTATGTTAACATATTCTTGGTTCTTAGCGGGCGTGGTGAAATTGGTAGACACGCCAGATTTAGGATCTGGTGGCGCAAGCCGTGGGGGTTCAAGTCCCTCCGCCCGCACCATGAAATATTTAACGGGGTTTTACCGNTGGGTTATGTCTTGTAAGACAGAANNAATTTAANGAAGAAGTGTGTAAGGANTTCAATGGAAGTAATAGAAACAAGTTCTGAAGGTCTCAATCGTGAATTTACAGTNACAGTTCCTGCAGATGACTTAGAAAGCAAACTCGTTTCACGTCTGGACGAGATAGGGACTACGGCGACCATACCGGGGTTTAGGCCCGGTAAGGTNCCCGCTACTATTTTGCGAAAAAGGTTTGGCGAAGCTGTCCGTGGTGAAGTTCTAGAGAAGACAATAAATGAAAGTTGGCAAAAAGCTCTTGAAGATAAGGGAATTCGNCCCGCCGCTGAACCAAAGGTCGAGATTGTAACATTTAAAGAGGGTGTAGATTTAGAATACAAACTTAACGTTGAATTGTTACCTGAAATTGAACTAATTGATTTTTCTACCTTAGAACTCGAGCGTAAGATCGTAAAACTTTCTGATGACGAGGTTAACAAGTCACTCCAACGTTTAGCCGAAAGCCGAAAAAACTTCAAAGCAATTAGCGGAAAGCGTGCTTCAAAAGAAGGGGATCAAGTTGTCATTGATTTTACCGGGACAGTGGATGGTGAGGAGTTTGCTGGTGGATCTATGACGGATTTTGAACTTGAGTTAGGTGGCGGAGGNTTTCTACCTGGATTTGAAGATCAAATTGCAGGTATGAAAGCAGGCACAAAAAAAGAGATTAAAGTCTCAATGCCAGATGATCATCCCAACGACCAGTTAAAAGGCAAAGAACTCTTATTTGATGTTTCTTTGAAGGAGGTGAGGGAAGCAAAACCTGTATTGATAGACGATGAATTGGCTAAGGCTAATGGACTAGACANTATTGAAGCCTTAAAAGATGCGGTTAAAGAAGAATTGGGAAAAGAATATAATCAATTAACTCGGGCTCACCTGAAGCGTAGTTTATTAGATAAACTTTCAGATGCTCACAATTTCGAGGTACCTGACTCAATACTTTCCAGGGAGTTTGAAGCAATCTGGAAGCAAATAACTGATGCAAAGGAAAGAGATACGCTTGATGAAGATGATAAAGGGAAAAGTGAGGAGGATCTGAAATATCAATACAAAGAAATAGCCGCTCGCAGGGTAAGGCTTGGTTTATTGATTTCTGAAGTAGGTCAAAAAAATAATGTTACGGTAACCCAAGATGATTTAAATAAGGCAATGCAGGCGGAAGCTTCTCGTTTGCCAGGTCATGAAGCAAGGGTATTTGAATATTATCAGAATAATCCCGAAGCGATGCAGCAACTGCAGGGACCAATTTTCGAAGATAAGGTTGTAGATTTTATAGTTGAGCTATCTAAAGTTACGGATATTGAAACAACCATAGAAGAACTTACTAAAGCATCTGATGAGCCAAATAAAAATGACGGTAAGGCAAAAAAATCGTCCAAGAAAAAATCGAAAACCAAGACTTCAAAAAGCCCTCGATCTAAGACGGCGAACAAAAAGTGAGAATGATAGAAGAGTTTAAAATGAATGATCCTAAAATGAATGCACTAGTCCCAATGGTTGTAGAACAAAGTAACCGGGGTGAAAGAGCTTATGATATNTACTCTCGCCTTTTAAAGGAAAGAATTATTTTTCTCACTGGACCAGTNGATGACATGGTTTCCAGCTTAATTTGTGCACAACTTTTATATTTAGAGTCGGAAAATCCGTCGAAAGATATCTCTTTTTATATTAACTCTCCAGGTGGAATTGTTACTGCAGGGTTGGCGATTTATGATACCATGAATTACATTCGCCCAGATATATCAACGGTGTGTTTTGGGCAGGCGGCTTCAATGGGGTCTTTACTTCTTGCAGCTGGAACAAATGGAAAAAGATACGGTTTACCTCATTCTAGGATTATGATTCATCAGCCTTCAGGTGGTTTCCAGGGGCAGGCAGCAGACATTGACATACAGGCTCGCGAAATTCTGAATTTGAGGGAGCGTTTGAATCAGATCTACGTGTCTCATACGGGGCAAAGCATAGATGTGATTGAAAAAAGNATGGATAGGGACAGTTTTCTTTCACCTGATGAAGCCAAAGAATTCGGTCTTATCGATGAGGTTGTTGACAGAAGAAAAGATGTTGATTTGTCAAAAGAATAAAAAATCATTAGGTCTATACAATTAATTNTAGTACTAGGAAAATTTAGCAAGTAAGGACAACACAAACGAGAATCATGCGGCGCTTTAGTTGCTGAAATAGTTTAAGCCAGCGTAAAATTTAATAGTTTTGATGATGGACGGGTTTGCAATGCTCGGTTAACATGAATATAGGTCACTTTTTATGGAGTGGTAATGTCGAAGTCCGGGAAAGAAGATTCTAAGAACGTTCTTTATTGTTCGTTTTGTGGAAAAAGTCAGCATGAGGTGCGTAAGCTTATAGCTGGGCCAACGGTTTTCATTTGTGATGAATGTGTTGAGCTTTGTATGGATATCATCCGTGAAGAGCAAAAATCTACGCTTGTTAAATCAAAAGAGGGTGTACCAACACCTGGAGATATCTGCTCGATTTTAGATGATTATGTAATAGGACAAGAGCATGCCAAAAGAGTACTCTCTGTGGCAGTTCATAATCATTACAAAAGGCTCTCTCATAGCANCAAGAATCCAGATGTTGAGCTTGCGAAGTCTAATATAGTTTTAATCGGTCCGACTGGTTGCGGTAAAACACTTCTTGCACAAACCTTAGCACGAATTCTTGATGTTCCATTTACAATGGCTGATGCCACGACACTTACTGAGGCTGGCTACGTTGGAGAAGACGTCGAAAACATTATCTTAAAATTACTNCAAGCGTCAGATTACAATGTTGAGCGCGCTCAGAGAGGGATTGTGTATATCGATGAAGTCGATAAAATTTCTCGAAAATCAGATAATCCTTCGATCACTCGAGATGTGTCAGGTGAAGGTGTCCAACAGGCTCTCCTAAAAATTATGGAGGGTACAATTGCCAGTGTCCCGCCACAAGGTGGACGTAAACATCCACAGCAGGAGTTTTTGCAAGTTGATACTACAAATATCCTTTTCATTTGTGGAGGAGCCTTCTCCGGCCTTGAAAAAATAATTACTGCTCGAGGTCAAGGGAGTTCGATTGGTATTGGTGCTGANGTTCAGGGACCTGACGAACGAAAAACCGGAGAAATTCTCAGGGGTCTTGAACCAGAGGATCTGTTAAAATTTGGACTCATTCCTGAGTTTGTCGGTCGATTACCAGTTATAGCTACTCTAGAAGAGTTGGAAGAAAGTGCTTTGGTTGAAATATTGGTCAAACCAAAGAATGCTCTGGTTAAACAGTATTCAGCGTTATTTGAAATGGAAGATGTGGCTCTGACCTTTGCGGATGATGCTTTGCGTGCAATAGCAAAAAGAGCCGTAGAGCGAAAAACCGGTGCGCGCGGTTTAAGATCTATTCTTGAATCAATCCTGTTAGATACCATGTTTGAACTTCCCGGTTTTGAAGGAATAGAAGAGGTTGCTGTCAGTGGTGAAGTTGTGGAAGGNCGNGCCAAACCCCTCTACATCTATTCCGATCGTCATGAAGACATAGAAACAAGTGCGTGATTCAAGGTGCTTGACTTTTGGCCTTTTAATCACCATTTCCTTATTAACTTTTGATCTCATAAATCTATAAAATTAGCTAATTCGTATTAAAAGAGGTAACATGTCTGATTTGGTTGAAGGTTCTGTTTTTCCTGTTTTGCCTTTGCGAGATATCGTTGTATTTCCGCACATGATTGTACCATTATTCGTAGGTCGAGAGAAATCGGTACAGGCTCTCGAAGGGGTAATGAATGATGACAAAAAAATTCTTTTGGTAACGCAAAAAAATGCGGGGGACGATGACCCTACTCCGGAGGATATTTATCAAGTTGGAACTATAGGAACTATTCTACAGTTGCTTAAGCTGCCAGACGGTACTGTCAAAGTTTTAGTAGAAGGTACGCAAAGAGCAAAAATTTCTAATTTTAAAGACAATGATCAATTTTTTGAGGCTAGCGCAGAGTTGATATCCGATGATGATGAATCGAAAGAACACGATGCATTAGCCCGTTCCGTGATTTCTCAATTTGAACAATATATAAAACTAAATAAAAAGATTCCTCCGGAGGTTCTGGTTTCTTTAAATCAAATTGAAGAACCTAGTAAACTTGCCGATACGGTTGCATCTCATTTAGCTCTTAAAATTGCGGAAAAGCAGGAACTTCTCGAATTATCAACGGTAGCGGAGCGATTAGAAAAAGCTTATGCGCTCATGGAAGCTGAAATCGGTGTTTTGCAGGTTGAAAAACGCATAAGAAACCGTGTCAAAAGACAGATGGAGAAAACTCAACGAGAATATTATTTGAATGAACAAATGAAGGCAATTCAAAAAGAGCTCGGTGAAGGAGAGGATGGTCGAGATGAAGCAGGAGAAATTGAAGAAAAGATAAAGAATACAAGATTGTCTAAAGAGGCGGAGGAAAAGGCGAATGCGGAACTTAAAAAATTTCGTTCCATGAGTCCTATGTCTGCTGAGGCAACTGTTGTCCGTAATTATTTGGATTGGATCTTGGAGATCCCCTGGAAAAAACGCAGCCGCGTAAAAAAAGACCTAAATTATGCAGAAAACATTCTGAATAAGGATCATTGTGGGCTTGAAAAGGTAAAAGAACGAATACTTGAATATTTGGCGGTTCAACAACGTGTGGGTAAAGTTAAAGGGCCAATACTTTGTCTAGTCGGCCCCCCTGGCGTTGGTAAAACGTCTCTTGGTAAGTCCATTGCATCGGCGACTGGACGGAATTTTGTAAGAATCTCCTTGGGTGGCGTTCGTGACGAGGCAGAGATTAGAGGTCATCGCAGAACATATATTGGGTCTATGCCAGGAAAAATCATTCAGGGAATGAAAAAAGCAAAAAAATCCAATCCACTTTTCCTTTTAGACGAAGTGGACAAGCTAGGTTCAGATTGGCGTGGTGATCCCTCTTCGGCGCTACTTGAGGTACTTGACCCCGAACAAAACAATACATTTAACGATCACTACCTAGAAGTTGATTATGACCTCTCGGATGTTTTATTTGTCACAACGGCTAATACCCTTAGAATTCCCGCCCCATTGCTTGATCGGATGGAAGTGATCCGAATTTCTGGTTATACCGAAGATGAAAAGGTAGAAATTGCTAAACAGCACCTGATACCCAAGCAGTTAAAAGCTCATGGTTTAAAGAAAGAGGAATGGTCAATCTCTGAAGATGCACTTAGGGATCTTATACGATATTACACTCGTGAAGCTGGCGTTAGAAACCTTGAACGTGAAATCGCCAATTTAGCGCGGAAATCAGTCAGACATATAATAACTGAGAAAATAGAGAGTATTCGCTTGACGCGTAGAAATATCGGTAAATTCTCTGGGGTGAAAAAATATCGTTATGGAATGGTAGAAGAGAATGATCTTGTTGGCGTTACTACAGGTTTAGCATGGACTGAGGTTGGTGGCGAGTTGCTATCAGTTGAAGCAGTTGTAATGCCGGGTAAGGGTAACGTTTCACATACCGGTACTCTCGGTGACGTAATGAAAGAGTCCGTGCAGGCAGCGCGTTCCTATATTCGCTCTCGATCTGTTGAATTTGGTATTTCCCCAAAGATATTCGAAAAAAATGATATTCATGTCCACGTTCCAGAAGGAGCTACGCCCAAAGATGGTCCATCGGCGGGCGTTGCCATGTGCACTTCCATGGTGTCGGCGTTAACCGGTGTCAATGTCCATAAAAACATAGCGATGACTGGTGAAATAACATTGCGGGGTAGAGTATTACCGATCGGCGGCCTAAAGGAAAAATTGCTTGCTGCTTTAAGAGGCGGCATCCAGACAGTTTTAATTCCAAAAGACAACGAAAAAGATTTGGCGGATATCCCAGAGAATGTTAAGCGAGGCCTTGAAATAATACCGGTCACAACCGTTGATGAGGTTTTGGANCGTGCACTTNCTGNAAAGTTNGTNCCNATAGANTGGCCGGNTGTTGACCCNATTTCTGTTTCCGATCATNCCNANAAGGATGTAGGAGNNGTGGTTACNCATTAAAANTGCTNTTNAAAANGGATATGTTTNGTANANNGATTCGCAAAAANNNCNAAAAACAGCNNTTTTNTGNATAATTTCTCTNATTTCTGCGATTGACGGTGTAGAAAAATAGAGCCTAGACTNNNNGAATGCTGGNTGNNCNGANAAGNTNGCTTATGCATATCGGTCTANCTTTATTTGACCAAATCCTTGCATTTCAATTTTAAAGGGGAACTATAGTGAATAAGAACGATTTAGTTGCCAATGTTGCTTCGAGTGCAGGTCTTTCAAAAGCTGATGCTGCNAAGGCCTGTGATGCNGTNTTTGAATCAATTACNTCTTCGCTNAAGGGAGGTAATGAGGTTCGTCTTGTGGGTTTCGGTACTTTTGTTGTAACGCGTCGTCGTGCGTCAGAAGGTAGAAATCCTCGTACCGGAGAAAAAATTCAAATACCTGCTTCCAATCAGCCTAAATTTAGGGCTGGTAAAGGTCTTAAAGAAGCTGTGAACTAGATTTCGGATTACAAACGCAAAAAACCGGTCGCCTTTTGGCGGCCGGTTTATTTTTTATTAAAAGCTTTTTTTCATCGTGCAACCGTGTGATAAAGAAAAACATGANTGAAATGGGGGCGGTTAGCTCAGCTGGGAGAGCGCCACGTTTACACCGTGGATGTCGGCGGTTCGATCCCGTCACCGCCCACCATCTTTCATTATTTAGAACCTGAGCTACTCCTAAGGTTTTCGGTGTAATTAACATTAAAATATTTTCAGTTTTTGCATTAGTTGACCAAGATCACTTTTTGCTATTTCCTTTTTTTTTAATAATTCTTTCAAATTAAATTAAAGTATAACCTATGGCTCAAGATTTTCTTTCCTTTGTAAATAAAATTAAATCTGAAAGACCCGACGAATTTGTATCCGTGTTGGGTGAGGTTGATCCAGCGCATGCCATTACTGCGACCGTTGTTAAAACCGAACACGAGACAAAAAAGCGCCCGGTGTTTGTTTTTGAAAACGTAAAAGGTACAAATTTTAAGGTTATGACGAATTTACATGCGAGTCGTCATCGGCTTGCCATGTCGATGGGTGTAGCTCCGCGAGAAATGCAGAAAAAATTTCTTGATGCAATGGAAAACCCCATTCCTCCGAAAGAAGTAAATACGGGTCTATGTAAAGAAGTTATCCTTACTAGCAATGAGGTTGATATGAGAGCCCTTCCGCAGGTGGTCCATCATGGTGATGATGGTGGGGCCTATATTACAGCCGCAATCTCTTTTGCTAAAGACCCGATTACTGGCATTTATAATTGTGCCTATAACAGATTAATGATAACGGGTAGAAATACCACATCCATCCATTTGACTTTAGGAAAACATCTNTGGGANTTTCATCAAACNGCTNCTGCCCAGGGTAAGCCGTTACAGGTCGCTTTCGCTATCGGGGTACATCCGGCTATCGCTTTAGGCGCTTTATCGATTGGTTCTGTGGATGAAGATGAAACGCACATTATGGGTGCAATACTTGAAGAACCTCTTGAAATGGTCCGATGTGAGACGATCGACGTTTCCGTTCCAGCTCAAGCTGAATTCATTTTAGAGACGGAAATCTCTCCTGTAAAAACTGTGGAGGAGGGTCCGTTTGGAGAATTTACTGGCTATAGCCTTGGAGCGCGGGATAGAGAAGTGGTAGAGGTAAAGGCAATCACTCATAGAAAAGGNGCATTTTTTTATGATATGAACGTTGGGCATTTGGATCATATGCTGCTTTCGACTATACCGATGGAAGCTAATCTTTTTCGAGCTGTGCGGTCTATGGTTCCAAGCGTAACGGCCGTTCGGGTGCCAAGCCCGTTTACATGCTTTGTCTCGATAGAGCAACGTCTAAAGGGACAAGGGAAAAATGCTATAATGTCGGTTTTTGGTGCAGATCTTTACATTAAGCGNGTAGTAGTAGTGGACCATGATGTGGATGTGTATGACGATCGACAGGTCAATTGGGCGTTAGCGACACGAAGTCAGCCTGACAGGGATTTAGTTTTAATAAAAAATGCACGCGGCTCAGATTTAGATCCGTCGACAGCTGGAGATGATGGTTTTACCTCAAAATGGGGTATAGATGCTACTGCAAAGCCGTTACTTAAAGAATTTACTCCAAGGCATAAATTTCCTGAAGAAATTTGGGATGGCATTGATGTTAACACCATTACNAGATAATTAGGAAAATGGTTAATATTGCCTGCAGTTTCGATTTGGTTGCAGCTCAATATTCTTCTAAAATTGTGCTCAGAAATGGCGATCGGTTTTTAACTTGGAAAGAGTTGAACCTTAGAGCGGGTGGGGTCGCCTCTTATATCAGGTCGGAGGGTTTACATCCTGGTGCTCGACTAGCGGTTTGCCTGGAAAATCCAATTGATACAATTATTGGAATTTTGGGTGGACTGAAAGCAGGTTGCACGGTCACACCATTTAACCCTCGGTTAAAGAATGAAGAACGGGATCAGATTTTGGCCCTTTTAGAACCTTCAATGGTTCTCACATGTATTCCAACAGATCAAGTCAACTTACCAGCTATTGATATTGGTTATGAAGACCCAGCGATTATCCTATTTACTTCAGGTAGCACGGGAATTCCCAAGGGGGTTGTTCTTTCACACCGTTCGGTGAAAGCTGGGCTTGATATTTGGAGTAAATCTGCTTTGAATTTAAATTCAAATGACGTTGTATTGTCGGTGTTACCACTAGCACATTCTTATGGTTTGTTTGGTACAGTTTTAGCCCCCTTACAAAATGGATCTTCAAGTGTTTTAGTTGAGCGCTTTGACGCAAAAGATGTGGTTAATAAGATACATTCCAGTAAAGCAACCATCTTTTGTGGTGTGGCTACAATGTTTCGACGAATTTTGGAACTGAAAAACATTAATTCTCAGATGTTTTCCAGCCTCAGATTTGTAACAAGTGGTGCGGCTCCCTGTCCGTGGGAACTCTCTCAGTCTTGGAAGAAGAAAACTGGTCTGAGGATTATTAGGGGTTATGGGATGAGTGAGTTATTTCGTCCCATTTGTTATTCACCTGATGATGATTTAGAGACNCCTGAATCGATTGGGCGTGCTGCGATGGGCGTGAAGTTGAAAATTGTTGATGAGAATGGAATTAAGGTTAAGGAGTTGCAACAAGGAGAGCTTTGGATAAAAACTGCTTCTTGTATGAGCGAATATCTTAATAATCCCGATGAAACCCAAGCTGTAATGAAGGATGGATGGTTTTTGACTGGAGACATTGCTTCTATGAGTTCTGAAGGCCTGATTAGTATAGTAGGGCGAAAGAAAGAGGTTATCCTTCGTGGTGGGTATACTGTTGGGGCCGGCGAAGTTGAATTGGTATTAAATAGTTTTTCGGACATTGTCGAATCAGCAGTTATTCCAATACCTGATCCGGATTTAGGAGAAGAGATTTGCGCTTTTATAGTTTTAAAGGGTGACTCTAATTGTTCTAGGGAAAAAGTTATTGAATTTTGTAAGTCGCAAATGGCCGCCTATAAATACCCACGAGTGATTGAATTTGTAAAGAAACTACCAAAGAATAGTACCGGAAAGATTATAAAATCCGAATTAAAGTCTTCTTCATATCGATCGTAATATTAACATTCGGAGAATTTGAATACTCATGCTTGAACTATTTGGAGGACCGACTTCTACTTGTTGTTGCAAGGTTCATCTAACCATTATTGAAAAAGGTCAGCAAGTAATAGAACGGGAGGTGAATGTTCATGAATATCAGAATTTAAGTGAAAAATATATTGAGATTAATAGGGATGGCATGGTTCCAACTCTAATCCACGATGGAACAGTGCTCGTGGAATCCAGTGTAATTATGCGTTACCTTGACAGAGTTTTTCCTACA
Source organism: Rhodospirillaceae bacterium (assembly GCA_002719885.1). Lineage (GTDB taxonomy): Bacteria > Pseudomonadota > Alphaproteobacteria > MPNO01 > UBA2964 > UBA2964. The sequence continues at coordinate 11,210 of PBFH01000007.1, read as the reverse complement.
CCCGCATTAACACCTAACCTTCCAAATGAAGCTATGAGAATGGATTTGTTAATGAAGGATTTAGACGAAAAGTATCACAGTGCAATCGCTTTTTTATCATTTTCAGAAGCTTCGAGAGATGCCAGTGGTAATATAACAGACGCTGCGAGATTACGGCTAAAATCTTTCGATAAAATCCCGGAACCCAAAAGAAGAGAGCAGCGTCGTCAATCTGTTTTGTTAGGCTTAAACTCCGAAGAGGGTCGTTGTGCCTGTGGTTTCCTTGAAACCATGATCAAGGATATTAATGCGGCTCTTCAATGTGGGTCTTATCTTGCAGGAGAATGCTACTCTCTAGCTGACGCTGCCCTAACACCTTATGTTCACAGGCTGTGGCTTCTTGGCTGTGATGAGCTTTGGACTAAATCTTATCCTAATGTTAACGAATGGTATGCAAGAGTTAAATCGCGTCCCTCCTTCTCTGAAGTATTCACTAAATATGAAGAGGTAACTCGTTGGCGATATAATAGGGAAAGGAGTATTGAATTAGGCATTTGGGAGAGGTTTAAAACTTCCCTTGATGCCATCGGTGATAAACCGGATGGTAAGACTTCTCGTTTGCCGGCTAGGATATGGGGTGTTAAAGATCGTAAATTTATCAGTGATNGGATTAAGTAGACGAAATATTCTGATTATAAAAAATTAAGCGACTTTGAGGGTATTCCTCGAATTTTCTGTATCTTGTAAATATTGATTCATTTCCAATGTACATTGGCCGCAGCCAGGTTCCACACCACATCGTTTGAATACTAGCTCTGCGTCTCGAATGCCATCCTCTTTAGCTTCCTGTACTTTTTTCATATTTATTGCGTTACAAACACACATATACATTGTAATTAGGCACCATTTGCTAATGATAATGATTATCATCCTTAAATTAAAATAGAAANGTTTAATTAACAAGGGAAAAATTTGGAATTGAGAATGACTATTATTCTTAAGTAGTTGATTTTATTATATTTTTTTGTAGTCAGATCAAAAAAAATCATTTAACATTACATAGCAGTCTCACTATAAAAGGAATTTACCCTATGGATGGAGATGATGACGTTAAGAAGCAATTAAACTTAATTTTAAAAAATGAATTAACAGCTATTAATCAATATTTCCTGCATTCTCGTATGTTGAAAGATTGGGGTTTTCTACGATTAGCGGAAAAAGTTTACCAAGAGTCTATTGGAGAAATGAAACATGCAGATCAGCTCATAGAAAGAATTTTGATCCTTAATGGTTTACCAAATTTACAGGATCTTGGAAAATTAAATATTGGTGAGGATGTTTCTGAAATAATTGGCGCCGATTTGATTTCAGAAGAGACCAATCAGAAAGGATTAAAAGGCGCAATTGTGGTTTGCGAGAAAGCAAAAGATTTTGTTTCAAGAGAAATATTTGAGGGAATTCTTGAAGATACTGAAGAACATATTGATTGGTTGGAAACTCAAAATTCTCTTATTGGATCTACAGGATTGCAGAATTATCTCCAGGAGCAAATGTTTGAAGAGAGTACGTAAATAACGATCTTTTTTTATTCAAGGTGCCTTCAAGATTGAGGACGCTTACTTGAGCTTTAAACCGATATTGCAAAGAACACATTACCAATATCTGACAGAAAATGTTTTGCTTATGGCACTGATTGTTTGAGGAATACCAAACGCGCTTTCCCTCTAGACNTATTCCTACACCGTGAGAAGCATGGGTTTGATTGCGTTCAATTATTGAGGAATAACTTGANTTAAAATCATTTAGACCTTCTACTTTAAAGGCGAAATAGTCTAGTCCGGAGCGTGTAATTCCAGTATTGGCATAACTTGTAATATCCTACTGAGCTAAAATAATATTNATACGGCAACCTGTTAGATAAAAATTGTCGTCATCTTCGTGCCTATTTACTGGTTGCTGTTCTAGTATATAGCAATAAATCTCCACACATTTTCCGGTTTATGGTCCGAATAGAAAAATGTGTAATATATTGATCCCGATGCAACTCTCCTTAGGTGTAGATGTCTTTTTTATTATTTTTATCCGGATGTGAAAGGTTGAAGAAATTTCCGTCCGGGTCGTAAGTTGTTATGCTAGAGAATGGTCTATTAATTAGGCGTCTCAAAGCTTTTACCTTTGGAAAAGGTCTATCCATCCGATCAAGTATTTCATGAATGCTTTCAACTTCAACGCCAAAATGATCTAATACCCCGGGTCGTCCCGGGCGCCGAAAATTAATGTTTAGATCTTCATACCCATCAGCATTTGTAACAGCGCTTTTTGGACGCGAAGCTTTTGGGAGTCTGTATGCAAAATAAGACCTCATAAAACCTATCCAAATTGGCATAATTAGTTGACNTCATTGCAANGTGATTAATTTTGGTTGTCATGNAAGCTTTTCATTATTTTACTAGTCTTATGTCTTTGTATTTCATTATAAAATAATTTTTAAACCGACGATAAGTTGTGATTTAGAAAGAAATAATCATAATTTAGTATTTGANCGTGATTGTTAATTAGAGAATGGTTTTTCTCTTANTATTCAGGCCTTCAATGGTCAGAAAACTTGTAATATAATTTTATTTGGTTGGTTTTATAAAAATAGGTCTTAATAGGTTTATGATACTATGATCCGTTTCGTTCTCAATGGAAAAATGCACGATACTGGCGGTATTTCTCCAACNATGACTTTGCTCGACTTTNTCCGGAGNCAAACAAGCCTGACTGGTACCAAAGAAGGATGTGGCGAGGGCGATTGCGGTGCTTGTACCGTTGTCCGCGTTAGGGATAATAAATTTGAAGCAGTCAATTCTTGTCTCTTGCAGCTTGGCCAGTTAAGTGGGTTTGAAATCGTTACAGTGGAGGGTCTAGAGAAAATTAACGACGGTAGACTTATTCCGATCCAACAAACAATGGTTGAAGAAGGCGGCACGCAGTGTGGTTTCTGTACCCCAGGTTTTGTTATGGCTCTTTTTGCGTTGGGGCAATCCGGCGAAAATATTAACGACGATGTAATCCACGATGCTTTGGCAGGAAATCTGTGTCGTTGTACAGGTTATAAACCAATTGTTGAAGCGGCACGTAAAGGGTGTAAAAACAGAATTGATTATAAATCGTCTCCAACAGCCTTTAATCCCGAACAATACGAGTTTAATAATCAAACCTTTTTTTTACCAAAAACCCTAAAAGACTTGGCATCTCTGAAAGCCTCCCTTAAGGGGGCTATGTTGTTATCAGGCGGAACTGATTTGGGTTTATTGGTTAGCAAAGAACGGATTATCCCTAAGACAGTTATATCTACCGCGCATGTTTCTGAACTTCAGGAAGTAAGGGAGACGAAGAAGGAGTTAATTCTTGGATCTGCCGTTAGCTACACAAGTTCTTTAAAATTTATAAATCGATTATATCCATCCTTCGGGCAACTGATTAGCCGCATAGGATCCAGGCAAATTCGAAACATTGGGACAATAGGAGGAAATATAGGTACCGCATCACCGATTGGTGATACTCTTCCCGCTTTGATTGCGCTCAACGCTATTGTTACACTTTTCTCTCTAGAAGAAGAACGTGAATTTAGATTAGAGGATTTTCTTCTTGGCTATAGAAAAACATGCCTCAAGGATGGAGAAGTAATAAAAAATATTAAAATACCCAAGCTAACGAAAAATGAATATTTTAAAACCTATAAAGTCTCGAAGAGATACGATCAGGATATATCCTCTGTTGTGGGAGCATATNGACTTAAAATCCAAGATTCTAAAATTTCTGATATTCATATCGTTTACGGAGGCTTAGCCGAAAAACCCTCTAGGGCCATTAAAACCGAATTATCTCTGAGACGAAAAAAATGGAACGAAGATATTGTTTGTGACTCTTCCAAAAATATACCAAATGATTTCACGCCAATCAGCGATCACCGAGCAAGCGCAAATTATCGTTTACGGGTAGCTTCTAACTTATTGATTAGACTCTATCGTGATATAATGGGTCAAGAGGACGCGTCTGGAGTTGTAAAGGTATCATGAGTTCCTCAGAAGAAATTAAAGGGGGAGTTTATAAANCCACTTCGCATGATAGTGCCCGGAAACACGTAAATGGGGCTGCAATTTTTATTGATGATATGCCAAGTTTTCCTGATACTCAGGAAGCTGCGTTATTATTAAGCCCCTATGCTCATGCAAAAATTTTAAAAATTGATATTACACAAGCGTTAGCGTCTTTAGGGGTATCGGCGGTTATTACGGCAAAGGACATTCCTGGAAAGAACGATATAGCGCCTGTATTCAGTGATGAGCCCGTCTTGGCATCTCAGGTTGTCGAATATGCAGGTCAACCAATTGTCGCGATTTCTGCTGATAGTTACGATAACGCGTTTGCGGCAATTAAAAAGATAAAAGTCGTTTATGAAGAATTATTACCTGTGCTGACAATTCAGGAGGCTTGGGATAAAGAGCAATTCACTTATGAACCCGCAAAGGTTGAAACCGGAAACGCTGTGGACGCAATAAAAGAATCCGACTTTGTCCTTAATGGCGAGGTTAGCTGTGGTGGGCAGGATCACTTTTATTTGGAAAGTCAAATTGCATTAGCTATTCCGGAAGAAGATCAAGCAATGTTGGTGTATTCATCAACGCAACATCCAACAGAAGTTCAACACGGGGTCAGTAATGTCTTGGGTATACCCCAAAATGATGTGACAGTTGAAGTTCGACGAATGGGGGGAGGATTTGGTGGCAAGGAAAGTCAGTCGACAATAATTGCCGCTATAGCTGCGTTATTAGCGGAANANTGNAGNNNGCCNGTAAAANTNAGNCTTAGACGTGATGTNGACATGATTGCCACNGGAAANAGACACGATTTCNTATTCAAATATNAAGTCGGATTTAATGAAGCTGGAAAAATCGNNGGNGCCATTATAGATATGGCCGCAAGGTCAGGTAATGTGGCAGACCTATCGGCAGGAGTTTTAGGACGTGCGCTATGTCATGCTGATAACGCATATTTCATTCCCAATGCTTTATTCAGGGCGTGGCCTTGCAAGACAAACACTGTTTCAAATACCGCTTTCAGGGGATTTGGAAGCCCTCAAGGAATGTTAGTCATTGAAACCATTATTGAACACATTGCCCATGAGCTAAAAAGGTCTGTGGAGGATATAAGGTCAATTAATTGGTATGGCGCTAAAAATCGTAATGTAACTCCCTACGGTCAGACCGTGACTGATAACATTATGGCTCAAATTGTTGACCGCTTGGAGGTTGAGGGACATCTTCTTGAAAGGCGGATGGCAATCGAAGAATACAATAGGACACATAAAACTTTAAAAAAAGGCATTGCATTGATGCCGGTAAAGTTTGGTATTTCGTTCAACGCGGTCCCGTTAAATCAAGCCGGAGCCTTGGTTCATGTATATACCGATGGAAGCGTCCACCTGAACCATGGAGGCACAGAAATGGGGCAGGGGCTATTTACAAAAGTCGCCCAAGTCGTATCCTCGGTTTTCCAGATTGATATAGACCATGTTAAAATTTCTTCTACGCGAACAGACAAGGTTCCAAATACTGGTCCTACAGCTGCTTCTGCCGGCTCCGATTTAAACGGAATGGCGGCATTTAATGCTGCCGAGGAAATAAAAGGACGAATGAAGCAGGTTGCGGCGAGCCATTTTGGTGTTGAAACTGATAGCATAAAGTTTCGTCAAAATCGTGTATACGCGGGTAATGAAAGCCTTAAATTTTCTGAGATCGCAGAGCTTACCTGGTCTAGCCGGATTTCACTATCTGCAACTGGTTATTATCAGACCCCCGATATTCATTGGGATGGGAAATCGATGAGTGGAAGCCCATTTTATTATTATACCTATGGAGCAAGTATCTCTGAGGTGGTTATTGATACGCTAACCGGAGAATCGAGGGTTCTGGCCACCGATATTCTTCAAGATGTAGGATCCTCCTTGAACCCAGGAATAGATTTAGGTCAAATTGAAGGGGCATTTGTCCAAGGGTTGGGGTGGTTAACCTCGGAAGAACTAGTCTGGGATCAAGACGGACGTTTAATGACCCATGGGCCGTCCACATATAAAATTCCGGGCAGTAGGGATGTGCCGCCGCGATTTGAAGTGCATATTCTCGAGGATACTCCAAACCCTGTTCCCACAATATATCGTTCCAAGGCGGTTGGTGAACCGCCTCTTATGTTGGCTTTAAGTGTTTGGCTCGCTATACGTGATGCGGTAGCTAGGACAAGGGATTATAAGGTATTTCCAAGGCTTAATGCGCCGGCGACGCCGGAGGCTATCCTTATGGCATTGGATACAATGTAAAGCAAAGAACATAATCAAAGGAAAAAATTAGGTTATACAATAAATTAATGAAAATAATATATTTATTTTATTTAAAGGTATTTTTTTAAATAATAGACCTAATTGGCAATGGTATGAAATCATGTTTGCCGGTCGCTTGTATCAAAAGAAAAGAGGTACCTTTTTTCGATTTTGGTTTAACCGCGTGTCCCACGCCGCAGTAAATGGTACATCGTTCACCGGGAGATAATTTAATGTTCTTTTGTTTTCCGTCGGACAAGATAATTGTCTCGCCCGTGAGGCAAACAAAAGTATCATCCACTTCTGTGTGTTTGTGCCATGGGATAATTTGGCCTTCCGTTAAGTGGAGTGTATGGACACGAACATTTTCGGTTTCCACTAACATTTCCCTTTTATCTACGTCGTAAGTGTCGGCGAGGTCATGTGTCATAGTTTTAGTGTTTTTATTTAAATTCACTCAGAAAAGGTTTTAGTTCCGGTGCCTTCCAGCCTTCCGGTTTCAAAACTTTTCCGTCACCTCTTTTTGTTACTTTTCCGGTTTGAGGATCAATTTTAGCTAAATTTGTCTGGAAAACCTCGTTCCATGCACCCTCAGCATCTGCGCCCATCGAATGAATAGCCCCAATTGTTACGACCAGTATATCTATGAGGGCATCGAGTTGCTCAACCTGGTCATTATTTTTTACAGCATCATCAAGTTCGCCAACTTCTTCTGCAATTAATTTTCGATAAAGATCATATTGTTCAGCATTCATAACGTTGTCAGCAGTCTGATCGCAAGCTTTCATGAACTGTTTTTGATCGGAAAATGGGTTGACCATATTGGGTATCCTGATTTGATTACAAAGATGGTGACTATTAAAAATGCTAAACATAAAAATGTAAATGCAGGTTAAATGTGGGATAAATAAGGACTCCCAATGTAAAAATAAAAATGTCATTGTTATGTAATGAGGAAGTTGATATCAGGATTATATTTATTTTCCCTTCTTTTCGGATCGGGGTGTATGTTACGTGATGCTGAGTTAACACCCACGCTAAATTCGAAACAGCCTGTTCCTAACTTTACAAAACATTCTCAATGTCCCGGCAGTCCACTTAAGGGTATTTATGAATCACAATGGCCTCACCATTGGGATAAATGTCGCGGAGCCATTACTGTCAATTCAGGTGCGTATAAATTCGCTGGGGACAGGCTAGTTGGTGAATTCAGAAATGGCAAAATGAATGGCCATGGGACATATCTCTACGCCAATGGTGACAAGTACACCGGAAAATGGAGGGATGGTAAACCAAATGGGCAAGGGACCGCCACTTTTGCCAAGACCGGTAACAAATACGTCGGTGAATTTAGAAATAAAAAATACCACGGTCAAGGGACCTTTACCTGGGCCAGTGGCAATACTTACGTTGGTACATTCAGAAAGGGTAAACGGGACGGTCAAGGGACCTATACCTGGGCCAATGGCAATAAATACGTTGGTGAATATAAGAATGGTAAGAGGAATGGGCATGGGACCTTTACCTGGGCCAATGGCAATAAATACGTTGGTGAATATAAGAATGGTAAGAGGAATGGGCATGGGACCTTTACCTGGGCCAATGGTAATAAATACGTCGGTGAATTCAGGAACGGTGAACCTAATGGGCAAGGGACCGCCACTTTTGCCAAGACCGGCAACAAATACGTCGGTGAATTGAGAAATAAAAAATACCACGGTCAAGGGACCTTTACCTGGGCCAATGGTAATAAATACGTCGGTGGGTATAGGGCTGGAAAACGGCACGGGCAAGGTACCTTTACCTTTGCTGATGGTCGGGTAAAAGAAGGTGTCTGGAAAGACAATAAATTTCAGTCCGCGCTATCGCTTTGTCCAGGTATTTATAATAGATCAATCTGGACCAATTGTCTTGGCACCTATACCTGGGCCAATGGGGACAAGTACATCGGAGAATGGAGGGATGGTAAACGGCACGGGCAGGGGACCTATACCTGGGCCAATGGCAATAAATACGTTGGTGAATATAAGAATGGTAAGAGGAATGGGCAGGGGACTATTACCTTTCCCAAGACCGGCAATAAATACGTTGGTGAATTCAGGAATGGAAATAGAGTTAAGGGAACCTTTACCTGGGGTAAAACTGGTAACGAATACGTTGGTGAATTCAGGAACGGTAAACCTAACGGACAGGGCATCAAGACCTTTCCCAAGACCGGCAATAAATACGTTGGTGAATTCAGGAATGGAAATAGAGTTCAGGGGACCTTTACCTGGGCCGATGGAGCTAAATACGTTGGCGCTTTTAAGAATGGTAAACAACACGGTCAGGGAACCTATACCTGGGCCAATGGGGACAAGTACACCGGAGAATGGAGGTATGGTAAATGGCACGGCCGGGGAACTTTTTTCTTCGCAAATGGAGATAAATACGTTGGTGAATATAGGAATGGTAAGAGGAGCGGGCGGGGCACCTTTACCTGGGCTAAAACTGGTAACAAATACGTTGGTGAATTCAGGAACGGTAAACCTAACGGACAGGGCACCAAGATCTTTGCCAAGACCGGTGACAAATACGTTGGTGAATTCAGAAATAACAAATTTCAAGGACCGGGGACATATATCTTTGCGGATGGTCGTTCAAAGGAAGGCATCTGGAAAGACGGTCAATTTCTATATGCACAGAAGGTAAGACCGCCGGTAGTTACCAAAAGAAAATCGCGTCCAAAACCGAGAAAGTATTCAAACTCAAATAAGGCAGTCTCTGCGGCCTCTGGCAGTGGTTTCGCTGTTTCTTCAATAGGCCACGTCATTACCAACCATCACGTCATTAGGGGATGCCAAAAAGTTAAAATTCATCACAATGGAAAGGCTATTCCAGCGACCGTTGTAACACATGATCCGCAAAACGACCTTGCTCTTCTTAAGGGGGACTTTCGTCCCCCTACTGTTCTTGCGTTAAGCACCGACAGTCCCTACCGGCTGCAGGATGTCTATGTCGCCGGTTATCCCTTTGGACGAAGAATAAGTACCGACGTTAAGATTACGAAGGGCGTCATCAGTTCCCTTACCGGTATCGCCAATAATTTTTCTCGTATTCAGATTGATGCGGCACTACAGCCGGGAAACAGTGGGGGTCCGATACTGGATAACAAAGGAAATGTAGTTGGTGTTGCTGTTGCCAAACTGGATATTAAAAAGATCCTTAAGAATTATGGAGTGATACCGGAGAATACAAATTTTGGTATTAAGACGAGTATCGTTAGAACAATTCTGGAAAGTAAAAATATCTCTACACCCAATGCCAATCGTTCATCTATCTCCAAAAGAAGCCTGGGAAGAATGATTTCGGATGCAACTTATTATTTATCTTGCTGGATGACGGCTGCACAAATTCAGAAGATGCGGCGTAAAAAAGCAATATTCCAAAGTTTAGATTAGTCTTGTGGGGGACTTTTTCCCAAGAGATTCTGTATGTTTTAAAAAAATATGATGGCCACTTTGTTGTGGTAGGTTATACAAGGTCTGAGAATAAATAAATTGGAAGGACTTCAGCGTGGGTAGTTTATGGAAATACTAATTGCGTTTCTTTTACTTTTTTTCTTTGGGCTTTTAATCCGGCACCCCATCAAAACGCTCTTCTTCATCCCAAAAACGATTTTCTTGATAGTGCTTGGTACAGTTGGACTTTTGCTGTTTTTTTGGTGGGTTTCTTGGTGATTCACATTTAGAAGGATTTGTGTTTTCTACAGGTGGAGTTTGGGATTTTTTATTGGTTAAGACCTTAAATAATAGTGATACAGTTGACTTTCATGGGTTGGGTAGATTAAACCCAGCGATACAACTGTTGCGGGGGTGTAGCTCAGCTGGTTAGAGCGCTGGCCTGTCACGCCAGAGGTCGCGGGTTCGAGTCCCGTCACTCCCGCCATATTTTTCAATATCTTAGTGCTTAATTTAGCTTATTTTTCTCGCCCCGAAACCAAATTCGAACCATTGTTTGCAAAAATACTGCTACAACCAAAATAGTTTGACGGCTTTGAGGGGTAAAAATGTTGTATTCCTTCTTTAGAATGATTGGTATTATTTACTTGTTGCGAATAATTATTAATTGCAGTATATACTTGTTGCGAATGATTTTCATTCTTAATTTAAAAATACAGGACATCAACCAACTTGGTTGTACAAAATCTCTTCCAAAATGTTGACCCTAAAGCGTTTTAAAAACCCCTATTTTATGATTCCGTTGTTTGTATTGACTTTATGCATTCTAGACGCTGCATCAGCACCTTCTGGCACCTGGGGTTACCCCATGTATTACTATCAGAAAGGCACCTCCTGATGCTTTGCAGCATTGGTTTTCTAGTTTGGATTACTACGATTTTAAAACGTCACGATTCAATTGGACTTACGTTAGCAATTCTTATTTTGTTTTTCGGATACCAATTAACATCACACGTCGGCACTGACGGGCTATTGTTTGCCTTGGAAGTTATGCTGCCGGGTAGCTTGCTGATCTTAGTTGCCAGTCAATTAACAGTTTCAGGCGACAATCCCACTTCAACTTCGTCTAAAAAAGTAGGCGCAATTGAGAGCTCTAAAATCTCTCAGATAATTTGTTACCGTATTAACCCCTATAGTTTGTTGAGAATTTAAAAAATATAATGCGACCCCTCATTATTGACCACGGAAGACTTTGTCGAAGACCTACCTGTATAAAACTCTTCCCTGATAACAACCCTTTAATGCAGTAGGAGTTTTTTTTATGCTTGGAGGCTGGCTAGCTTTGCTTGCGGCGGCAACTTTCGCCTTTAGTAATGTCAGTGCACGGCGTGCGGTTATAGACGGGACTGTTCTTCAAGGTCTTTTCGTTA